>CAKQOG010000013.1 GCA_934255485.1 uncultured Prevotellamassilia sp. | reverse complement strand
AAGTTTACGCAAATGATTGATAATCAGTAAGAAATGTGTGATAAAAATTTTTCAATATTTTTGGAGATATTTTAGGGAAAGATGATTTTGGGAGGTTTGGGGGCATGAATTATCATGATTGGGGGATGAATTATTTTAGGGAAATTGGCGTTGCACGCGGAAAGAAGAACATAAATGGCCATTGATTAATTAAACATTCATTATGTCTTTAATTTTAGGAAATATCACTATCGCATTGAGATTAATACTTGTGAATGCACCCAAACCAATAAAAGAATTAGCAAATGGCAAACGAACTTCTATATATCGTTTGCTATTTCTTCCACACATTACCCTAATTTTTATCTCGAACCTACATTTTTAGGCATGCAAACTCACTTCACTAATTTTTCAAGCAGTAACATCGTGATAAAACCTAACAATAGAGCATAAGTAGCCTCTTTCTGATAACCATGTGCATGGGTTTCTGGAATCATTTCGTCGCTCGTAACATAGAGCATAGCCCCTCCAGCAAAGCCAAGCATCACGGGCAGCATCAATGTGGAGATATTACCCATGGCAAAGCCTATCCATACCCCAACAACTTCAAGCAGTCCGATGGCAACTGATATGATAAACGTTCGCAGCCTCTTCACTCCTGCCAACAGTAGGGGCGCAATGATAACCATGCCCTCAGGCACATTCTGCAAGGCTATTCCGAAACTTACCATCCACGACGACTCCTCCCCCTCGCTCATGCTTACTCCCGCAGCAATGCCTTCGGGCAATTTATGGATAGCTATGGCCATAATGAAGAGTAGAATGTGATTGAGAGTGGCATTATTGCGATGTTCTTCCGCATCAAGCCCTGTAATGTGATGAAGGTGGGGCGTAACAAGGTCGAGTACGTTTAGAAAATAAGCTCCAGCCATAATGCCGATTGTCACAAACCACCATGGCGTGGCCGTATACTCAAACGCTGGCACTATGAGACCGAGTGTAGAAGCTGCAAGCATTATGCCTGCGCAATAACCGAGCACCGTATCGTTCCACTTATGGGGCAGTGCCTTGATGACAAACCCCAACAGACTGCCTATTATCGTTGCGCCGCATAGACCAACGGCGCTTATCCAAACATTTGTCATAACTCTATCTATCGTTTTGTTGCTTATTGCCTTGTTATGACAAAAAGCAGTTACTTAGCTTTTCAAAATTACAAAATCTCTTTCGTTTGCGAAGACAAAAGCCATGGCAACTGCTATTAAATACCAACTTCTGGGTATGACAAACGCTGTATTCTATCTCTATGGCTATTTAAATTCGGGTGGCTCTAGAAATTCTGCCATAATGAAAATTATACGTTATCAACAGAATTTATAGAGCCACCCATCCAAGAATAATTACGAGATTATTTTTTTGTGCTAAAACGATAAATAAGGTGCAACATAAAGAAACGTCCCACGGATTGCGACCATCCCGAAAAGCGGCTATTAGTATCTACATAGCTCCATGTTTGCTCACGCTGATTGAGCAAATCACTAGCCTCAACCTTTAGTGCTAGTGATTTGCTGCGCATGAATGACTGCGTAATGCTTAAATTCCATACCGTGTGCCACGGGCTCTCAATGAGAGACGAGCCGTTACGTTGATAGGTGGAGTAGACACTGCTCTTCACGTCCATGCTCCAAGGCAGCGTATACTGCATGTTGGCTTGCAAGGTCGTGGCATAAGAGGTTATACGCTTGCTGGCAGGGTTGCTCATTTTATCGGATGCAAACATCAATGTATGTCCCATTTCGGCATTAAACTTACCCAACCGAAAATTAAGATTTTGCATGCTATAAAAGTTGTGCAAACGGCGATTATATAGTATGGAAGTTCCCGTAGTGGCAATTGCATATAGCGGTTGGTCGTTCCAATTATAGTAGTTACTGATGGTCAAATTTATTCGTTGCTTCTTATCAAGCGGTGTGCTAAAGGATAGGTTTGGTGAAATGCTCCACTGTCCACGACGCAAGTTTACTTGCTCTGAGATGGTTACCCCCGTCAGTTTATTATAAGTTTGGCGCGATGTAACCATATTAGTAGTGCGCTGCATCATAACCCCCAACGAGAGTATTTGGCCGTGTTTAAAGTTACACTCATATCCCATATTCAGTTGGTTGGAATGCCTTTTATGTAAATCAGGATTACCATAACTTATGCTCAGCGGATTGCTATTGTCGGGGAGGGTAATAGTTTGCAACAATGTGGGATTATCGGTGTTGTAACTATAACTAAATGTAAAGGTACCAATAGAGTCGGTTTGCCAACGAGCATTCAACCCCAAATAATATTCTGTGGCATGTCGATGTGGATGTAAGGGAGCATATTGCCCCTTTACATAGTCTAAGCGGTCGTAAACCAAACGATAAGTGTTTTGAAGATAAATGGTAAGACCATGCTTATTGTTGTATTGCAACTGATTTTCGAACCAATGACGGCGGTTTAATTGCAAAGAGTTAATAGTTTGTTCACCATCGCGTGCCAGTTGTTGCCAATTATCAGTAGCAGGCAAAAGTCCTAACACACGCAAATAGGTATCGAAATCGGCAAACTCGCCCCCTAAACGTTCCAAACGATAAGCATTAGCATTGCTATGATTGCGCGATAGCGTTGTGCCATAGGTAAAACGCATAGTTTGAAATATGGGCAGAGGCACATTTAGGTCGATAAAGTTTTGCAAACTGAAATTGTGGTCGTCGGTTTGCGTATAACGATTGTAGAGAGGGTCTACAGCCAATTGGTTGGTTTGATATTGTTGATAACCATCGAGCGAATGATCCTTGTTGTTTCGATAATTATAATATAAACTGTTACGCAATGACAAGCGCCAATTATTATCAGTGAGTTTGTGCGTAACGTATAGCCAGTTCGCCACAGCATGCGTGCCTTGCTTGCTGTCGCCCTCTTGCCGTGTGAGCATATTGGCTCTCCCCTCGCCTATTGGCCAACCTGTTTTACTATACTTTAGCAAAGAGTCAAGAGGCGAAACAAAGCCTTCGGCATTAGTAAACGCTTTATTCCACTGCCCACGCTGTACGCTTTGGCGGTCGGTGTAATCGGTGTAGCTATACTGCGGACGGAGGTCGATATGTGTACGCGCTGTGGGCTGCCAAGCCAACGAAAAATCGGCATTCCAAATACGCTCATCATTTTTTGTATGCATGTTGCTCATGTCGGTACGAGTCGTACCGTCGTCGAGAAAAGTTTCGTTATTTTCAAATCGACGATCGTTGTGTCCACGATAGTCCCAACCAGCTGAACCATCAATCATAACATAGCCAGGTTTGTTCTGTTCACGTCCGTTGTTCCACATAAACGATACACCTGGTTGCATATAGCGTGTATCGCCACTCGAACTGCCAGCTCCGCCATTATCCTCCCAGTCGCCATTGCCACTCACGCTCTGATACTGTGCCGTATTGGTAAAACCGCCATACATACTCACACGCGAACGCTCAGTAAAGGTGTTGGCAAATGCACGATATAGCCAGCGGTGGTCAGTACCTTGTCCCACATCGGCATTACCCGTCCATACGCCCAAATATTTCTTTTTTAGGATAACATTAACCACACGTTGGCGCGTGCCATCATCGAGTCCCGTAACCTTGGCTTCGTCTGTTAAATCTTCGTATGCCTTTACGTTTTTTATGATATAAGCGGGCAAATTTTCGAGTGCTTTTTTGGTATCTCCTCGCTTAAAATCGGTGCCATTTACCAACAAGCGATTTACCACTTTTCCGCGATAATAAAGGGCTCCATTTTTCATTTCGAGCCCAGGCATACGCCCTATCATATCTTGCAACATGTCGCCCTTAGTAGCTCCAAGTGCATCCATGTCGTAAATTACTGTATCTTTTTTTGTTACAAACACCAAACGAGTAGCCGTAACCGTTGCTTCGCTCAAATTGCGTTCCTTGTTATTGGGACGCAAACTGTCTGTGCCAGTCTTTATGGAGTCGTTTGTTTGAATTGGATGCAATGTTTGGGCATTTGTATCAATAAATATAAGTAACGATAGTAGGGTTATTAACCTAATTGGCAACGACATGGGAATAGCATTAAATGTTTTGTAATAATGTGTTATGGATAAATAGTAATGCAAATATAAGCATTTCTTAAATTTCGACATTTCAAATGCTCATAATTCAAGAAAAATTGAAAAGCATTCACCTCGATCGATTTTGAGCGAATTATGAGCAACTTTACATATTTCATTGAATATCAGCACGTTATAATCATTCACTTATATCTTTAAAAAAATTTTATGAGCAACAAGCGTGTAGTAATACCACAAGGATACGTATTCTTAGGTTGTCATCATACGTATCCTTGTGGTATTAGCAACGTGTTCTAAGAAGATAAGGATACGTATCCTTGTAGAATTAAACCATGTGATATAAATACAAGAATGTATAATATAGTTAAATAATAAAATATTACGTTAATCTATTTAACATTTAAATTCTATTTTGAGAATTTAATTTGTAAGTAAATGTTACCCAAAAGGGCGATTTTTCTTAATAAACAGAAGAGGCAAAAACATAAAAAAATATGTGTTCAAAATAAACTATGAATGTTGCCATAATTTATTTTAAACACATATTTATAAACTACATCGTAACTTCGGTGATTCCCGTTGTGAAGCGTACGATCTCTGGTTCACCGCAGTTGTAGAACGCATTGGGAGCAATGTAAGTAACCGATTCGGGTACGTAAACACGCTTTAGGTTGGGGCATCCCTCAATAGCATAATCCTCTATGCGGGTGGTACCTTGTGCAATAACTATCTCTTCAACATTCTTGAGCCACGAAACAACATTTTTGTCCATTACACGCATAGGACGCAATTCAAGACGACGTATGCCAGCAGGAACAAAGTAAGGTGTGGTGCTACTTGGGCGCTGATATACAACACCTTTGTACGACATGAATTTGGAGTTCTTGGTATCAACAACAACTTCACGGAGATTGGGCGTAAGTGCGTTCAATCCATCAGGATAGTCGCTAAACGAACTTATGTTACTTCCAATATAGAGAGTCTCAATATTTTCGGGCAACTGCTTTTGTGGGAAGAAGCAAGTAACCCTCAAACCATTTGTGCCATAAGGAAGCACTACGTAAGAATCGGTGGTGGGCTTTACTTCTGCCACATTGATTTGCTTATTATAGAAGCTATATTTAAAATGGTCGTCCTCAAAAAGTATTACATCAAACTGTTGAGGGATGAGTTTGTTTTGATAAGAAGTGTAAGCAGATGCCTTATACTGATCGTTATTGGTAGGGTCGCTCACATACCATTGTCCATCTGTGTATACATAGTTCCAAGCATGCCCACCTATAGTGCTGAGCATACCATTGGCAATGAGGCACGGTATGCCTTGTGTATAACACATGGTTTTAAGCAAATTGGCATATCCTTGACAAATACAACGCTTGTGTACAAATACATCGTAGGGGTCGAGATAGGCATCGCCATCATTGGCATATTTGATGTTGCTACATATCCACTTAAAGATATTTCGATAGGTGTCGTACTGCGTATCAGCCTTGAAATGTTCGTCTACAAACTGCTTGATTTCGGCCAATTGTTCGTTAGTAATTTGCAGTTGGCTCATATCGAGTGCTCGGTTTGGATCGAACTTGCCTAATATTTGCCATGCAGCTCTTGCTGGTGTTGTGCTAAGCAATGTAGAGCCATCCGAAGTGGGGAACATAGCCTCAGGAGAGAGCATGGGAGCGGAAGGCGAATCTGAAGGTTGGGGTTGTTGCATGCTGTCGGTAGCCTCGTCAGAACAAGATGCTACAAAGAGCGAAAGTGGAAGTAGGTAGTAAAATAACTTCATGTAAATGATTTATTAAGGTTGATTATAATATGCTAAGGTGGCAATAAATATTGAAATAAGCAAGGTTTACTTGAACAAATAAAAAAGCCAATGACAAATTTCACAACTTATCATTGGCACACAGAACTTATATAGAGATGAAAAAACTATCTTTTGGGTGGAAGAATGGATAAACACCTATTTTTTGTATTCTATTATAGATTGTCAGTACTCCATCCCTCTTATTTTGCATTGCAAAGATAATATATATCATTTAAATTTACAAGGATAAAAGCAAGTAAAAAATTGCTCTATTTAGAATTATTAACCAAGTTGTTTACTTTGCTTACCTAACAAGACTAATTGCGTCAGAATTAATAGTTATTTTATGCTCTTTATAGAGTACTCCTACTGCTTTTTTGAATGTTTTTTTGCTCACACCAAAGCGTTGTTGGATATCCTCAGGAGATGAATGGTCTGAAAAAGGAAGCGTTCCGCCTTCAGCGCGTAACTCGTAAAGTAGTTGGTCGGCAAAGTCGCGAAAACGCCCCTTGCCTATACGCTGAAGCGATAGGTCGAGCTTTCCGTCGTGACGCACCTTAACGATTGTGGCCGAGAGAACATCGCCTGCATGTGGTTCCTGTTCAAAAATTTGGTCGTCGTATATCAGACCGGCACAACTATTATCGGCGATTACCTTAAAGCCCAAAGGCGTTTTTTGCTGCACAACGATTTCAACCTCTTGCCCCTTGTGATATTGTGTGGGAGAAGCTGGCTGTAAGTAACGTTCTACCTTTGCCGAAGCCACAATGCGTTGTGTTTCTTGGTCGATGTGGATGTGAACAAGGTATGAGCGACCTTGCTGCATGGGCTTTTTCTGCTCACGAAAAGGCACAAAAAGGTCTTTCATCAATCCCCAATCAAGAAAGGCACCATACTCGTTTACCCATGCCACCTTTAAGAAAGCAAAGTCGCCTACACGCGCCAATGGCGTTTCGAGTGTACCAACAAGACGCTCGCTTTGATCGAGATAAACAAAAACATTTACCTCTGTACCTACGTGCATGCAACGCTCTACATAGGTTTTAGGCATAAGAATTTCGCCTAAATCGCCTCCGTCGAGATAGGCTCCATGGTCGGTAAAGCGAGTGATGCGCAGTGTATTGTAATTGCCGAGTTGTATCATAATCATTTGTGTTTAAATAGAGGACCTTTCTGTATCTACCATACCATCAATTAAATGTATGGTGCGGTCGGTGAGCGATGCTAACTCTTCGTCGTGGGTAACAATGACAAAGGTTTGTCCCAACTCTTGTCGCAGACGGAAGAAGAGTTGGTGAAGCTCTTTTTTGTTATGTGTGTCAAGACTTCCCGATGGTTCGTCGGCAAGGATAACATCGGGATTGTTCATGAGTGCACGTGCCACGGCTATGCGTTGTTTTTCGCCACCAGAGAGTTCAGCAGGTTTGTGTGATGCACGGTCGGAAAGTCCCATAAAGTCGAGCAACTCTAATGCACGCTTTTTTATTTCACTATTACTGCGGCGAGCTATCATGCCTGGTATCATCACGTTTTCGAGTGCTGAAAACTCTGGTAAAAGCTGATGAAACTGAAATACGAAGCCCAAATGTTCGCATCTAAACTGCGAGAGTTTATTGCTTGAAAGGCGCAAAACATCTTGTCCGGCAATTTCTACACTGCCTTGGTCGGGCTTGTAGAGCGTACCCATAATTTGCAACAAGGTGGTTTTGCCAGCTCCACTGGGGCCAACAATGCTCACCACTTCGTGTGGGTTGATATTTAAATCAATTCCCTTTAGCACCTCTAAGGAACCAAAGGCTTTGTGTATATTAGTTAGCTTTATCACTTTATTAATATGCTTCAGTTATTGTTTTCTTCATCAAATAGTGTGGAGCGCTGCAAGGTTTCGTTTTCCTCGGTTGATGCTTGACTTTCTGTTGCGTCTGCGGCATTGGTTTCAGCCTCATCAGCTGAGGTTGGAAAACGCAATGGTTCAAGCTCTTCTATCTTATCAACTGTGCATGTGGTGAGTCGTTTACCCTTGGCTTTGAAACTTTTAACGCCTATATAAGTGCTTACATCTACCTCCATAGGGTCGCGATAAGCGTCAGCTCCACCAAAAGTTATCTGCAATCGAGGGTAGACATTATCGCTGAGCAATACGAATTGCGAACGTGGGTTTTCGCCCATAAAACTCTGCATACGTGCTTGCGTGCAACGCTCAAAGTTGAAGCGCTTAACGTAAGGAAAGTTTTGCTGGTCGGCATCGTATAACACAGCTGTCCACACTTTATGGGCATCGAATTTTTCAATTCGCATAATGCCAGTTGGCTCATAGTGGTTGTTAAGATCGAAGTTGGTGGTGTAGAACTGCCCGCTTTCGAGCACAACAAGCACTGCATCGTCGGTATGGAACTCGCCAAGATACTGACCACGAGCATCATAGTTAAGGCGTTGCACATCGTGGTCGAACCACACCTTGCGTCCACCTAAAGTAGAGGCTCCATGAGCCTTGAGCGTGATGCGATGAACATCTAATCGGGTGAGCAAATTGCCTTTTGAAGCACGGCCTTTAACGAGTACTTCGCCAAAATCTTTGTCCATGCTAATACGCTTTAGACGCGGATTGGGACGAAACGTTACCTTTATAACTTCGGCCTCACCATTGGGATTAGCTGTGAAATAAAGTACTTTGCTTCCAAGGGTTCCAGTCGTTAGGTCGTACTCTTTATCGTGGAGAATGCTTGTTACATTGAAACGTTTGATGAAGCACGAATTGGTTGCAGCATCTCGATACACAACATTGTAAATAGTGCGCTTATCTCCACGCTTAAATACAGCGATATGTATGATTTCGACTTTCTTTTTACGCTCCTTCTTAGACCGCTCAGTTTCGCCTATAAATACTTTGTCTTGCACACGCGTAACCTTGTATGTTCCGTCGCGATAGAAGATGATCACATCGTCGATAGGAGAACAGTTTTCAACAAATTCTTCCTTCTTCAAGCCTGTACCTATAAAACCATTTTCGCGATCGATATAGAGTTTTTCGGTAGCTTCGATAACCTTACTTGCCTCTATATTGTCGAACGAACGTATCTCTGTGCGACGAGGATATTGGGCTGCATACTTGTCACGAATAAGGCGGAACCAATTGGCTGTAACCTCTACCATGTTGCCAAGGTCGCGGTTGATGCGCGCTACTTCTTCATTCATACGTGCTATCATCTCCTCTGCCTTGTCTTTATTAAACTTTAAGATGCGTCCCATCTTTATATCCATTAGGCGCATAATGTCATCGCGCGTTACCTCACGATAGAATTGATCCTTGTAAGGCGCAAGGCGCGAGTCGATGTGTGCCACGGCAGCATCCATATCTTTGGCTTGTTCAAAAGCACGGTCTTTATAGATACGCTCTTCGATAAATATGCGTTCGAGCGATGCAAAGTGCAAACTCTCAAGTAGTTCACCCCGACGTATTAAGAGCTCTTGTTCGAGCAATTGGCGAGTGCTATCAACCGAACGGCGCAATACGTCGCTAACACTGAGAAACTTTGGTTTTTTCTCATCGATGGTACAGCAATTAGGATTTAAACTTGTTTCGCAATCGGTAAAAGCATAGAGTGCGTCAATCGCTTTATCGCTCGAAGTGCCAGGCGTAAGATGTACCAAGATTTCAACGTCGGCAGCCGTATTATCCTCAACCTTGCGTATCTTAATTTTACCTTTTTCGTTTGCACGAAGTATGGAGTCGATGAGAGTAGAGGTGGTTTTACCATATGGTATTTCGCGTATGACGAGTGTTTTATTATCAAGTTTCTCAATCTTTGCTCTTACCTTAATTTGTCCGCCACGCATGCCATCGTTGTATCGTGATACATCGATGCTACCACCTGTTTGGAAGTCGGGGTAAAGGTGAAACTCCTCGCCATGTAAATAGCTGATAGCCGCATCACAGAGTTCACCAAAATTGTGTGGAAGTATCTTTGCAGCAAGCCCTACAGCAATGCCTTCTGCGCCCTGAGCCAATAGCAGAGGAAACTTTACAGGCAAGGAAACGGGCTCTTTTTTGCGGCCATCGTACGACATTTTCCACACCGTAGTTTTGGGATTGAACAACACATCGAGCGCAAACTTTGACAAGCGCGCCTCAATATAACGCGGTGCTGCAGCACTATCGCCCGTAAGAATGTTTCCCCAGTTACCTTGTGTGTCGATAAGTAGGTTTTTCTGTCCCAACTGCACCAAGGCATCGCCAATAGAGGCATCGCCGTGTGGGTGAAACTGCATGGTTTGCCCTACAACATTTGCAACCTTGTTGTACCTACCATCATCGAGCAACTTCATTGTGTGCAAGATGCGTCGTTGCACAGGTTTAAGACCATCGTCGAGGTGTGGCACAGCTCGTTCGAGTATTACATAGGATGCATAGTCAAGAAACCAGTTTTGATACATACCCGTAAGTTGCAACTTTCCATCTTCATCTTTTACACGAGACGATGGCTGATAATCAGAATGTGCCACGGGCTGATCGCCTGTGCTTTCGTTGTCGGCATTAGAGGTGTCATTGTTTGTAGGCACCGATGCTTGTTGGGCATCAAGCGATTGTTCAGCCGTTTTTTTCTGTATTGTCTTGTCCTTATCTTGTGTTTCGTCGCTCATATTGAAAAATGTGTAGGGAAAATTCTAATTGGTGTGCAGCTCTGTAGGGAATAGGCATGCAAACGCGTGTAAGTGTTGCTACAAAATTAATACATTTATCGCGTTCAAAGCCTTTTTGAACGCGATAAATGTATTTGAAAAGGCACATTAACATGCCAAAAAAGTTTCGGAATGGTGTATGTTTTTGTGCTATGTGCTAACTACGTTTGCTTTTAGAACGCAAGGTGATAAGAGGCACAATCATTTCTTCCATCGAGACCCCTCCGTGCTGAAATGTGTTCTTATAATATTGCACATAATAATTGTAATTGTTGGGATAAGCAAAAAAGCGATTGCCCGTTGCAAAGATATAAGATGTTGAAAGATTGGGCTGCGGCAACATAAGGTCTTTGGGATTGCGCACCTCATACACCTCCTTGGCATTATAAGAGAGGTTCTTGCCCAACTTATAACGTAGATTGGTATTTACATTTTTGTCGCCTACAACCTTCGAAGGTAGGTCTACACGAATGCTACCATGGTCGGTAGTTATAACGATGTCGTAATCTAACTCAGATAGGCGGTGAAAGAGCGTGCGTATGGGCGTATGTCTAAACCACGAAAGGGTGATGCTACGATATGCCGATTCGCTGCCTGCAAGTTCGCGCACCATGCGGCTCTCAGTGCGGGCATGACTCAATATATCAATAAAGTTTATCACAAGCACATTGAGCGGAGTTGAGGTGAGTTGCTGCATTTGTCCCAAAAGATGATCGGCTGCCAAAGAGTCGTTGAGTTTGTGGTAAGTAAACTCCTCACGACGACGATAACGCTGCAATTGGTTGCGGATGAGCATCTCCTCATTGAGATTTTTACCTTCGTCTTCGTCCTCATCTACCCATAGGTCGGGATACATCTGCTTGATTTGTAGAGGCATTAATCCAGCAAATATGGCATTGCGCGCATACTGCGTAGAGGTGGGTAGGATGGTGTAATAAAGGTCTTCATCAATATCAAAGTCATCGGCAAGGTCTTTTGAAAGCACGCGCCATTGGTCGAACCTAAAGTTGTCGAGTACGAGCAAAAACACCTTTCGACCTTGAGAAAGCCGCGGAAAGATGCACTTCTTAAATATGTCGGGACTCATGGTTGGGCGCTCGTCGGGATGTTTTATCCAATCTTCGTAGTGCTTGCGTACGAACTTGGCAAAGGCAAGATTAGCCTCTTCTTTCTGCATACGTAGCATATCATCCATAGTGCTACCAGCCTCTGATAGCTCAAGTTCCCAATGAACAAGACGCTTATAAAGTTCCTTCCACTCATCAGCACTAAGGTTCTCGCTCAGTTGCACGCCTATGCGCGAAAAGTCCTGACGATAGCCTGTTTGCGTAACCTCTTGCACAATTTCGCGTTGGTGGATATTCTTTTTTAGCGTCAGCAATATCTGTTTAGGATTGACAGGCTTTATCAGATAGTCGGCTATCTTTGAGCCAATTGCTTGGTCCATTATGTCTTCTTCTTCGCTTTTGGTTACCATTACCACAGGCACGGTAGGTACGATTTCTTTTAGTTGCAACAACGTTTCAAGACCCGAAAGCCCTGGCATATTTTCGTCTAAAAGAATAAGGTCGAAGTCGTTTTCACGACACAAATCTATGGCATCGGGACCATTTGATGCAGTAGTGACTTCGTAGTCTTTTTTCTCTAAAAATATTATATGGGCGCGGAGCATATCTATCTCATCATCTACCCAAAGAAGACGTGCTGACATATCTGTAAATAATTAAAATAAGCAATGAAAGCACTATGTCTTTCATTGCTATCAATGTTATTTATGGATGTAGTTATTGTTCGTATCCCCATTGCTTAATAACATCACCCCAATTTTCTTCAACAAGTTGGCGTGTGCGGTCGGCATATTGATACTTGTTTTTCTTATACCCTTTTTTTGAACCTACATATTGTTCAATGGCTGTGCGGGCATTCTCCCAACCAGGTAATGAGAGAGTCTTATAGATTTTCTCGGTCATTCCGAGTGCATCTGCTTCAAAGTCTTCAAACTTCACTTCAATGAGGTTGCCCTCGGGGATGAGGTGCTTATCGGCCTCATATTGGTCGTGCAACTTGCGATAAACGGTTAGGATGTTCTTTTCTATATCTTCGTTGCTAAACTCTTCGAGTTTAAGAGGCTGAATGGTGTTGGTAAAGAACGAGCGAGTACTCTCGAACACTGTGTAAGGATTGCGCATCAGATAGATGAACTTAGCGTTGGGAAACATCTTTACAAGTTCTTTTACACGTCCTGTGTGCGGTGGGTTCTTTGATAGGAATTGTTCACCGCCTGTATTCCAAAGTGATATTTTGATAAGCTTTCTGAAAGCATCCTCCCATGCGTTGAGTTCTGCAGGTTTAATATCTTTGAAGATGAGATATTTGTCGCAATATTCTTGGATATACTTAGGGAAGAACCAAAAGTTGTAGAACGTGTAAGGGCACATATTAGAGATAGCAAATTCCTCTTCTTGCGGAAGGTCTACAGCCAACTCCATATTGTCGGTTGGACGCTTATCGGGCATAAGCCACGACATATTTTTCTTGAAGAAGGACTGTCCAAACATCATGAGGTGGGGAAACACAGTCTGATAAGTGGTGCAATAGCCAAAACGTTTGTCGCACGAAAGCACATTATGTACAAATGTTGTACCCGAACGCCAATGCCCTAAGATAAAAACAGGATCGTTCTTTAGAGGCTCATTTGTCAATTGCTTTTGATAGCGCCTTTCCTGTATAGGAGCAAGCACTGATAGCAAGCGACATACAGCCTTAGTTAAACGGTACTTGCCTTTCCATGGTCCATCAACCTCGCGTCCTGCAGTAAGTTCTTTGAATGTTTTCCAATCTGCTCCAACGAGCGTGTTTATAGGGAGTTTGTTAAATTCTATAAGACCCATTTTATATGATTTGTTGTGATGTATTTCTGAATTTTAATGTGCAATTTTACTGTGCATAACCTAATTTAGCCAACACCTCATTGCTTATATCAATGCTTGGCGAAGCAAAAATGATACCATTATCTGATGCCCGGTCGAGCACAAGCATAAAACCCTTGGTAGTTGCTATTGATTTGATAGCATTGTATATTTCGTCTTGAATAGGTTCGATAAGACTCTGACGTTTTTTATAGAGTTCTCCCTCAGGCCCAAAGTATTTCTTTTTAAGTTCGGCAGCCTCTTTTTCTTTGTCTACAATGGCCTTTTCGCGTTCCTTTTTTTGAGCGTCGCTAAGGAATACACTCTCGTTTTGGTAGTTTTTGTAGAGGGTTTGGGCCTTTGAATTGAGCGCTTCCACCTCAGCTTGCCACGATTTAGATGTTTGGTTTAACTGCTCATTAGCGCGTTCGTACGCAGGTATGTTGCTCAATATATACTCCATATCGACCAATGCATACTTTTGTGCCTGTACGCTTATAGCACCACAAAGCACAAATAGAAGAATGATAAACTTTTTCATGTTGCTTGTGTTTTATTTTATCTTTAATAATGAATATTCACTTGGTATGAGCAGGGGGATAAAAGATTGTGCATAACCTTTTATCCCCCCACCACCCTATTTTATTTTCAGCATAAACTATGCGTTGTTAAAACTCTTGACCAATAATGAAGTGGAACTGAGAGCCACCGGCTTTTTGTCCTGAAAAGCCACTGATGTACTTTTGGAAACCGTAAGCCCAGTCAATACCCATCAAACCGACCATTGGCAACAATATACGCACACCTACACCAGCAGAACGCTTCATATCGAATGGGTTGAACTTCTTTACATCCGACCATGCGTTACCTCCTTCAACAAAGGCAAGAGCAAAGATAGATGTAGAGGTTTCGAGCATAAGAGGATAACGTAATTCAAGCGTCATGCGGCTATATGCGTATGCATCACCATAGTAAGAGTTGTTACCCGATAGCGAACCATTTTCGTAACCTCTCAAACCGATTGTTTCGGTTGCATAACCCGATGAATAGCCCGACATGCCATCACCACCAACATAGTAAGTTTCAAATGGTGACTTCTTATGGCGATTGTATGCACCAAGCAAACCAAACTCTACACGAGTCATCAGCACTGGAGCCTTAACTGCTCCCGATAGCGCTGTAAAGTTGCGGAACTTGAGCTTCCACTTATGATATTCAATCCAGCGGAACTTCTCTTGCATCTCCTTTTGGTAGTTGGCACTCTTAGGGTTGCTTGCCAAATTCTTATAGTCCTTGCCATCCCACAAAGAGTAAGGTGGTGTGGCAGTTACTTGGAAGAGAAATTCCGAACCCTTACGTGGATAGAATGGGTGATCGGTAGAGTTACGCTGTAATGAAAGCGACAAATTAAAGTTGTTGCAGTTACCATCTGTTATAAGGAAGTACTGCCATGACTTCAACATATAGCGCGTATACGACAATTCTGCCATAAAGGTAAAATAGTCATCTGGCCAGCGCAAACGTTTACCAAAACCAAGGCTCAAACCTATGAGCTTCACATACTTATCGGGGTCGTAAGCATCGGTATAGTAGTTTGAACTTGAACCATAACCATACGTATAGTTGAGCATTTGGGTATAGTAGTTCTGGTTGATATAGTTAGAGTTCACGTCACTCTGCTTACTATATGAGATTGAGAACGACAATTGGTTTGGACGCTTTCCGCCTAACCAAGGTTCTAAGAATGAAAGCGAATAGTTTTGGTAGTATGTACCATTACTCTGCACTTGCAATGACAATGTTTGTCCGTCGCCTTGTGGTATAAATCCTGCTCGCTTATAGCCTTTTTTGAAAAGGTTTTGTACTGAGAAGTTAGTAAACTTCAAGCCTACTCTACCCACAATACCCGTTTGTCCCCAACCTGCAGAAAGTTCTATTTGGTCGCCTCCCTTAGTGGTGAGCGGATAGTTCAAATCAACAGTACCATTCACAGGATCGGGCTTGATACCACTCTGACCAAATTGCGATTGCAATGCCTCTGGGTCAAACTGGTTCATCTGTGCAAGATCTTGAATAGAACGTTTGATATTGTCCATAGAGAAGAGGTCGCCTGGCTTAGTGCGCAATTCACGACGAATGACATTCTCATACACACGATCGTTGCCTGCAATACGCACGTGGTTAAAGGTGGCTTGCTGTCCCTCTTGTATACGCATTTCAAGGTCAATGCTATCGTTATCTACATTTACCTCAACTGGGTCGAGGCGGTAGAACACATAACCATTGTTATAATAGAGGTTACCTATGGCATCGTCGTCAGTGTTTAAACGTTTGTTCATGAGGTCTTGGTCATAAACGTCTCCTTTTTTCATTTGCAACACACGTTCAAGCACATCAGAGTTATACACTGTGTTGCCAACCCACGACACGTTGCGCAAATAGTATTTCTTGCCTTCATAAACATTCATGTAAATGTTTACGTGCTTTGCATCGATGTTATCAACGCTATCTGCTGTAATCATTGCGTCACGATAGCCCCACGAGTTAAGTTTTTCTACTACCAAGTCCTTGTCCTCTTTATACTTCTCAGGCAAGAACTTTTTAGAGCGAAACATATTAACAAAACTCTTTTCATGCGTCTTTTTCATGGCGCGCTTAAGTTTTGCCACATGCTTAGGATCAGCACCTGTTATAATGATGCTACGAACCTTTGTTTTTTCGTTTTTATTAATGTTGATATCTACCAACACACGATTATCGCCTGTAACATCCTCACGCTGCACAATGTTCACTTCGCAATTTTTAAACCCTTTTTCTTCGAAGTGTTTTTTAATATAATGTTCAGCACGATTAACCATGTCGGTAGTGATTTGATTTCCTGGTTGGAAACCAATAATCTTTTCACAGTCTTCGCGTTCCGACTTCTTCACACCCGTGTAGCGAATGCTCGAAATACGAGGTTGTGCCGTAAGTTTAACGTGTAAATACACTTTACCAGCAACGATACTATCGGCTGTAATTTCTACATTCGAGAACACCTTTTGATCCCAATATCTACGTACAGCCTCGCTTATATCTGGCCCAGGTATTTCGTAGCTTTGGCCAATAGTAAGCCCTGAAATGCTAAGCAAATAATCATTGTCATAGCCTTTCATTTCGTCTACTACTATGCCGCCAAGCACGTAACGAGGGTGACTGGCTGTATAAGTGATAGTGGGCAATTTGTCGTCGGTGCGACTATCCGTATTGTCGGTTTGCGCTTGCACCGTACCCGAAAGGGTAAGGGATGCAACGAGTGCAAGCAACATGCGTGAGGAATATTTCATTATCTGTTTATAATAATTGCTTGTTGTATGTGAGGGGGAATAAAGCCTTTAGTTCATTCGGATGAAAAGAGTGGCTGGAGGTATGTTTCTACACAAGCACATCAAGCCTTGTCGACTTCAACCTGTTCGCTTGTTTTGCCATATCTTCGTTCTCTGTTCTGAAACCATGCTATAGCTTCACAAAGGTCGTGTTCATGAAAATCGGGCCAATATGTATTGCAGAAATAGAACTCTGTATAGGCACATTGCCAAAGCAAATAATTGCTCAATCGCGATTCCCCACCAGTGCGTATTAACAAATCTGGGTCGGGCATGAAGTTGGTGCACAGATGTTGAGATATTGTTTCTTCATTAATATCGTTAGGCAATAGCTTACCCTCTTTTACCTCTTGCGCCATACGCTTCATGGCATCTGTAATTTCCCATCTCGAACTATAACTCAAGGCTATCACCATGGTCATGCCCGTATTTACCGAAGTGCGTTGTTGCAAACCAAGTATAGCTTTTCTCACCACATCGGGCACTCTCGATAAGTCGCCAATAATGCGCAAGCGCACATTATTGTTCATAAAGAGTTCTTCTTCGAGCGATGTAAGGATAAGCGACATAAGGGCTGCCACCTCGTCGGCAGGACGGTTCCAATTCTCTGTAGAAAACGTATAGAGAGTCAAGAACTTTACGCCCAAGTTTGAACAAGCCGTGGTGATTTCGCGCACAGCTACCACACCTTGTTGATGTCCCATGCTACGATTCATTCCGCGGGCTTTGGCCCAACGACCATTACCATCCATAATAATGGCAATATGGGCAGGTATTCTTGCTTTGTCGAGTTGCATATATTATATTTTCAATGTTCTGTAATAAGAGATTGGAGCATCGCTACACTTAATCGCGATTGCATGTAGGGCATTTGGGGCGCAAATCGTAGGTCAAAGTGAGCATAAATGAGGAGAAAATATCCTTGTTTCTAAACATTTCAGACTTTATACCTAAGGGGGCTTCAAGTCCATCGAGTTTATCGCTCAAACTAAAATGCACTAACCAATCAAACCCTAAGTTTAAGCGTTGTGCCACTTTGTATTTAACCCCAATTCCCAATGGGATATTGGCTGTAAAACTCTTGCACGAACCATACGTAAGTCCAAATCCCATCTGCACATAAGGAACTACTCTTACATATCCCCTATAGTCGCGTACATAGCCATAAGGCAGAAAGTGGAGTTCGTAAAGTGCTGATAAGTCGTATACCGCTGCACTCACCGAATAGTTGAGCCTTTCGCTACCTACTGCATTAGGATTACTCGGTAAGAAAGCTTTGTTGCCCGTAGTTGAACCTTTTATCGTGTTATAGGTAAACTGTGTTTTCACAGCCATGCGAGGGTTCAATGGGAAGCGTGCTACGAGAGCTCCAGCTATGCCACTTTTGTCCTTAACATCTGTAAAGTTTTTACTTAATCCCACACCTGCCCCCAATTCTAAACGGTAGAATGGGTCATCTTGTTGTGCCCAAAGTGGCAATGTCGACAAGAGAGATAAGAGTATAAAGAGAAACCTTTGCATGAGATAAAAATTCGCTGTATGATATGTGCTCATTGCATAAGATGCAATGTTGTTTTTGCGCTTTCACCCTTTTTGATTATTCAAATCGAGTTTGGTTTTGCTCCCATGCCAAACGATTTAGGCGACCTTTATATACCTCGCCTACTCCGCTGCAAACAATCCACAAGTAACCATCGTTGTCGCAAGCCACGCTTATGGTTGTTGCGTTTGTTATCGTTGGATGATACATCAGCCCCGTTTTCCATGTGCGTCCGTTGTCTTGACTAACGTAGAAAGGAGTCATTGTATTGTCGGATGCAACACCTGCCATCACCATATTACCATCGTAGGCAAATAGGCTTGCACTTGTTAAGTTAGGACATCCGTTGTCTTTTAATTCACTGGTTTGAGGCAAAGATATCCACGGATTAACAAAGCCGCCAACTTGCGACACATCGTGTTTCCATACAGACATTTTGCCCTTATTGCTTCCTAACAACAGGGTTGTTTCGATGCCATGATTATTCTTAGCTGGTTGCACTGCGCACACCACATTGGTTGTAGGCAACGAGTCGCCTTGCTCCATAGCTGAGATATTCCATTGTGTGCCATCGGCTGTTGCAAGAAGTTGGTTATCGCTGATTGCATAAAGACTATCGCCACTTGCACTTGCCAAGGCATCTATGCTATATGGCATAGATTGTGCCTCCCAATGACCAGTTGCACTCTGCGATTTTACCAATTTATTACCTGCTAAGGCATAAAAACTACCTCTTACGTACTGCACCGATTTTACATCGATAGCCTCACTCATGCTTCCATTTAAGTATGCAGCATTATTAAAGTCGGAAGTGTTCACGTTGGTTTCTATCACCTGACATTTACCATCTGCACGCTGTCCAAACACATAGAGTGTTGTGCCCACTATGAGTGTTTTTTGCTTTACAAACGAAGCCAACGGACTAAGTGGATTTGCCGTAAGTTGTTTCCATTCAATGGTATCGCCTTCTTGTTTGTGAACACGTATGTCGAAGGTATAAGTGCGCTTTGATTGTCCATCCTCAGCATAAACTGTCACCTCGCGAGGCACACTAAAATCTGTACTATCGGTAGGAACAAACACTGTGTCTTGCCCCGATGTAAGGCTTTTAATAGCTATATTTCCGCTATAAACCAAACCGTTTGAAGCAAACACAAGCTTTTCTGTATGTGTGCCTATTGGCAACGAATCGGGATTGTACACCTTATAGTTTACTTGGTCTATATAGAGCAAGTAGGCACCTCCCGTCACGCTATATTCGTAGGTAGTATCTTTTGTTGAAACGGTGCGTCTCAAGGTTCCGAGTGTAGCCGATGTAATAACGCAGTCGCGCGATGGGTCTGAAGTAGTTACTTCGCTTGACGAGTCGCACGAGCTAAATGCTATTATATTTGCCAACGTTGCCATGAGCAACGCCAAGATAGTTTGTTTTTTCATATATGTGGGTTTATACTTTACGGTGCATATATATCATATCAATTTGCAAAAATACGTACAAAATCTTATTTATAAATGTTTTCAGCCATTTTTATGCTCTATTTAATCTTTGTTGAGATTATTCAACCGCTTTTTTCTTTACTTTCTGCTACCATAAACTAAAAAAGAGGTTTTGTACACTATGTAACAAAACCTCTTTGAATATTTTTTTCGTGAAAGTTACTTTCTTCTTATGCGGTTAATCAAGCCTTTCACCTTTTTGCTTTTGCTGCGTTTGTCATACGCATACCCATAACCATAACCATAGCCATGATAGCCGCGTTCAGGATCTACCCCATTGAGCACAATACTCAACGACTTAAAGCGATGATCTTGATACATATGTTCGAGTTCGGGCAAGAAAGCACGTTCCTGCACTCCCACACGTATCACAAAAATAGTGGAGTCTGCCACACGATTTACGATATTTGCATCTGCCACAGAGAGCATTGGCGTTGTATCAAACAATACATAATCGTATTCGCTACGCAAGTGTTTCACGAGTTCATCTAAGCGGTTTGACATAAGCAACTCGCTTGGATTTGGTGGCATGTGTCCTGCTGGGATAAAGTCTACCCCCTTCGAAATTCCATCTTTCTTAATGATGTCTCCTACCTGTGTATAATCGTCCGACAAATAGGCTGTTAAACCAATTGTATGACGAAATGCTGCACTAAGTGTGCGCTTACGGATATCGGCATCTATCACCACAACCTTCTTGCCTGCCATAGCCAAGATGATGGCCATATTACGTGTAACAAAGCTCTTACCTTGTCCTGGAGTAGTAGATGTAGAAACCAATACTTTGGGGTTTTGTCGCATATAGCCTAAAGCAAAGCGTAGAATACGGAATGCCTCAACCATAGGCGAATCGGAAGCAAGGCTTGAAATAAGCGTGTTGTCGCCATTGAAATCTTTGTCAATAGGCACCTCACCCAACACGGGGATTGTGGTTGCGTCTTCTATATCCTTTCGGCCATGTACTGTTACATCGAGCATGCGCTTTATCCAAAGAATAGCCGTTGGAATAGCCAGTCCTATAATCAGTGCTACAAGCATTATCATAGCACTTTTGGGTTTGATGGGGGCTTCGCCACCAATGGGACCTTCAACCAAACGAACGTTTGCTTCGTTGATAGCTTGTTGCAATGCTACCTCCTCGCGCTTGTTGAGCAAGTAGGTATAAAGAGCCTCTTTTAGCGACTGCTGACGCTGAATGTCGAGTCCCTTCTTCTCTTGGTCGGGAGCGCCCGAAACCTGTCCAGTAAGCGCTGACTCATTAGCTTGAGCATCGCGCAAACGGAGTTCTATAGAGTTTACGTAACTCTTTAGCGACGATGCTATAGTTTGGCGCATTTGTGCCAATTGGCGGTCGAGTTCTGCCACAATAGCTTGTTTATCGCTCGAGTTTGCCACCATTTGGTTGCGTTGGTTCATCACGTCGTTATACTTGCCTATCTGCGTATTAAACGATGCGTCTTGCATGTTAAGAGCAGGTATGAGGTCGTGATTGTTTGAGTGGCTATGCAGATAGTCGCTCAAGTAGCGAGCCACATTGAGTTGGGTTTCGAGTTGCAAACTTTGTTGGCGTGCATCATTGGTTGCATTGAGCACAATCTGCGATGATTGCGTGAAATCAACCAACTTGTTGCGTTTCTTGAAACTTGCCAATTGGTTTTCAACACTGCTCAGTTCGCGGCCTATAATCTGTATGCGTTCGTCAATAAAACGAGCTGTATTTTGTGCCACGCGGTTCTTATTGTCTACCACATCCTCCTTATAAGTGTCGTATAAGCAGGCTAATATATGGTCGGCACGCTCCACGTTGTTGTCGCTACAATTAAGCACAATAAGCGAAGTTTCTTTGTCGTATTCAGACACTGCAAGTTCGCCGATAAAGCGTGTTGCAGCATTCTTAATCGACATGCGGCTTACGGTTATAGTTTCGTCAGTCCATGCACCAAACTGTTGGCCTCTTACCACACAGAGTTGGCCATAAGGCGTTTGTACCATTTGGCCCAATTGCACGTCTTTGTCGGGCAATTCGTTGCCTTTCTTATCGTGCAAGCCTTTAAGCGTTACGGTGTTGGCATCTTTTTTAGTCACCTTGAAAGTTTGTAAGGCCTTGCCCTTACACTTGCTCTGGAAGAGCACCTCGAAGGGTAATTCTTTGTCGCCATACAGCGACTTGATGTGCAACCCCGCTTCTATTGTATAGTCAATATCAAGATGTAGTTTTTCTACCACACGAAGCATCAAGCGTTTTGAAGAGAGAATAAATATTTCGTTCTTCAAGTTGTCGCCAACACTCACACCGTTAAGTTCGAGCAGGGTGTTCATTGCATTACGTTTTGAAGAACGTGAGGTTGATGCTCCACCACCAACAGACGAGGCATCAGCGTCTTCGATTAGCATAACGGCTTGACGCTGAAATATACGTTGCTGTTTTTGTTGGTAATACCAGCCACAACCTACACATAGCAACACCGATAGCAAGAACCACCACCAATGAGTTTTAAACTCTTCAAGGCATAGTCTCATAAGTGGTACGAGCTGAACCTCTTCATTTGCTTGTTCTTGGGTATTAGTATATTTTTCCATTGGATTTATGTATTTCGACTTATAGGAATTATTTTGTTCTGCCATTTCTTAGCACAAATTACGATGTATAAACATTAAAAGATTGTCCTACGCATAAAAGTAGGATTGAGCATAAATCTCTGCTAATGTAGTTTTTTCACACCTAAATTGTAGAAATGTCTACTACTATTTTGTTCTGCGAATGCAAAAGTACGTTTATTTATCCACTCTTACAAGAGGCTAATGCATATTTCGAGCAAAAGAATAGGAAAATCAACGTGTTTGGGCTATTGGAGTAAATTTTTAAAATTAAACACCTATTTATTACTTACCCTTACTCATCACGCCAAAAGGCTGGTGTAAGTGGTAGCAACAAAGAGAATATCTCAAGGCGTCCTGCAAGCATCAAAAAGGAGTTTATCCACAAGATAGTGTCGTTGAGCTCGCCCCACGAACCAAGCGGACCGATAAAGTGGCCCATGCTCGGACCGACGTTTGAGAACGAGGATATGGCCAAGCCAAAGGCATCGAGCAACGGAAGGTTCATTGCCACCATGCAAAAGGTGGAGAGCATAATAAGCATAAAATACACCACAAAAAACACAAATACCGTGCGTGCCATTTGCGAGGTGATAACGCTGTGGTTAATACGCACTGGCAACACAGCGTGTGGGTGCAGCAATTTTTTAAATTCGGCTTTGGTCAGTCGCCACACAATGAGCACACGCACACATTTCAGTCCGCCACTCGTTGAGCCAGCACACGCACCAATGATGCTTATAACGGTGAGTATGAGCCAAATGGTGGGGTGCCAGGTCATAAAGTCCTCAACGGTAAACCCTGTTGTGCTTTGCAATGATGCTACATTGAAGAACGAACTGCGCAAGGCTGTGGCAAAGTCTACATGATCGGCATATATCTGTATGCCCATTATGGCTAACGCAGATACTATAAAGATGATAAGAAAGCACCGAAGTTCATCGTCGTGAAACACATCGCGGAAGCGACGCTTGACAAAGAACAAATAGAGCAAAGTGCAGTTAATGCTTGCCAAAAACATAAAGAGCGTACTCACCCACTCTATGCGCTCAGAGTGAAACCAAGCTATACTCTCGGTGTGAGTAGAGAAACCGCCCGTTCCGATAGTTGCAAGTCCGTGACAAAAGGCATCGAATAGCGACATACCACACAAGAAATATGCCACCATACACGTGACGGTAAGTGCCAAATAAAGACTCCACATCCATCGTGCCGTGGTGCTAATGCGTGGATGCAGTTTGCCTATCTTCAGCCCAGTGGCCTCAGCCGAGAACAACTTTAGCTCGCCCCCACCCATGTTGGGCAATATTGCTATGGTAAAGAACACAATACCCATACCGCCTATCCAATGCGTCATGCTACGCCACAAAAGGATGGAGCGTGGCAAGGAGTCGATGTCGAAAAAGGTTGTTGCACCTGTTGTGGTAAACCCCGACATGGTTTCGAAAAAGGCTGCAGCTATACGCGGTTGCACCCCACCCACCATAAACGGAAGCATACCCACCACCGAGAATGCCACCCACGTGAGCGATACTATCAAAAAACCATCACGGCGCCCCATGCGATTTTCGGCATGACGACCAAAAAAACGTAGCATAGTGCCTATGACAAAAGCCACAAGCACAGGAAGGGCAAAGGTGAAATAATTTGGCTCGTGAAACCACACCCCTATACCCCAACATATAGCCATCAGCAATGCTTCAAGTTGGAGCAATGTACCAATGGCTTTATATATAAGCGGTAAATTGAGCATTTTTTAGGAATAATATTTTTAGGGAACAAGCCATGTAGAGCTATACCTATATATAATGTATAGAGAAATGTCTTGCTGGCTCTTGATGTGCAAAATTAAGGATTTTTCTTTATGCCTTGTCTAATTTTTACCTTGTATTTTTATACAACAACTGTCTATTGATTATAACCGATTTATTTTCTGCATTTTTACTCGTTTCAGTTTTGCATTTTATTTCACCATAACTCATTGATTATTAATCATAAACCGCATTATACCAATCTAACCATTCGAATGTTGTTCACGTATCACGGCCGTGATACGCGCGTATCGTGGGCGTGATACGTGCGTATCGTGGGCATGATACATGCGTATCACGGCCGTGATACGCCAACTAAATACGCATAATTGCTACAGAAGAGCCGTAGCATGGCAGCAGCACTACACCTATTCTTAAATCAATACAAAAGTCAAAGTATGGTGCAAGCAGCAATTCAATGCCGTCGCACCACTTTTATGCTACTTATAACGCGAGTTCGGCAGCATTGTCGAACAAAAACCAACAACCAGCTTCAAGTATTTGGGGCTACATGGATTCTGATAAATAATCCGTAGGAATTCATTCATTGAGTTTTTAAAGAAGAAACCGCCATGACACATTGCCATGGCGGTTTCATTTGTTAATAGGGGATATAAGAACGACATCGGATGGGTGGTTTGCGATGCTAATGCATCATATATTATGCAAGCATCCGACATCGACTTACGCGCTAATATTCTGCATCAATTGATAGGGATTTTAAATAACCACTTACAAAATGTATGAACGTGTCTACTTATAATCCTTGGGATTAACACCAAAGTAATCCTTAAAGCATTTCGATAGGTAGCTAACAGATGAGAAGCCTACTTCGTAGGCCACCTCCGACACACTCTTGTCGGTACGAGCCAAGAGTTCTGCCGCCTTTTTAAGGCGAATGGTACGTACTACCTCAATGGGCGAAAGCCCCGTGAGCGACTTGAGTTTGCGATAAAGCTGTGTGCGTCCCATACCAAGTTGCAAGGCTACATCCTCAACAGAAAGATTGGGCGAAGCTATGTTAGCCTCAACAATAGCCTTGAAACGCTCTGCAAAGTTTTTATCAGGAGCACTTATTTCGTTGGCATCTGTTATGCCTTTTTCGCTGAAATAGGCCTTCATGCGTCGGCGATTGTCGAGAATGTTGCGCAGACGTATGCGCAACATGTCGGGAGTAAATGGCTTGTTGATGTATGAATCTGCCCCACAATGATAGCCAACGGCACGCTGCTCGTCGAGTGTGCAAGCAGTGAGTAGCACCACTGGGATGTGCGATGTTTGCCACTCCTCCTTTAGGTGTTTACAACATGCCAAACCATCCATAACTGGCATCATCACGTCGCATACCACGATGTCGGGCATGAGTTGGCGTGCTTTGTCTAACCCTTCTTGTCCATTAGAAGCCTCCTCTACAGTATATTCATCTTGCAGTAATTGATGTATATACGCACGTATGTCGGCATTGTCGTCTACCACCAATACAATGGGTTTAGCATCTGACTCGGTAGCCAATACTTCGTTATCATTTGTTGAAATTTTGGCAAAATCCATCTTTTTATCGTCTATGCCATTTGCAACAAAAGAGGTGTGAGCTTCGCTATTTTCGATAGGTTGCTTAGTTTCTTTGGCCTCTATGCCTTTAGTTGTAAGTTTTGAAGCATCGGCAGATTGGTGCATGGGTATGCTAACTATAAAACGCGAACCTACGCCTGTGGTACTCTCGGCCTTAATAGTTCCACCATGCAGTTCAACAAAAGCCTTTACCGTGGCAAGACCAATGCCTGAACCATCGTGGTTGATGTCTGTTTGGTAATAACGCTCAAATATATGAGGTAGCTTGTCGCTCTCTATCCCCTTGCCTGTATCTTCAACTTCAATTACAAAACACGTTTCCCGTGCGTTTTGAAGTGATTTGTCTATACGGCATTTTACGTTTACCTTGCCCCCCTCAGGGGTATACTTAAAGGCATTGGTCAAGAGGTTATAAACCACACTTTCCACCTTGCGCATATCTACATCGGCCTCATATAAATTGTCGTTATCAATAGGCTGACACGAAACATTTAGGCGTATCATCCTTTTGCGTGCCACTACCTCGAAAGGCTTGCACCATTGCACCAATTCCTTATCAATACGTATGCGCGAAAGGTTGAGCCGGAGTTGCCCCACCTCGAATTTTCTAAAATCAAGCACTTGTTGCACAAGGTGCAAGAGGATGTCGGCATTCGAACGTACCATCTGCAAGAGGTTGCGCTGTTCGGGGGTGAACTGTGCTGATTGCTGCAACAATTGTTCTGTTGGAGCCAAGATGAGGGTGAGTGGTGTGCGTAAATCGTGCGACACTTCGCTAAAGAATGTGAGTTTGCTCTGTGTGCTCTCCTCCAATTCCTTAGCCATCTTAACCATCTCATCATGTTGTTGCTCAAGTTTTATCTTCTGACGATTGAGTTTCTCGTTTCGTTTTATCGTATTGTTATAAGAGCGTATACCCATACCCATAACCACACCTATAAGCACAATGATAACCATACATGCAAAGAGCAACATATCTTGCATAGTGTTGCGCGAAAGCGATTTGTCCACAAGCGTACCAAGCAGATTGATACGTTGGTCGCGCTCTTGCATCAAATCACGCTGCATACTGAAAGCACGCATAGTGCTTTCGTCGATAATAGCCGAACGCAATTGCGTGTTACGATCATAAGGCTCATGACGTAGTATGCGCAAAGCGGTTTGTATCACTTTATCGCCTCCAGTTGGATAAAGAAACGAAGCCTTTAGCTTGCCTTGCTCCACATTGTCGAGTCCACCATTAGGTCCTGAAAGGCCATCCACACCTACAATTCTTATATTTCGATGTCCTAAATGACTGATTATCTCATGTATACGCACACCCGTACGGTCGTTAGGGGCAATGATTATGTCGGGGATGATGCCACGCTTAAAGATAGAATCCATTTGTTGATAAATACGTGGTCCCTCCCATCCCACTTCGACCATAGCCAGGGTATGAATGTCGGGCATTTTACTCAAAGCATCGTTCATACCCTTGTGACGTTCGGAAGCAACAGTACCATCAAGGTTGCCCGTGAGCTCAAGCAAGGTGCCCTTGCCCTTAAGTTCTTTGGCTACATACAAGCCAATGTCACGACCTATACTGCGGTTGTCGGCACCTATATAAGCCGTATAGTTGCTCTTAACAGCCATTCGGCGGTCGGTTAAGATAACAGGTATACCCTGTTTCATCACCTTGTCGATAATACTATTGAGTGCCTCAGATTCGTTTGACGATACCACAAGTAGGTCTATGCCCTCTCTCACCAAACTATCTATTTGGTGTATCTGTAAATTGTTGTCGTCGTTTGCGATGCATATGTTGAGTTGCACATCCTTGTTAATCCATGCTTCACGACGCATTTCGTGGTTCAACTGCCTACTCCATGCATCAGAACTATTTTGCGACACGCCTATACAATACGTTTCTCTCTTATTGTGACAAGACGATAGCACAATAATTTGCACAATTAAGAGAAAAAAACAATATAATTTTACTCTCATATAAAGGTCATAATAGGGAAAGATAGAAGCAAAATTACCTTATTTTACTTTATCTGAAAGAAACTATAGCTTTTTTTAATAACAAACTCGCTAATAAAATACTTTATGACATAAAATGTCACCATAACGTGCATTTTGCAATAGCTAATTTACGTATGCATACAAAATGATAAATTAGCTTATATAATGCTATAATCACACAAAAAAAGAATAATATTTGCAACTTCATAAAAAGCAAAAATCCTAACCGCTTATTGTTAAGCAGTTAGGATTTTATTCTGTGCGCCTGATAGGACTCGAACCTACACGTCGCGAAACACTAGATCCTAAGTCTAGCGCGTCTACCAATTTCGCCACAGGCGCATTGTTTATGATGCAAAAGTAGTAAATATGTTTTAATTGACAAAGGAAATGGAAGAAAAAAAGGTATTTTGGCTTTTAATTGGGCCTTAATTGAACTTTAAAGGCTATGCCTTTATTGGTTGTAATGATGATTAATGGGATTAGAATTGATATTTATATGCAGAACCCTATAAGGAGAAATAAAAAAGCGAAATCTTAGTTTTTGTAGCAAAAACTATGACTTCGCTAATTATTGATAAATTATGAATAGTGCACTATTATTTCTTTGCTGTTGGAGCAGTTGTTGCCTTTGCAGCAGCAGGAGTAGCAGTGATGCCAAGCTTCTTCATTACGCTTGATGTAACGTCGGTGCTAATAGTTTTGTTGATGAATACACCTGCTTGTTGAGATGCATTTTCGTCTACGATATAAACGTAACCACCTTCTTGTGCTACCGCATTAACTGCATTGAGCACCTTCTGGATGATGGGTTGCATCTTCTTTGTTTGCTCCTTCTGAAGGTTGTCTGAATTGTCTTGTTGTGCTTGTTGAAGACGTTGATACATGTCTTGCAACTCTTGTTGATGACGTTCCTTGATGTTAGCAGGAGTTGCGTCAGTGTCCTCCTTTTGGTACTTCTCTGCTTTGGTTTGAAGTTCCTTCTGCATGCCTTCTATCTCAGTTTGATACTGTTTGTAAAGGCCTTCAAGCTCTGTTTGTGCAGTTTTTGCTTCAGGCATTGCTTGCATGATAGCAGAATAGTCAAAGTGAGCGAACTTTTGAGCGCACAGGCTTAATGGTGCTATGAATAGCACAAGCGTCAATAATTTTTTAAGCATTTTTGTATGTATGTTTAAATTGTGGGGCAAAGTTAGTTTTTGGTATTTGAAGTTCAAAACGAAAACTACAAAAAGTTACAAAACTTACTTGTTTTTAAGGCTTTTTATGTAGGACAAAGGCTTTTAGAACACTTCTACTGTATAGTATCCTTGCCATGTTTCGTTGCTATGGGCGCAATTTATATAGGGGCGCTTCTCTATAGGACCATCAAAGTCTTGGTGATCGCACAAGCCATACCAAGGCTCGCAGCACACGAATGGTGTGTGAACTCCTTGTGGTTGCCAAAAGAGCCATACGGGAGAACTACTCTCAACACGTGCCACTGGTTGGCTATTTTTATCAAGGATGGTTGCTGCTTTTACTTGGCCTTCGTCGAAGATAAGAGCTTCGTTGCTAAAGGTGTCTACGCAAATGGGTATAAGTCCTTGTTCGTTGAGTGGTACAGGGTATTGTTCGGGCTCAAGGCAACCTTGCTCGCCTGCTCTAAGCACATGCTGAGTTTGTCCTTCAATTTTTAGATAGCCATCGATAGTGTCTCTTTCGCTCCATCCTGGTAGGGATATTGCTGGATGCCCACCCAACTGAAACCAAAGGTTGCAACCGCTTAGATTGGTTACTTTAAAAGAAGCTGTAAGCTTGCGTTCGTTAAGTGAATATGTTACTTCAAGATGATAGGCAAAGGGGAAGGTCTTGAACGAGCCTACTGTGCTATTGATAGCCAACGTTGCTTGAGAGGGTTGTACATCAACGATAGTCCATTCTGCACGGCGCACAATACCATGTTTGGGGATAGAGATTTCTTGCCCATCAACGTGGCATACACCATTCCACATTCCACCAACTATTGGAAAGAGTATGGGTGAATGGCCACTCCACCACTTTTCGTCACCTTTCCAAATATATTCTTGTTGCGTTTTGATGTCTTTAATGCTCTGCACTTCTGCACCCTTGGTGCTTATTTTAACTTGCAGATGTTCATTGCTTATAGTTACCATTTTATTAAACTTTTATAAGGGGAGTAAACTATACTTTATATTACCTTTTATCCCACACTACCTTCGAGCGATACGCTGAGTAATTTGGTTGCTTCTACTGCAAACTCCATAGGCAACTTGTTGATAACCTCCTTGGCGTATCCACCCACAATGAGTGATACAGCATCTTCGGTTGGTATGCCACGCTGGTTACAATATAACAATTGGTCTTCAGATATTTTAGAAGTAGTTGCCTCATGCTCTACTGTTGAATCGGGATTTGCTACATCAATATAAGGAAATGTGTGTGCACCACATTCAGAACCGAGCAACAAAGAGTCGCACGATGAGTAATTGCGTGCACCACTTGCTTTAGAGCCCACCTTTACCAAACCACGATAGGAGTTTTGACTCTTACCTGCAGAGATACCTTTAGATATAATGGTGCTACGGGTGTTTTTACCAATATGTATCATTTTGGTGCCAGTATCTGCTTCTTGGTGGTTGTTTGTAACGGCTACTGAGTAGAACTCGGCTTGTGAGTTATCACCCATGAGCACACACGAGGGATATTTCCAAGTGATAGCAGAACCCGTCTCAACTTGTGTCCAAGAGAGTTTAGAGTTTGCACCACGCAGTTGTCCGCGCTTAGTCACAAGATTATACACACCGCCTCTACCTTCTTTATCACCAGGATACCAGTTTTGCACGGTAGAATATTTAACCTCAGCATTTTCGTTTACAACTATCTCTACAATTGCTGCATGCAACTGGTTTTCATCGCGCATAGGTGCTGTGCAGCCCTCAAGATAGCTTACATAGCCTCCATCGTCGCATACGATGAGAGTGCGTTCAAACTGTCCCGTATTGCGTGCATTGATACGGAAATAGGTAGATAGTTCCATGGGGCAACGTACACCACGAGGTATATAAACAAACGAGCCATCTGAGAATACTGCACTGTTAAGTGCCGCAAAATAATTGTCGCGATAAGGCACTACCGAGCCTAAATATTTGCGTACAAGTTCGGGGTTCTCGCGCACTGCCTCAGATATTGAGCAGAAAATGATACCCTTCTCTTGCAGTTTCTCCTTAAAGGTGGTTTTAACACTTACCGAGTCCATCACTGCATCTACAGCCACCCCCGCCAATTGCATACGCTCTTCAAGAGGAATGCCCAGTTTGTCGAATGTTTTCATCAACTCTGGGTCTATTTCTTTTTTACCCTCATCTTTTTGTTTCTTAGTAGGGTCAGCATAGTAGGAAATGGCTTGGTAGTCTATTTGAGGAAGATTTACATGTCCCCAATCAGGCTGTTCGAGTGTTTGCCAATAACGAAAAGCTTTTAGTCTGAAATCAAGCATCCATTCAGGCTCGCCTTTCTTCTGTGATATAGTACGTATAACATCTTCGTTAAGTCCGCGATCTATAATCTCAGTATGAACATCGGTTGTAAACCCATATTCGTATTTTTTATCAGCTATTTCTTTTACAAGTTCGTTTTCGTTAGTCATAGTCAATGCGTTTAGCTATTTCTTCTGCTTTTTGGTCATGTCTACCCAAATGGTATCTGGTGTAGCTGTGCGAGTTGTATCAGGGGTCGATACCTTTGTGGTGTCCTCTGGAAAGAACACTTGTAGTGCTCCTGTTACTGGCGATAGCAAGTGAGAGTTTTTTGCTTTTTCTGTGTTAAGGATGTTAAGACTTTGCATCACATTAAGTACACAACTCAGAATAATAAGATATTTAACAACGCTTATCAATGCTCCCAGTATAGAGTTGGGCATTCCCAACTGCATACCTTTGAGTGAGTGTGTTATTACATTGGCTGCAAATCCTAACACAATAGGTACAACTATCCAAAGCAAGAAGAAAGCTATGATGCTTGTTACCATATTGGTTTCAGAGCCGTTTACTGCCAAATACTCGCCAAATGCAGAGTAACATGTAGCTGCTATTAAAAGTCCCAACAATGTGCCTATGGTCGAGGTAACCTCTTTTATAACCCCCGTTTTCCAACCATTAAAAATGGCCCATAGCACTACTACCAAAATAAATATGTCTATCATAAAATTTTATCTTCAAAGCATTTTAGTAATGAGCATGCCATTAGCTATAGTAATGGCTATGTCCACTAAGAGAAGCAAAGTTACAATATTTTGCTTGAAAGCTAAGAGTAATGTGGTATTCAAATATTCAAAATTCAGAAGTTTTAAGTGATTTCTTTATTTTTTCGGATTAAAACTCTGCATACCATGGCCAATATGCACATAAACAATCACCCCCAACGACTCACGTCATCGGGGGTGATCGGCATAATAGCTTCAACATTACCTATTAAAATGCTAAGCATCATTATGCTTATGAAGTGTAATCACAACTCGGAAAATGATTACGCTTCGCCTATTCTTTCCTTAACAACCTTTATTATTCCGAGTCTCAATAACCTAAACCTATTATGAATGAGATATCTTTATTAATTTAGATGGTATATCACCATTCTGTAATCGTTTTGCTTATTATGTTTGTGTAAAATGAATTTTGCAAGGCATCTGTGTTAGCCCATTAAAAAACATTCTCAACACTAGTCCATTCCGTAGAGTGTTGTGTGTTTCTTAAGTGCGCCTGCTGAGTAACAGACATAATACATTAGCGTATGTCGCATTGCAAGCAAATAGTTGCTTAGTTTGTTTGCAAGTTCTTTTTTTCAAGACTTGCACATAGTTTTGTTGTGTTGATTAATGGAGTTGAACCATTGTCAAGATGCTCTTAACAAGCCAACTGCCTCATTCATTTTTCACGCTGCAAAATTAATATGTGAGTCACCTACACTGCTAACAGATTTGTTGCAATTATTTATAAAAATACGATGATGCAACATATTTAATAATTGATGCAACATATTTACAAAAATCTATTTAAGAAAGAGTCCTAAAACTATTGAAATACAATTGTTTTAGGACTTTTATTGAGCATTTAGATATTTGTATCAATCTTTTGTTTCACACCCTTTGAAGTGTAAATCTCTATAAGCTTTCTCTTGCGGAAAGGCAAAGTAAGTACATACAGCACGCGTGCAAACAAGCCCTGCCGAATCAGAAAGCGTGGCCTCTATCTGCACAATGTTCCGACGTTGTTCTATGATGTGAGCACGCAACGTGAGCACACTATCATTGGTGCTGATTGGACGCAAAAAGCGAGTTTCCATCTTTGATGTAACACCCCCCGTTTGCAGTTTACGCATAACCACCCAACCACATATTTCGTCGAGTAGCACGCTTTGAATGCCACCATGAAGCGTGTTAAGCCATCCTTGATAATTGGACGATGGTTTCCATTGTGACACTATGTAATCGCCATCTTCATAAAACTCAAGTTTTACGCCTAAAGGGTTGTTGGGAGCACAACCAAAGCAGTTGTAGCCCTCAAGATGCAAGAATGGGTTGATTATCTTTTTCATAACAGAGATAAATATAAATACTGTTCTACAAATAAGATGTTCAGTGCGTAGCTATACATTGAATATCAACGCACATATATGTCCATGCGATGTGTTAAAATGGCCAAATAAGCGGAACAATCAACACCGTGATAATAAGAGAAATTATGTTGAGAGGCAACCCTACCCTAACAAAGTCTGCAAAACGATAATTGCCTATACCCTGCACTATTAAGTTGGTTTGATAGCCGATCGGTGTGCTGAAACTTGCAGATGCAGCCATACAGATGGTCACAAAAAATGGCATCGGACTAACGCCCATCTGCTCTGCCAAGCTCAACGATATAGGGAAAGCCAATGCTGCGGCAGCATTGTTAGTCATTAATTCTGTAAAGATGTTGGTGATAATAAACATCACTGCCAATAGCACAACTGGACTATTACACTTACTGAGTTCCAACGTGAATTGTGCCACCATATCAGCCATACCAGAATTTTGCATGGCTTTACTAATAGCAAAAGCCGACGCTATGGTGATGAGAATGTCCCACGATATAAATTTGGTATATTTGCGTGCAGGAAATATATTGAGCCATGCCATAATAATGGTGACAACGCTCACAAAGAAAAACATGTCGAGATGCATACGTGGTGCCGCTGCTTTCACGGCAGGCAACTCGCCCACTGTTGCACCAATAATCATGAGCAGAAGCAGTACTACTGATAACCAGCACTTCCACCGTGGCATTTTAAAATCTTGCTCTTTGCCGTTTGATACCATTAAGAAGAAAGAAGAGTCTCCCCAGTTGTGCATAAAGTCGTCGTTTGCAAGCAACACCAAGGTATCTCCTTCGTGAAAACGCTCGTGGCGCATGTCATGCATAATCATGGTAACACCGCCACGCTTTAGTTCAAGTATGTCTGCCCCATATTTACGTTTAAAGTCAAAATCGACGATCTTACGATTTATAGCAGGAAAACGCGCACCTAACACAGCCTCTACACGATATAAGCCGCGTCCAATTGTGGCGTTTGCTGCAAGTTCGTCATCCTTGCTATTGCGCTCAGTTGGGAGCAAACGAGAAGAGAAAAGCCAAAGGTAAAGTAAGCCTACAAAAGCTATAATGATACCTACTTTCCCCAATTCAAACATACTAAAGCCTTGAAAACCAGCATCTATCACCATGCCATGAACAACCAAATTTGTACTTGTACCTATCAATGTACATACACCTCCAAGAATTGTGGCATACGATAGTGGAATTAGTAATTTGGTTGCTGCCACACCATGTTTCTCAGCCCAACGCTTAATCATTGGAGCGAATATTACCACTACAGGAGTATTGTTGAGAAAAGCCGAAATAGTAGCCACAACGGGGAGCATTCGGCTTTGCACCTCACGTATCCCCGTTTTGCCTTGATGTGGAAGTAGCTTTTTGAGCAACGCCTCGAGCAGTCCCGAGCGACGTACGCCTTCGCTCACAAGAAAGAGCATTGCCACCGTTATCATGCCCTTATTGGCAAAGCCTTCGAGCAATTCTTTGGGCGATAAAATGCCTGCACACATAAACACCACAGCACCCGAAAAAAGCACAAGTCCAGGGCGCATTCTGTCTTTAATAAGAGCCAGAACGACACAGCCTAATACAATGATTACAAATAATGGTTGCATAGTGTTTATACGAATTTTATGCTATTTTACGATGAAATATGGGTTGTGTAAGTCTTCTTTATTATAATGCAAGGGCGCACCATCTGATGCATATACCACCTCTTTGCCTGCAGCCAATGCCACTGCATGACCTGCCGCTGTATCCCATTCCATTGTTGGTGCAAGGCGTGGATAAACATCGGCTTTACCCTCTGCCACCAAACATATTTTGAGCGATGAACCAGCACTTACCAACTCTAAGTTGGGATGTTGTTGGCGCAAGTTGTTTATAAATGTTTCGGTCTCTGCTGATAAGTGAGAGCGCGATGCAACAACCCTATAAGGTCTTCCGCTATAAGACTCTTTTGAGGGTATTGCATGCAGATTATCAATCTCTTTATCACCATTTACTACGGCTGCAAAAGCCCCCTTATCCTTCTCGCCATAATAGAGTAATTGCTTGGCTGGAGCATACACTACTCCCATAACGGGTACACCATTCTCTACCAATGCGATATTCACAGTAAACTCGTCATTACGCTTCAAAAACTCTTTTGTGCCATCGAGTGGATCTACTATCCACAACTTGTTCCATGCCTTTCGTTCGTTGTAAGGCAAGTGAGCACCTTCTTCGCTCAACAGGGGTATATTGGTGTCTTTCAGAGCCTCAGCAATCACTTGATGCGAGCGTCTGTCGGCAAGCGTTAGAGGTGAATTATCGGCCTTACGTTCTACCTGCCAATCGGTATCGGGATGCGTGTATATATCCATAATTGCGTGACCTGCACGCAAAGCTGTGTCTATTATTTTATTTATCATATTCTTTAAAGAGTCTAATTTATTTCGAACGACAAAGTTAGTGGTTATTGCTTAATGCGAGCCGCTTTTCTGCTGAAAAAAAGCAACAGATTGTCTACAAAATTAGTCGTTTCGTCGAACTTACTTTAACTTATGGCATATCATAAGGTCATAATAATGTAGGGCAACAAAACAAAAGTTGTTTTACCAAAGTACTGATTTTTAATAAATTACATAAATTTAAATAATGATGAAACGTACAATGATTGCGCTACTGGTAGCGCTTACTTTAGGCTCGGGCATGAGTGTGTCTGCTCGCGACAAGAAAACTAATAATGCAGCTCCAACCGACCGCAAGGAGATGAGCACACGCATGGCTACTCGCAAGGCTACTGAGCTAAAACTCGACGACAACACGCAAGCTTGGTTTATCCCTCTCTACGCCGAATACCAAGATACTTTGCGCTCTGTAAAGCATCTGGGCATGCCCACAAAGCAGGGCAAAGACGAAAAGGCTGATAGCAAAACAAAAGATTCTAACAAACTGACTGATGCCGAAGCTTTGCAACGCATCGAAACCATTTTCGACAACGAAGAAAAGGAGATTGCGCTAAAACGTGCGTACTTTGCCCGTTTTAAAGAGAAACTCACTCCACAACAACTATTAAGCATCTTTGGCCAACAAGCTCGCCCTGCTATGCCACAAGGTTTCCGCCGTCAAGGGAGCAATAGGCAGATGCCTGGAATGCCTGGCAACGGCATGAACATGGGCGGTTTCGGCGGTCCTGGCTTTGGCGATTGATAATTTGAGAGATACGAAAAAGGCGACATTTTCTTGCACGAAGATGTCGCCTTTTTTGTGTTTAAATATAGGTGTATAGACAGCTCATTTTGTGAACATTTATTGACATTTTGAACTTTTAAAATAGAGTAAAATTTGTAACATTTTAATTTACACGCCCTTGCTTTTCTACCTCAAAAACATATCAAGCAATCCAACAAACGTGTTATAATAATGCAAGGATACGTATCCTTGTGTGCTCACTAACGTATCCTTGCAACCTTATAAAGGCTTTATTAGGCAACAAGAATACGTATCCTTATAAAGGAATGCAGCATACTATTTTTTACAAACCATTGATAATCAATGATTAATAATATTTTCTCATATTTCAAAAAAATGAGTCGTTGCATTTTATGTTTGCAAACAAACGAAATATGACGAATTGGCTTATTATAGAGAGTGGGTGTTCAAAATGATTTTTTTGAACACCCACTCTATAATACTTAAACACGTACAGCCATTGTTACATTCTCAATCTTCATGAGCTGTTCACACACATTGGCCACATCGTCGGTATCGAATACCGAAAGCGTAAGACGCCCATCAAATATGCCATCATTGGTGTCGATAGTGATATGTTTCACATTGAAATGAGTAAGTTTGTGTAGCACATCAGCAATGGCATAAAGCACTCCTTGAGAGTCTACACCACGCACCTCTATTTGCACATCAAAGAGCATTATCTTATGTGTATCCCATTGGCAAGCTATGATATTGTTGCCATAGCGCGTTTTGAGTTTCACTGCCACATCGCAACTACGCTTGTGCAGTTGCAGCGTGCCGTCGTCGGTGATATAGCCCAAAACATCGTCGCCAGGTATGGGTGAACAACACTTGGCAAAGGTACATTTGCGCAACACTTCCTCATTGAGCACAAGTATTTCCTTACGATTAAGGTTCTTAACCCACTCTTTATCATTGATTTCTGTTGTTGTTGGGGTATGCGATACTTCTGTACTCTTACTACCCATAAACGAAGGTATAAACCGACGCCAACCTTTGTTTGTAGCCGAACGCCCATGCAGAAAATCAATGGTAGCACTATTAAGTTCCAGTTTTTCATCGCCAAGATTAAACAACAACTCATCGTTGGATAGCACATTGTAGTGTTGGCGAAGTTTGTCTACTATGGCGTTGCTATATTCTATGTCGTTGTTTGCCAAGAACGTGCGTAAGATTTCTTCACCTCGTTTTTGTTTTTCTCTACTTTCACGACGCAGAACGGCTTGAATTTTTGCTTTTGCCTTAGCTGTTGTGGCAAAGTTGAGCCATTCGGCTTGCACATGTTGTGTGCGCGATGTAAGCACCTCTACTTGGTCGCCACTCTTAAGCACATAACTCAAGGGCACAAGTCGATGATTAACCTTTGCACCAAAACAATGCGAACCTACAAACGAGTGTATGCTATAAGCAAAATCGAGTGCTGTAGCCCCCTTTGGCATGGTTTTTAGGTCGCCTTTGGGCGTAAACACCATGATCTCGGATGCATAAAGGTTGAGTTTTATGTTGTCTAACAAGTCGAGCGTATCGGGCTGAGGATCATCAAGAATTTCCTTAATTGAGTCGAGCCACTTGTCGAGTTCGTTCTCGTCATATTCAGCATCCTTGTCTTTATATTTCCAATGGGCAGCAAATCCTACCTCGGCTATATCGTCCATGCGATCAGAGCGTATTTGCACTTCTATCCACTTGCCTTGTTTCGACATAAAGGTGTTGTGAAGGGCCTGATAGCCATTGGTCTTGGGGTTTGAAAGCCAATCGCGGAAGCGCGTGGGATGGGGCTTGTAGATTTCTGTAAGCGCAGAATATATGCGGAAACACTCATCCTTTTCGAGTTTGCGGTCGGAGGGTACAAACACTATGCGTATGGCTAAGATGTCGAATACTTCTTCGAATGGAATGTGCTTTTTCTGCATCTTACACCATATAGAATAAGGGCTTTTAATGCGTGCCTTTATGGTGTATTTCACTCCCATAGCATCGAGTTTTTCGCGTATGGCAGGAGTAAAATTCTCTATCACTGCATCGCGTTCAACGTGGCTATCCTCCAACTTCTGCACAATAGATTGGTAGTCTTCGGGGTGTTCATACTTGAAACTAAGATTTTCAAGTTCTGTTTTTATCTTATTCAATCCCAAGCGGTCGGCAATTGGAGCAAAGATATATAGCGTCTCACCAGCAATTTTATACTGCTTTGAGGGCAGCATACTCGATAGTGTACGCATGTTGTGTAGGCGGTCGGAGATTTTAATGAGTATAACCCTTATGTCGTCGCTCATCATTAGCAACAACTTCTTAAATGTCTCGGCCTGAAGCGAAGCACGATCGCCAAATATGCCTCCCGAAATCTTGGTTACACCCTCCACAATGTTGGCTATCTTAGGACCAAAAAGATTGCAAATATCCTCGTTGGTATAGTCGGTGTCCTCTTCAACATCGTGTAGCAATGCAGCACAAATCGACGTTGAGCCAAGTCCTATCTCGCCACAAGCAATTTGTGCCACAGCAATAGGGTGAAGAATATAAGGCTCACCCGACCGCCGGCGCACACCTTTGTGTGCCTCCTTTGCAAAGTTGAAAGCTTTGGTAATGATGTCTACCTTCTTTCGGTGATTAGAGGCCAAATATGTATCGAGCAGATGCTGAAAAGCTGCGCTTATCATCTGTTCGTCCTTTTCTTCTTGAGTGCTCAAGGCTTTATTATTGAGTGTATTCGGTGTGTCCATACAACAAGGGGGAGTTAAGTGTCACTAAAACACAAATGTACTAATTTTTTCGTTTATTATATGTTATAAAACGTTTTTTTGTATGTTTCTACTTCGGTTATTCGTAATTTTGCAGTCGTTTGGCGCTTTACTATACCATCAAAAAAGGTTTGTTGCCAATTAATATAGAACGTATATTACCTAAAAAAAATGAAAATAAGTTCCCTTTGTTTGTTACTATTTACCAGTGTAGCATCTACTGGATACGCACAACAAGTTAAACCGCAGAAATATGTACTAAGCGGCGTATTGTGCGACTCTATTACACATGAGCCAGAACCATTCGCCACCGTCCGCCTGCTCGAAAACGGAAAAATTATTAAGGTAGCTACCACACAAACCAATGGGCATTTCAGTATTGCTGCACCCAAATTGGGCACATACCAGGCTGAATGGGTGTCGCTTGGAAAATCGCCATTACGCCGCACAATTACGTTTGATGCTGCCCACCTCATGGTGAATACTGACACCTTGTACATAAAGGAATACAACTCAACCTTGGGCACAGCAACCATTACCGCACAACGTCCATTGGTAAAGGCTGAGATAGACAAAATGACCTATAGCATGGCCGAAGATCCTGATGCTAAAACCAACTCACTACTCGATATGCTGCGCAAAGTGCCTATGGTTACTGTAGACGGCGAAGACAACATCAAGGTAAATGGAAACTCAAGTTTCAAGGTATATGTAGACGGCAAGCCCAACCCCATGATGAGTGCTAATCCTTCTATGATATTCAAGGCTTATCCAGCATCTGCCATACAAAAGGTTGAGGTGATAACCAACCCTGGTGCTAAATACGACGCTGAAGGCGTGGCTGGTGTGCTTAACATTATTACCAACCAAACAAGTAGCACGTCGGGATATTCGCTTACTGTTAATGCCAATGGAGGCAATCGCGGTGGCATGGGTTCGCTCTTTGGTATGGCGCAGTTTGGCAAATTTATGCTATCAGCACACTATGGTACTGGCTATAATAAACAGGGTAAGAAGACCACACATACAGAGCGCGAAGTTTTTGACGACGACGTAAACCACTTATTCTATTCCGATGGAAAAGATACGGGACATGGCATTTTCCAGTTCGGTTCGCTCGATGCAAGCTACGAATTTTCAAAGAAAGATTTGCTGAGTGTTTCGGCTGGCATTCACGGGTGGAATGGGCGCAACACCACCCAATCGATGTCGGCAATGCAAAACATATCGGGGGATGATATCTATAGTTATCGCACGCACTCGTTCAACAAATCGCTCTATCAAAGCATCAATGCCTCTACTGACTATCAGCACACCTTTGCCGAAGATAGGCGCATTACTCTTTCGTATCGCTACGACTATAGTCCACAAGGAACTAAGTCTGAAACAGCCAACTACGATATGCAGCATTTGCCCGAAAACTACGGACTACGCGACCTTAAAACCGACCCTGACCAACTGAGTTATGAGCATACGGCACAGGTTGATTTCACCACTCCACTTGATAAGAAGCGCCAACACACCCTCTCGGTGGGTGCTAAATATATAGACCGTATTAACCGCAGCAATAGCAAGGAATATGCACGCGAAGCTGGTGCTTCAGACGCCGACTATACGCTCGATGAAAACAACTCCTTGCGCTACCGAAACAAGGGTGACATTACTGCTGCCTATACTGAATACAATCTTAAAGTGGGCAATTGGGCTGCCATGGTTGGACAACGCTATGAGTACTACCACATTCGCGCCACCTATCCCGATGGCAAACGCAGTGCATTTAGCAAGCAACTAAACGACTGGATTCCATCTGTAAGCGTGGGTTACAACATTAAGCCCAGCATGCTCATTAAAGCTGGCTACAATATGCGTATAGGGCGCCCCGACATTAGTTTTTTGTCTCCCTATCGCGTGAGCTATACCCCCGAAATGGTGAGTTATGGCAATCCTAACTTAACAAGCGAGCGCGGTCACAACCTTAACCTCACGTTTAGTACATTCAGCCCCAAACTCACGCTGAACGCCTCGCTCACCTACGCATTCTCAAACAATGGCATGGCTAAGTATAGCTTTGTAGACAATGGTGTAACCAACACCACCTATGGAAACTTTCAGCACTCAAAGATTACAACGTTGTCTACCTTTTTGAACTGGTCCATCGGACTATCAACCAGCATCAACCTCAATGCTTCGATTAGTTACTCCGATTATAAAGCTACCACTATGGTTAATGCGCACAACTCGGGCTTTGCTGGCGACATCTTTGGAGGCATTCGTCAAACCTTGCCCGCACACTTTAAACTAGGCCTTTGGATGGGAGGTAACACAAAAAGAGTTACACTGCAGGGCAATTCTACAAGCTTTTTATTCTATAGTTTAAGTCTCAGCCGGGCCTTCTTAGCAGAAGATCGTTTGTCGTTTACGCTCTCGGCTGGCAACTTTATTGGTCGCTACCGCCACTTCAGCAACGAAACTATTACACCTGTGTTCCGTTCGCTTTCGGATAGTCGCATAGACCTTATGAGACTAAGCATAGGTGTTAGTTATCGACTGGGGTCGCTCAAGACATCGGTTAAAAAGACTGCCCGTAGCATCGAAAACGACGACGTAATAAAGGGCAACAATAGTTCGTCATCAACAGGTGGCGAAGGTGGCACACAGCAGATGTAATCTGCTGCAAATAAGCAACAAGATATATGCGCTAAAGGGTGGTTCTAAAAAACATAAATTAGAGCCACCCTTTAGCGCATTTTTATATTAAAATCAGAGTACTCTTAATCCCCTATATGCTCCACCTAATCTGTATAGATAGGTCATTTTTCCAAGAAGAGGATATTTCGTCTAAGCGTGATGAAATGCTTTTACGATTTAAATATTTGATAGACGATATACGCATAGAAAGCACCATGTTGCTTTTTATAATCCAATTAAAAAGCATGGTTTCACTCACACCATGATAGCAAAACATTGGCATGTTCATTGTTCTCAACAACTGAGGTTGATAAGCATAAAGTCGTGTTTCATAATCATCAGTAAAGAAAGCTGATAGTGAACATTTCAGATTATAGTTATGCGATGGTTGCCATGTGGCGCGAGATGATAGCATACATCCAAACTGCCGTTGCCCTGTTTGTGTGGCATAAGCACTTGCATCTAATTGTACATTTATGCAAAACTTTGCTTGTTTCCACTCCGAAGCTATACGGGCCTTATGCGTGGTTCTATACTCAAGTGTTTTGCCTTCAGTAGCAGTCAGTGTATACTGTTTAGCCCTTAATTGATAGCGTAGCAAAAGGTTCCATGCGTTCGACACCAAATAAAGCGTTTGCACGCTTATAACCACCCCCTTCGAATGAGATAAAGCTGCATTATAAGTAGGTTTTGGATGCATAAAAACATCTGCATAACCGCTCACTTCTATCGTTCGGTTTAGTAAAAGGTATGTGCTGAGCATTGCCCCCACCTCGTTTGCTACCCTACTACCTTGTTGCAACGGACGGCCATATAGACTAACAAATTTGGGCGAAAAACATCTGGTTTGAAGAGATATATGCGACAGATAGTTGAACTTGTACAATAGGTTTTGAACAATAGCCATATTGCCTTTATGGTCAATGGCACATTCGCCATTTGCCGCTGCATGCTTGCTATTTATGCAGTATGATACAGAAGTTACATTTGCCACTTGCCCCCTGAAATAATAACGATTATAAAGTCGCTCTACGGGGAATAAAGGCTTGTCATAAACATTTATGCACTCATTCAATTCTATGCCCCAACGTTTCTTTTTTAAACCTACAGACGTGCCACACGTAAGACTACCCAAGCATCGGCGCATGCTTATCTCCGTTAGTGTGCGGTGCAAGCCTGTTTGTTGCAACGTAATAGCAGTGTCGCCTAACGCATTTAGCCTTGCATCTAAGCATCGGTAAGAGGCGAATGCAGATAGGTTCCACCCTCTTTTCATCCTCACCGAAAAAGCCATTCCTCTAAAGAAGTTTGCCTCATCACTCGATGTATGAGGCTTAAATGTCTGCGTATGCCAAGCGCTTGTAGCAGCGGCATTGCGCAGCATAAAGCCGCCCTTTCCATAAATCAGCCCATTTGCTGCATATACTTGAAAGTCACCTGCAAGCAGTTGCCATTTCACCTGTTTGGGACGTATATATATATACCCCGACCAATAATCGTAGGGATAAAATCCTTGCTTGCAAATAGGCTCACCAGCGTCTTTCTCTAACGTTAAACCATACATAGCATCTCTGCCATTTTGGTACCGATAGCGCACAATGTGGTGCAACGCATTGCCCACATAATAGTTGGTAGTTGTTGGATGTTCAGGCTTATAATATCCCTTACGCTTGTATAATGGCACATCTACCCTACTCTCTAATTCGTGCTTACCCTTTGTTAAACACTCCCTTAGCAAGCGCCAACCCTTTGCTATTTCGCCTGCTCGGAGCGTACTTGCATACGCTGAGTCACATCGCAAAAACAGCGACAAGCGGCAACGAGTATAATAGTCCATTCCACTTACCAACTGCAATTCGCCAAGCGACATAAAGCCATGCTTGTGCTCTCTGTAACTGAGTAAGGAATCGATTTGTGCACCATTTAAGAAAGGCAACTCACGCAACTCTTCCCTGTCTACCAAGTTTATTTGTAACGGATTTTGCGCAACATACTCCAACCACTCACGGTCTATCTCTGTTTGAACTGCATTTTCATCATCTACCTCTGCATCCAAATACGATGACACAAATTCGCCCCACGTCATGTAAGGTTCATCAATCACTTGAGCATGAGATACGCCCATGCTCAACAATATCATCAGAAACAATACAAAGGATTGCTTCATAGTCATTAGATTTTAAGCAACGGTTTTATTATTATTCAAATATAAATAGGAATGGAGCCACCATACACTACTTAACCAAACACAAATATACAAGATTAAACAGGAACTACACAAATTCAATACAACAAATATTGCCCACATAGCTCCCTACATAAGTTTTTCTGTATAAAACAAAAAAGGTTCTTAGACCATTATCTAAGAACCTTGCGGTGTGTACGGGACTCGAACCCGTGACCCCATGCGTGACAGGCATGTATTCTAACCAGCTGAACTAACACACCATTGTATGAGTTATTTTCTCATTTGCGATTGCAAAGATACAACATTTTTGCAACCTACAAATAAAATCAAAGCTTTTTTATTGTTTTATCTAAAAAAAATATCAAAAAAGTGATTAATAGGCCTTATTTTGCGTGTTTTGAACTTGAATGATAGAAAAAGCAGATGGTATATCTATGCCAATATACCATCTGCTTGTATCAGATTGATGTGCTTAGCACATCGATATTACTGAGTGCTTTATACGCCATGGTATGGTGCACTACTTTGCACCATCTTTTTCGGTGAAATCTGTTGGACGCATAGATACTGTAATGCAATTGTTCTGCTTGAGAAGAACGTTGTTTACAAAGTTTTGAATATCCTTTGATGTTACACTCTTGAGCACTGCGTCATAGTCTGTATGAGCATCTTTGCCCCATGCAGTTTTGCAATAGATGATGTTATCCCAATAGCTATTCTTCTTTTGGCTATCGGCATAATCCTTTAGTTCAAAGGCAAGCACCTTTTCGAGTTCATCGGCTGTAACGCCGTGAGCTGAAATATCTTCAAGGCCTTGTTTCATGAGCAATAGTGCCGAGTCGAGTTTTGCAGGCTTAACTGGACACTGAACAATTACTGTATATTGATCTGTTGCACCAAATGTTGTTTTTGCATCGGCAAATACACTGTATGCAATACCCGCATCCTCACGTATACTCTTAAGGTAACGCTGAGTAAGCACAGAGCCTAAAGCATTAACAATGGCAGCTTGCTTTTGAGTGTAAGGCAATTTACCATGCCATAGTTGCACAATGATGGCTTGTGGTGTTTCCATTTTGCGGAAGAAGTGGTTATTAACCGTTCCATTCACCATGTCGAAGTGTAAATCGTTGTAGTTTTCACGTTTCTTCACCCCCTTGAGTGGAGCAATGTATTGCTCTGTAAATTCGCGCAAAGAGTCTACGTTGATTGCCCCCGTAAAGTAGAAGTCGAAATCGCCTGCTGCGTTGTAACGCTCAGCATACAACCTCTTGATAGTTTCGTAGTTAGCCTTATCAAGATCGGCTATTTTGATGTTTTCCTTATAAGGATTGTGACCATAGAGTGTGGCATTAAGCGAGTCAGAGAACACGCGCATAGGCTGTTTATCTGCATTTTCGAGCGAGGTGCGGAGCGTACTAATTGTGCTCTTAAAAGCATCGGGATCGTTGGCTGGAGCTTGAAAACGCAGATATATAAGCTCGAAGAGAGTGCGAAGGTCCTTAGGAGTTGCACTACCCTCTAACTGTTCTGATGTGTTGCGAAGGTCGATGTCGCATGATACTTGCTTGCTTGCCAACTTCTTTTGCAGTTCGGTGCTTGTAAAATTACCAAGCCCAGTTGATGACATCACAATAGGCATAAGTTTGGCGTTCGATGGGTCTTTTTTGATAATAGCATAATTACCACCAAAGCTTGATGCGCTGAAAGTTATGTTAGAATCATCAAAGTCAGTTTGCTTAAAAAATACGCGTGCACCATTTGAGAGCGTCCAACATGTATAGCCAAAATCGGCTTTACTTTCCTTTTGGATTTTGCCTTTCTTGGGAAGAACAGAAACGAGTGGCTCGTTCTTTACATTGTCTACATAAGCCTCAACTTTAGCTTGTTTAGCAGCGCTGATGGCTTGCTTTAAGTTATCGGCAGTGGGGATTGCTACACCCTCCTTCTCGGGATACATGGCCAAACATACAAAGTTGGTATCGGTACTTGCTGTAAGTTCCTTAAACAAGTCAGATGCCATGCCTGTTGTAGCTTGCATTTTGTTGAGTTGGGTGGCAAGCATTTTGTATGTGTTATACTCTACCTCAAGCGAAGGTATAGGCTCGTTCTCTAAGAAGTTACGAACGTATTGTGGAACGTAAAAATCGTTCTTTTGTTTGTCGCGATTGTTGTAAATTCTCTCAAGTGAACTGAGGAATGATTCGCTCTCACGGTTAATTTCTGTGCCGGTAAAACCATATTGGTCTACACGTTTTACCTCTTTCATTACAGTCTCTACAGCCTCTTTATCCTTGCCAGGTTTGGGCACAATAGCTATTATAAGAGCGTCTTTTGTTTTTGCCAAGATATAGTGATCGTCCTCAGCACCTGCATATATAAAGGGAGCATCGGGCTTTTGGCTAATTTCGCTAAGACGCGAGTTGAATGCATTAATAGCCAACGACTTGATATAGTTTACTGAGAAGTGAGCTGCTGTATTCTTATAATCTGTTGGTACCAAAGCATCGTGTTTAAACATGAGCTGTATAACCATTTGCCCTTGCTCTTTGTCTTTATCTATCACATAGATAGGAGCATCGTTATTGGGCACAGGGTAATGCTCGTATTTGGCAGCATTCTCAGGCATTTTGATGTCTGAGAACATTTTCTTTATCTTGGCTTCTACCTTGTCTACATCGATGTCGCCCACCACGATAATGCCCTGAAGGTCGGGGCGATACCACTTTTCGTAATAGGCGCGTAGTTCGGCAGGCTTAAAGTTGTCTACCACGCTCATCAAACCTATTGGGTAACGATGACCATAGCGCGAACCGGGATAGAGTGTAGCTAAATTACGCTCAAACATACGTCCTGATGCGCTGCTACGCATACGCCATTCTTCGTGGATAACGCCACGCTCTTTATCAATTTCCTCGGGCGAGAGGGTTAAACAATCCGACCAATCGTGCAGGATAAGTAGGCACGAATCTACATTGTTTTCTGTAACAGGCACATCGTCGATGTTGTATACAGTTTCGTCGGTAGTGGTGTAAGCATTAAGGTTCTGACCAAACTTTACACCTATACGCTCGCAATATTTGGTAAGTGCATCGCCTGGGAAATGGGTTGTGCCATTGAAACACATATGCTCAAGGAAGTGGGCCAAACCGCGTTGGTTCTCCTCTTCTTGCACCGAACCTACCTTTTGTGCAATGTAAAAGTTGGCACGCTTTTCGGGTAGATTGTTGTGACGGATGTAGTAGGTCAATCCGTTGGGCAGTTTGCCAATACGCACTGCTGGGTCTGTAGGTATGGTGGGCATTTGCATTTGCGCCAACATTGGTAGAGCCACAAATGCTAATACCAACAAACAGACATTTTTAATTTTGTTCATATCAGTATAGTGTTTTGTAAAAAAATATTTGCTACAAGTTTCTCTTAAAACCTTATTATTTGCAAAAGTACATTTTTTTGATTTTTTCAAGCAAATTCAATGAGAAAACAATTTGTAATTTTGCATTTAATATGAACAAGCAACGCGACAACTATACATTTCTTACACAAGCACCCGTTCATCGAGTGATACGCACAATGGCCGTACCAACCATTATTTCGATGTTGGTAACAAGCCTTTACAACATGGCAGATACTTTCTTTGTGAGCAAAATCAACACGCAGTGTACTGCCGCCGTGGGTATTGTGTTTGCTGTAATGTCGGTTATACAAGCAGTGGGTTTTTTCTTCGGTCATGGGTCGGGCAACTATATGTCACGTCACCTTGGAGCAAAGGATTATAAGTCGGCCCAAACGATGTCGGCAACAGGCTTTTGCTATAGTTTTGGCACGGGACTATTAATAGCCATTGTAGGACATTTTTTTCTTTCAGACCTTGCTATAGCTTTGGGTTCTACCCCCACCATATTGCCCTATTCAAAAAGATATTTGGGCATATTGTTGCTTGCAACACCTTTTATGACAACGGCACTGACCATGAACAACCAAATGCGTTTTCAAGGTAATGCAGCCTATGCCATGGTGGGCATACTCATTGGGGCTGTGCTCAATGTTGTGCTCGACCCCTTGTTTATCTTTGCGTTTGATATGGGCATTGACGGAGCAGCTTGGGCCACTGTGGTGAGCCAAACTTGCAGTTTCTTTATATTGCTCTACATGACTCGTAAGAATGGAGGAATACGCATTAGCCTACAACATTTTTCGCCTCGTCTGTCGCTGGTTAAGGAGATTATTTTTGGTGGCACACCCTCGTTGTCGCGCCAAGGCTTAGCCGCACTATCTACCACAGCCCTCAACCTTGCTGCTGGTGCTTATGGCGATGCAGCTATTGCAGGCATGAGCATTGTTACACGCTATTGTTTTTTTATGTTTGCCATCATCATCGGACTCGGACAGGGATTTCAGCCTCTTTGTGGCTTTTGCTATGGGGCTAAACTATACAAAAGGGTTAAAGAGGGCTATCTTTACTGCATAAAAATAGGCACTATATTCCTTGCCGTATGTGCATTGCTTTCGTTTTGTTTTGCCGAAGAAATCGTAGCACTTTTCCGTAACGACCAAGCCGTGATAGCCGTTGGCACAGTGACGTTGAGATGGCAATTGGTTACTTTCATTCTGCTACCCACCATCGGACTTACCAACATGCTTATGCAAACCATTCGCAAACCCATTCAAGCCAATCTTGTGGCAGCAGCACGCAGCGGTTTATACTTTATCCCATTGGTACTGATACTGCCACATTTCATTGGTTTGCTCGGTGTAGAGATATGCCAAGCTATAAGCGATGTTTGCTCTTTCTGCACGTGCGTACCGATAGCTTATTGGGCATTTAAAGAGATGAAAAGATTAGAAAAAGAGAATATAGGTAAATGCTTGTAGCACCCGAAAAATAGAACAATATTTTTTGTACACATTTCTGCTCAAAATAGCTTCTAAAAAAAGCATTCATACAATGAAAAAGTGCTTTTTTATGTTTATAATTGCTTACTAACGCATGCTTGTGTCACAAGGATACGTATCCTTAGGTCACAAGAATGCGTATCCTTAGGTGCTAAGCATACGTGTTCTTAGGGTACAAGCATACGTATTCTTGCAGCATAATAGCGCATTTATGAAAGCGGAAGAGAACTTTTTTAGTTAAAAAATCAAATATCTCATTGATTATCAACAACTTGCACTTTTCTCGTAAAACTTCGATATTTGAGCGCAGTTGAGAGTTTGGTTAAAAAGAATCGATTCTCAGCACGTCATTTCTGCTCAAAAAAGGAAAAATTGACCAATCAAGGCAGGGGAAAAAGTAAACAAAAAAAATGGCTGAAAGCGACAAAAGTCACGTTCAGCCATTTTTATTTTAAACAATAAATTCTATTGCTTAGAGATGCGCAATGTGTATGTCATAGGCTTGTTGGGCACATAGTACATGGGGAGTGTGCCAACGTCTTGACCACACGATGCGTTGCCAATACCGCGCATAGCGGCATCGAGATGCAGCACATTGTAAGCCGCAGGTTTGAGGTCCCAATAGTGCGAAGCATTCATCAGTTGCTCGTCGGTATAAGGCAGAACTGAGAAGTTCACCTTGCCTTCGGTTTGTATCTTCACACCAAAACCTGTTTTGTCAGTAAGTGTGAGTTCACGGAGCTCTTCACGATTGCCAGTGCTTTGTGGCTTCATGTTGGGCTCTATCATATCGGCAACAGTAGTTTGATAACGTCCGATGATAACGCCGTCACGACGGTCGCAAGCGTTCTCCCATGGGCCTAGAGCATAGTAATTAACCTTTGAGAGCGAAGAGTCGAGCTTACATACAAGGCCAGCACGACGGAGGTCGGCTGTATGCGGAGTGAAAGTGGCTTTTACGTCTACCACTCCTTGAGGATAGATAATATAATCAATCGCAGTGTTGCAAAGCGAGCCTTTGCGAAGGGTCTTTACAATGGTTGCTCCATTAGCATCTGCTATACTGATTGTTCCTTTGGTTTCGAGACCATTTGCAGTATAGCCATAACGGTCGTTCTCTATCCAGCGATGGTTGCTATATTCAAAGCCTTCGCCATTGTTAAGTATGTCGCGTCCGTTCAGCGCAAGCGATGTGAGGCGAGCAGTTTCGTTGTCGAAGGTGAGTTGGATGTTGCTATTACCAATGATCGTTTTGTCGAGCGACATCGTTTGTAGCATAGCGGGTGCCTTAGCATCGGCACTGATAGGAGCCAAAGCGCCACGACTAACAAGCGTAAACTGCTTGAGCGCTGCCTCGTGTCCTGCTGCAGCATAGTTGGTGGCATTGTGGTAGAGCACACGCAAGTTGAGCATCACTTCTTGGCCTGCCTCCTTAGCTTTTTGCAAGTTTGCTTTGCTTAATTTCAGCGTAATAACTGCGCTATCGCCAGGGGCTACAGCTGGAAGTTCGGCTGTGCGAGTGCTAACAACACTGCCATTATTCACCACCTCATAACGGAGGTCCATGCCGTTAAGACTCTGAAAATCGTAGGCATTTTTCAAAACCACATTGGCTGTATTCTTAGCCATATCTACTGCACCGAGGCGGAACTTTACAAACTGATGTACAGCCTTTACTTCCTTAAGTTTGGCGCTCTCGTTACGCGATGATGGGATGATACCGTTGCAACAGAAGTTGCCTTGATGAGGACCTGGATAGTCGTAACCTGTTGTAAGGCGGTAGATGCCCTTCTTCATAAGCTGTGGATTGTAGATAGACTGGTCTACCCAATCCCAGACACAAGCACCAATAGTGGCATTTGAATGCTCAATTATATCCCAATACTTATCGAAGTTACCTATGGCATTACCCATAGCATGCGCATATTCGCAGATAAACATTGGCTTGTCAAGGTTTGATGTGTTTTGGTGCATCCATGCCATGCCAGGATACATCTTTGAATAGAAGTCGGAGTATCGTCCACCACCATAAGGACCATTTACACGGGTTCCTTCGTAGTGTACAGGACGAGAGTCGAGTTTTTTAGCTGCCTCGTAGCAATACTTAAAGTTCTCGCCCGAACCGCTCTCATTACCCAAACTCCACATCACTACACAGGGGTGATTGCGGTCGCGCAACACCATGCGGTCAATACGATCGACAAATGCTGGTATCCAACTCTTTCGGTCTGATATGCTCTGGTTGGCATGGTCTTCAAGGTCGGCCTCGTCTACTGTATATAGACCATAGTAGTCGTACATGGCATACATGCGATAGTCGTTGGGATAGTGTGAGGTGCGAATGGTGTTGATGTTGTTCTGCTTCATCAATGTTACATCACGCAACATCTCGTCTAACGTTACAGCACGACCATGAATGGGTGAAGTGTCGTGTCGATTGACGCCCTTTAGGAACACACGCTTGTTATTTACATAAAGCAGAGAGTTCTTAATTTCAATTTTGCGTAGACCAACTTTGGTTGCAAATGCCATTTCATCTGCTCCTTGGGCATTCTTTTGAACAATGCAAAGGGTGTAGAGATTTGGTATTTCGGCACTCCAAAGTTGCGGATTATCAACAGTGAAAGCTACATGTGTTTCAGCTCCATCGTTTACATCAATGTCTGACAAGTGTTTCTCGCCAATGAGTTTACCATTGGGGGTATAAAGCTTTGCCGTTACCTGCTTATGGGTTTGCTCTTTGTCGCGATTATCAAATGTTAGTTGTACATCAACATCGGCTTTTGTTGCTCGATTGTTGCCGTCAAAGCTGATGTTCGAGGTAATATAATGGTCGCGTATCGCCGCTTTGGGGGTATTAAAGAGATATACCTCGCGGAAAATACCACTCATACGGAACATATCTTGGCACTCGAGGTATGAACCATCACTCCAACGAAATACCTGAACTGCCAAGCGGTTTTCTGCCCCCTTCTTGAGAAACTTGGTTATGTCAAACTCTGTTACATTGTTTGCTCCTTGGGTATAGCCTACATACTGACCATTGAGCCAAACAAATGCGGCTGAATAAATACCACCGAAATGAATAAAGGTGCGACGACCATCCCAAGTATCGGGCACACGGAACGTGCGTACATACGAGCCTACAGGGTCGATACCATAGTTTTTTCCACCATCATTATAGCCTGGACGAGCCTTGATAAAAGGAGGTGTGTTGGCATGCGGATACTCTACATTGCAATAGAGGGGCTTGTCATATCCCTGCATCTCCCAATTTGAAGGAACAGGGATGGTATCCCATGCGCTTACATCATAGTCTGCCTTCCAAAAGTCGAGCGGACGCTGCGAAGGCTCTGGCACAAAGTGAAATTTCCACGTGCCATTAAGCGAAATAAATTGGGTGGTTTGAGGGGCTGTCCAAGGTGTGTTGTAGTGTGCCTTGTCTGCCATCAACTCTTTTTCTGAGGCATAAGTGATGTAGGTGGCTACACCTTTCTCCTTGTTCTCAGCAAAGATTGTCTCGTCTTCCCAATAGGGCGATTTTATCTTTGGTTTCTCTACCTGTTCAAACGTAAACCAAGCGTTTGAATCTTTTGCATTGTAGGCAATACTCTTTAGCTGGCCATTTTTGAGCGCATACATTTTGTCGGCTTTCGTTTTTCCAACAGAACGTATGATATACGTGCCAACGTGTCCAGCCACAGGCTCAAACTTAAACTGCGCATTGTTCCATACTCCCTCATCGGCAGGCCATTGCAGCAAATAGTCGATTGAGGCATTGCCACCACCATCATCAAAATTCTGGGTGTAGAAGGCATTACTTACCACACGGCGGTTGAGGTCGAGCATCTTGATGTTCCAATACTGACCTCGATTTTTGGTGTCAGCTTTTTCGGCTACGATACGAGCATTATTCTCGCCCGAATCGCCATTACCAAGCACATAATCTGCATTTTTAACCGAACGTATGCGATAGGTTAAATCAGTGTCAAAACCCGAATGAGAGGCTTGCGATATTGTAAATAGGGCCGCCTTGTTGCCCACAGCTTTACTCTTGTCAATCAGCACTATCTGATTGCCCTGAACAACTGCAACCTTTGTAGGGTTATTGGTGGGAATAAGGTTGTATGCACTACCTTCAGGCACAACCTTCCATAGCTGTGCCTCGTCTGAACCATTGTTCTCTCCTTGCTCTAAGGCATTACCCTCTGTGCGGATGGCCTTGTTGGTAAACGGATTGATAAAACGCCATGAACCAGAAAGTTCGCTTACCACAAAGTGTTGGTTTGTTGCGTTTTCATCAAGTTTACTAAGCGTCACCTGTCCCTTAGGGCCGATGTCTACCACTTGTCCTTTTAGAGACGATACAAGATGGTATAGCACGCCTTGCTTAAACTCTTGCGCATTGACCACATTTATGCTGCTAAATACCAGCAACAACAAACAGAGCCAACGGCATACGTTGTGTTCTCTTCTCATCGTTATTTTTATTAATTATTATTCGCTACTAATATAGGTGAATTTCGTTGAATTACAACACCTTTTTATGCAAAAATAGGCTACAAGTAAGTTATTAAAAGTAAGCTTTTATTGCACTTGGTTTGCACTATTTTTTGCAAAGGTAACTAATAAAAATTAAATGAATTGACTAAGTAAGTGGACAAAACTATTTTAGATAAGTAATTGTTCAAAATTAACTTTGAAAGGCACCTTGAAAGGCACGGGCTGGAAGCCCAAACCTACTTAAACAAATGCTCAAAAATAACGTTGAAAGGCACGGGCTGAAACCCAAAACTACTTAAACAAATACTCAAAAATAACCTTGAAAGGCACGGGCTGAAACCCAAAACTACTTAAACAAATGCTCAAAAATAACATTAAAAGGCATGGGCTGAAAGCCCAAAAGACTACAGCCTAGGGCAGCGCCCTAGGTCACTATACATGTAGCGATGACGCTCTGAAAGAGCAAAAGATGAACCCTACAATAGACTATAAACTGCATAGATTGCAAGAGGTTGCATCTTTTGCCCATACAGGGCGGCATCGTAATAGGCGGCATAAAGGTCGGTCAATAACAAGGAACGAGACAAGGTAAACATTTAAGTAATAAAAAAAGATGCACCTTCACCACTACTTGATAGAGTGCAAGTGCTGAACTACTGGCAAACAGCACGAACAGATAGACCGAAGTGACGCTCGTAGTAATAGTCCTCGAACACATCGCCATTGATGAAGCTGAGTAGGCACGAGTCGTAGTAGCTGCCTGAGATAGGCGAACTCGTCCAATAGTAGCCGTTAGAACCCGCACCGGCACCGCCAAGGCCTGGACCACTGCGAAAGCCTGCGGCAGGGAAGAAAACACTCTGACCACTATGCCCTGTGACAAGGTAACCATTTACAGCGGTGTTGTTGTAATTGTCTTGCCATTCCCAAGTGCAATTATTTTCTAGTTCTAGCATTTCATCGAAAGTAGGCATGCGGGTGCCTTTGCCCCAATAGGCAGTTGCTGCATCTTCTGAAGGAGTGAGGTCACCACTGTGGAAGCAGTCAAACCAAGTGGAGTTATCGGGAATGTACCTTGATTTGGTGGTTGTTTCGCCCCAAGCATAATAGTTGCCGTAGTCGGTTTCGGTTTCTGCACCAACGTTGCATGTTGCCCAATACAAGCCAGAAGGAAGACCGAGGTTTACGAAAACGTGACCATTTACAACCTTGCGGTATTCTCCTAATACTTCTTCTTTATCTCCAAGTGTGGTGATGCTTTGCACATTGCTATAAAACACGTTGTCGAGTAATTTAACGTATGTGCGGTAGAAATACTTGTTACCTTTCAACAAACCTTTTACTGATATGTTGTAAGTACCCATTGAGCTACCTAAAGTTTGGCAAATAGCATTCTCAATGGTGGGGTGGTCGGTTTTGGTTGAATAGCATACGCCAATAGTTGGAGTAACAGATAGAGATTTTATACCATCTTTCATACTGACAGATGCTTTGGCTTCGAATGAGCGTTCGGTTACGGCTACTGCCGATGAAGTGTTGATAGAGTAAAGCCATTCGCCTATCGAGAAAGATACGGAGTCTACATCGCTTGAGCTCATCACTGTTACATCACCACCCTTTTTCCATACATAAACATTGTGTTGTGCATAGGCTGCAGACGATACAAACAACAGCAGAAGTGTAAATACTTGAGTAAAAAGTTTTTTCATAATATCAATGTTTTTTATTAGAATGTGCTAAAACTTATCTTTGCTTTCTGAACTTAGATAGCTAAACCAATTTTATCTGCTTAGCACATTTGCTTAGTGTTTAACAAACTTGTAGTTTATGCCACCTTGTGTGCGAACTACATAAACGCCCTTGGACAATGTGCTGAGCGAAAGGGCTGCCGTGCCATCGCTTGAAGCTATGGTGGTTTGCTGCAATGTGCCGTTTAGGGCATACAAACTCACTCGTTCACCTGTTTGCAAACCTGTTGCTTTTATTTGGTTTTGCCCAACCGAGAACACAACATGTGCATCCGCCTTTGCCGTGGAAGGAGCAACTACAGAATTTACAATGTCACTCTCAAACATTACCTTTTTCACAGCGGTGTAAGCATAGCTTACACCGCTACTACCTGCTACGGATATGGTAAGCTCATCTCCACTTAGCTTGACCACTGGATGCTCGCTAAAAGCAAAGCTTA
>CAKQOG010000012.1 GCA_934255485.1 uncultured Prevotellamassilia sp. | reverse complement strand
AAGAGTCCGGTGCAATACCGAACTCTTTCTCAAATCGGATAGTTAATAACCTGTCCAACTTTTTGGGGTCATTTCATACTGTCATTGCAGTGGTTTATTGTTTATTTACTCTGCATCGTTGGATGCTTCTTTTCTGTCGCTTTCGATGAGTTGTAAGAGCTTGTCTACGGCTTGCTCTGTAGGTATGTTCTTTTCAACACACACCTTGCCACGATAGAGGCTTACCTTGCCACGAGCTGCACCTACGTAGCCATAGTCTGCGTCTGCCATCTCGCCCGGACCATTGACAATACATCCCATAATACCTATCTTTAATCCTTTGAGATGTGAGGTGGCAGCCTTTATGCGGGCAATGGTACCTGGTAGGTCGTAGAGGGTGCGTCCGCAACCAGGACAACTGATATACTCGGTCTTGGTGGTGCGCAAGCGTGCGGCTTGAAGTATGGCAAAAGCTGTGGCATCTTGCACCTCGATAGAGAGAGGACGCTGACCCTCTGGCTTTTGGTTGAAGAGCATAATGCCATCTGTTAAACCATCGAACATCAATGCGCCCATATCGGCTGCTGCATAGAGTTGGAACTCTTCTTTTTCGCTCTCACCGAGACGATATTGCTGGAAGAATACAACGGGGGTACGTAGGTCATCGCGCCAAAGTTCGTGTACCAAAGCACGTTGCTCGCCCAAGCGGTTGGCGTGGTTGCTCTGTGCTATAATAACTATGCCTGGCACGGTGCGAAGGAGTGCTTTTACTTCTTCGTCAAGGTCGAGATAGGTGAGAAAGAGAAACTTGATGCTGGCACGACACATGGGTATGGCCATCAACACGTTCTTTGTAAACACAGGATAAGTGTTGTCCTCGCCCGTCCAAAGGTCGGCATCTACCAAATAACCCACACCTTGCATGCGCTTGGCTGCACTTGGTAGGTTACGGCCAACATAGATGTAATCGGGAGCGGGCTGTCCTTGAGGCGTTGGGGTGGTTACATCGTTACCGATGCGGGTAGAGATAACCACAGGGGCATTGTTTCCACCTATATTGCCCACTGCTTCGGTGCGACGACGCGTGGGGTTTTCGTAGTAGAATTGTGGTGCCATCGTTGCTGGTATCTCTGCATGTCCTGCACGTTTTACCACATAAGAGGCAAGTTTATAAGCCACTGGTACTTCTACCTCGGGAGCTTCGCTAAGGCTTACTCTCAATGTATCGCCAATGCCATCGGCAAGCAATGCGCCAATACCTACCGCACTTTTGATACGTCCGTCTTCGCCCTCACCAGCTTCGGTAACTCCAAGATGAAGGGGAAAATCCATGCCTTCTTGCTTCATCACACTACACAACAAGCGCACTGAGCGCACCATTACTTGCGTGTTAGAGGCTTTAATAGAGATAACTACATCCTTGAAATGCTCTTTTACACAAATGCGTAAGAACTCCATGCAACTCTCTACAATACCCGCAGGTGTGTCGCCATAACGACACATGATGCGGTCGGAAAGCGAGCCATGATTGACGCCTATACGAAGGGCTGTGTGGTGTTCTTTACAGATGTTGAGCAGTTTGGTAAAACGTTGTTCAAGGCGTTTGAGTTCGGCTGCATACTCTTCATCGGTATATTCAAGATGCTTGAATTGGCGTGCTGGGTCTACATAATTGCCAGGATTGATACGTACTTTCTCAACAATTGTTGCCGCTACGTCTGCCACATTGGGGTTGAAATGAACGTCTGCCACAAGCGGACGATCATAGCCTCGCTTACGCAGTTCAGCCTTGATATTGCGCAGGTTTTCTGCCTCACGTGTGCCCTGTGTTGTTAGTCGCACATAGTCTGCCCCTGCATCAAAAATAGCTATGCACTGCTTAACGCAGGCCTCGGTATCGGTGGTAGGAGCAGTGGTCATGCTCTGTATGCGCAACGGATTATCTCCACCCAAAGGACGATTGCCAATCATCACCTCGTGCGATGCTCGAGGCGAATAGTTAAACAATCGGTAGCCCTCTTTATTTTGCCACGAGAGTTGCTCTTTTTCCATGTCTGTAGGGTTTGTGTTACGAAGCATCAATTTGTTTTGTATTGATATTTAACCTCGTGAAGGTCTTGGTTAGCCTTTACAATCTTTTGTTTAAGGCCCTCCTTATATGCAGCAAGTCGGTCAGCAAGGGCAACATCGCTCAGAGCTAACATTTCAACGGCAAGGATTGCAGCATTCTGTGCACCATTTACACCCACAGTGGCAACAGGGATGCCAGGAGGCATTTGTATGATAGAAAGCATGGCATCTAAGCCATCGAGCATGCCTTTGATAGGCACACCAATAACGGGGATAGTGGTACTTGCAGCTATCACACCTGGCAATGCTGCTGCCATACCTGCGCCTGCTATAATCACACGCAATCCGCGCTCTTTAGCTCCCTTAGCAAATGCTTCGACCTCGGCAGGAGTACGGTGTGCCGAAAGTGCATTCATCTCAAAAGGTATTTGCATTTCTTCAAGAAACTTGGCAGCTTTCTCCATAACTGGGAGGTCGCTTGTGCTGCCCATAATGATGCTTACAATTGGTGACATATCTTTATAAATAAAATTGTAACTATTATATAATCAATACGCTTATAAAACCACTTAAAATGCCAACTACTACCCCCCAACCTATCTCTGCATAGGTGTGCTGACGAAGGATGAGCCGCGCACTACAAGCCATTCCACACAAAATGGTGGCAAGACAAAGCCAATTAGTGGGGTCGAAAGCAAATATAAACGAAAATGCCATTAGTGCGCCTATCACACCGCCCGATGCGGCTGCATGAGTACTTATCTTCATTTTGTTATTGACTATGGCACATATCACAATGATTGCTAATGCTCCGCCTATCACGCCTATAGTGAAGTGTGGCATGTGTATCTCATAGAACAAATAGAGTAGCACCGCATAACTTGCCATACACATAAAGTAGGGAACAAAACGGCGCTGGCGCTGACTTAATTGCTTGCGCGACCACCCATTGAAACGTCGGAATAAATAGATAGTCGTGTGGGGCAACAATATGGTAAAGAAATACACAATTACTATCAATACCACCTTGGTAGGCACTGGCAATAACTTTAAGTAACTGAACAAAAACAACACAATAAATGCCATTACAGGCAGATAGAAGGGCGAGTAAAGTGTAGATACTACTTGGGCAACCAACACCAATAAGGCTGACATACGACTATCTCTGTCGCTTTTTTCTTCCGTCACTTTGTGATGATGAAAGAGTTCGGCCGAAGATATACCTTCTTCGCCATCGGCTCTCGGAAAGAGTGATGGTGTGTCGAATAGCAATTTCTCAGCGTCTTTAGGGTTGTTTAACTTGTTCATTTTGCTTTTGTAAAAAAGGGGGTTAATAGGGTTTTTCTCCTATTCTTTTCTGAGTCGTGCTGTGGGAAATCCCAACATATCACGATATTTTGCCACTGTACGTCGCGCCACTACAAAGCCCTTTACTTTGAGTTTAGCAGAGAGAGCTTCGTCTGAAAGTGGATGCTTTTTGTCCTCGTTATCAATTATCTCGCGCAAGGCTGCTTTTACCTTTCGTGCTGAGAGTTCGTCGCCTTCGCTTGTGGTAAATTGCGATGAGAAGAAATACTTTAGCGGATACGTGCCATAGGCTGTTTGCACATACTTGCTATTGGTTACGCGCGATACGGTTGAGATGTCTACATTGGCTTTCTCTGCAATATCTTTGAGCGTGAGTGGCTGTAGTTCGCTCTCATCATCGTCGTTAATAAAGAAGAGGCGTTGCTTATCTGTAATAGCACACATCACCGATAGAAGTGTTTGTCGGCGACGCGAAAGCAGATTTAAGAACGATTGTGCCGCCTCTACCTTTTGCTTGGCATAGGTGTAAGCATCCTTTTGTTGGTGCGAGAGTTTGGCCTTGTTGCTACCATACTGTTTGATGCTATCCTTGAATGCTTGGCTTATACGCAGTTCGGGTACATCGCCGTTATTGAGCGAAATTTCTATTTCATCGTTGTCTGCCACACGTACATAAAAATCAGGTACAATGGTTGGTGCAGCATACGAGGCTGTTTCGTTAAGTGCACTGCCTGGGCGCGGGTTAAGGTGTGTAAGCTCGTGACGTACATGCTCAAAGGTCTCGTCGTCCATGTTGAGCCTTTTTTTCACCACATCCCAATGCCTACTCATAAAGTCCTTAAAACAGCGGTCTACCACAGCAAGGGTCTGTTTGGTATAAGGTGTTTGCCGTTCTGGGTCGGTGAGTTGAATGTGTAGGCATTCTTGTAGCGAGCGTGCTCCAATGCCACGTGGTTCAAACTGTTGAAGCACCTTTAGCAAGTGTTCAAGTTCTTGCTCTGAAGTGTTGATGTTATGATAGATGGCTAATTCGTCGGCAAGCGTGCTAAGGTCTTTACGGAGCAAGCCGTCCTCGTCGAGCGAGCCAATGAGGTATTCCATTACTTGTTGTTCGTGCTCATTGAGATTGTGCTCGCTGATTTGTTTTTGCAGTTCTTCGTAAAAAGAGCCTGTATCTGAATACTGAAAGTCCTTACGATCGCGCTCCTCATCGGCTCGTTGTTGAAGGTAGTCAGGCACATCGTCGGCCGTTAAGTAGTCGCCCATAGCGTCGGCTTCGCTTCCGTAGTCATCGGTTTCGTAGTCATTTTCTTTTTCGGCATCAGCCTCGGTCTCCGTGCGATCTTCTCTCTCGTCATCCTCTTGTTGTTCATTGCTTTCGCTATGCGAGTCGTAGTCGTTGCTATCGTTGTCCGAAAAGCCACTGCCATCGTTTTCTTTCTCTTCGAGCGCTGCATTATCTACCATCTCGTCACGCACACGCATGGCCAACTCCGTAATGGGGAGTTCTACCATTTTTGCCACTGCCACTTGCAGCGACGACAACTGCTGGGTTTGAATAGCACCCTGAGTTTGCTCTAATTGCTGTTTCATAACGGATGGAATTTATGCGTTTTTTCTTTACTACTTATCTATGGCTACATATAAAAAAATATGCCATTGGCTACTTATAGGCAAAGTTAGTTCAAACCACGCTGAAAGCGAAACAAAAGAGCCTTTTTTTATTTCTTAAAGAAAAAAGTGCCCGCTGCGTCGAGAGAAACGCAGCAGACACTCTATGAAAGTCGTGACTACTAAAAAGGCAAAATATTGAAAAAATAGTCGCGTCTATTTCACTTTATCTAATTGGATTAGTCTGCAAGTTTAGCCTTGATGAACTCACGGTTCAAGCGAGCGATGTTTGAGATTGACTCGTTCTTAGGACATACAGCTTCGCAAGCACGTGTGTTAGTGCAGTTACCAAAACCAAGTTCATCCATCTTAGCTACCATGGCCTTAGCACGTTTAGCAGCTTCGGGGCGACCTTGTGGAAGCAATGCAAATTGGCTAACCTTAGAGCTTACGAAAAGCATAGCTGAACCATTCTTACATGCAGCAACACAAGCACCGCAACCAATGCAAGTAGCGCAGTCCATTGCCTCGTCAGCATTTTGCTTAGGGATGAGGATTGCGTTAGCATCTTGAGGAGCACCTGTACGGATGCTGATGTAACCACCAGCAGCTTGGATTTCGTCGAATGCTGAGCGGTCTACCATGCAGTCCTTGATTACAGGGAATGCAGCCGAACGCCAAGGCTCAACGGTGATAACATCACCATCGTTGAAACGACGCATATAGAGTTGGCAAGTTGTTGCACCAGCCTCAGTTTTACCATGTGGTGTACCATTGATATAGAGCGAACACATACCGCAGATACCTTCGCGGCAGTCGTGGTCGAATACAAATGGTTCTTTACCCTCTTCAATGAGTTGTTCGTTCAAGATATCGAGCATCTCAAGGAACGAAGTGTCATCGGGGATGTCGTGCATCTCGCGAGTGTCGAAGTGACCCGCATCTTTGGGGCCATTTTGCTTCCAATACTTAATTGTAAAAGATATGTTCTTAGCCATGGCTTATTAGTTCTTATAGTTACGGGTTTTTACTTCAATTGCTTCATACTTCAAAGGCTCTTCATACTTAACAGGGTCTTTGTCTTCGCCTTGGTATTCCCAGCAAGAAACGTAGAAGCAGTTCTTATCATCACGCTTAGCTTCACCTTCTTCAGTTTGGTGTTCTACGCGGAAGTGACCACCACAAGACTCTTCACGGTTCAAGGCATCGATAGCGATGAGTTGGCCCATTGTAATAAAGTCGTTCAAGCGGATAGCCTTGTCAAGTTCTACGTTCACACCCTCGAGTTGAGGAATGAATAGTTCTGTTTCGAACTCCTTGCGGATGTCCTTAAGTTTTGCAAGAGCTGTTTGCAAGCCTTCCTTAGAACGTGCCATACCTACATATTCCCACATAATGTGTCCAAGTTCCTTGTGGATGCTATCAACAGACTTCTTACCCTTGATGTTGAGCAAGTGGTTGATGTGGTCACTAACTGCCTTCTCAGCAGCAACAAACTCGGGGAGGTCGGTGCTGAAACGTGGCACTGTGATTTGATCGCTCAAGTAGTTTTGGATAGTGTAAGGAAGAACGAAGTAACCATCTGCCAAACCTTGCATCAATGCAGAAGCACCCAAACGGTTTGCACCGTGGTCTGAGAAGTTACATTCGCCAATAGCAAAGAGACCTGGGATGTTGGTAGAGAGTTCGTAGTCTACCCAAAGGCCACCCATTGTGTAGTGGATAGCTGGGTAAATCATCATTGGGTTGGTATACTTAATACCATCTTTGCCTTCGCGTACAACCTCACCTGGCTTAACGTCGGTGATTTCTTCATACATATCGAAGAGGTTGCCATAACGTTGCAATACAACGTCGATACCAAGGCGACCGATAGCTTCAGTAAAGTCGAGATATACAGCCAAACCTGTTGCATTTACGCCGAAGCCTGCATCACAGCGTTCCTTAGCTGCACGGCTTGCAACGTCACGAGGAACGAGGTTACCAAATGCTGGATAGCGGCGTTCCAAGTAGTAGTCACGGTCTGCTTCGTCGATGTCGGTAGGTTTGATTTCGCCCTTTTGGAGTTTCTTTGCATCTTCAAGTTTCTTAGGCACCCAGATACGGCCATCGTTACGCAATGACTCAGACATCAAGGTAAGTTTAGACTGCTTGTCGCCGTGAACAGGGATACAAGTAGGGTGAATTTGTACGTAAGCAGGGTTTGCAAAATAAGCACCCTTGCGATATGCTGCGATAGCTGCTGAGCAGTTACAACCCATTGCGTTGGTAGAGAGGAAATAAGTGTTTCCATAACCACCAGTTGCAAGTACAACGGCATGAGCAGCAAAGCGTTCGAGCTTACCAGTTACAAGGTTGCGTGCGATGATACCGCGAGCGCGACCATCGATGATAACAACATCTTGCATCTCATAACGGCAGAATAATTTAACAGTACCTGCGTGTACTTGACGCATCAATGCTGAGTATGCACCCAAAAGAAGTTGCTGACCAGTTTGACCCTTTGCATAGAAAGTACGGCTTACTTGTACACCACCGAATGAACGGTTAGCGAGCAAACCACCATATTCGCGTGCGAAAGGTACACCCTGAGCCACACATTGGTCGATGATGTTGGCACTTACCTCAGCCAAACGATATACGTTAGCCTCGCGAGCGCGGTAGTCACCACCTTTTACTGTATCGTAGAACAAACGATAAACAGAGTCGCCATCGTTTTGATAGTTCTTTGCTGCATTGATACCACCTTGTGCTGCAATTGAGTGTGCACGACGTGGAGAGTCTTGAATGCAGAAGTTGAGCACCTTAAAGCCCATTTCGCCAAGCGAAGCGGCAGCAGATGCACCAGCCAAACCTGTACCTACAACGATGATGTCGAGTTTACGCTTGTTGGCTGGGTTCACCAACTTTTGGTGTGCTTTATAGTTGGTCCATTTCTGAGAAACTGGACCCTCAGGAATTTTTGAATCTATGTTAGCCATGATTGTATGTCGTATTTTAAATATGTAGTTATGTGTGCTTATTAAGCTTTTTTCATTGAATAATGCTATGCTTATGCATGGTGCTAATACGTGTTATGTAGCCTATACATAATGTCATAATTCATTGAGAAAGAGCTTATTAAACCATTGTTTGCTTAGCAAGCTCCGCCGCAGAAAGCAAACTTGAGAGCTACTACTAAGAAGATGAGCATGAGCACAGTAACGTAGATGTTACCAATGCAACGCCAACGATTGAACCAAATCTTGCCGTTCCAACCAAGTGTTTGCATAGCGCTCCAGAAGCCGTGTGTCATGTGGAACCAAATAGCTACAAACCAAATGATGTAGAGCACTGTGAACACTGGATTGCTGAATGTATAAGCAATCATGCTGTAGCCATCTGCTGCATCTTCTACACCATTTACGTAAGGAAGACCTGCATTAGCAAGTTCGGCAAACATCATGTTGAACCAGAAGTTATAGAGGTGAAGCAACATGCCAAGCACAACGATAACGCCAAGTACAAACATATTTTGTGACGCCCATTCCACCTTTTCAGGCTTGCATGTCACCGCATAACGATTGTTACCACGGGCTTTGCGATTCTGAAGAGTAAGAATGATGGCATAAATAAAGTGAATGGCTACGAGTGCTGCGAGGCCAATTGTTGCTGCTACGGCATACCAATTAGCGCCCAACATTTCGCATACCCAATTGTAACCTTCCTTTGAAAAGAGGGCTACCAAGTTCATGCAACCATGAAATGTGAGGAACAGAATAAGCGCAATGCCAGTTACTGACATGATAACCTTCCGTCCGATGGATGAGTTAGTTAACCACATAAAATGAGTTGAATTAAGTTGATATTTAGATTATTATAAATTTATTTTCGGTTTCCCTTTTCGTTATGTTTTTCCACATTAATGGGGATAAAACACTTTTATGCTGCAAAATTAATTGTTTTTATCTTTCTTTGCAAGTATAAAGTGCCATTATCTTCTTCCAAAGAAGTAAGGACGGCGTGTTGTTCCCTTATTGGGTTGTTTTTGGTTGGGATTAACGAGTTCTGGATAGGCTATACGGGTGTGGTAGATAGTTTTTAGGCTCTCTACTAATACTTGCTTAGCATCGTTGATGTCGCGAAAGGTTATGGGGCATTCTCTGAAATAGCCCGCTTGCACTTGTCCGTCTACTATTTTGTCTACGAGTGCTTTGATTGTTTCTTCGCTAAACTCCTTGAGCGAGCGCGACGATGCTTCTACGGCATCACACATCATTAGGATGGCTTGCTCGCGCGTAAAGGGGTTGGGACCAGGATAGGTAAAGAGTTTGGGATCGGGTTCTTCATTGGGGTGTTTGTTTTTCCATTGTATGTAGAAGAACTTTACCTGTGAGCGTCCGTGGTGCGTGCTGATAAAGTCGCGAATTACGCGGGGCAGATGATACTTATCGGCAAGGCGTAGCCCTTCGGTTACATGGCTTATGATGATTTGTGCCGAACGTTCCTCGGTGAGTTCGTCGTGTGGGTTCACGCCCGTTTGATTCTCTGTAAAGAAGGCTGGATTAAGCATCTTACCAATGTCGTGGTAGAGGGCTCCGGTACGCACAAGTTGTGGTTTTGCGCCTATTTTGTCGGCTACCTCGGCAGCAAGATTTGCCACTTGAAGCGAGTGAACAAAGGTGCCTTGCGCCACCTTCGACATGCGTCGCATTATTTTGTTATTGGTATTAGAGAGTTCTACCAACGTTACGCTCGAGGTAAAGCCAAAAAGTTTTTCTATCATATAGAGCAATGGATAGGCAAACAGGAGCAGTACGCCGTTGATAGCATTATACACATAGGTGTTGCGGTCGAGGTGTGCAAGGTCTATGCCTTGCGAAAGGTCGTAGCCCACCATAATGAGTGTGCTTGTAACTACTGTGGCCAGCACCACTTTGAGTAGTTGCGAGCGCTCGGTGAGGTCGCGAAGGGCATAGATGGCTGTTGAACCTGCCATAAACTGCACTACTATAAACTCGTAATTGGCATGTAGGGGCAACGACGATAGGATGATAGAGCAGAACATGGTCATAAATGCCGTACGCGAATCGGTGAATATACGGGCAAATATAGGCACCATGGCATAGGGTACCATAAAGACGTTGAGAAACTTGTGATCGACCATGCAGTAGGTTATCAGCGGAAATATGGCAATGAGCGACGAAAGCAACATTATGCTATGAGGCGACTTTAAGTATTCGCGACGGAAAAGTCGTAAATACATCACAAATGCCACGATAACGCATGCCACAAAGATTACTTGCCCCGTGAGCACTTGCCAAAAGCCCTCTGAGGGATCGTTGCGCCTTACGGTTTCGCGTTCAAACGATTGCAGTATTTTGTATTGCATGGCAGAGATTATCTCGCCACGATCGATGATGCGCTGCCCACTCTGCACCATGCCCGCTGCTGGAGCTACTGACGAGAGCAAGTCCTCGCGTGCCGAGCTCGTTTTCAGGCTGTCGATGGCAAGGTTGGGGGTGAGATATTTATTGAGATTGCAGCGTGCCATAACCTCGCGCGGAAACTGTATGGTGTCGGAGTGTACAATGTACTCGTAGGCCGAACGTGTTGAATATAGTTCGGTAAGTGGGCGCGCTATGGCCTCGGTACCCTCTACAATGCGTATGCCTTGTGTGCGGTCTTTGGCCATTTCAGAGAGGTCGGACGAGGGCATTATGCCTGCCTCATATACTGCGGCAAGTAGTCCCTCGATGTGTGGAAGATAGCGTGCGGGCACGTCGTTAAATTCACCATTCAAAAAGTCGGTACGAAAGGTAGCTATCTGCTGTCGTGCCATCTGCTGGTTTTCGGTATAAAATGGCTGAAAACTGCTAAGGGCACTGTCGCGCTCTGAACTTATCTCTTGCTGAGTTTTGTAAATAGGAAAGTCGAATGTGGCTATCAGCGAATTGTATCGCCATGGACGACCTTGCTCATATTCGTAGCCAAACTTTGTTTCGCGCGGCAAGAAATACGCTAATAAGGCTACCACCACTATTACTGCTCCTGCAAGCGTAAATACTCCTTCTATCTTTCTTTTCAACTTATTCTCTTCTGTAGGCATACCATTAGAGGGGGTTAGGTAGGTTTTTTATTTCTATATATATGCTCATGTGTGAGTAAATGCTCAAATTTAAATTAAGAAGGCCCGTGCCGAAAGTACAAAAGACTACAACATATTTCTAATTTAAATTTGTCCACATACTTATTCATTTACTGATATGAGCATCGAACACCTACTTATTGAATTTATGTTTTATTGCAAATCTAAAAAAAAATGTTTAACCTTGCAAATTTTCTTTGTTTGCCTATTCGTTTGATAGGCATATTTCAATGCAAATATTTATCACAAATATTTGTTTTACTCACAACAAATGGTAACAAATATTGACATTCTGAATGGTGTGAAATAGAAAAATTTTATCATATTTTAACCCAGTATTTTGTTTTATTAGTATAACAGAGCGATGACAACCTTATTACTCACCACCCCCAAACAGCAAATACATATATAATTACGACAATAACACGTATCCTTGTAGCACAATAACACGTATTATTGTTACATAAGGATACGTATTCTTGCAGCATAAGAATACGTATCCTTGTGCCATTATAAGCGTGTTATAAGCAAATATAGCTGTGTTCCGTTTCTATTTCAAAGAATAAGAAACAAACGTTTCTGCATGATTTTCAGCTATTTATGAAAAACAAACGCTCAAGGTTTAAAAAAATACGCATTTAAAAACTTCACTCCGTATTTTTTAAGTTTTCAGCCGTTACAATATACAAAAAACAGACCTGCTGCAAATTGATTGCAACACGTCTGTTTTTATCTGTTTTATTTAATATTTACAAGATTAGAAACGGAAACCAATAAAGAAGCGGAAAGAGTTTGTTTTGAGTTTAGTTTTCTTGTCCATTTCTTTTTTAGAAGAAGGGTTGTCTTCTATAAATTGTTTATATTCATCCGTCTTTAGACATTTGTATTTTGCACTCTGCCAACGGCTTTCAAAACCAAGCGCAAACATCTTCCATGATGCTTGCACACCAAACTGTCCACCACTTGCGAATTGGAAATTTACATCGTCGTCAGTGAAGATGGCAGAGCAAGCAGGCATATAACGTATGTATGCACCAACCTTGAGGTGATCTATAGGATTTACTGTTACCGAAGGACCTATAGCCATTGCATATTCTGCTTGTTGGTCGCCATAGAAATCTACAATGCTGTTGTAGCCTTCAGTTTCCTTCTTGTATTTGGCATAAGTAAGGTCGAAGTATGTCCAATCTATGCCAATCTTAATCATGTTGAGAATTGGCTTCTTATGCACATAGTAAGTACGACCAAGAGTAAGACCTACAGCCCAATCCTTTGAATCTTTAATTGCATTTACACCCTTCACCTTACGGTCTTGGCTTGTAACAAGATTGATGTTAAAGTACTTGCGACGACCCCAAACATCTTCTTTTGACTTAAGTAAAGAAGCACCTTCGTCATCCGATACTTGAGTGGTAGTTGTAGCAACCTCTGATGTTGTAGTTACCTCGTTCTCGTTTTGAATTTGAGAACTTGCATTGGCTGTAAACGAAAAAGCCATGAAAGCCAACACACTTAGCATTTTTAGTCCTTTCATATCACTATTCTATTTATATTATTAATATGTTTTAATTATTACAAAGATAAGTCTTAATAATATTAAAAATGTACATTAAATACAAACAGATAACATGAAATGCTTAAATAAAATCATATTATGCACAAATACATACATACTTTGCAATATTTTTCTTCATGTTGTTTTTTTGATATGAAAAGAAATCTACATTAAATTAGTGCATTTCGCGACGAAGCGGATAGTTGCCTCGCAAATCTTCAAACTTTTCGGGTGTTTGTTTTAGGGTTACAAAGTCGCGCACGGGATCGTAAAACTTTAGTTCTTCAGCAACTAAATAACCTTCGCCTTCGGGATAATAACAATAGCCTTGGGGCAAAATAGGCGGACATACGGCATTGAATATCGTGGGGTCTTTGCCAAAAAATTGTGCAACTGCTTGTAACGACATGCGGGTGCCATTGGCCTTGCCATCTGCACTATAACCAGCTATGTGGGGAGTGCCTATAAACACTTGATTGAGCAATGTTGTGTCGATATGTGGCTCATTCTCCCAAGTATCGATAATGGCTGTGCGGAGTTTGTGTTGCGCCAAGGCTTGTTTCAATGCCAAGCTATCTACCACCTCGCCACGACTGCTATTGATAACCACCGCCGTGGGTTTGAGCATAGCAAAAAAGGCATGATCTGCCAAATGATAGGTGGGATAAGCAGATGTTTCGTTGTGTGTGAGCGGCGTGTGAAAGGTGATAACATCGGCTACTTGTGCCACCTCTTTAAGAGTCGAAAATACGTTTTCACCCTCTCGTTCAGCACGTGGTGGGTCGCACAACAGAATGCGACCAAACCCCAATCGCTTGGCCATATTGAGTACTGCACTGCCTACATGCCCCACCCCTACAATGCCTAAAGTGAGTTGAGAAAAATCGGGGTGATAGGGCAGTTCGACTCCTTGCAAAGAGGCTGTGGCTGGGGTTAGCATTGTGTTTTGCCAACATCCATGAACCGAAAGTTGCAACAAACAACTCTCTACATACTGCGCCACGCTATTGGCATTGCAACCAGGACAGTTGGTCCATGTTATGCCCGCTTCTTTAAGATAGGCTGTGTCTATATGGTCGTAGCCAATGGTGGCAGTGGCTATAAATTTAACGTTGGTGCCTTCGAGCAAGGCTTTGTTGCAGTGGGTGCGTGTGCGTATAATCAGTGCATCGGCATCTACAAGGTCGTTTTTATTTATGCTGGCTCCTACCTTATAGAGTGTTTGACCTAACTGCTCTGCATAGCCTTTAATATAGGGTATTTTTGAGTCGATTACAATTTTCATGACGTGTTTTTTTGATATAAAAAATACAAAACGCATATCAAAAAGCAGAATGTTGTGCCACTTTTCTATGCGTTTTGTATCTTAAATGAGTTAGATTTTTATGTGTGCTTGATGCAGTATTTTCTTTCTTAATAAAACTGACATCAACTTTTTTATCCTTTTGTATATATACTATTGTTAATGACGCTGACGGCGAACGCTCAAGCCGCCCCCTGTGCTGCGTGGTTTGGTAGCAGATATTTTCGTCTTTTTAGGCTTTGGGGCTTTAGACCTTGAGCTTGATGCAGCCGAACGGCGAGAGGTGGTTGTGCCACGACGCGAAGTGGTTGCTCGGCGCGATGCCTTTGCGCTCTTGCCTGCAGCGGCTATTGAGTCGGCCTCTACCTGTGCCAACGAGTCGGCACGTAGCTTGGCATAGTAGGCACTGTCGCGACCATAAACATGCTCTTGTACATCGACAAGTTGTTTTTCAATGCGCTTTTGCTCGCGTATCATTGAGGAATCGTCAGGGCAATAGTTTGAGAGTAGGCGGTCTTGCAGATTGACTGATTTGTAAATATCGCCTTGGTAACACTTCATGGTAAAAAAGTCGTCGGCCGACATCATGGCTGCATTGTTGAGCGATGAACCCATCAACATAAGTTTGCCAAGATAGGGCGCTACATCCGACATCTTCACCCAGAACATGGGGTATTGAGCAAGTTCGCCACCAAAATCAGAGTCTCCTCGCTTCAGCACAGGGCAAAGTGCTGTTACTTGACTGCGGAAAGTGGCAGTGTGTTGGTCGTAGTATGTGCTCTCCTTTATAAAGTAAGCTTTTACTTCATCCGAAGGGATATCAGCATCATTTACGCGCACTTTGTCGCCTTTCGACTCGTAGAATATGTGGTAACGATCCATTATCTGCTTGGCTGTTACCTCGTTCTTTGCGGCATAATCTTCGTTGCCATCAAGCTTATAGTCGTATGCCTTGATTTGCTTGCGGAGTAATAGTTTGAAGAGAAATGTAAAGAGGTTTTCTCTGCCATCCTGCGGTGTGATGGGATAGTACAATACGGCGTTGGCCTCTTTAGTAAGGTCGATTGTACGATAAAGGTCGCGACGCCATGCTACGTCATTGGGCATTGTTGGTGCTGTGGGAAACGGCCGATAAGCCGACCCCATGGGGACTGTGGCTTGTTCTGCCGACTTTTGTTGTTGCTCTGCTCGCCGACGCGGAGGTTGCGCCATAGCGTTTAGTGTTACAACTCCTAAAAGGAGTAACAACAACCTACGCTGGTTTTGCAGCATCATAAATAGGCAAATGTTTTTAACACTGCTCCTTATGTGTGACATGAAAATGTTCATTTATCTTCGTTGTATGATTATGTAGCACACCGCATTCTGTTTGCAACTGCTACGTTACTTTCATTTAGTTTACAATTACCTCAATACTGCCGTTGAGGTTGCGCACTATGCCGTCGGGACCTTGCGCTCTGACACGCGAGATATAGAAACGCTGACCGCGTCGTAACTCACGCATCAAGTTGCGTTGGTTCTCAGTAAAATTGGGTCCTGATGAAGGTTCTGGACGGAAGTTCCCCATTCTGTCGGCGAATACAGTCTCGAAACTCAACACATGGAAGGGGATGTTGAGTAGTCCGTCGTCGATGGCTGCACCCAAACTGCTTGCTCCAAGAATACTTGCTTTGGCAAGGCGGCCTCCGCGGAAACGATCGCTACCCAACTTAATAAATGCCGAAGGATCGGGGAGTTTGCGTACCTGGAAGGTGAAGGTACCCATGTTTTGCGCTTTGCCATTAACTGTGCCCGACACACTGAACGTTACGTTCTCGCCCACCTTGGCAGGACGCGCAGTATACTTGCCTGGCCCCGTCTGCGTGAGCGAACCACCCGTCATAGAGAGGTGTAAACCAGCATTTCCACCCGCTGCTGTTACGCTAATGGGATTGTTGAAACCAGCATAGAGCACATTCATGAGGTCGGCAGCTACGGTGGCTCCTTGTGGTGGAGCTATAACGTTGTACTTCTGCGTAAAGTTGCGACGTATTACATCACCTGCTGCATTGGGCATAAGAATATAACCCGAGAATGAGTATTGACCAGGACCTCCAACTGTAAAATTATAGCTTCCGTCGGCTGATATGCGGCGACCATTTACGTATATTTCGGGACGTTGGGTGGTGTCAATAGCTGCCATGAATATCTTGGAACGGAACACCTCGCCTGGATAAAGCGTTGTGGCCTCGGCCGATACATAGGCATTGAGTTGGTTTACACGGATATCTTTAAGATCAATGTTGGCAAGTAGGTTGTGTATCACTTCGTTTTCGGCCTTGCGAACATCGCTCTGCAACTTGGCCAACATGGTAACAGCGGCTATCGAGGGCATTTCTTCAAACATATATTGCACCCAGTTTTTGCCAATGTTATCTTCGCTACGTGGCACCTCTGTAGAGAGGTTTGAGGCTATGATAGCGCGTTGACGAGGGTCGGTTACAAGTGTAAGAATGCGGTTGCGAAAGTTATTTATTGCATTATAGAGTTGCTTGCCTTTTCCGCGCGCTGGCGCCAACATAACACGGTTAGAGCCTTCAAGGTCCTCTTTGTTCTGCAAGTTATCTGGGTCTCCCTCTTTACCATCGGCCTCACGTGCAATAGCCCAACGCAGTTCGCCAGCAAAGTTATAGAGCGAATCGCTCATGCGCTTCACCTCCATAGCCTTGTCGTACCATGGTTTTACCTTTTCGGGGTTGCCTTTGTATGATGCTGCAAAGTCGGCATAAAGAGCCTCGTTCTCCTTCATTGCATTGCCCGTGGTGCGCTTTAAGCTATCGCCTATCAAGCCAAAGCCTTTAAGCACATCGCTCGACACGTTTAACGCCAACATTGCCATCAACACAATGTACATTAGGTTGATCATCTTTTGGCGCGGAGTAACAGGTCTTTTCTTTACTGTTGAGGACATTTATTCGTTTTATTTAAATAGAGTTTGGGGCAATGTTGCATATAATCTCTATATGAGTTATGACATGCCTTTTCTTTGGGCTTATTGCTGATAACCATTGGGGGTATAACCTCCTCCTTGTGGGGGAACACATCCTGCATTGTTAGGCTGTTGAGGTGCATAACCTTGTGAGGTGTATGGTTGTTGTCCCTGTGGTTGATGGGGCTGCATAGATTGTTGCTGAGCAGGTTGTTGCGCTGGTTGCTGCATGCGCATATTCACCGTAAGAGCTTGAATCATACGTCCATACACACCATTGAGTTCCTCAATCTGCTGAGCCAAACGGCGTGTTTGCTCATTAATTTGATCGATTGTACCCACTTGTTGGCTGATGCTCTTAAAGTGTAAGTCGTACGTTTTGTTAATGGCCGTGAGTGTGCGATTAAGGTTCTCCATCTCTTCGCTATCGCGTGCCAAACGGCCGCTTTGTTCATCTACCTTCTTAAAGGTATCGGCAAGTGTGCGCAACTTTTCTATATAGTCTTGAGTAGCTTGCTCCATCTCGGGCGATAGAACTGCTTGTGCACGATGAAGAAGTTCGTCGTTGGCCATACGAATGATTTCGGCAAGTCGTTGCGCTTCAGCCTCAAAGGGTTGAGCACCTTGTGCAGTCATGGTATTGATAGCTGCTTGTGCGGCCTCTTGTGTGTTGTTTTTTTCATCACTCGTTGTGTTTGCACTTGCCTCTGCAACCGAAGACGCAGGCTGAGCAGATGCCACAGAGGGACCAGACTGAACCGATGCTGAAGTTGAAGTAACGGGAGAGGCTACACCTGCACCAACTGCAGCAGAAGGTTGCTGAGTAGTATTCAAAGCATTTGTACTTGCAGCAGGAGTTGTTGCAACACCTTGGTCTTGAGTAGGTGTAATCTTTATTTTACCCTCTTCGTCATCGTCTAAATCAATGCCCATTTTGGCTGCTATTTCCTCATCTGTTTCGTAATCATGAGGTAGCACTTTACCTATTTCTTGCTTATCGAATGGGCGATCGAATGCAGAAAGAAAGAATACTACAACCTCTGTACCCATACCCAAGAATAGCATAATGTTACCTCCAGGCAAGTGAGTAAGTTTGAATAAGGCACCTAAAATTACGATTGAAGCCCCCCATGAATAGGCATAATTCAAGAATGTTTGTCCGGGAACACTATCCATCCAGTGTTGCAAACGGATTACAATATTTATTTTGCTCATAAGAACAAGTATTGGAATGTGGAGATGTATACAGGTAGATATGTATGCAACCCTAAATGGGAAGTTATTTACCACACAACACCGACCACAATTTTAGTTATTGCAATATGTAGGTTTGTTTATCTCTTTTTCTTTGATACGCTTGTAGCGCTCGTAGTATTTGCTTTTGAACGTACACAACGGAAACCGATGTAAGAGCGTGGTTGGTTTTGATACTCCCATGTGCGCCATGCAGAACGGATGTATGACATGGGATCTTTCCATGAACCGCCACGTACACTCTTGCGTTTAAGCACATAAGGATCTTCGAGTGCGGCATTATAAGAGAGCTGTGGATTGAGGTCAGCCATTGCGTCTACGCCCGCCTCTGTATAAACGGTGCTTGTCCATTCTGCCACGTTACCAGCCATATCAAAAAGTCCATTTGAATTGGCGCCATATATGCCTACACGCGATGTTATAAGGTTGCCATCATCGGTATAATTGCCTTTGTCGGGCTTGAAATTGGCATAGAAACACCCCTCTTTGCTTTTGGCTTCGATGCCCTCCCACGGATAGGGATTGCCCTCTTTGCCACGAGCTGCATACTCCCACTCCACCTCTGTAGGTAGGCGATAGCGTTGTATGAAACGTGCTTGAGCACCCATACCTTTGAGCAGATAATTGGTTCGCCAAGCGCAGAAAGCTTCAGCTTGTTCCCATGTTACACCAACAACAGGATAGTCGTTGTAGTTGGCAGATGAGAAGTAATACTTCATATACTGCTCATTGTTGGCATTTGTAAAGTCGTTTACCCAAACAGTGGTGTCGGGGTAGACGGGTACGATATATGTGTTCAGAAAGTCGTAAAGACTTGACAAAGGACGTTCGATTGTTTGTCGTACAATCTGGCCATTATCATCGATATAGGCTGTATCTTTTGATATCATCACCACTTCATCGGGGTCTACAGGAGAGTCGGTGTTTAGCGAACGCTCTTTAGGGTCGAGCCTATACTTGCGCATAGCAGCCTTTTCGTAATCAAATATTTCGTAACGATAATTGAGTTGCTTGGTATCAATCATCTTTGTGCCATCTATAGGATGTGTGTAGTATACGCTATTGATGGCACGTTCTTGGTCTTCGTTAGGTTTGCGCCAAGGTATGGGTTTCGACCAATTAAGATGTGGAGTGACAGGATCGCCATTGCGATCTACCTCTATCTTATAGGTTTCGTCGCCACCATATTGTGGATCGGCCAAACGTTCGCGTATGATTGAGTCTCTCACCCACTCTACGAACTGGCGATACATAGAGTTTGTTACTTCTGTTTGATCCATCCAAAAGCCATCTACAGAAATATCCTTTTGAGGTGTAACAGTTCCCCACAAAGAGTCGTTTTTATCAATGCCCACCTTGAGGTAGCCACGCTTAACCTCTACCATACCATAGGGGGTAGGCTCTGTGAATGAAGCTGCTTTTGAACCAGTAACTTCGCCACCGCTCATCATAGACTTGCTCCCTCCCATGCAAGAGTTGAGTAGCCCGCAAGCTGTCAGCAATGCTGCTATTATAAATATAGATTGTTTCATTTTTTGTGTTTATACCTCTTTAATCTATGTCTGTTTTTACAACCATCTTACGCTTCGATGCACGTTCTTTCCTTTTTTACCTAAATTTAGGTCGAGCCTATAACCGAGTGTTATCTCATGTTGGCCTGCTCCTACCCCCATACCTGAGGTGTTGGCCTCGTATGAATAACCTAAGTCTACACCATGGAACATGCCACCTACAAAACCTATAACAGCGTGTTGTGGACTGTATCCTAAGCCTGCATAAAGCCGTTTTTTTTCGTGTGCATACTGCAATCGGGCAGTTATATCGGCACGAAATGCTGTACAGTCGTAGCGCAACAACGTGGATGGTACTATAGTAAATAACGGACTTTTAAGCTTTATATTGTATGATGCCGTAAAATTGTATAGCGATTTTACCTTATATTCGTTTGTTTCGCCAAGCTTTACTAACGGGGAGGTTACGTGCTGAATAGCCAAACCTGCATACCATCTTTTATGGGTATAAAATAAACCTACTGATGCATCAAACTTTGATCCACTTAAGTCTGTAGTAGGTATGGCCGGGTCGCTTGCATCGTTTAGATCGGCTTTCGAACCATTGATGGTTTCGTTAAGCATATCCACCTCTGCACCTGCACTAAGCGTTCCGCCCCATAGTTTGAAATGATAGGCATACTGCACAGTGAAACGTTTGTGCGAGAACAAACCAAACTCATCATTTTGAAAAAGCACGCCTACTCCATGACGTGTACGCCCTATCTGAAAGGCCATATCTGCTCCTGCATACATGGTGTTGCCAGCATTTTCGTAACCCGAAGCATGTGTTTGTAATGCTGCGGTGATACTCAATAACGGTGAACGACCTACGGCGGCAGGGTTGAATTGCGGTTCTATCAACCAATAATGTGAGAGGGCTGGGTCTTGTTGTGCCCATGCTTTTAAGCCCACAACAGAAAGCGTTGCGAGCACACACATTTTTCTTAACAAGGGATTGACAGAATGCATCTGTGTTTATTATTGTATATATACCTATGCAAAGGTAACAGAAAAAAGGCTTATGCCAAAAGTTTAAATTCAAAAAACCTATTTATGCTATTCTTTGATAACTATATAGAGTGGTTATATAGAAAAACGATATGAGAATTTTAGGAGTTTTCTAAAGTTTCTCATATCGTTTGTATGATGTAACTACATGTATCTTTTGCTACTGTAGTTTTGACACAATATGCCTTCTGTATACGTCCATGCCCGAGGCCTTGAGCACCTCTGATACATGGGCTATGCGTTGGTGTTGGCTGACTTTTACATCATCGTAATGATTGTCTTCGGTGATGTCCATACTACCCTGTCCTGTTACAGGTAGATATTCATCCCAATAAACAGGCACTTGATGTGTTCTTCCATCGCCACCCCACTTAGTAATATAAGAGATGCGTTTTTCTACACGATAACCATAGGCATAAACAGTTATCGAAGAACTGTCTCCAGATGTCTGTTTCTTTTCGGTTTTCAATATGCAATCAGTAACACATTGAGGATGCTTAAAGTGGTTTTGCCCCCAAAAGTTGGCAAGTGCTTCGTGTTCCCAAAAGGAACTATGGCGCTGCATATCGCGTCCGTATATATCCTTTTGCGACCTTATCTGCTGATACATGGGCACGCACAACAAGGGTGCTAAGCTGAAATATATGGCACGAAAATAGCGAGCATTGATGTTATAAAAGTCCTTTTCTGCCTTATCATAATCAAAGTTTTGATACTGATGTGGGTCCATGTCAAGGTCTAAAGATTGTATGTGCTCTGGTATAATGGTGTTGATCATACAGTTTTTGTCAAAGTCAAAATCATCACCATAGCCTACACTATTATCTTTGAGTAGTTTGAGCATATTGGCTTGAGCCAATGGGGTAAAGAGCAATGCATATTGCTGGTTGTTGTTGCGATTACTCGTATCAAAAGCCACTTCAAACTCTTCGTTGGTCATCATGGCAAAGTCGTTGTTCGTTAGATCACGACTTTTCTTACGTAATTTCCTTTTTCGCCATTTATACGAAATTGAACCCTCACGATTGGCAAGTCCGCTTTGCTTACGATAAAACTTTAAATCGGGAGCAGCGATGTTGCCATAGATAAGTCGTGTTTTCTCAAAATAACCTGGGTAAGGGGCTGTAACGCTTGCCGTAAGCGTTTCTGAATGTTGCACCACATGCATTTTGCCATCACTTCCACGCTCTCTGGTTGTCCAATATATGGTTTTATAACCATAGTATGTTTTTGCTCCCATCTCCATTTTGCGCGTACGGCAAAGCACGAATGGATTGCCATTGATAAGCCCTGAATGTGAATATATAACAGACCTTTCTTTATTGAAAGAGCCATCCCAACCATACACTTCTTGAAGGTCTGCCAAGCGTTGCGTAGTGAAATAAGCATCAAACTCTAACTTAGGCACGGTTTGGGTCATCATGCGTGTTAGTACATCCCAATCGTACAAATGGTTTAAGGATGCCATTTGTTGCCATGCTTCTTTTTTATGTTGTGTTACTTTTTCTTTCAGTTCATTTTGTTCACTCTTCAACCGTTTGATTAGTGGATGAACTTTCCAAAACAACAATAACAAAGCTATTGCAATACCTATAGCTATAAGAACAATTCCCCATGCCTCGAGCCTATCATACATGTTATAGATAGCAACACCGCCACCTATCACACTGCCCCACATCACCACACATAGAAATATCGTCCAACCGAGTTTCGACTTTACTGAATTCAAGTCATCTTGAGCCTTGTATAGCTGTTTACACGTTTGTCGGTTGGCATCAATATCCACTTCTGCTTCTTTCGAGAGTTGTGCAAATGTATCTTTGGCCACTTGCTTAAATCGTGGTTCAAAGGTATTAACATATTCGTCCAAAGGGTCATAAATATCCTCTACTACCATAGCCATTATATTAAGAGATTGCTACCGAAGTTTAGAAAAACTTGCTACGTGCCATTTCTCTTGTCTCTGCCGATATAGTAAACGGAATACGTGTGGTGTATCCTTGACGTGCAGCAACTATCATATTGGTTGGCCATGAAAAGATGTCGGTGTTCCATTGTGTCACTCTGCTATTATATACAGAGCGTGCTGCTGTTATCTCACGCTGCAAATAGTTGTTTTGTTGCATTGCATCTGCTATGGCTTGGTGTGCCTTTAGTTCAGGATATGCCTCAACCTGTGGAAACAATTGCCCGCAAGCAACGTTGAGTTGGTTATTTACATCGCTACGATTGGTATCGCTAATCTTTCCACCACGCAAGGCTGCAACAGCTTTCATTACATCCTTATCAAGGTCTATAGCACGATCTACTATTCCCACCACATTTTGCAATATCTGCACACGTTGTTCAAGGTAGTTGTCTATATTAGAGGCTTCAGCTTGTATGCGTTGCTCAAGTTGCATAAAATAGTTACGAGCCGATATTTTCATGAATATAAAGATAACTCCGGGCAACATTCCCAACAAGCATCCCACTACCGCCACCATTGCAGGCGACTCAAGTTGATTGCCCATAAAGCAAACATAGAGCAATACCAATATGGGGATAGTTATCCACAACGCAATTTCAAAAAGTGTTGATTTAAAAGTTATTGTCACTGGTATTTGTCGATCAATAACATGTATTTCACGGCCTTCGTTATTGATAGGTCCTTGTGTTTCATCTAGCAAGTTAGCCATTGTTGAAAAATATTTTTAGGGTTATAAGTTCGTTTAAAGTAAATATTCAAGACATTATATTACCATCACAAATATACAACTTTTATCTTATATCCCGAAAGTCTTTACTTAATAAACACAATACATAGGCTATGTATTAAATTGTCTGAAATACGTAGAACAAAGCTGAATAAGAAGTACCTATAAAAACAAGGATATCATTCATACTATACATATAAATGATATCCTTATTTTTACATTATCAGCTGTATAAATACTTTTTTACTATTCAGATTTGTGGAGAATAATCAATACTCGTCCTCGTTGAAGAGGGACAAGGCATGTTGGGCTTCAAGTGATTATACTATTGCGTCAGCCTTTTCGATCATTTTATTTTGTAGTGAAAGATCATAAAAGGCGAAACGAATCACTTTTGCTTGACAATTATTTGAGCAACCATTTCATGGACCATTCTGCTAAAGGTGAAGGGCATGCAAGCATCCCACAGTTTTGCTGTAAGTTGAGAAATGAGAAACGTATGCGGTTTTGGGGCTGATAACGTTCATTATAAACAACAATACTCCTTCCGCTGACACAATTTTCGGCCTTTACCTCAACCGGAATTATCTCATCCTCTCGCTGTAACAGAAACTCTATCTCTGCTTTGCCTTCCGAAGACCAATAATAAGGCATTGAACCATATGAAGGCAACAGACTTTGCAACACGGCATTCTCTGCCATTGCGCCTTTGAATTCAGTGTAGTTGGCTGTCGGGTCAATGACGATGCTTCCTGGTAGCCCAGCCAAACGCCGCAACAGTCCGCAGTCACTGGCATAAACTTTAAATATGTCTGGTTCTTCGTAAGCACTCAGCGGCATTCCCGGTTTCGACACAGCATTCACCCGATATATCATACCAGAGTCTTCAAGCCACAGCAAAGCATCCTCGTAGTCACGGCTTCTTGCTCCTTTCTTTATAACCTTATAGATAAACTTACGGTTTTCCTTGGCAAGTTGAAATGGAAGCGAGTGCCAGATGGCATGAATGCGCGGTATCTCGCGAGGTTCTGCATACTTGGCAAAGTCAAGCTCATACAAGTCTAAAATGCCTTGCAATATGTCATCCACTGCTTGCATGCCAAGATTTTCAAGCATACCTACGGCAGCTTCGGGCATTCCTCCAGATACCATGTATCTACGATACTCAGATTTCAATTTGTCAAGTATGATGAGAGGCAGTTTCTCTGGTCGCTCTATCTTCTCTACAAAATTGAATGTCTGGATGTCGCTGGCTCGCAGATACTCTTTGAACGTAATCGGATACATACGCATAACCTGCACCTTTCCCACTGGTACGGTCATTCTCCTCCTTTTCACAGCCACTCCCAACAGCGAACCTGCTGCAATAATATGCCATTCGGGAGCATCCTCACAAAAATACTTCAACGAGTTGAGCGCTTCTTCACATTCTTGTATCTCATCGAATATGAGCAGTGTCTTGCCAGGAATAAGAGGAACTTGGCTATAAAGGGCGAGTTCCTTTATTATGCGTGCCGGCTCCTTTGACACAGTGAAAGCCGATTGCAATTCTTTCTGGCGGTCAAAGTCAAACTTCGCCGTGTAATCGAAACATTCCCTTCCGAATTCCTCCATGGCCCAGGTCTTGCCTATCTGACGGGCACCTTTCAACAGGATTGGTTTATGATTTTCTGCATCTTTCCAATCCTTGAATTTATTTATTATGTCTCTTTCTATCCTCATGTATGCACTAATTACTTCTGATTTGTGTCAAGCACGACACTTTTCCGAACTTATTTGGTGCAAACATACAATATAATGAGGAATATTACAACTTTTCTGAGAGTTATAGATCATTTAATTCTTCAAAATATACTTATTTGAGCAGTTTATTTGGCGGTAAAAGAACGGAAAAAGCGGTATAGGAATGTTGTTGCGCAATTCCTATACCGCTTATATTCAATGTTTTGAGCTATACTGGATAGCTGCTTTGAGCGATTAATATTCGTCCTCGTTGAAGAGGGACAATACTTACTGAGTTTCAAGTGGTTATATTGCTGTGTCAACCTATTTTATTTCGTAGTGAAAGATCGTAAAAGGCAAAACTGCAACCCTATTACAGCCTAAAAAGACAATGCTATACACTACTCTGTAAATGATGGGTTCAAAAGGAAATCATAAATGCTGACTATTTGTATTCCCTTTTCGTCACTCCATGTTTTTGTATGTTCCCCCACCACTATTATCTTTCGGAATGAATCATCTACAAGTTTCAGAGAACGTTTCTCTTGCTCCATCTTTTCCATATCTGGCATCTTGTAGGCAGATTGAATATAGATACGCTCACTACCCTTATTACAAACGAAATCGACTTCAAGTGTTACACGTTGCTGCTTGCCTGCCTCATTCCTAAAACGATGAAAGATATTGCCAACATCAACAAGCCAGCCGCGCATACGCATCTCATTGTAAATGACATTCTCCATAATATGCGTTGTCTCGTTTTGGCGGAATGAAAGAATCGCATTGCGTAAACCTATGTCTTGATAATAGTATTTGCAAAGAGCGCCAACATACTTTCTTCCTTTGATGTCATACCGTTCAGACTTCTCTATCAAGAATGAGTCTTGCATATATCCCAAATACATGGAAATGGTCTTAACACTGATACCTTGTACCTTACTGACAGACTTGAATGTATTTGCTATATTCTGCGCATTAACTGGTGCACCGATACTTGATGCCACTGTCTTTGAGAGTTCTTCAAATTCAGCTTTCATTTCTATCGGATTTCTCTCGTAGATGTCTCTAAGGTACACAGTGCGATACAGACGACGCAAAAAGTCAGCTTTTTTGTCGTCACCAACTTGTGTGAGAAGTTGTGGCAGACCTCCAAACATCAGATATTCAGCCCATCCTTCTTCCTTTGAACTTTCATAAACAGACATAAACTCTGCAAACGACAAAGGCCAAACATGAATTTCATCACCTCTGCCACGGAACTCCGTAACCACGTCTGACGAAAGAAAGCGAGAGTTTGAGCCAGTGACATATACATCCGTTCCTTCTGTCACCGATAATGTTGAAAGAACCTCAACAAAGTCATTGACTTCCTGCACTTCATCAATGATAATATAATAAGTAGAGTCGTCCTTCATTTCTTTTTCAACCCAATCAAGCAAAAAGTCTGGGTCTTTAAAGTTCTTGTTCTTACGACTTTCCATATCAATGATTATGATATGGTCTTCTGCAACTCCCTCATCAAGCAAATGCTGGCGAAAGAGTTTCTTTAGCAGGAAAGACTTACCAGAACGGCGTAGTCCGGTAACTATTTTTACCAATCCATTCCCTTTTGAACGTACTAATTGGTCTATGTATTTACTTCTGTTTACTATCATATTATTCTAAGAATTGTCACTTGTGACAAAATTCAGAAGCGAAGATAATGATTCTTATCTGAAAATGAGTCCAATATACTGCTTTTTAATGTTTGAAATATTCTTTTATTTGACGGTAAAAGAACGGAAAAAGCGGTATAGGAATGTTGTTGCGCAATTCCTATACCGCTTATATTCAATGTTTTGAGCTATGCTGGATAGCTATTTGAGCGATTAATACTCGTCCTCGTTGAAGAGAAAATCCTCCTTCGTTGGGTAATCAGGCCAAACGTCTTCAATTGTTTCGTATATTTCGCCTTCGTCTTCGAGTTCTTGAAGGTTTTCAACCACCTCCATTGGAGCTCCCGAACGCATGGCATAGTCAATTAGTTCTTCTTTTGTTGCAGGCCAAGGTGCATCTTCGAGCTTCGAGGCCAATTCCAATGTCCAATACATAGTGTATGAGTTTTTTATGATTTAGGTTACGTTTTGTATCACTCTTTTACAAAACGTGCGCAAAAATACTCTTTTTATTTAAATACAATATATTTATACCCTATTTTTTTTATTCTGCACATAAAATTCGCATAAAAAACCACTATGGTTCACTTCTTATTTGTTTTTGGCGCAATAGTTAATCTTTATAGCTAAGGCATACAAAAAGTCGGATAGGCGGTTTACATAAGGCAATAAGTATGCTTTGTTCAATGCCTTTTTCACCTCATCGTTTGTTTTAAGTAGCGTATACAATTGTCTTTCGATGCGTCTGCACACACATCTCACTATGTGCCCTTGTGCTGCCAAAGGCTGTCCACCAGGCAAAACAAAGCCCTTAAATAGTCCTCCCACCTCTTTGTTTATGCCATCTATCAGTTTTTCTAAAGTATCAACATCAGCCTCTGTAGGCAATAATGGTTTGGCCAAACACTCCTTACCATTATCTGCTGAAGTAGGTTTCAAGAAAGCCAATGGAGCGTTTAGCATAACCTCTTGTGCATGGAGCAATGCCGCCTTTTCGTTAGATAACACAAGCTCTGCATCGGGTTCAAACGACGATAGTAGCCAACCTATATAGCTCGACAATTCATCTAAAAGCCCATAACATTGCACACGGGCATCGTCTTTATCCACACTTTCGCCCGTTATCAATTGGGTTTTACCTTTATCTCCTTTACGCGTGTAAATGCTCATTTTTATTTTCTTTTTATACCAATCAGTCTGTTATATCACAGATAGTTTACCACATAATGTTGCCTTTGCAGTTCGGGCTTAAAGAGTATGATACCAAAATCGTACAGATTGAATGACACCTGCGCTTGTGGTTGTTGTAGCAGCAATTGCCAAACTTTTTTGTGCTTACCACCCACGTTTTTTACTATTAGCATACCTCCTATGTTCAGACGTTTAAGGTAGTTAAGAACATCATCGCTCCACTCTTCTGCAAGTATAATTAGGTCTGCGTTATCCTTACTCGCGTCGCAACAGCTGCTTTTCACCTCATACGATGTATGCTGACACCCTTTGCTTAATGCCTTTATAAGCATTTGGTCGTCCCTTCTGCCTATAGTCCATCCCACACGTGCTTGCTGAAAATTGGCTAACCTAAAAAGCAGTTTATAGTCCTTAAGCCTCCATTGTTTCACGCCTTTCTTTTTGTTTTGCCTAAACGTATACTCTAAGTCCTTATAGGCATAAAAGATGCCATTTTCATAGATTACGCCTTGTATCAAATTAAAGGCAAAAGGCGAATGCACACCATAGCCCTTGCGCTTTCTAAACCGCACAACCCACCTTAAGAGGCGTTTGATATTACCTATTCCCCACACCACCATATAGCCAATATATTATTTTCTTATTTCTATCGTTATTCTTTCTATAAAAGCCATCGTAAAGTCTAAAAAATGGGCAAAAACTTGCACATATTCAAACATTTACATATTTTTGCAGCGTGTTTTTCATAGTATTAGATTTTAGGTTAATTCCGTTTTCACCTGCACAGTGGTGCAATTTTCAACAATTCATTAACCTCGTTTTAGAGTTCTTCATTATCTTCTTTTGAAGAACGTTACAAACGCTTGACCTTGCCGTGAGGTAATGTCAATAATCTATACAACAAAAGTGCGCCTGTACCTCTTTTTATCGCTTTGAGGTACAGGTTTTTTGTTTCTATACTTCAAAGTCTTGTAATTGTTACGTACAACTTCACAAACTGCTTGTCATCTTATGCATGCACTTGCAATGCGCCCTTTAAGAATTTTGCTGTGTAGCCTTTATCTTGCGCAACCACCTCTTCGGGGGTGCCCGTAGCCACCACATATCCCCCTTCGCGTCCGCCTTCAGGTCCTAAATCAATTACGTAGTCTGCACATTTTATCACGTCGAGATTATGCTCTATTATCACAATGCTATGTCCACGTTCTATCAATGCATTAAAGGCATGCAGCAAACGGTTAATGTCGTGAAAATGCAAACCTGTAGTAGGTTCGTCAAAGATAAAGAGCGTAGGCACTGTGCGTTCTTGTCCCAAATAGTATGCCAACTTCACACGTTGGTTCTCGCCTCCTGATAGTGTAGAACTTGATTGTCCGAGTTTAATATACCCCAATCCCACCTCTTGCAGAGGCAATAGTTTCTTGGTTATTTTAGTTTGGTTGTGCGCTCCAAAAAATTCAATAGCTTGGTTTACGGTCATCTCTAAGATATCGTAAATGCTCTTTTCCTCGTATTTCACTTCGAGGATGTCGCTCTTAAAGCGTTTACCATGGCAAGCCTCACATTCGAGCACAAGGTCTGCCATAAACTGCATTTCTACCTTAACCGTTCCCTCGCCTTTACACTCTTCACACCGTCCTCCTTCGGCGTTAAACGAGAAATAGGCTGGTGTCATATCCATTTGTTTAGCAAGCGGTTGGGCTGCCATCAGTTTGCGTATTTCGTCGTACGCCTTTACATAGGTCACTGGGTTAGAGCGCGATGAACGTCCTATGGGGTTTTGGTCTACAAACTCTACCGCATCTACCGCCTTCACGTCGCCCCCCAAGGCTTTGTATTCACCAGGTCGCTCAGCCACTTCGTCTTTAGCTCGTTTCATGGCACGATAAAAGATGTCGCGCACAAGTGTAGACTTGCCCGAACCGCTCACTCCCGTCACCACAGTCATCACATTGAGTGGGAATTTTACGTCGATGCCCTTTAAGTTGTTGGCTCTTGCGCCAAACACATCGATAGAGCGATTCCATGCACGGCGCGAAAGCGGAATAGTAATGGTTTCGTGTCCATACAGATAGTTGAGCGTGTGCGAAACAAAAGCATCTTTCTCAGTCACATACACATCGGGTGTGTGTGGTAAAAGTTTTTCATCGGGCATATATGGACCGCTATACACCACATTTCCTCCCAAACGTCCTGCCTCTGGACCGATATCAATAATATAGTCGGCGGCACGCATAATCTCTTCGTCATGCTCAACCACAATCACCGTATTGCCCAAGTCGCGTAGCTCTTTTAGCACATGTATCAGTCGCTCCGTATCGCGCGGATGTAGCCCAATGCTAGGCTCATCAAGTATGTAGAGCGAACCTACAAGCGACGAGCCGAGCGATGTTGCCAAGTTGATGCGTTGGCTTTCACCGCCCGAAAGCGAGTTAGACAAGCGGTCGAGTGTGAGATAGTCAAGCCCAACTTCTTGCAAAAAGTGCAGTCGGCTCTTAATCTCCATAAGCAAGCGTTTGCTCACAGCAGCATCATGCTCTGTGAGCTTGAGGTTTTCAAAGAAAGGTAAAAGTTCTTTGATAGGCATTTGCACCAACTCGGTAATGCTGCGTTCGCCCACCTTTACGTATTCGGCATCGGGTTTTAGGCGCGAACCATGACAAACGGGGCACACCGTTTTACCCCTATATCGTGCCAACATCACACGATACTGAATTTTATATTGTCCTCTTTCGAGCATACGAAAGAAAGCATCTATCGAAACCTGCTCTTCGTCGGGCAATTGCTGTTCTACACTATCGCCATGCCACAATATATCCTTCTCCTTCTGAGTGAGTTTATAATAAGGGGTATAGATAGGAAAGTTATTATGATGCCTTTCGCATCGGCGAATAAACTCTAATTTCCATTCTTTCATTTTGTCGCCTCGCCAACACATCACGGCATTGTCCATTACACTGAGCGAGGTGTCGGGCACCACCAAGTGCTCGCTTATGCCCATAATGCGTCCAAAACCTTCACAACGCTCACACGCACCAATAGGAGAGTTAAAAGAGAACATATTGTCGTCGGGCTCACGAAAGGTTATGCCGTCAGCCTCGAAACGTGTAGAGAACGTGTGCAAAATTTGGGCTGGGTAGAAACGCAACATGCATGTGCCGTCGCCCTCGAAAAAAGCTGTTTCGGCAGAGTCGTAAAGACGCGACACCGTGTCCTTGTCTTTGTTTACAGCCATGCGGTCGATAAGTAAGTTTATGCTTTCGGCTTTCACAATGTGTGCTCCTTCGGGGTGTTGTAGTGCGCCATCATCAATGCATAAAAGTCCCTTTTCTGCTTGTTTTAAAAAATCCTCAATACGCATCATCTCGCCCTCTACCTCTATGCGCGAAAGGCCTTGTTGCATATCTATCTTTAGTTGTTCGATGAGCGATCTTTCGCCTCTTATCCTCATAGGGGCAAGCACAGTGAAGCGTGTACCCTCAGAGTAGGTTTGTGCGCAGTCCACTACATCTTGCACTGTGTTGCGCTTTACTTCGGTTCCGCTTATGGGCGAAAAGGTGTGACCAATGCGTGCATAAAGCAGACGCATATACTCATATATTTCGGTGCTTGTGCCCACAGTTGAGCGAGGATTACGGCTCGTAACCTTTTGTTCAATGGCTATGGCTGGTGGCAATCCCTTGATATAGTCGCACTCGGGTTTATGCATACGTCCTAAAAACTGTCGGGCATAGGCAGACAAACTTTCAACATATCGCCGTTGGCCTTCGGCATATAGTGTGTCGAAAGCAAGCGACGACTTGCCCGAACCCGATAGTCCTGTCACCACAATGAGTTTGTTGAGTGGTATCTCAAGGTCGATGCTTTTAAGGTTGTTCACCCTTGCACCTTTCACCTTTATAGCGTTGTCCATATATTTGCGTTGCTTATTCTGTAGACTTATTTATTTACTAATATGTGGCACATGTCGTTGTATCTTGTTATACCTTGCCATAGCCACTATTACGATAGATGCAAATTTACTTATTTGTTTTGTGTTTACCCATTTTTGCATACCACAAATCCCCTACTGTTTTTCTTTTCCACTTATGTTCTTCACCGTTTTATATATTCATTATTCTATTTTTTTATTCTATCTATAGATAAAAATTAAAGAATGTAATGTTGATTATGATGGTGTGTGGAAAGTGTTTGTAAGTTTTTCGGCTATTATTTGGCTATTAAGTTTTCCCCATAAATGTTGTGTTTTTTCACTATTTTATCAACATCATAAATGTGGACTTATAGCTTGTATTTTAGCAACTCTTAGCGTGTAAGCTTTATGTTATAAACAGAGTGTGGATAATTAGTTAAGGTATAACTTTTTTGTGTTGATACCCTCATAAAATGGTGGAGCAATCTGTTGGTTTGGGTTGTATAACGGTGTTTATTCGTGGATAACCATTTTGGGGCTTTTGTAATGGTATGTGTTGAGATATAAACAATGCTATACACCGTTTATAAACGGCTTTTTAACAGGGTTATCCACGGCTGTCTTCAGCTATTTTATTACCTTTGCATCACGTTTTTTATAAGCTAATAAATACATTTTATATTTATGCGAAAGCTAACCGTTGAAGAGTTAAACCGAATAGATATTGATACTTTTAAACAAGCCGATAAGTTGCCGCTTATTATGGTGTTAGACAACATACGTTCGCTCCATAATGTGGGTAGTGTGTTGCGTACGGCTGATGCCTTTAGGCTCGAGGCTGTGTATATGTGTGGCATTACAGCCGTGCCGCCCTCGCCCGAGATACACAAAACGGCCCTTGGTGCCGAAGACTCTGTACGTTGGCAATACTTTGCCGATACGCTCGAGGCAGTAAACCTGCTCAAAAGCGAGGGTTACATGGTGTTAGCTGTTGAGCAAGTTGAGGGCAGTTTAAAGCTTGGCGCATTTTCGTTCGAACCTGGCAAACGCTATGCACTCGTGATGGGCAATGAGGTGAAGGGGGTGCAGCAAGCGGTGGTTGATGCTTGCAACCAAGCCCTCGAAATACCGCAGTATGGCACCAAGCACAGCATGAACGTGAGCGTTACGGCAGGCATTGTGATGTGGGAGGTTGAGCGCGTAAATAAGTAGGTGCAAACCACTCGCAAAATACATTTTGAGCACATTTAATAGGTTGAAATGTGCTAATAAAAGTAGAATAATTTGAAACAACAAAAATAATATATGCAGCAATATGTTATAGCCCTCGATCTTGATGGCACACTCACTAATCACAACAAAGAGGTTACACCGCGCACTCGCAAAGCACTCATGCTTGCCATGCACGAGGGGGCCATTATTGTTTTGGCATCGGGACGCCCCACCTATGGTATTGAGCCTGTAGCACACTGCCTTGAACTCGAAAAAAATGGTGGTTACATACTCTCGTATAATGGTGGAAAAATTGTGGATTGGGCTACAAAAAAAGAAATTTATACCAAGCATCTACCCGACGATATGGTGCCCTTAATTTACGATTACGCCATGCGTCATCACTATGCTTTGTTAGGTTATGTGGGCGATCATATTGTAACAGAAATGCCCAACGACGAATACGTAAAAGAAGAAAGCCGCATCAATAAGATGGCTATCCGACAGGTTGAACACTTGCCTTCGGCTATCGAAGCACACCCCACAAAACTATTGCTCACGGGACATCCCGATGATATGATAAAAGCTGAGGCCGAACTATCTGATTTGTTGAACTACAAAATGGATGTCTTTCGGTCGGCACCATTTTTTGTAGAACTTGTGCCTAAAGGCATTGACAAGGCGCAGTCGTTAGAGCGCTTGTTGCAACACCTTGGGTTTGATGCTACCAATTTGATAGCTTTTGGCGATGGTTATAATGATTTGTCGATGATTAAGTATGCCAACATGGGTGTGGCTATGGCAAATGCGGCACCTGAGCTACGTGCCATTGCCGACTATGTTACGCTATCAAACGATGAAGATGGTGTGGCGATATTCTTAGAGAAATTATACGCTGGCGCTTTAGAGCAGCAGTAAAAGGCGCTTTTATAAAATAAGAGCTTGCGTCCCTTATGGGGCATAAACATTTGTAAAAACAAAGAAACAGCACTTGCAAACAGATGTTTGCAGTGCTGTTTCTTTTCCTAACATTCATGGCGAATGTTGTTAAAACTTTTCTTATTAAGCCCTCATTGTTTGCTTACTTACGCAAGCCGAGGTTCTTAATGATAGCACGATAACGCTCGATGTCTTTGTTCTTAAGATACTTGAGGAGTGCGCGACGCTTACCAACAAGCTTAACAAGTGAACGTTCAGTTGTATGATCTTTACGGTTTTGCTTCATGTGCTCCGTCAAGTGGGCAATACGGTAAGAAAACAAGGCTACTTGGCTTTCTACTGAACCAGTATCCGAATTAGACTGTCCGTACTTACCAAAGATCTCTTTCTTCTTTTCAGAATCTAAGTACATTGTGTGTAATTTAAAAAAATATAGTATGAATTTTAATGTGCTATGTGGTTATATAGCGGGTGCAAAGATACTAACTTTTGCTTATATATCAAAGGTTTTGTATTTTGTTTTTATGAATGTTGTTTTTTATGCCATAGTGTTATGAGCTAAAAATGTTGCAGGTTTTGAAATACATTAAAGTTGGAATTTGTAATGCTCATAATTCGTTTGTTTTGAAAAAAAGAACCGCTCAGCCATTTTTTTGAAATATGAGTTTATAAATTGTTGTAATGCATTGATCATCATTGAGTTCTGTGTGTTTGAATGTTGCAAATAGGTGTAAAATAGCTAAGTTTACGTGTTTTTGTAGCTAAGGATACGTATTCTTAGGTAACAAGGATACGTATCCTTAGGGCACAAGAACACGTATCCTTAGGGCACAAGAACACGTATCCTTAGGGCATAAGAATACGTATCCTTAGGGCATAAGAACACGTATCCATGTACCATTATAAGCGTGTATTGAGCAAAAAAGCATGCGTAAGACAAATAAACTATAACAAGGATATGCAGCAGCTTCAGCAAGGTCATGCAATAGTTTGTAATACTTAATACTAAACTCTGTCCAATTCGATGTAGAAGGTTGTTCCTACGCCTTCAGCAGACTCGAACCACACACGTCCATGCAAGAATTTCTCGCCAATCAATTTAATGCTGTATGTACCCAGACCATGTTTAGCACCTTTGGTTGAGTTGCCGTAGATAAAAATTCTACTTTTAATGTGTTCGGGGATGACCGCATTGTTATGTGTAGAGAAAATAATCTTGTCATCCGTTGCATGAACACCTAATGTAACCACCGAGTTAGGACTTGCCTCGTATGCATTTTTGAACATATTGATGAGCACACGGTTCAACAGTCTTTTATCACTACACACTTCCTCATCTGTTACAGTAGAGTCTACAACAATTTTAATATTGTGCATCTTTTTAGCCACACATACCAAGGCATCAAGATTTTCTAACACATCACTTGCTTTAAACCTTTTGAGTATAGGTTGAAGCAAGCCATTCATTGCAAAGATTAGGTCGCGTTGCGCTTCAACCTCGTCAAGGAGTTGTCCTGAGATATCGCGCAAAATGGGGATGATGTCTTGAACATTGTCGTGCTGCACACAATCAAGCAGCCCTTTCAAAGCACCCGAAATATTCAACAAATCGTGAAAGAACGTGCGTTCAAGCATTAACTCGCGCTGATGTTCTGTTCTATCAATCAACAATACTATCGAACCTGTTTTACCTTCATACTCATAAGGAGTTGAAATGGCATGTAAACTAAGCGTTTGGTTGGATTCTACCAAGAAGTCGGCTTGTGTTTCCATCTTCTTGTTTTGGCTTATAGAAGCCTCAATCATTTTACGCAGTTCGCAATCTTTGCAGTTCTCGTGCGAGCCACAACCCTCTTGCGCCGCTACTGCATTTTTGCACTTTATCAAGTCGCCAGGATGTAGGTGTGTATCAGTTTCAATAAAGTTGTCGTTTACATACAGAATTCTTAAGTTTTCGTCGAGCACAACAATCGTTGTGTTTGAATCGTCCATTATCTTTTTTTCGCGAATAAGCCTACCTACTTCTTCTGTTGTAATCATAGCTTTTCTTCGATAATGAGATTTGTTTAGAAGTTATTTTTTTCTGTTCTAACAGATTAAGGGTGGTTCTAAAAACCACCTGTTTTTAAAACCACCCCGCAACTCTTATTCAGAGAAGAAAGCACTTGTAGCACCCTTAAAAAGCAAGTGCTCGTATGTGGCAGGTGTAGTAGTTACTTTAGCTTGTTTAAGCTTTGCCCACACTTCTTCTTTGGTTAAATTCTTGGGGTATGAAAAGATTTCCACGGTTACACCATCACCATATTCCTTGCGCAAGGCTGCAAGATATTTGGTGTCAGTACATGCAATGGTAAATACGGCTTTATCCACCTGGTGTTCGATGGTAATCTTTACGGGACTTTCGCTATCGAGTGTATACTCATGTCCATTGATATATACCTTTGCCCCCAACACGAGGTCGTAAGTACGAATGTCAAAGTCATCAGTCTCAGCCATATCTTCACGTCCGATAGGAATTTCCACGGTAACCTTGTCCACCAAGTCGCGCACGTGTACTGAAGTCTTAATTGTTTGCCATGTGTCGTGTTGTTGTTGATGAATATCAACCTCTACATTGCCTTGTCCATCAATTGTAATGGGAGGTTCGGGGGTTGAAGGTTCCAATCCTTCTTCGGGTTTCATGCCAGGAATTTTGTCTACGTTATCCACATTCTTAAATGTGAGCACACCATCAACATGCCATCTACCGTATGTAAATTTGGCTACATACCAAATAATCTTTAAGTTGGTTGTGTCGATAGACTGAATATCGCTTGTATTCTTATAATTTACCGACATCATCGACTTGTAAGTAGGCACACTGCCAAGCACATTCGCTACGCTCTGTCCTGTGGGGTCATACACATACTTACTGACATAACGATCGGTAGTACACAAATTCCAATAAGGATAATCTAAATTCACTGACCCCTTGTTTCCATTGGCAAATACAGATGTGGAATTGCTATTGCTGGGCCAATAGTCCTTCATATTATACGAGCCTACAGACTTAGGAATACGTCCGTCAATGCGGATAAAGAAATAAGCATCGGCATAGTTAACGGGTGTAGCTGCAATAGAAGAAGAAGCCAAAGAAAGTTTTTTACCCATTGCGTAGACTTCGGTACCCGGAACTTCTGCTTGTGGAGTGGTTGTACCCACCTCATCTGAAGAACATGCTGCCATAAACACGGCAGTCATTACGAGTAATAAAATCTTTTTCATTTTTAGTGAACTGTTTTTTTTGAAATAATGTTTTGTTTTTGGTGTTTAATTATGATCTGTGTTGTTGCGGAGCTTTTAACGCCAACACAAATCGGCATCCCTCAGTATATGTAGTATCCAAATAAATTCTACCACCGAGCAAATCTGCCACCCTTCGACAAACGGTTAGTTTAAATCCTAAATTCTGCATTTTTTCGCCAATAGGCGTTGTAGGGTCGAAAATATTTTCGGCTTCCTCAACAGGGACAGGTTTACAAGTATTTGAAAGCATCAACTGTAATTCATCCTTATGCAAAGCAGCGTGCAAGAGGATTTTTCCATTCAGGGTACAGCGACAGGCATTGCTGAGCAAAATAAAGAGCACTTGCTCAATTCTGTGATAATCGCTCAAGATGTTGAAATGCTCGGGCAAGTCAATCTGCACCTGCATATTCACGTTGGTAGGTTTGCAAAGTTGAACCAAGCTCATGGTGTTATTACAAACGCTTGCCACTTCCACCTCATACTTCTTTACTTGATACTGCTGTGTGCCAAGCTCTGCACTCACCATAAGGTCGTTAATGATCATGTCGATCATGCTAAAACTATTATTGATATAGGTGTTATATTGCTCACGCTCCTTATCAGTCCACGTTCCATCAGGCATCCCTAATAATTGCGCAAAGCCATACATTGCATTAAGCGGTGTGCGGAGTTTATGACTCATGCCGCGCAAAAAGAGAGACTTTTTCTTTCGCAACTCTTCGTTGTCGGACGTTACCACAAACACGTAGAGCACTAAACACGAGAACTGGAAGCCTAAACTATAGAAAGGCAATTTGGTGTAGTGAATGGTAGCCACACCTAAGAGTATGGGGAACACCGAGGCGCAACATATTGCCGCATATCTCACCCCTATTAAATACCAGATGGAAGAGCGTATAGGCACCCGTTAGAATGTACACGTAATATTGAGAAAAAAAGGTGTACCAACGATGCCGAACGGCAATATATTGTCCATTTTCAATGCTGAATAGCACGGGCTCCTTGGTGTTATAAAGCACCATAATCAATTCTAAAAGCACAAAAGCCCCTTGAATTGTTAATAAGATGGTACGCGTAATCCTTCTTGCTCCTAAATAACCGAGTATGTAATATAACCAGCAAAAAGCTGTTATTGTCCACCAAAAATGGAATAATTGCGACACAACAAAGAACACGCGTTCATTATTGATGATGCCATCATAGCAAAATGCCCATAACAAATCCAGCAAACTAAAAAGCAGCATGGTATACACCATTATGATGAAGGCACGATTTTTATTTTCGTAGAGGTCGCGTAACGACCAACTCTTTACCAGAATAACTAACACAACAAGCGTGTAGCTTACAGCTGTACCCCAATATGTATTTAGCGACATAGGCTATAATTTTTAGTAGGTATTAAACTGTAAATGGGGGGGGTAAAATCATCAAGATTTATAGCCATAAACTGTAATACTCAATGATTACCTCCCCATCGTCAGCGAAAGGATTTTCAAAAATCGGCATTTTTTCTATATCTCACAATAGTTGATGCTGTTTTTTATACATCAAAATGCCAGATATAATCTTTTTAACCATTAAAGGTTATTCCTATCCCTTAAACCACCCTTAAGGATATGGTTTCGGAAAATTAGAACAAGACTTTTTTACCTCCCTTAATATATACGCCATGCTGCTGGGGCTGGCTCACCTTGCGACCTTGCAAGTCGTAAATCTCAGTTGAATTGTCAGCAACATTCGCCTCAACACTGTGAATACCGCTCGATGTGGTACCAAAGTAATTATCCATTTCAGCAAAACGTGCCTTATACCACTGCTCAACCAAGCCCACTTCTTTGGCAAGGTCATCCACGTGCATAGGCTTTGCCTTTTGCGCATTAAAGTGAGTAAGCATTCGGCTCCAAGCACCTGTGTTAATAAAGAGGTCGCGATAACCGTCCATCACCTTGCATACGTTCTCCACCGAAAGGGCACCCTTACGCAACGTTGCCCAACGGTTACGCAACATTTGCTGATATTCTGCTTGACCCTGACAACTACTGAAAGGATAGAAGCCTCCATTCTTCACAGCATCTGCCACGCGCCAATTACTGTAATTGCCATTAGAATAAGAACCATTGTAGCTACCTCCTAATGAAGTGTCGAGGTCCCAAGGCGTAATTACGAACTTGCGACGTGCAGCTTCAGTAGGCTCTACATCGTCAATATCCTTTGTGATGTTGCGCACTGAGAAGAAGTGGTTTTTATTACCCCAATTGTCTGAAATGCTAAATGCCATCACAAAGAGCTGATAGTCTACCATGTTATCGAGGTAGAAATACTTTTTCACCTCATCGTAGCTACGCTTACCTGCAAAAAGTTCCTGCAAAGGTTGCCAAGCTGCTTCGCAAGCATATTCTTCATCGGGTTCTGCAAGTTCCCAAGCATTGTGCCACTCCACTACACAAGCAGTGTAGTCGTCGGTATAACCTGGGGTGTTTTGATTGGCAATAGAGTTGGTTCCACTCTTATAAAGCACGCCACGCACTTGGAAGGTGTTGTCGGGATTTTCCTTCACCTTTTTCAAGTTGAGCAACTTGCGGTTGATGCGATCAGTCAAACAGTAAATGCCCTTATATTCATTATTGATGTACACCTCCACAAAGCGACCTTCGGTACCATTGCGTCCGTCGAACTGAGTGTCGTAAGGCAAACGCGAAAATTGGTTCCAAATGTCAAAGCAAACGCGGTTGCGCATACCAATGCAATCGATAGCCATGGCATCGAGAATCCACGACGAACAACTACGCATGCCTAACAAGGCACTGTCTTGTTGCGCTGTGTAATCATCGTTGCGAAGCTTCATGTTGAACGAAGGCTTCATGAGGTACTGCTTAGCAGTTGCACCACGTGTTTTAAACTTAGCAGGCAGTTTTACCACCTTACCATCCGCATCTGTAAGTTCCATAAATCCTTGCAGATAGTTCATTTCGGCTTTAAATGTACCATCGAAGGTTACCTTCAGCACAGGGAGTTTTTGTGTCTGCGCGTTCATTGCCAAGGCTACCATCGCAAACATCAATGTGAGTAATGTTTTTTTTATCATATTATACATAATAGGTGTATTTTCTTTATTTTTGTTAGAAAAATCCTGTTTTTTATTTTTCCGCCTCAACCTTCTCCGTCAGCAATTGTGTAACTATGTCATAGAGTTTATTCATCACAATGGGTTTGGTAAGATAGTGGTTGGCTCCTAACGCCATGCCTTTCTTCCTATCTTCCACAAAGCTTAAACCCGAGAGGATAATAAGGGGCAAGGCTGTTTTGTCTTGTGGTGGAACGGCATTGCCCTCCATCTCATACCCCTTACGTAAACTTTCTATAACCTGGAAGCCATCTACCTCGGGCATCATAAGGTCTACAATTGCCAAGTCTATTTGGTCGGGCGTATGCCAACGTTTCTGTACCTCTTGCAACGCTTCGCGTCCACCACTTGCCTTCACTATTTGAAAATCAAAAGGCTTCAGCATTTTGTCGAGCAAGAGTAAATTTAAAGATATGTCATCAACCAAGAGCACTTTAAAGCTACTTGATTCTTTTCCTGCAATTTCTTTCATATTCTTGGAAGTTATTTTATTCAAAAAAATATTACATCATCGCAACTAATTGGCTTGAGCATCATAGGTTGTGTAATCGCCCTCAGTAGCACCATATTCATATTCCTTGTAACTGGCGTCCATCATTTTTTTGCCTGTGGAGCGCAATTCTTCTTGATAATACTCCTCGTAGTCAGACAAGTCGATGGAAGGACGAACAATGTGGGTATCGAACACGAGTTCTGCCACACCTTTGGGGGCTATGTTACCAAACAAACGAATGCTGTGCTGGGTATAGCCCATGTTTTTATCGGAGTGGAATACGAACTTCAACACCACCTCTTTACCTGGTGGCACAGTTGTGATGTTGGCATCTGTAGTTTCGATGGTAGGACAAGAAGGCTGCACATCGGTAATAGCCAACACTTCATCGCCCGTATTGTGCAACACATACACCAAGTCAATGTCTTCGCCCAAAATAACGGGAGGGTAATGGCGCACAGAGTCCTCAACGTGAACGGTGGTTGGACCTAAACGTTTGTGACACGACGCAAACAACAAAAAGCTTGTTGCCCATGCGCACAAACAAACGCCCCAACCTATGTATTTTTTGTAAGAAATCATTTCCATTGTTTCAAATAATTGTCTATCGTGTTTCCAGGTTCATCGCGATTAACCATGCCTTTTATTTCGCTATGTCCCTTCAATATTTCGCGCATCTCAATGGCCTGTTCTTTATCCAAAGGCAAAAGTTTGCTTCGATAAAGCTCGAGTTGGGTATATGCCAAGGCTGTGAGCAACTCATTTAGTCGTTTACGTTCCTCGCCCACTGTCTGCTTACTGGCTGCATCCAGTTGAGCACGAAAATGCACAAACTCTGCAGCATTAAGGTATGCCGCACACACGTCCTGCATCGTGCCGTAAAGTGGCAACAAGTGGTTGGTGCGCTGCACACGCGTTTCTAACTGCCAATAATAGTCCATCATCAACTTGTGGGTTTGGGGATAATACTTGGCAAAATAGTTATTCACGGCTTGCTGTACATCTGCATCTGGATTATTCAACAACGCTGCCAACACCTGTGTTTGCATATCGTCGAAGGCTGAATAATCATCGCCACTACCATTTACAAACACACCTCGTACCCCCAAGTCGCGATAGAGTTTAAAGCGCGACTGCAAAGCCAACAAACAAGGGAAGGGCGAAAGATAGTCGCTATAGTTACGCTCGTAATCCCAAACGTATATCTTGTCACACTTCTTTTTCCAAGCCTTAACCATTGTGCTAAATTCTTGATAGCCCTCCGTTTTTTTAAAGTCTACACGCATGGGCATGGGATAGCTCGAAATAAACACGCCCACATTTTTAGGCAATGCTACTTGTGGGGCTGCCTTTGTGGTGTGATAAGCCGAAGTAAAGAATTGGTGGCGCGGAAACTCTTTAGCCAAACGCATTACAAAGTCGCTCACTGCTGGTGTGGCATTGCTACTTGTGTTGCCTTTGGCACGACAGGCATTGCACGTACAAGCTAATTGGTTGTCCATGGGCATGATGCTTATGCGCTCACTGTAGGTGTCTGTGCCTTCGCCAAATTGGTCGAGGATGTAAGCACGCACCGCTTTATATAAGGCTGCACTCGAAAAGCAAAATTGCTTGGACGTTTTTGTGCCATTAACGGTAGCATACATCTCATCGCAAAGTGCCTCGTTCACAATTTTGTGCAAATTATGTCCCCACACGCCCCAATCATAATCGGGATGATTGGTATGCAAGGCTCTTTGCAAGGCTTGCGTGTTAGAGGGGGTATAAAGTCCTCGATATTCAAACACGCCCTTCACTTGTCGAACCTGTGGTGACTGCGACTGAGCCTTCAACGAACAAGCCCCCAACACCACTACAAGTACTGAAAGGCTAAGTATATTAAAAATGAATCGTAACATTAGCATTCAAGTATAAATAGTTCTTGTTTCTGCTCACAGTGGTTGTGCTCGAAGTAGGATTGATGGTCATGGTATACCACGAACCAGTTAAGCCCAAGTCTACACGCGAACTGCACACGTACAGCCCACCCATGCTAAACATGGTGTTGAGTTGACTAAACTTTACGGGCATGGTATTGTCGACCAATGATATTTCGGGTGCATTACCCACTGTGCCCGATAGAAACAGATGCGTGTGACTTCCCTCGATTGGGAAGAACTTAGCAATAGCACCCACATTGGCAAAGAAGGAACCATTGAAATATGCCGTTTTCTTGCCAGCAATGGCAAACAAGTTGACATCGGCGCCTAAGCTAAAGCGGTCGATATCCTTGGTGGTGCCTAAACCTAAGTTAAAGAGCGAGCACTTGGTGTCCATGCCCACACGACGATAGGACAAACTGCCCTTTGCCGTCCAATCTTTGGGCAAAACATAACTTGCTTTTCCCTCGAATCGGAGGTTCGAAAAGAACTTATTCGACCACGCTCCAATTAAGTTCGTTGTCCACTTTGTGTTCCACGTATGTTCCCAGTCTGCTCCAAGCAATACGCCAGCTCCCCCTGTAGCATCTTCTGCATTTTGGGGTTGCGATAGTCCATCGCGTCCAGCATATCCTAAGTTAAAAGTGTAAGTGTTGCGTTGGGCATAACGCGTATAAGCCATTAAGCCCGTTGAGGTAATTTGGTCGACACTGGCTTGACGCGCCATTTGGTAGTCGATGCTCACTTGGTTGCGCAGCAAATGACGTTTCAAGTCTTCCGTTCGCAGTTTGTAGGCATTCAACTCAGTCAATGAGGGTTGATAACGTCCATACCACTCTAATGCTTTTTCCCATTCCTTCATCGCCACATACACGCTTGCCTTGGCATGGATAAGCTCTTGGTTTTTGGGATAATAGTTCAATGCGTCGTCAATGAGCAATAAGGCTCTTTCGTTGTCTTTTTGCTTGATGCATTTCATTGCCATGGCTTCGCAGCAACCCGCATACGCACTAATTACTGCCGAGTCGCCCACATAGGTCACTAACATGGGGCGCAGCAAGTCGAGTGCTGCATCATAGTTGCCTGCATCTGCCAACAATTGTGCCTCCTTCAACATAAAATAGGAATTGTCGGGATAGAGTTCCCTACCCTGCTGAATGTATTGGCGTGCTTTATCTTCCTTATGCAACGACATAGCCACCGAAATGCCCATGCGCAACATCTCTGCCGATGGGTTGCCCAAGTCAATCACCTTTTGAATTTCCATTTCGGCATAATACAACTTACCCTCTGCCATGAGTTGCTTTACACAAGGTGTCATAACCTCCTCATAGAGTTCAGCGGTCATTTGTTGGTTCTTGCTGATGCTTTGTATCATGTCGAGCGCCTTTTGGCTTTGGTTGGTCTTGACGTAGCAAGTAAAAAGTTTATGGTTGATGCTTTCCTTTAAATCTCGCGCTAACTTGAACGTTTTTAACTGCAACAACATGGGAATAGCCTCGTCATAGTGCTCAAAGTTCATCTGCTGCGTCACCTCTTCCAATCGTATCAAGCAGAGTTCTTCTGCCACATCTTGATTGTTGGGATATTTTTTGTGAATGCGGTCGAGCATATTTGTGGCTGCTTTGCTGTCGCCCATACGTTTCAACACAGTATACTCGCTATACATTAGTTTTTCAGAGTCGCCACGGCGCTTGCGAGCTTCGCGAATGTACATCAAAGCATCGTCTAAATACCCGCGCGAGGTGGAGGTGTTGAGCAAATAGGTAAGTGCCTCGTCTGAGTGTTCTTTTTCATACAAACGGGCATAAGCCACATAAGGGTCGTTATGCACTGCTAAACGTGCAGCCTCTCGCTGCATCTCCGTTTCGAGTCGGCTAATGGCTCCTACCGACAAACCACGGATGTTGCGTTTGGCACTTTGCAGATAATAAAACGCTTCTGTGTAGCGGGTCAGACTGCCTAATATGGCTGCCTTTTTCTCAACAAAGGGGGTAGGATGTGACACTACCGTTGCTGCATAGCCTGCTACATCAATGGCTTCTTGGCTACGCCCTGTTTGCAAAAGCAAGTTGCAAAGTGCCATTTGGAACTCGGCATTCTTAGGGGTGTATTTCACCAACTGTCGCAAGGTTTCTTCTTGTCCCGCCAAATTTTTTTCTTTGCGGAATTTGCGATATTTCTCTTCTTGTTCCCATGCCAGGTCTTTTTTCAATTCGGCACGTTCGGGATATATCTCGTGCAAACGTGCTAACAAGCGCGATGCCTCTGTTTTGTTGCCCAACCGTCGGTAAAAACTAATCTTTTTTTGCCATAGGGCATAGTTATAGGGCAACACCTCAAGCAATTCGTTGCAATAAACAATAGCGCTGCTATAGTGCTTGGTTTGTTCTTCTACCTTCATCAACAGAAAGCGTGCTTGATTGTTATCTTTATTGTCGCGCAAGGCTCTAATTAAGAAATAGCGTGCTTTGTCATGCTGATTGCGATGCAACCAATACTGCCCCAACAGTTCGTTGAGTGCCGACACGGATTCATCTATCTCCATACCCTTTTTCACCATATTCAGCCCTTGCTCCCACTTGCCTTGTTTAAAAAGCCTACGTGCTTGGTGCTCATAATAAACGGGTGTACCCTCCTTCGCTGCCACCATATCGCGCACGGCCCTACTCGATGACTTTACCTGTGCCGAAGCTGACAGACTAAGTAACAGAAAAGTAATTAGTATGTAGATTGTTTTTAACATTTGCTTTTTGAGGAGTTATATATAATGTAAAAAATTATTTAGGATTGAGGAGATAGAAAGTTTGGGGGGATTAGGGGAAGCTTTATTAAAAAGTCCGCCCTTATTCCCTACTTCTTTTTATGCTTCATACCCGTACGTTCCATCGAAACCCATACCGCCTTTTGACGCGTGATGTATCGGAAATATCCTACCAATGAGCTAATGACAATGAGCGGATGGTAGATGATAGGCTCGAAAGCTGCTGCCAATAGCAACTTTAAGTAACTCATGCGGCTGGTGTAAGAACTGCCCAATATGTAATCGTAGAACACCACGAAAGTTGACAACATATAGCTGAACACATAGATGGCTAAGAAAGTTACGAAGAACGAGAACCAACTGATGCCACCCGTAAACGCTAAATAAACCGTCATGCCAAAACCAACGATTTCAATAATTGGTGCTAAAAATTCGAACAAAAAGGTGTAGGGCATGGATATTAAACCCAATCGTTTGTATTTGCGATTAAAGAGCAAACGACGATGCTCCCACATCAACTGAATCAAACCACGTCCCCAACGCGTACGCTGGCGATAGAGCATCTTTATGTTCGATGGTCCTTCTGTCCAACAACAGTTGTGCGGAATTTGCACCACACGATAGGGACGGTTAAAGTCGCAACAGTAAGCAATCATACGCGTTAGCATGTCCATGTCCTCAGCAAAGGATGTACTGCTATAACCACCCGCATTCACTACAACCTCAGTTGAGAATAGTCCGTAGCCACCCGACACATTGTTCATGGCATTGATGAGACTCCAACCCATCTTACCTACCAAGAACGAGCGTTTATACTCTAAATCTTGAAACAAAGGGATGGGACGACTCGACGGACGAAGGTCTATAATCTCACCATTACTCATCGAAGCACCATTACTCATCGACATGGTACCCGACACGGCAATGATGTGACGATCTTGAATTACGGGGAAGATGCACTGATACATTGCATCCCTTGACAGGATGCAGTCTACGTCGGTGTTAATGAAATACGGATTCGAAATTACATTTAACCCCGCATTCACTGCATCTGCCTTTGTACCACCATTCACCTTGTCTACCACCGTCAGTCGGGCATAAGCAGGATTGATGGATTTGAACAAACGTTTAAAGGGGGCAGAATGCACATGCTCCACATATTCAAAAGGCACCTCCACCATCTCGAAGGTTTCAATGAGCAACTCTAAAGTGCGGTCCTTACTACCATCGTTCACAATACACACATCGAAGTTGGGATAATCCATCTTCAACAACGAACGCACATTGTCCACAATGGTTTTCTCCTCATTATAGGCAGGTGCCACCACCGAAATGCCTGGCACAAACGGACTATTCTGCACCATGTTGCAGATGTACTTGTTACTCCATTGCCGCCACCTAAAGCTATACTTGTAAGCAAACACCAATAGCATCACATAGGATACAATGAGCAACAACGAATAGCCTAAAACGACGTATCCGAAGAAAAACAACAAAAATTCCCACATAATGCGTTATAATGTTCTCATTTGGTTAAGTATACCCACGGCATCAATTTGATCCATGAGTTTACGATCATTTTCACTTTCATTCAAGTCGTGACGCAGCGACTCAAAGGTGCTACGCCCCTCCTCGCCATACGCGTAGAGAGTGGTTAAGGCGAATTCGCGTGTGGTTATTGATGTGGCAGTGCGGAAGACTCTTACCAAAAACTGCGTGTGACGTCCTGAGTTTATGGCACGTACCACACGTAGTGTTTCCTGCCGAATGCTTTCGGGCTGTTGGTCGTAAAGGTCCACTGCCATCTGCTCTTGTTTCTCATCACGCAGCAAGCTCACTGCATTCAGAGCAGCCTTACGGCAAGAGAGTTTAGGCGAAAGAAAGAATTCATTGAGTTTAGCTTTCTCCTTTTCATTGCCCCAATATGCCACCTCGTTTATCATAAACGCTGCACTCTCTTCGTTTTTCAGCACATGCGCATACACCAAGAATTGTGGCATTTGCTTGTTGTTGGCACGCAACCAAGCAAACAAACGATGCAAGGTCATAGGACGCCACAAGTTCATCGGTTCGTTCAAGTCCTCCATCAAATATTTAAAGGTGTCCCCTTCGGTTGAGATGATGTAGCACATTCGAGCCAAATAGCGAATGTAACTATTGTGATGGTGAATATAGAGTGCCAACAAGCCTGCACTTGTCCGCATGTGCATATTCACCAAATATTGCAAGGTGAAGAACACTCTGTTCTTGTTAAACAAATTTTTTTCGTACAACGCCTTTACCCCTAACATTGCACACAATGGCTCTAAATTAGGAATATTGTCGAGCTTACGACTCATTTCCATACTGATTTCGGCTATCACCCAGCCTATTGCTCGGGTGTTATAAACCTCCTTTATGCGATCGAGGGTCATGTTACACGCCATCTCCAACATTTCCACTGTTAGCGAATGCTCTGCCGTAAGCACCTGTTTAAAGCCTGCGAGTAAGTCGGTTCGTACAGCATCTAAGCATGCATCCATCCTATTCTTTAACCATATCTGCCGCATAAACATCACAAAGAGAACAAGCATTGTGAGGATGCACAGCGTAATCAGTATATATAATAGGCGTATATGTACAGCATACACGGAAAAAAAGGTGTAAATGCGCTGTATGTAATAGCCTATCACCTCATACCCATAAAAGTCTACCGACGTGCCGTCGGGATATTCGCTGGATATATACATCTTTTTTTGTTCCTTGTGTTATGAAATTATTGCCCATGGGTGCTCGATGCCACAGCCTTAGTTGCAAAAAGCACGTATGAACTGATTTTTGCAAAATTACATCATTTTTTTTGCTAAGCAAAAAAAAACGTATTCAAAACAATTAACAATTAACAATTAACAATTAACAATTAACAATTAACAATTAACAATTAATTCTATTTCAGCCAATAAGAATGTTAATATATGTTACCAAAAATGGGTAAAATATAGGCTCAAAAAAGGTATAAAAAACTGCTGAATTTTGATAAGCAAAATTCAGCAGTATGATGTATTGTTGTGTATGGGTTCCTTACCTTTGCAAGGAAGTGGTTAATTATACTTGTACGACACCGAGGCTATGTTGCCACTTGGCGCTATGTGGTAATTGCAAAGTTCAATGTTGCCATCGCTTTGGTAGCCATATTCAAAGTCGGTGGTTTGGGTTGAGGCAATGGCATTAGAGTCATCGTAGAAGTCGTATTTTATTGACTTTACTAAAAGACGCGTGGGCCGACCTAATAAGCCTGCATAGTAGAGTTGTTCAAAACCAATACATCCCAACTCGCGGGCAATAGTGGGAGGCATAAGTCCATTACGATTGGCACTTGCATAGTTGGTAAAGGTCAGAATAGTTTGTCTGTTATCAACACCCTTATACACTATTTTCTGCAAAGCACCTTGTGCATCATAGTCGATGGTGGCCGACGAGTTGTATTGCTGTATCTGCCCAAGCGACTCTTCGAACACCTGTTTAGACCATGCACTGAGTTGGCCCGAATAGTTGTATTGAAAGGTGTAGATATTGCGGTTTACCAACATCTTTGAAACATAACCTTCGCCATTAAGTTGCAGCGTAATCTTTTCGCCCGTAGAGCTATTGAGCGACACCTCTTTGGCACCATAGGCAAAGGTTGAGGTGTATGTAAAAGAGCGATCTACGCTTGCAGAGGGGTCGCGCAGTGTACCTATGGCATTGGTCAAACGCCCGTCGCTATAAGTAAAAGCCCAATCATAACCACTCTCAACATTGCCTAAGCGGGTGATAGAGGTAATTGGTTTTTCGCCCGACGACGGAAGTACAGGCTTTATGGGGGCAGGCGAATGATCGTCTTTGCCACATGCTACAAAGAGCATCGTAGTGGCACATAGTAGGAGTAGCTTCTTAATTTTCATAAGTAATATGAGATTTAGTGTTTAGGCTACAAACTTATATATTTTCTGTGAGTTAAGAACTCATACAAGGCATTTATTTTAGGGTGATGAGACATAAAGCGTATATTGCTATCTTTAAGTTTTCAAGAAACAATAGCCTGTTATTGTGTATATTGTTCGTAACTTTGCAGTCGAAAAACAATACTACTAAATGGACATATTACACATCTTGACGCAGATGCTAATGATATTTGGCATCGTTTTGGTGGGACTTTTTGCTGCCAAAAAAAACTTATGGTCGGGCGATCTTGACCGCAAGCTTTCAATTTTTATTATGAACATATCGATGCCAGCCCTTATTTTAGCATCGGTTATGGGAAAGGATTTGGCTTTTGAAAATTCAGAACTTATCTCTTTGGCAGTTGTTGCAGTGGTAAACTACATTGTGCTGATTGGAGCAGCTTATCTCATTCCGCACCTATTTAAAGTGAATAAGGCACGTAAGGGTATATCGCGATTTATGTTGGCATTTGGAAACGTAAGCTTTATTGGTTATCCTGTATGCGATGCGGTGTTTGGGTCGAAAGCTGTGTTTTGTGCTTCGGTGCTCAATATACCGTTTAACCTCTTAGTGTTTACCATTGGTGTGTCGTTTATCAATGGTGGAAAAGCCAAATCAGCCTTTTCGCCCAAACTCATACTATCGCCATGCGTTATAGCATCGCTCATAGCTGTGGTGATAGCAGTGGCACGCATAAGCATGCCAACTCCTGTTGGCGAGTGGTTTCATTTGCTGGGCGATCTTACCACACCATGTGCATTGCTCATCATTGGTTCAAGTTTAAGTCACATCCCTGTGCGTGATATGCTGGGCAATAGATTCGTTTATTCAATGACCTTGCTGCGCTTAATAGTGTTGCCACTACTCGTAGGCGTAGTGTTGGCGTTGATGGGTGTAAATGCCTTTGTGAGCGATGTGGCAGTGGTGCTGAGTGCCATGCCTGTAGCAACTAACGGCATCATGTTGTGCTTGCAGTATGGAAAAGATGAGCGTGTAATGACCCAAGGGTTGTTTTTCACCACCTTGCTTTCTGTAGTTACTATACCCTTAGTTGCTTATTTAGCAAGTTTGTTCTAAACCTTATTCTGCAAGATAATATATAATGACAATTATCTACATACTATTGGCTCTTGTGGCTGGATATGCCATAGGGGTGATGCGCACACAACGCGAAGCTATCAGCGCAAAAGAGCAACTCAAGGCTGAGCAGCAACACACCGAAGAGACCATGCGCACACAAGCGCAAGCACTGAGGGCTGAGTTTAAAGCTATCACTGCCGACATGATGCAATCGCAAGGTACTGCTATGCGCGAACAAGGCAATGCCTTACGCGAAATACACATACAATCGCTCGAAGCTTTGCTAAAACCATTGGGACACGATATAGAGGATTTTCGCACACAATTCTTAAAGGGGCATGCCTCGTTAGACGGATACATTAAGGCACTGGTTGAGCAGACCTCGTCTTTAGGAAAGGAGGCTGAAGACTTAGCTAAAGCTTTGAAGGGCAACACCAAACTGCAAGGAAACTGGGGAGAAGCTGTTCTTGCCAACCTACTATCGGCATCAGGACTTACCGAAGGGCGCGACTTTACACTTCAAGAGCATTTGGCAGATGGTAATGGCTCTGTGGCTATCCCCGACGTGATAGTGCATTTACCCGAACATCGCAATCTCATTATTGACTCAAAAGTTTCAATGAAGGCTTTTACCGAGTATGTGGCAGCAAACGATGCTATAGAACAAGACCGTTTGATAAAAGAGCACGTACGCAGCGTAAAGCAACACATCAAAGAACTTGCCGCTAAAAACTATAATAAAATAGTGCCCGATAGCATTGGCTATGTGCTGATGTTTATACCTGGCGAAGCGGCTTATGTAGCTGCTGTGACGGCAGAACCTAACTTGCCCACAGAGGCTTATGCACAGCACGTTATACTGATAAACCCCACCAATCTGCTCATGGCTCTGCAGTTGGCTTACAACTTGTGGCAGAGCGAATTACAGAGTCAATCTGTTAGCGAAATATATCATTCGGCCGAAAGGTTGTATAAGAAATTTACGAACTTTGCACAGAACTTTGTGAAGATTGGTAACAATATAAATCAGCTTCAGCGCACTTTCGAAGATGCTGAAAAACAACTCTCAACTGGGCGTGGAAACATTGTAAGCCAGCTTGAGGGGTGGAAAAAGAAAGGGCTTACTCCATCATCATCGTTGCCCAAAGAGCTTTGTCATGAAGACGAAGCAGACGATGAATAACCCAGTTTATTGATTTGTAAAACCTCTCATACACTTAGCAATATTATGACCTTACAACGCAAAAAAGGAGAGCACAATCCCTTTGCCTTTAAAGCGAAAGCTAATAAAAAGAAAACAGGCAAAAGAGTGGGCAAATCAAAGGCAAGCAAAGCTAATAACCAACTTAATCGCAGAGTAAAATAAAAAGAAATAAACGCTCAGAAATCATGCCATATATGCTTGATTTCTGAGCGTAATTTTTGACCATTTTGTAGTCCTGTTATAGTTTGGTACCAAACGATAGATCGCCTGCATCGCCAAGACCTGGCACAATGTATGCCTCCTCGTTGAGGCTGGGGTCGATAGCGGCAACCCAAAGTGTAACATCGTCGTTGGGGAACACCTTTTGTAAGTGTTCTATGCCCTCTTGAGCAGCAATAACACTGCAAATGTGAAGAGTTTTGGGGATGCCATGTTTTAAGAAAGCTTTATAAGAAAGCTCTAACGAACCACCTGTAGCAAGCATGGGGTCTACCATAAGGAAAGTGCAATCTTGAATAGAAGGAGATGCCAAATATTCTACGTGTATTTTCAAGTCTTCACGCTTATTGCCCTCTTCGCGATAGGCTGCCACAAAGCCCGAATCGGCTTGATCGAACACATCAAGGAAACCCTCATGAAACGCAAGTCCTGCACGTAACACTGTGCCTACAACAATGTGGTCGTCGTAGGTGGGCACAAGTTTAGTGCCAAGTGGAGTGGTAATCTCCTTGTTTGAATATTGTAAGGTCTTGCTCACTTCGTATGCCATCAAACGGGCTATGCGCTGCAAGTTACGACGAAATAATGTGCGATTATTTTGCACTTCAACATTGCGCAGTTGCGACATATAAAGGTTAATAACAGAGTTGTTCTCTCCAAGATGAATAACTTTCATAAGTTCTAAATGTCTTTTTATAAAAAGCCTCCACTTCATTTCTTTTGCTTGTAGAAAAGAAATGAAGCAGAGACTAATCTTAATGTTTTATTTTACAAATAAAAATACTTTCACGCTCTTATATATCTTAACGTGCGAGGTGTTTTTTACGGTCGGAGGTGATATAAACACCTTGTTGCGGAATGCTATTGAGTTTGCGTCCTTGAAGGTCGTAGATGGCAGTGTTAGCCTTGCTTGTTTGAGCATCAATAGTAGTAATGGCTGTTTGAATATTGGTAGGCTCTATATACCAAAGCGAAGCGTTTGCCGATGTAGTCCAAGGAACTAAACGTGAGTTGTCGCCAGCAAGGTGGATAGCTGGATAGCCAGCATTAACTGGAGTGGTGCAAATGATAGCACTTTTACCATCAGTTGAAGAGCTTATGGTATAGTTGGCTGCAGAACTCTTAGTCTTTACAACAGGAGTTTTTGTTTCGACAGCTTGAGTCGAACCGAGATATACTTTGTTCTCAATATTTTGAATAATCCAAGTGCCATCGGTTGTACCAGGAACAAAATTAAAGAGTTGTTTCTCATCGTTATTGTTTAGCTCGGCTGCAGTAAGACCTGTTGAACTTGCTACCATATAGAGCGTGCCGTTTTTACGTTCAGCGTTGCGAAAGCGATACTTAATGTCCTCACGTATTTGTACACGAGGTGCATTGGCTAAGGCTGCATTCAGCATTTCGTAGTTAGCAGTTGTAGGTTCTTCATTGTAAGAGTTGAGCGCACTGCTAATGCTTGATACCGCCTCTTCTGTATAGTTACCTACGTTTGTTCCGACATTTTTTTTTACATTGTCAACCTTCGTTTCAATGCCATCTTTTACTATGGTAGCCTTGTCTACGTTAGCCTTGAATGTGTATGCACTATCAGTGATGGTTTCGAGCGAATAGTCTTTATACACAATGGTATAAGCGTAACCATACGTTTCCTCCTCGTAGAGGAAACCAATGTGATTATTGGCTTGCAATATCATAGTTGAGTAAGCTGAACCAATATAGCTTGACTGGTGATGTCCGGTCCAATCCTTAGCAAGGTTGGCTGAAGTGTCGAAGTCTGCAAGCGATGCAAGCTCTTTATAGTAAATGCCTACATTGCTACGTCCACTACCAAGTGGAACTGACTGAAGGAGTAAATAAACATCCTTACCATCGCTCTTGCGTTGTGCAGGCACAACCATCACTTCGCCATTAGTGCTATTGCCTTCTGCAATAACACCATTGTTTGATGCACCAGAGAAAGCTACATTGTCCCAAGAACCTTCAGCCTTTTTGCTATCTGTAAAGTGGAAGATGTTGTAGTAACGACCTCCATAGCAACGTGAACTGCAAAGTACTGAACCATCGGGTAATTCCTCTGCTTTAGGCTCATCGGCACCGCTTGGAATAGGAGCTACATCCACACCGCCAAGCACGCTCCAAGTGTCGCCAAAGTTGTCTGAATAGATTACATAATTTTTGTTTGTACCGTTAATGTCTTTAAAGAGTACAGAGCAGTACAAGCGGTAGTAGTCGCCAACCTTTACTGTAGAACTTTGGAAAATGCGACCTGAGCCAATAAACATTGATCTTGCAGAACCGATTTTTGATTTATCAAACTGCGAGTAAATGCTTTCTGAAATATCAACTGGTTTAGACCATGTTTGGCCATTATCTTCGCTATAGAAACGAGCTATGCCTTGGTGATAGTCGCGTGAAGCGCTGGGGAACATTATGTCTCCTGTGCAACTCATCAAGAGTACGCGGTTACTCTCTCTATCGGCTACAATACAAGGGTCGCCAAAGCCCGTGTGCAAGAACTTTGAGGATGTCTTGCCTTTTACATAGTCTTCACCTTTAACAATAGTAAAGATGTTTCCCCATGTTTTGCCGTTATCTTTTGATATACTTGCACGCAAGTCAAGTTTTCCACCACCGATATCACTACCATTATAACGATAGTCTGCTACAGAGATAAGGTTGCCATTATATGCCTTTGCAATGGCTGGAATGCGGTATGTGGGAAGGCCTGTAGCCTTCATCAAGTCGGTTTGTGGTTCGGGTTCTTTGTTAGAAAGTGCTACATTTACAACAAAGTCTGTAAGTTGCACGCCATGGTTATCACCCGATAGAGTAAAGTTGGTGTTTTCAGCATTAATGTTTGATACAGTAATGGTTGTTTCTTCGTTAGTTACTTTATACTCCTTGCTACCCACTTTCAAGGTAACGTTCTTAGTCGTTTTGCTTTGGTTTTTCATCTTAAACGAATAGCTTTCGATGATATAACCACGTGTTGGCGAAAGCGTGTAGGTGGCAGAACCATATTGACCAGAAGCAATGGCAATGGTGTTGGTTGTGCCAACCTTGCACATATTGTTGTTACCACAGTTTAATGTAAGTTGTGGACTTACCGCAGTTGATTTCCATGTAGAGGCCCATGTACCTGCAGTATTTGTGCTTGTAAACTTACCATTTTTTAGATCAATAGAGAAGGTGGCTTTGATACTTGACACCACAATAGCCGAACCATTGTCGTAGCCAACCGACCAAAATGCCAATTTACCATCGCGGTTGTTGATGATGTAGCTACTATGTCCATGCTCGTTTACGAAATAGCCATTATTAACAGAGATTGCTTGTCCGTTTGAAGCTTTAGAGGCTTTCTTAAAGTCCCAACGATTAACAATGCTCGAAGCTAATCCCGTTACATTTTGTAATATAGGATATGTGTTACCACCATTTGTACCCGACATCGTAGACGATGCTGCAAGTGCTTTGGTAGGGCCTGCTTGCTTGTTGTATATCATGAAGCCATTGGTTTCATCGCCCACAAAGCACCAAAGGTTCTCGTCTTTAAGGCTCATTTGTCCACCGAGCTGAATGTAATTTGCGTCTGCATTGTCGTGGATGCGTAGCGAACCTGCACCAATAGTCATGGTGTACCACTTTGTGTTGTCTGCAAACTTGCCTGCAGTTATTGTGGTAGGTTCAAATGGCACATCTGCCCATGCCGTAAGGCTTGTGGCCGAGGCTGCAAGTCCGAGCAAGAGAGTTGCTATTTGCTTAGTAATTTTCATGCAAAAGTAATTATGTAGTTATAAAATATTTACCAATCAGAAAGTTTGTAATGCCCTAATATTAAGGTTGTAAGACTTATTTACTGCCTTTGTTATTATTGCGTGTACCAAAGAGGTTAGAAGGGTCAATCTTTGCTATAGTGTCGCGCATGGCAGTGTCACCTTTGAGGTTTTCGAGTTTATAGTAGTCCATAAATCCCATATTGCCATCGCGCAATGCTTGTGCAAGAGCCTTTGGCACTTCGGCCTCAGCTTGAATAACTTCGGCACGTGCTTGCTGTGCTTTAGCTTTCATTTCTTGCTCTGAAGCTACTGCCATAGCTCTGCGCTCTTCGGCTTTGGCTTGTGCAATGTTTTTGTCTGCATTTGCTTGGTCCATTTGCAAGGTTGCGCCAATGTTCTTACCCACATCAATGTCTGCAATGTCGATAGAGAGAATTTCGTAGGCAGTACCAGCGTCAAGTCCCTTTGAAAGCACGAGCTTTGATATAGAGTCAGGGTTTTCAAGTACTTGCTCATGAGTCTCGGCTGAGCCAATGCTCGAAACGATACCTTCGCCAACACGTGCAAGTATGGTGTCTTCGCCAGCACCACCCACCAATTGGTGAATGTTGGCGCGAACGGTTACACGAGCTTTAGCTATTAGCTGAATGCCGTTTTTTGCTACTGCGGCAACAGGTGGGGTGTCAATGACCTTTGGATTTACGCTTGTTTGTACAGCCTCAAACACATCGCGACCTGCAAGGTCAATGGCTGTGGCCTTTTCAAATGATAAATCTATGTTGGCTTTAGATGCCGATACTAGTGCATGTACAACGCGCTTAACGTGTCCGCCAGTCATGTAGTGTGCTTCGAGATTATCACGTGTAACGTTGTCAAGTCCAGCCTTGTGAGCCTCTATCAAACTGGGAACTATCACACTGGGTGGTACATTACGTATGCGCATCAAAAACAATTGAATGAGTGATATGCGCACTCCTGATACCTTTGCACTAAGCCACAAAAAAAATGGAACAAAGTGAAAGAATATGCTTAGGCATACTACTACTGCTACTACTATTATAGCAACAAAAAGAGGTGAATCCATACAATAATAATTTTTATGGTAAATGAAGAAGATTTAAGGAACGTTACTATGTTAGAGACGTCCTGCTTGTTTGCAAATATACGTATTTTTTAAGTTTTGTGCAACCTACTTTTTGTTGTATGTAAAATGTTTATTTCATTTTAAAGCGTACAACTTATGCTTCATATTAGTTTTGCGTTTATTTGCAATGAAAAAAAGTCCGTTCTGCTCTTTCTTTGCAACAAGAAATGCAGAACGGACAATCAAACTTTTATCTTAAAGAAACTTACCTAAATGGTGCTACATTGGGAACGACAGACCAATAGTTAAGTTGCTATTGGCACGGTTGAGTGGGATAAACTGCTTGCTAAGTTTGCCAAAGAAGCGGTCGGTACCCACCGTAAGGTTAAAGTGCTTTGCGTGTAGACTGGCTACTAAACCACCCGTTACGCCAGAACTTGTAAAGCCCATGCTCAGTGCGGCTTCGAACCACTTTAGTGGTGCAACGTTGGCAGAGAACATGCCTTGATGATATGAAAAACGGCCTGCCATACGGCTTGAATATAAGAAACCGAATTTTAGTTTTCGATATGCAGGCAAGGTGTATTCGGCACCCAAAGTTAGCGTTGCTGCTAATGCTCGACTCTGACTTTTTTTGCCATCATAGTACACAGCAAACATGTCGCCAAGGTCGTCGCCAAGGTCTTCGAATTGGTTGCTTATCTCGTATTTGTTATCGGGACCTTTGTCGCCGCTCACATAGATATTGTCAAAGCCATCAAACTCCCATTCGCCTGCAGATGTGGCTTTGTGGGTGTTTTTCCAATTGATAAAACCAAGGTCTGTAAGGGCTGCACTCACTTTTAGATCGGGCAATACTTGGTAGGTTGCACCCAAGTCGAATGCCATACCAAAGCCCGAGAGTCCACCTTTAATTTCGTCGATACCCGACACACGATGACGATGTGTTTTGGGGTCATCTTTGCTATCGTCTTCAAATTCAAGTTCAGAGTCCATCAGTGATGCAGACATATCTATGTTGCCCTTTACGCTCCATTTATCGTCAGAAAGATGCAACTTTAGGTTTTGAGCCAAAGCATCGGCATAACCTAAACCAAAGAGAAATTTAACCTTTCCGCCAACGGTGAGTTTGTCGCCTATCTTATGCGAATGTCCAAGTCCGAGTTCTGCAAAATTTTCAGAGCGAATGCCGACGTCAGATATGTTGTAGTCGGTTTTCTGGCCAGCTGTTTTCATAAATTCAAACAGGTCTTTAGGCAATGCTACATTGGTGTTAGACCGCAGGTTGAGTTCAACAGAACTTATGCCTCCAAACGACTTGAAACCCATGCCAAAAATTTGGTATTTAAGGTTTACTGACAAGCGATTATTGTCTTTCAGTCCTCCCAAAAATTCGTTAGCGCTTACGCTTGGATGCATGAACGTGGTAAGGTTGTTATTGTTCATACCATAGCCTTGCCAGCCAGGTTCCATTTTATAAACAAAGTTCTTAAGGCCTACGTTGCCCGTTGTACCGATGTTAAAGTAGCCCACGGGCAGAATTGGCATCGTTACGTAGGACTTATCGAGTAGGGCGGGGTTCATTTCATGGCGTGTGGTAGACGACTCCATGAAGTAGGAAGTATGCAATTCTTGAGCCGCAACAGGCATAGCTAATAAGGCGGCTAAAGATAGAATATGATGGATTTTCATGTGATAATCTGTTTTAAAATGTTATAACTTACACAAGTTTTTTTGTGCATAAAGAGCAAACATCTTTTGTTCGCAAACCGATGCAAAGTTCGGCCCGAACCAATGCAGATGTAGGCTTAGTTAAAATCTATCGTTATGCCACCTTTCAAGCGGAGCTTGATGTTGTTCAGTTTCAGATATTGCGAAGAGATGAGCTTGTGGCTCTTAGCTATTTCGGTGTTAGCTGTTTCAACCTTAAACCTAAAGCGGTCTACCTTTGAGAGGTTTTCGGGCACAGCAAGTTCTGCATTCAGTTCAAGGCTCTTTTTGGTGGTGGTCTCGTTTGCCGATGCTGGTATTACCACATAATCATGTCCCTCATTGTCTTTAAATGCAATGCCGCTCACTTTATGTCCGTTTACATCGTAAGCCTCAATCGATATTTTAAGGTCGAGCGGTATAGAATTTTCAGCATCAGTAGTGAGCTGTATGCCCTTTGCCGAATACTTTTTAAGGTCGCTATTTAGGCTATTAGTAGAGTCGCGATAGGCTATTTGCAAACCGCTATTAAACTCAAATGGAACAAATATAGTGTAGGTAATATTTCCGCTATAGTTTTGTCCTAACTTCACTGTATATTCCTTATCTTGTACTACTACTTGCTTGTTTTGCATGTTACACAAGATGTAGTCAGGTATGGTTTTCATCAGATTGTTGAGGTTGCTCACCTGTTTTTTGCTATCAGTAGAAATCACTCCTTCGGGGTCGTAGGGTGCACTACCTTTATAGAGATAAACCACATCTTTTTGGTTAGCATCCATTGCTAATCCGCTATTTGTAACCACCACTTTATTAGCCGTAATTTCGGTTCCATTTTTATAAGGCAACATAGTGCAACCCACGTTTACGCCTACAGGTATAGTTGTGAGGTTTGAATTTAAGCGCAGTGTGGGGTTAGAAACATCAGCCTTAGCATTTTCGTCGTTAAGAAAGTCGGGTAAGTCCTCTTGTATGTTTATTTTTTTGATTTCGGGGTTGATAGTAGGGGTAAATTTGCCCGTAACTTGGTTTACATTGAGTGCATAAGGAGTGGTGCTATTGCCTGTACCAACGTTGATATTAAGAACAATGTCGGCATAATCGGTGTTTCCCCATTGTATGGTTGTGCCGCTTACATTGGTATAGGTAACGTTGGCCGTAACGCGTGCATTATCAGAAATATAGAGTTTACGATCTGTTACAGATTGGTTGATATTTAAACTTGTAAGCGTTAAATCGCATATTTTTGTACCCAACTTATTACCTGCAAGTGTGTTGCAAGTAAGTGTGTTATCTGCCGCAAGTGTCCACCCTGGAGTAAGAGCCTTTACGTGCATATATTGGGGTAGCATAATCTTTATGTTCTTTATCTCCTTTACAGTCAGTTTGGTAGATCCTTTTTGCGAAAGGATAAGCGAAATATTGGTGGGTTGAACCTCTATGTTCTTAATAGTTTTTATATCATCTTCTGTAAAGTTCACGCTGAAATTGACGGGCTTATTTCCATCAGCCATTCCTGATGTGATGTAGCCAGTAGGTATGGTTTGTGTGCTCATGTTAGCACTTGATAGAACGCGTGATACTATCTCGGGACTATTTATTGAGGTGCTAACTTTTTTCACATTAAAGTTAAACCCCATGGTCTCTGATTTCACTAAATAATAGAGGTTATTAACATCTGTTTTAACAGATTTATCTTCTTCAAGAATGTCTTTAAGACATATTTTTTCAGTGTTTCCTAATGTTACACTAAGTCCCTCACTGCCTATGCCCATAGTGAGGTCTACTTTATCTAAGTCGTAGGAATCGTCGGTGCAGCCTACAATTGTGAATGCTACACCCGCACATAATGCCCCATAGAGTATGTGC
>CAKQOG010000011.1 GCA_934255485.1 uncultured Prevotellamassilia sp. | reverse complement strand
ATTTGACAGTGAAAGAAGTAAACGAGTTGGCAACTATCCTGAAGGACGAGTATGGAATTGAACCCGCTGCTGCAGCTGTTGCTGTTGCTGCCGGTCCTGCTGCTGGTGCAGCTGCTGCTGAAGAGAAAACTTCATTCGACGTTGTTCTCAAGAGCGCAGGCGCTGCTAAGCTCCAAGTAGTTAAGGCTGTTAAGGAACACTGCGGTCTTGGCTTGAAGGAAGCTAAGGACTTAGTTGATGGTGCTCCTTCTAAGGTTAAGGAAGGTGTTGCTAAGGAAGAAGCTGAAGCACTTAAGAAGGCTCTCGAAGAGGCAGGTGCTGAGGTAGAACTCGCTTAATAAACATTATCCCTTAATAAGGGCTTTGGTTATGAATCTTCTGGTAGAGGGTTCATAACCTTTTTGCGTCTATACTATTTTTAATTCATAGTAGCGCCTTACATACGCATGAATGTTTTTATGTTTATGTAGGTGCATGTAAAAAATTATGGCGCATTTATCTTTATAATTTATAAGCAACGTAGCACTATGTTGCTTATAATTATTTATTTCATCCCCAACAATACGACGAATGTCTTCAAGAGTAATAAATCAACGTGTAAACTTTGCGTCTATCAAGAATCCGATGCCTTATCCAGATTTCTTGGACGTACAGCTTAAATCTTTTAAAGATTTCTTGCAACTCGACACTCCGAGTGAACTACGTAAGAACGATGGTCTATACAAAGTTTTTGCTGAGAACTTTCCTATTGCTGATACTCGCAATAACTTTGTCTTAGAGTTCATTGACTATTATATCGACGAACCTCGTTATAGCATCAATGAATGTTTGGAGCGTGGACTCACTTACAGTGTGCCCCTCAAGGCAAAACTTAAACTTTATTGTACTGACCCTGACCACGAGGATTTTGATACGGTTGTACAAGACGTGTTCTTGGGTTCTATCCCTTACATGTCTGACAATGGTACGTTTATCATCAATGGTGCTGAACGTGTTGTTGTATCGCAATTGCACCGTTCTCCTGGTGTGTTCTTTGGTTCAAGTGTACATGCTAATGGTACACAACTCTATTCGGCACGTATTATTCCTTTCAAGGGCTCTTGGATAGAATTTGCTACAGACATCAACAACGTGATGTATGCTTACATCGATCGTAAAAAGAAATTGCCTGTAACAACTTTGCTTCGTGCCATAGGGTTTGAAAGTGATAAGGATATTCTGCAAATCTTCAATCTTGCTGAAGAGGTTAAGGTTAATAAAACTAACCTTAAAAAGATGATTGGCCGCAAACTTGCTGCACGTGTGCTCTCTACTACACTCGAAGACTTTGTGGACTCTCAAACAGGTGAGGTAATCTCTATTGAACGTAATGAGATATTACTAGATCGTGAAACAGAAATCTCTGACGATAATATAGATACTATCCTTGAATCTGGTGAACAGACTATTCTTGTTCACCCAGAAGAAGGTGCTTCGACCGACTATTCTATCATATTCAATACTTTACAGAAAGACCCCTCTAACTCTGAACAAGAGGCTGTAAATTATATCTACCGTCAGTTGCGTAATGCAGACCCTGCCGACGATGCTTCTGCTCGTGAAGTTATCAACAACCTTTTCTTCTCTGAAAAGCGTTATGACCTTGGCGAGGTTGGTCGCTATCGTATTAACAAGAAGCTCAATCTAAGCACTGACATCGATGTGAGAGTGCTTACACGCGAGGATATTATCGAGATTATTCGCTATTTGGTTGAACTTATCAACTCAAAGGCTACAGTAGATGATATTGACCACTTGAGTAATCGTCGTGTGCGTACAGTTGGTGAGCAGTTGTCTAACCAATTTGCTATTGGTTTGGCACGTATGAGCCGTACTATCCGTGAACGCATGAATGTACGCGATAACGAGGTGTTTACTCCAACTGATTTGATTAACGCAAAGACTATTTCGAGTGTTATCAACTCATTCTTCGGTACGAATGCTCTTTCTCAATTCATGGACCAGACCAATCCATTGGCTGAGGTAACACACAAACGCCGTTTGTCTGCACTTGGTCCTGGTGGTCTTTCGCGCGAACGCGCAGGTTTCGAGGTTCGTGACGTACACTACACACACTATGGTCGTCTTTGTCCTATTGAGTCGCCTGAAGGTCCTAACATTGGTTTGATTTCATCTCTTTGTGTATATGCAAAGATTGATGACTTGGGCTTTATTGAAACTCCTTACCGCAAAGTTGAGAACTCTATTGTAGACCTTGATAACGATCATATCGTTTATCTTTCGGCTGAGGAAGAAGAGAATAAAATTATTGGTCAGGGTAATGCTCCTCTTAACGATGATGGTTCGTTTATTCGCGATAAGGTAAAATGCCGTCAAGATGCAGATTACCCTGTAGTTCCACCTTCACAGGTTGAATTGATGGACGTTTCTCCACAGCAGATTGCTTCTATCGCTGCATCTCTTATCCCATTCTTGGAACACGATGATGCTCACCGTGCGTTGATGGGATCGAACATGATGCGCCAGGCTGTACCTCTTATCCGTAGTGAAGCTCCTATTGTAGGTACTGGTATCGAAAAGCAAGTGTGCGAGGACTCTCGTACAATGATTACAGCCGAAGGTGATGGTGTTGTTGAATATGTTGATGCTACAACTATCCGCATCGCATACGACCGCACTGAGGATGAAGAGTTTGTTAGCTTCGACTCTAACGTTAAGGAATATACTATTCCTAAGTTTCGTCGTACGAACCAAAATATGACTATCGACCTTCGTCCTATTTGCAATAAAGGCCAGATCGTTCACAAGGGGGATATCCTTACTGAGGGTTATGCTACTGAAAATGGTGAATTAGCTTTGGGACGCAACCTATTGGTAGCTTACATGCCTTGGAAGGGTTACAACTATGAGGATGCTATCGTGCTTAACGAACGTATGGTTCGTGAAGATATTCTTACGTCTGTTCATGTGGATGAATATTCACTTGAGGTACGTGAGACCAAGCGAGGCATGGAAGAGTTCACCAATGATATCCCCAATGTAAGTGAAGATGCTACTAAGGATCTTGACGAAACTGGTATTATTCGTATTGGTGCTCGTGTTGCTCCTGGTGATATCTTGATTGGTAAGATTACTCCAAAGGGTGAAAGTGATCCAACTCCTGAAGAAAAGCTATTGCGTGCTATCTTTGGTGACAAGGCTGGTGATGTAAAGGATGCCTCATTGAAGGCAAATCCATCACTTGCAGGTGTGGTTATAAACAAGCGCTTGTTTGCTCGTGTTCAGAAAACACGTAGTGCAAAGGCTGCTGACAAGGTAACATTGCAAAAACTCGATGATGACTTCCAAAAGGATGTCGACGATTTGAAGGAAGTAATGATAAACAAACTTCTTTCTCTTATCAGCGATAAGGAGTCTCTCGGTGTTAAGGATAACGTTGGTTCAGAGGTAATTGCTGCTGGCACTAAATTTAATAAGGCTGTGCTTAGCTCACTCGACTACACTTCTGTTGAACTTCGTGATTGGACAGACGATAAGCATGCTAACGAACTTATCCGCCAACTTGTTATTAACTATCTAAAGAAGTATAACCAGTTGGATGCTATCTTAAAGAGAAAGAAATTCGCTATTACTATTGGTGATGATCTTCCTTCTGGTATCATACAGCAAGCTAAGGTTTACATTGCTAAGAAGCGTAAGATTGGTGTAGGTGATAAGATGGCAGGTCGTCACGGTAATAAGGGTATTGTATCTAAGGTTGTACGTCAAGAGGATATGCCGTTCCTTGCCGATGGTACACCTGTTGATATTGTATTAAATCCGTTGGGTGTGCCTTCACGTATGAACATTGGTCAGATATTCGAGGCTGTTCTTGGTGCTGCTGGTCGTAAACTTGGTGTTAAGTTTGCAACTCCTATCTTTGATGGTGCTAAACTTGAAGACCTTTGCGAATGGACTGACAAGGCAGGACTTCCACGTTATTGTTCAATGCAGCTTTATGATGGTGCAACGGGCGAAGCTTTCGACCAAAAGGCAACGGTGGGCGTAACTTATATGCTTAAGTTGGGCCACATGGTTGAAGATAAAATGCACGCTCGTTCAATTGGTCCATACTCACTTATCACACAGCAACCTCTTGGTGGTAAAGCACAGTTTGGTGGTCAGCGTTTTGGTGAAATGGAGGTTTGGGCAATCGAGGCATTTGGTGCTTCACATGTATTGCAAGAAATCCTTACCATCAAGTCGGACGACGTTACAGGACGTGCAAAAGCTTACGAGGCTATTGTCAAGGGCGATCCTATGCCAACACCAGGCATACCAGAATCTCTCAATGTGTTGCTTCACGAACTTCGTGGCTTAGGCTTAAGCATCACACTCGACTAATATAATAGTCTTATAACTTTGAGCTTCTCTTATATTATATATATAAGAAGAAAGATATATCATAAGATGTCAGTTGGTTTGCCCTATTATAAGGGCAAACAACTGCACACCTTGCAACTTTAGCAGTTGGCATATAAACAATAATATCAAAGTTATAAGTAAACTTTACTTTTCCACTCTCAATCATTTCAAAAAAGAAAATGGCATTTAAAAGAGATAATAAGATAAAAAGTAACTTTACGAAAATTACCATTGGTCTTGCTTCTCCTGAAGAGATAATGGCAAATTCGTATGGCGAGGTGTTGAAGCCTGAAACTATCAATTACCGCACCTATAAGCCAGAGCGTGATGGCTTGTTCTGTGAGCGCATTTTCGGTCCGACAAAGGATTATGAATGCCACTGCGGAAAGTATAAGCGCATCCGTTACAAAGGAATTGTCTGCGATCGCTGTGGTGTAGAGGTTACTGAAAAGAAAGTACGTCGTGAGCGTGCAGGACACATTCAGTTGGTTGTGCCTGTTGCACACATTTGGTACTTCCGTTCTTTGCCTAACAAAATAGGTTACTTGTTGGGTATTCCAACAAAGAAACTCGATTCTATCATCTACTACGAACGCTATGTTGTAATACAACCAGGTGTTCTTGAAGATGATGTTCAAAAACTCGATCTCTTAACCGAGGACGAGTATTTGGAACTTGTTAAAAAACTTCCTAAAGAAAACCAATATCTTGAGGATGCAGATCCCAACAAGTTTATTGCTAAAATGGGTGCAGAGGCAGTATACGACCTCTTAAAGAATATCGACCTCGATAGCCTTTCTTACGAATTGCGTGATAGAGCAAACTCAGACTCTTCTATGCAACGTAAGAACGAAGCTTTGAAGCGTCTTCAAGTGGTCGAGTCATTCCGTTCAAGCCGCGATCGCAACAAACCTGAATGGATGATTATGAAGGTTATTCCTGTTACTCCTCCAGATCTTCGTCCTTTAGTTCCACTTGATGGTGGTCGTTTTGCTACTTCCGATTTGAACGACCTTTATCGTCGTGTGCTTATTCGCAACAATCGTTTGAAGCGCCTTATTGAGATTAAAGCTCCAGAGGTTATCCTTCGTAACGAGAAGCGTATGTTGCAGGAATCTGTAGATAGCTTGTTTGATAACTCTCGTAAGTCGTCTGCAGTAAAGAGTGATAGCAATCGTCCTTTGAAGTCTTTGTCAGACTCTTTAAAGGGTAAGGCCGGACGTTTCCGTCAGAACCTCCTTGGTAAACGTGTAGACTATTCAGCACGTTCTGTAATCGTTGTAGGTCCTGAGTTGAAGATGGGTGAGTGCGGTTTGCCAAAGCTTATGGCAGCCGAACTTTATAAGCCATTTATCATTCGCAAACTCATTGAACGTGGTATCGTTAAGACTGTTAAGAGTGCAAAGAAGATTGTAGATCGTCGCGAACCAGTTATTTGGGATATCCTTGAACACGTTATGAAGGGACACCCTGTGCTCCTCAACCGTGCGCCTACACTTCACCGCTTGGGTATACAAGCCTTCCAACCTAAGATGATTGAAGGTAAAGCTATCCAACTTCACCCATTGGCATGTACTGCATTCAATGCCGATTTCGATGGTGACCAAATGGCAGTTCACCTTCCATTGAGTAATGAGGCTGTACTCGAAGCACAGATGTTGATGCTCCAGAGCCACAATATTCTAAATCCTGCTAATGGTGCTCCTATCACTGTGCCTTCGCAAGATATGGTGTTGGGTCTTTATTATATCACCAAGTTACGCCCAGGTGCAAAGGGTACTGGCCTTACATTCTATGGTCCTGAAGAAGCTATCATTGCATTTAATGAGCGTCGTGTAGACGTACATGCTCCTGTTAAGGTACTTGTAAATGATATCGATGAACGTGGTGCAAAAATCAAGCATATTGTAGAAACCTCTGTAGGTCGTATCATTGTCAATGGTATTATACCTGAAGAGTGTGGTTATATCAATAAGGTAATCTCTAAGAAGTCATTACGTGATGTTATTGCCCTTGTAATCAAGACAGTGGGTATGGCACGTGCTTGCGATTTCCTTGATGGTATTAAGAATCTTGGCTATCGTAAAGCATACGAAGGTGGTCTTTCGTTCAACTTGGATGATATTATCATTCCTAAGGAGAAGGTTGATATCGTAAAGCGTGGTAACGATGAAGTTGAGCAAATCATGATGAACTATAACATGGGTTTCATCACTGACAACGAACGTTACAACCAAGTAATTGATACATGGACACACGTAAACAACGACATCAAGAAGACCTTGATGAAGCAAATGACAGAGGCCGATCAGGGTTTCAATGCTGTGTTTATGATGCTTGACTCTGGTGCCCGTGGTTCTGCCGATCAGATTGCTCAGCTTGCAGGTATGCGTGGTTTGATGGCGAAGCCTCAAAAGGCAGGTGCCGAAGGTGCACAGATTATTGAAAACCCAATCCTTTCTAACTTTAAGGAAGGTATGTCTGTGTTGGAGTACTTTATCTCTACTCACGGTGCTCGTAAGGGTTTGGCCGATACCGCATTGAAGACAGCCGATGCAGGTTATTTGACTCGTCGTTTGGTAGACGTATCGCATGATGTTATCATCAACGAAGAAGACTGTGGTACACTTCGTGGTTTGGTATGTACTGCTTTGAAGGATGGTGATGAAGTGATTTCTTCACTCTCAGAGCGTATCCTTGGCCGTGTATCAGTACACGACATTATCAACCCAACAACAGGCAAACTCATCGTTGCAGCAGGCGAAGAAATCACCGAACCTATTGCAGCAGAGATTGAGGCTTCACCAATCGAGAGCGTTGAAATTCGTTCAGTGCTTACCTGCGAAAGTAAGCATGGTGTCTGCATGAAATGTTATGGCCGTAACCTCGCTACAAGCCGCATGGTACAAAAGGGTGAGGCTGTTGGTGTAATCGCAGCACAGTCAATTGGTGAACCTGGTACACAGCTTACACTTCGTACATTCCACGCCGGTGGTATCGCATCAAATGCAGCTGCCAATGCTACAATTAAGGCAAAGACAGAATGCCGTGTAGAATTTGACGAGTTGCGTACAGTTGATGCAGCCGACGAAGAAGGCAAGGATTGTAAGATTGTTGTTGGTCGTTTGGCAGAAGTACGTTTCGTAGACGAAAATACTGGTATCATCCTTTCAACTCAGAATGTACCTTATGGTTCACAACTCTTTGTAAACGAAGGACAACATGTAGAGAAGGATACAGTTATTGCTAAGTGGGACCCATTCAATGCAGTAATCGTAACAGAAAATGCAGGTACTATTCAGTTCGAAAACGTTACAGAAGGTATCAGCTATCGTGTTGAAGAAGATGAGGCAACAGGTCTTCGCGAGCGTATTGTTATTGAGTCTAAAGACAAAACTCATGTGCCTACAGCAAACATCCTTGACGATAAGGGCGAGGTATTGCGTACATATAGCTTCCCTATCAATGGTCACATTGTTGTAGAAGACGGACAGAAACTGAAGGCAGGTGATATTCTTGTTAAGATACCACGTGTTGTAGGTAAGGCAGGTGATATCACCGGTGGTCTTCCTCGTGTCACAGAGTTGTTCGAGGCTCGTAATCCAAGTAATCCTGCAGTGGTTAGCGAAATCGATGGTGAGATTACAATGGGTAATGTAAAGCGTGGCCACCGTGAGATTATTGTTACTTCAAAGCTTGGTGAAGTTAAGAAGTATCTTGTACCATTGTCAAAGCAAATCCTTGTACAGGAGAACGACTTTGTGCGTGCAGGAACTCCATTGTCAGATGGTTCTATCACTCCAGGCGACATCTTGGCTATCAAGGGCCCAACGGCAGTACAAGAGTATATCGTAAACGAAGTACAAGACGTATACCGTTTGCAAGGTGTGAAGATTAATGATAAGCACTTTGAAGTAATTGTTCGCCAGATGATGCGCAAGGTACAAATTAACGAACCTGGTGATACTCGCTTCCTCGAACAGCAAATAGTTGATAAACTCGACTTTGCTGAAGAGAATGACCGCATTTGGGGCAAGAAGGTAGTAGTAGATGCTGGTGATAGCGAAACTATGAAGAAGGGTATGATTGTTACTGCCCGCAAACTTCGTGACGAAAACTCACAACTTAAGCGTCGTGACCTTAAGCTCGTTAAGGTACGTGATGCAATGGCAGCTACTTCAACTCAGATACTTCAAGGTATCACACGTGCAGCACTTCAAACCAAGAGCTTCATGTCTGCAGCATCATTCCAAGAGACTACTAAGGTGCTCAACGAAGCTGCTATCAGCGGTAAGACCGACTATCTTGAAGGTATGAAGGAGAACGTAATTTGCGGTCACCTCATCCCTGCAGGTACAGGTTTGCGCGAGTTCTCAAAGATTATCGTTGCTGATAAAGACGAATACGAGAAGGCTCAAGCTGAAAAGAATGCAGAGTAATTACTCGTAATTCTTTTATAACATAAAAAGACTCTATCAAACTCAATTATTGAGGCTTGATAGAGTCTTTTTTGTATCTTATTGTATTGAAGACAAGTATTGTTGAAAATCAAAGACTAATAAACAGTATAGAGGTTTAAAGCAGAAAAGCAGATTGTTAAAAGTAGATATAAAGTAATGGTAAAAATATTGAGTATTGAAAACTCTACTTACATTTTATGCTAATAAATTTGGTAATATCAAAAAAACTTCCGATATTCGCTTATGAAAGATAGAGCAAAATGAATGAGGTTAAGAAATTCTTGGACTATTTGTTATCAGACAGAGGTTATTCAGCTAAGACCATTCTGACATATAAGATAACGTTGAGTTCGTTCGAAGATTTCTTTCATCATTTAGATGAAACGCTCACTTGGCAAACGATAGATGCAGATGTTGTCAGACTATGGATGACAAAGGAAGCAAAGGATGGAGAGAAAGCACGTACTATAGGTAAGAAACTAAGTGCTATGCGCAGTTTCTATAAGTACATGCAACGTATGGGCGTCATTGAAAACAGTCCTTTGGCACGCATACACAATCCCAAAGCCGCTTCTCCCTTGCCAACATTCTTACGAAAGAATGAGATAGACGCTCTCTTTGATAAGGTGATATACCCTGATGGCTTTAAAGGCTTGCTGGACTATACAATATTGCAAACGTTTTATCATACGGGCATTCGCCTTTCAGAATTGATAGGTCTAAACATAGCAGATGTCAATATCGAGCGTTGTGAATTGAAGGTAACGGGCAAGCGTAATAAGCAGAGAGTTGTACCTTACGGCATAGAGTTGAAGGATACATTGGTCACTTACCTCTCATCGCGACAAGCGCTTACAGATGTAGCAGATAGTAAGGCTATGTTTTTGGGACGCACGCTAAAGCGCATTACCATCTCTCAGATACGCACTATCGTTAATCACTATCTTTCGCTTGTAACAATGCAAAAGAAAAAGAGTCCGCATGTGTTGCGTCATACCTTTGCTACGGCAATGCTTAACAATGGTGCCGACCTCGAAGCTATAAAAGAGCTATTGGGACATGAGAGCATAACAACAACAGAGATATATACGCATAACACGTTTGCAGACCTTAAAAAGGAATATAAACTTGCCCATCCAAGGGCATAAATCTGATTTATTATGGAACTCAAGATTCAAGCTATTCACTTCGACGCTACTGAAAAGTTGAATGCTTTTATTGACAAAAAAGCAAGCAAACTCGCAAAAACATGCGAAAATATAATCAAGGCAGAATTCATCCTTAAGGTGGTTAAGCCAGAAACCGCAAAGAACAAGGAAACTGCTTTAAACGTTTCACTTCCTGGTACCGATTTGCATGCTGAAAAGGTATGCGACACTTTCGAAGAGGGTGTAGACCTTTGCATCGACTCACTACTTCGTCAGATTGAGAAGTATAAGGAACGTCAAAGCAAGTAAGCATTGTCTTATTGTAATACGACATGGTATTGAACTGTTTTAGATGTATGAGATTATTGCAGAAAGTGTGTCATATTTCTTGAAGCATGTGCTATATCCTAACATTTAAGAACAGTTGTACGCATCGTTTGGCATCGGCTTGCGAAGGTAGATAGTCCAAGCGATTGAGAGATTATAAACTATTAATTATTTAGTGTGAGGCTTGGTGAGCATTGCTCACCAAGCCTTTTTGTTGGCCTTATGCAATATGCTTATGCGTCATGTCCTGCAATGCTTAGTGAAAAGTCCTACAAGGTGTGCTATATTGTACAAAAAAAAGAGCTATGCAAGAAATGATGGCTTACAGGCCTTCTTTGCATAGCTCTTTTATTGGTGTCAGTACTTAAAACTTACCGGCATTATTTTTAACAACTTGACTATAGAAAATCTTTAAACTTATTAAGTATAAAGCAGATAAAGATTAGTCTTCGTTGCGGTGAAGTTTCTGTACGTATACAGCGTGCTCCATAGCCAAACGCTTCAATACGCTGGGCTTGTCAAATTGTTGACGAGCGCGGAGTTCTTTAACAACACCAGTCTTTTCAAACTTTCTTTTGAATTTCTTCAAGGCGCGTTCAATGTTTTCGCCTTCTTTAACCTGTACTACGATCATTTTAGGATTTTGTATTTTTTGTTATTACTTAATTGCTTATTGTAAGTAGCGGAGTACTGTCTGTTTAGTATACCCCTTGCGAGATGCAAAAGTACGCAATTATTTCATTACACACAAGCATTTGTTTTGATTTTTACACATTTTCAATGTGCTTTGTGTATCCCTTTTGTTTAACTTTATTTTTTATCAGTATGTATTACCATTTGTGGGTATGGAATGTTGATATTGTGTGCACGGAAGGTGTCATAAATCATTTGTTGTCCTTGGTAAAACATGGGCCAATAGTCGGGTGTTTTAACCCACACTCTCACTACGAGGTTTACGTTGCTATCAGCCAGTTGCTCAAGTCCTACAAAGGGTTTTTTAGCATCGGGTTCTTGCAGCACACGCGTATCTTGCTTAAAGAGGTTTATGATGCAATCTCTCACTTTGTCCACATCCTCGCCATAGTCAATGCCTATGATCCATTGTATGCGTCGTGTGTCTTCGCGCGAGTGATTAATCACTACCGATGTGCTTAGCGAGCCATTTGGTATATACACCACTTTGTTGTCGTAAGTGGTTAGTATGGTATGAAATATTTGAATTTCCTTTACTATGCCGAGTATACCTTGTGCTTCAATGAGGTCGCCAACGCGGTATGGTTTAAAGAGTAAAATCATTAATCCGCCTGCAAAGTTTTGAAGGTTGCCAGATAGTGCCATGCCAATAGCTACACCTGCCGAGGCCAGTAATGCAGCAAACGATGTGGTGTTTATGCCCAAAGCGCCAATAACCGAAATGGCCAACAATATGGTAAGTAGTATGCGCACCAAACTTTTTAGAAAACTCTGTACCCCTACGTCTACGTGTTGGCGGTTGAGCATTGAGGCTACAATATGGTTGATAAGTTTGATAGCATAGCGCCCTACAATGTAGATGAGTAGTGCAAACAATATGCGTTTGCCTCCAGCAATTGATAGGTCTAGCAGTTTGTCGAGTAGACTGTCGATGCGCGAAACATTAATTTCGTTAATCGTTTTGTCCACCACCTTGGGTAGGCTGTTGAGTAGTGTAAGCATAGGTATTTTTCTGTGAGATGTTAGTGTGGCATAAAGCCTAAAAAAGTCGCCTCTTTTGCGTAAGGGGCGACTTTTGATATATGTGTGTAATGCGTTTTGTTTCGACTTAGTTTTCTACAATGCGTCTTGCACCAATGTATCGGCGGCTATAATATGCTTCGTTAGAGTCAGACACTTTAACGCCTCCGCTTGCAGCGTGAACAAAAGAGAAGTTGTTGCCCGATGGGTCTACATCTGTAACTATGCCCACATGACCCACTGAGCGTGAGCTACCGCGACCACCAAAGAATACGAGGTCGCCTTTCTTAAGATCGGATATGCGTGCAATAGGAGTGCCTTGTGTAAATTGTGAACGTGAGGAGCGAAGTATTGAAACGTTTTGTTGGCGATAGATGTAGCTTGTAAATCCAGAGCAATCAAAGGCATAAGGCCCTGACATACCTGAACGATAGCTTGCACCTAAATACTGCAAAGCTGTTTGTACTACGGTTTCGCCAAAGTTGGCGTTGTAGGGAACTGCGCTTTCAGTTTTTTCAGCGTTTTGTGCTTGTTGCATACTTGCTACAGGCTGTACTTCTTTTACTATTCTCTCTGCTCTTGGTCTTGAGGGGAGTCCTTCGGGCAAAACATCTTGTGCGTTAGCCGAAACAACAGACATCATTCCCAGTGCCAGACAAGCAGCATATTTTTTTAGCTTTAATATCATTGGATTAATAAGGTTTTCAGTCTCGGTTAGGAATGAGGGCTGCGTACTTTCCTTCTTCAGCCTAACGTATAATTCATTCCTTCTTAAAATTTACATTCGCAAATATACATATTTTTTGCTTGAAAACCAAATCGTTCCATGTCTTTTTAAGATGTTTTATGTGCTTTAACAAGATTTTTGCACACCTCAAACTATTATGTGCATCTATTTGATGTTATAGTTTTTAGTTAAAGAGTGAGTCTACATCGTAGTGTTGTTTCTTGCTTGTATGCGTATCTTTATGGTGTGGAGCATCGGGTTCATGATGGTCGTTGTTGTGTGGAACAGCGTGTTGTTTTTCAACCTCCATAGAGTCCTTTTGCTCTTTTTTGTCAGCGTTTTCTTCTTTTTTTACCATGCCCTTAAATGGGGGTAGGGGGGCACCTTCGGCCGATACGGTAACGGGCATGCCGTTGTAAGCATAGTTGTTGAAAAGCGTAATGATATTGTTGCTTTGCACGCGTATGCAACCTTCTGATGCCCGGTGACCAATGCTACGGGGCGAGTTGGTGCCGTGAATGCCTATGCCGCCAAAGCGTCCTGTTGATAGTCGCAAAAAGTGCGGGCCATAGCAGCCTTTCACTGCTCGTCCGTCTTTGGTGCGGTGAATCCAATCTGTACTATTAAACATGCCCGATATATGAAAGTCGCCCTCAGGTGTTTTGTAGTCGCCATAAGCTTGCTTGTTGCCGCGTCGCAGTCCGCATGCAATGCCGCACGTAAACAATACACTATCGTTAGCATCGAGCACATAAAGGTGCATGGTGGTTTTCGACACATAGATGTGCAGTCCTTTCAGTTCCTCTCTTATTTCGGGTTTCTTTTCTTGCTTAGCAGTGTCCATAATGTCGCCTATCTCTTCTTCGGTAGGCATCGAAGCGTCGCTGATAAAGGTAGAGTCGCTTTCTTCCCCATCATCAGCGTGTTTGTTGTGGTGTTTGCAGGCAAGTGGTAGTATGCACAATGTTGTGATTATCAGCAAGTGTATTAATCGTTTCATGTAGGTGTTGCGTAATGATTAATGTTTTGTAAGTAAAATGACTGAAATGCAAAGTTACTATATATCAGTCAAAATAAACGACCATCGAAAGTCAAAAGCTAAAAATACAAATGATAAACCATGTGAATACTAAATTTTGTAACTTTGTGTGTTCAAACCTATATACATTTACATTATGTCCCAAGCAATCGATATACGCAAGGTTCGTCCCTCTGATGCAACAGCCATCACAGCCATATACAATCCGTTTATAACTGATACCACCGTATCGTTCGAGACAGAGCCTCTTACTCCCGCCCAAATGCTTCAGCGCATAGAGCAGATTTCGGCACACTATCCCTATTATGTATGTGAGATAGAGGGGCAAGTGTGTGGTTATTGTTATGTTCATCCGTGGAAAGAGCGCATGGCATATAGTCATACACTTGAGGTAACAATTTATCTTGCACCATTGGTACAAGGTTATGGAGTTGGCCGACAAATGCTGCAAAGGCTCATTGATGATAGTCGTGAAATAGGGGCTAAAGCCTTAATTGCCTGCATCACCGAGGAGAATAAGCATAGCATACATTTTCATCGTTCGATGGGTTTTGAGCAAGTGTCGCATTTCAAGAATGTGGGTTATAAGTTTGGGCGTATGCTCGATGTAGCAGATTTTGAGCTATTATTATAGTTTGCCCTAAGCACTTGTTTTTTCCATAAAAGCGCGCAAGCAGATGCTATAAGTAAACACATCTGTATGTGCGCTTAGTTGTTAGATAGGGCATATTTAAGCCACATTTTGTGGCAAAAATACTATTGGCAGTGAAGCATTGAAAGGAAAAATAGAACAATATTTTTTGTACAGATTTTAGCGTAAAATAGCTCTCAAAAAGTGCTTGAAAAGGCATTTTTAACCTTGAATAAAGTAAAAATGCACTCACTTTTTGCTTAAATGCGTATGCTTTTACCACAAGAACACGTATCCTTAGGGTATAAGCATACGTATCCTTATACCACAAGCATACGTATCCTTGTGAGCTAAGGATACGTATCCTTAGGGTGTAACAAAGCCTTTTTAGGGGTGGCAATTCCGAATTTATTGATTGTGAAATTTGTAAGATATTGATAATCAATGACTTACCAGATTTGTCCAAAAATGCGCTCGTTCAGAATTTATTTTGCGTTGTCAAAAACAAAGCAAATATGAGAGGTGAAAAATCGCCAAAAACGGAAAAATAGAACAATTTAGGGATTCTCGGCATGGAGTGTTTGAGGTGGATAAACCAAGTAGTAGTTACAGCCATAACCAAACCAATAGCCAAGTGCGCCCGTAATGTTGCCCTTAATGTTTTCGTTAGGAGCTAAGAACGGACTTTTAGAGAGCGACACATTGCTCTCAAAGGCATTCCAAAATTGCAGCGCATCATCGTCTACCACAGCTGCTTTAATGACCAGCGTGTCAGTAGGTGAGAAGTAGGGCGTAAAGTCCTTGTTATCCATCTTGTGTACATTGTATACGGGCAGTTGAGATGGCAAGTTGAGCTTAGAGGACTGGTATGTACCCATGTAGCACGAGAGCGGATAGCTATCTTTGTGTTTGCGCATGGCAAATAGTTTGTAGCCACCTTGGTGCATGGCATTCTCAGAAATGTGTAGTTTTACGCCATATAGCGTATCTGAAGGCGAGAGTGGGGCCACCATTATAGAGTCAATCAAGGGGCGGGGCGGAATGGTGGTGGTAGCTTCGGCATGATAGGGCGGATAGTCTACCGTTAGATGGTAGGTGTTGCCACATTTACCCTTTAGCTCGGTGGTGGTAAACCCATAGGGTGGATAGTAGTTTTTCATGTACTTGCCTGTTAGCACCACCTTGGTTGTACCATCGCTTACAGTTACTTTTGCCCATTTGATCAAGTGTTCTGTGAGGTCAGACGAAAGGTTGTCAGACCCGTCAACCGTCATCGACGTGGTAACAAACACCATGGGATAGCCATCACTATCTATCCACCCCTCAACAACCAATCGAGGCTCTTGCGATATGCTTGGCTCCTCGCTACACGAGGCTAAAAGGCCTATTGTTAATATAAAAGCAAACAATGACTTCATGATGCAGATGTTTAGAACTTTAGGTAATAGCTAACCGATGGTAATGGTATTTTAAGGAAACTTACAGGGCGGTATTTAAGTTTGTTTTTCTTGAAACTCAAACGATAGAATTGCTTGTTGTGAAAGCCAAAAGCGTTGAGCAGTGAGATGTTTAAGCCGTGTTTAAAGCTGCCATGAGGCTTAAACTGTACATCGGCACTTAGGTCAATGCGCTTGTACCATGGTAGTCGGCAAGCATTGTGCTCGCCATACTCAGCAACGATGTAACCATTAATTAGGTAGAGGTCGCGTGCAGCCGTAAAGGGAGTGCCCGAGGCGGCAATGCCCACCATGCTCAGCGTTGTGCGGGCCGACAAGCGCAAGTTGACCACAAGGTTCAGTTCATGCAGACGCTCATAGTTTGATGGGTAATATTGGTTAGTGTCAAGTTCATCAAACTTGCGCAACGAGCGGCCAAAGGCATAGCTCAACCAGCCTGTTAAGCGTCCGCGCTGCTTGGTAAGTTGCAAGCCAATGCCATAGTTTATGCCTTTGCCCGATAGCAACACATGCTGCAACGAATAGTCTGATTGCAGCAGCGAAAACACGTTGTCGTTGTATTCCTTTTGGTTAGAAAGCCGCTTAACGTATGCCTCGGCAGTAAGGCTGAAAGCCGAAGATGTGGGGGTAAAGTCGTAAAGCACCGACAGATTTTGGCTTAATTGCGGCTCTTGGTTACGCGAAGAGGCAAACCAAAATTCTGTTGGTAGGCCTAACGACGAGAAACCCGTTTGGTGGATAAACTGGTTGCTGAGGCTTAGATGAATGGTGAGTTTTTGTTCGCTATTGAGCCTCCAAGCAAGTTTGGCTTGGGGTGCGGGGCGCAAATAGCTCTGTCCATCGGGGCTATGGAAATAGCAAACCCTTGTGCCAACCGACAAACGAAGTGCATCGTGAGCAAACGTCGTAACGTATTGGGTATAAATCGAAAGTTCGTGATTGAGAGTTGCGTTAATGGGGTTTGTAGCAGCATAGTAGCTATTGGTCATTTGGGGTGATTGGGGTAGCACTTGGTGTGCCAAATATTCGGTGCCGAGACTCCAATGGTGGTTTTCGGCATTAAGGTGGTAGCCATGCGTGCGTATGTGCGAGGGTAGGCGGAAGTTAAAAGCCTCTTCTTCCATCGAAAATTTATTGGTGTATCCCGACGAAAATACGCTTTGCCTTATGCACCATTGCCTATGAGCGGTGTGCATCCACGAACACTCTGCGGCATAGTTGCTCCATTTTAGCCTTGTTAGCATCTGGTGGCTATCGGCAAAATAGTGCGCATTGTCGTTGCCAAAATAAGCATTGATTGTAATTACATCTTGGGGGCGAGGCTTATAAGTGAGCGTAAGGTTGTAGTCGCTAAAGCTATATTGCACTTCGTTGCCATCAAAGGTTAGCCACTTTTTATAGAGCAAATTCATGTAGGCTTGGCGCGCCGACATAACCACTTGCAGTTTGGGCGATAACATCAAACGCAATGTGCCTTGCGCCGACATGGGGCCTATGCTAATGTCGGCTTTAGCTTTTTTATGGGGCGCAATTGTGGGCAGTTCGGGTAGCAACATCTTGAGCGTTCCGCCCACACGATTGGGCGTTTGGGGCATAGAAAGTGTAGAAAAATCGAGTTGGCTAAAATGGTTGGCATTGAAGGTCGAAAATATGCCCAATAGGTGCGAGGGATTGTAAATAACGGCATCATCGAGCAACACTGCATTTTGTCCCGAAGCGCATCCTTGTACGTGTAGTCCAGCATCCACCTCGTCTGATGTTTGCACAGTGGGCAGCGATTGCGTGTATCGCATAGGGTCGGCATTGCCCAATATTTGTGGTAATAGTTGCAAATGCTCCATTTGCCAGTGGGTGTGCCCTGCCTCAGAATGCTTAAGCATGTTACGGCTTTTCCATGCCACTACTGATGCCTCGTGCTCAATGTCTATGTGCTTGGTGCTATCGGTCTGCGCAAGACAAGCGAATGGCGATAGCCATGCAAAGAGGAGTAGCATATATGTAAAAAAAATGCGAAGCATGAGGCTTTAGGTTGGTAAGTTGTTGATGAAAAAACACAAGTTTTGCAAAGGGGTATCCTTCTCTTGCAAAACTTGCTAAGTAGCTAATGATTTTATTTTAGATAAAAATAGAGATTAAGTATGTGGACAAAATTTTTAAGCAAAAGCTCCAAATGTAAGCCATGCAAAAATAAGTAATAAAAATATCTTCAAGTATTTCACAATAGTTCTAAAATGGTTTAAGTAAGTGGACAAAATTAAAATAGAAAGGCACAGGTCGTAAACCTTATTCTTTTCTAATTTAATTTGTTCACTTACTTACTTTTATTTGATTTTAAACACCTATTTATGCAGATTGTATGCGATAATAGGAGGTTTAACTATTTGTCAAAAAGGTTTTCGTACCCTTCAATCAAACTATTAAATAGGTCGATAACAGAGCGGAAATCACTCTCGTTGAAATAGGCATTGAAGGTAGAATAAGAGGTTCCATCGTCAAAGTTGATAACAGGTTCAGCATACCAATAATTGTAAGCAGAATTCCATGGATTTTTCTCCTCGAATGCCATGAGTTTCATGTTTGCTTGACGCACAGAGCCTTTGTCGTAGAACACATTAACGTCTAATAGCTCATTAGCTTGGTTAATGTAACTCTTAAACAAGGTCTCGTTTTTGTCGTTATCATCAGCCTTATTTATAAGGTCGGAATAGGCTTTCACGTTAGAACAAGTGCCTTTAATTTGCATTTGTCCCAAGAGGTCGAAGTTAACAGATGCCGCACCCGCATTGTTGAGCGACTCGTTTGTAGCATCAACACCATTGGCATCGGCAGCAAACGTAAATAGGGTGGTATCGCCTTTCTTCATGTAGCCACTGACACTTGCCTTATGGTTTTTAGCAGAGTATTCGGCGCGTTGTACACACCACGTAAAGTTTGCTATTTTGACGGTAGCGTTTGTTACCAACCCATCTTTAGATAGGTCTACCTCGGGACCAGTAAATGCACTATGGTCAATGTTTACAATGGTTTCTACTTGTTTAACACCGCCTTGCGTGAGTGTAATAACAATCTGCTCGGGCACCATGAGGTACTCCTTATATTCATCAATGTACTGATTGTAGATGTTGTTTGCATCATCATAGTCACTATCCCAATCTTCAGAGTCTGTGATATGAGCCTTCTTTGTATTGCCTAAAGATGTTACCGTAATGTTGCATGCCTTTCCGTCTTGGTCAGTAAAATTAAATTGCAAGTTGTCGGCCTTCTCTTTTTTCCAAGATTGCTTTTGTGCAGTGAACTTTCCGGTAAAGTTTGAAAGCAATATTACGCGGTTGTAGTACTTGTAGTTGTAAACCGAAGTATACCAAGAGCCCTTCTCTGTTGTTATATTACTCTTAACCAAGCTACTTGAAGCATTAAGCGCATCGTTAAACCATGTTGTGACAACATCATTGTCGAAGTCATCGTTGTCGATATAATGGTCATAACAATAGTTTGCCAAGTCTGTTAGTTGTGTAAAGTTGTTGGCTTTAACTTCACCCATAAAGGCTTTGGCAATGCTCTCAAGCTTTTGTTTTTGCTCTACACTATTGAGCTTTTTATTGCCTTCGGGATTGCTTGGTGTAGGTGTGTTACCTGGGTCGTCGGGGGTTGAGGGTGCCTCAGGAGTAGGGTCATCATCGCCACACGAGGTGAATAAAGTAGATGTGCCTGCCAATGTCATACTGGCAACTAAGAGGTAAATAAAATGTTTTTTCATGACAATGAAGTGTTAATAATTAAGGTTTATAAAGATTCTGACAATAAAGGCTAAACATCATTAAATATTGGCATGAGAATGAGCCTTTAGATTTTTAGATAATGCATTATGATATGCTTACTTGGCAAATATACAGATTATTTTGATATGTATTTATATATCAAAGCGATAAGATTGTATAAAATGCTTCATATGTATACTATGTGGAATAAAACAAGGGGTAGAACAACAAAAATAGCCGTATAAGCGTTTGGACTCATACGGCTTTATTTTATCGAAAATGAATGTTGGGTCAGCTACAGATTAAGCGTTCCCCTCGGGTACACCGAAAGGAGTGGCAGTGCGACCACCTTGAGGAGCAGCTTCTGCACCAGGAAGGTTGATAGTGCCAAATGCCTTTTCATATTTTACAATGTTGTCTTGAAGAGCAAAGAGCAAACGCTTTGCATGTTCGGGTGCAAGGATGATACGGCTCTTAACGTTAGCCTTGGGTACACCAGGAAGCACACGGATAAAGTCCATAACTACTTCAGCGCTTGAGTGAGTGATGATAGCAAGGTTTGCGTAGATGCCTTCTGCTACTTCAGGAGTAAGTTCAATCTTCAACTGACCGTCGTTCTGTTCTTGATTTTCCATGGGATAATGCTTTTTATTTTGTTTAATGAATATGTTTATACGTATGTAAAACACCTATTGACAAGTATTTTTCATTCGTAACGCAAATATAAAAGAATGCTTTGGATTGGCAAAGCAAGGCTATGTTTTATTGTTATTTTATGACTTTTTTTTACACCAGAAGAACGTTTTTTGAGATAGAATGAGAAATTTTTGCTTACTTTTGCATATTCAAGTTTTTAAAGATTGTATAAGAATATTATACATGATGGCATATTCTTTGCAGTGCAATTAATAGAGATGTACTTTAAAACAATTATTTATTATTATATCATTCACAATGAAAAGAATTATAACTATTGCAGCTATGAGCGCAGCGGTACTCACTGCTGGAGCTCAAAAGTCAGTTCAAGGTTCTCGATTTTTCGACAATTGGTCGGTAGGTGTAGTGGGTGGAGGTATTCTAAAAACAAGCCACACCAAGTTTTTTAAAGGCATAAAGCCTGTAGCAGGTGTTGAACTCAGCAAGCAAGTTACTCCAATCTTAGGCTTTACTGGTCAGCTTACAGCTGCTGCCAAGGTAACACCAAGTGCCAATGTTGTTGATGCTACAAACTTATCTTTGATAGCAAGAGTAAACCTTTCAAACGCTATATGTGGCTATAAGGGTAAGCCTCGCTTGTTCGAAGTTGAAGCTGCTATCGGTGCAGGTTGGGGACACGATTACTATAATAGCTCAATGGGCCTCGATGTTAGCTATCTCACCTCTAAGTATGGCTTAAATTTAAACTTTAACTTGGGCCAACTCAAGGCATGGACAGTTTCGTTGAAGCCTGCTATCGTTTACAACATGAATAAGCACGCTAATAAGGAGCTTGGTTACAACGTGAACCAAAGCGCTATTGAGATGCTTGCAGGTGTAACTTACCACTTTAAGAACCACAGCAATGGCAAGCATTACATGACTTTTGTTAAGGTTTATGACCAAGCAGAGGTTGATGGCTTGAATGCAAAAGTAAACGACCTCCGTTCACAAGTGAACGATAAAGATGCACAGATAGCTAAACTTGCTGCCAATGCTCGTGATTTGCAACAACAACTCAACGATGCACGTAATCAAAAGCCTAACGAGATTATTAAGACTATCACACGTAGTACTAATAGCTTGGAACAAACTGTTACCTTCCGTCAAGGCAAGAGCACTGTTGATGCATCACAACTTCCTAACGTAGAACGCATTGCTACCTTCTTGAAGAACCACAAGAAGAGTACTGTATCAATTAAGGGGTACGCTTCGCCAGAGGGTAGCGCCGAAATTAATGCTAAGATAGCACTTGCTCGTGCAGAGGCAGTTAAGACCATCCTTGTTAATAAGTATGGCATTGCTTCAAGCCGCATCTTTGCTGAGGGTCAAGGCGTTGGCAATATGTTCTCTGAGAACGATTGGAACCGTGTAAGCATCTGCACTATTCAGAATGCTGAATAACAATAGAGAATAACTAACTTGTGCTTGCACATGGTTAGTAATATAATGAAGAGACAATTTATCGTAAAAGGATAGATTGCCTCTTCTTTGTGTATATATGAGAGTTAATAAGCGTGGCTTAAGTAAGTTGTCCAACATATTTATAGGACTATTCACCAATAAAAGATCCCTATTCACACATGCGTGAACAGGGATCTTTGTCGTACATTTCTGCGTGCTTAAGCACGGCTTTAGTTTACTTTACAATCTTGTGAACACGGTGTCCGTTAGGAGTATCAATCTTAATGAGGTAAGAGCCGCGTGGCTGTTCTGTGAGTGAAAGATTGAGTGTGGTGGTAGGTACTGAAGCCTTGGCTGTGCCAAGAACTACACCACCAAGATTGTAGAGTGTTGCAGTAGTACCAGCCTCGATGTTGCCAGAAATGGTAACGTTATTTTCGTTGTGGCTGATGCTGAGATTATCGGTAGATTGAACATTGTTTACACCCTCAACTACCTTGTTATAAGTGGTGAAACGCAGGGTGTAACCATAAGTACCACTTGTAGGTATGCAGTATTCAGAGAGTGTGGTAGGACCGCAACTGCCGCTACCCAAACCGCGTTGCATATAGTCGAAGTGGGTGTAGATGGTTCTCGACGCCTCGTCGGATGGGATGGTGAGCTCCCAGTTGTGCATGTACTGACGGAGTTGTTGGTCTGTCCAATAAAGCGTAGAGAAGGCTACTTGACCTTCGGTTTCAACGTTTATCTTGTTGCCTTCGTTGTCAGACAATTCAAGCTTACGCAAGTCTTCGCGGTTGCCCATAGTTTGTGGACGCAAGTAGTATTCGTTCATGTCCCATACGGTAGAGGTGTACTCGCCAAGATGTGAACCAACTTTGCGGTCTACATAGTTCTCGAGTGGACCACGTGCGTAGTACTTCACGTTAGAGAACTGACCTGGGAATGCCATTTGCAAACCTAAACGACGAATAGCCCAACGATAGTCTGTTGAAGTTTGTACAGGAGTAAATTGCGTTTTAAGATCTACAGTACCATTTGCATAAATGGTGTAAACAAACGTGTAATTTGCCCATGAACCTGTACCTGTTACGGTAGCGGTGGCGGTCATTCCATCATCTGCCATTTTGAAAGCAACCTTACGGCTTGTTATGCCATTGCTGCTGTCGTATGTAGGGTCGTTGTTATAGGGAGCGTCGTTCTCAATCCAACGATAGTTTTCGTAGTCAACTGTTTCGCCTGACTTGAGTACATCTATACCATTCTGTTGCCATACGCTTATTTTGCCATTTGCTCTATTAAAGCTCAACTTCACCTTGCTATTAGATATAGTGGTATAAGGTGATTTAGTGGTTTGCGTAAGTTTTTCAGAACTGCTATTTAGTACAGATGCAAGCGAACTTCGCTTGTTGATAGTGTATTGTGAAGAGGCTACAGCGTAACCTTTGTCAGCGTATGAAGTGGCGTTTTTGAGTACAATGTCAAAGTTAATCAAGACTTCTTGACCATTGGCTTTAGCCTCTGTTAGGTCTGTGCTGTAAGGAATAGATACGCTAGCACCACGTCCTGGAAGTGTAGAAGGTATAGTAGATTTACCTTCTTCTTTCAACTTGCCATCGATATAAAGACGATAAACAAGTGAGAAAGTGTTGAGGTTGGTAAAGTCGTAAGCATTCTTGATTGTTACTTTCTTTGTACTATTGTTATATCCTGTGAACTTAACATATTGGTATATGTTTTTAAGTTCGTCGAGTTTTCCGCTCCATGCGCGGTCTGCACCAATAACACCATTATTAACAAAGTTGCCTTGGTGAGGAGCATCGTTCCAATCGTAACCAGTTTTGTATTTATTGAAGCCGTTTTCGGTGAGATTTCCAGCCTTGATGTCGTCAGCAGAAACAATAGCTTGGTCTACCCAGTCCCATACACAACCACCAATACCATACGTGCTGCTCTCCATTATATCCCAATATTCCTTGAGGTTGCCGAGAGAGTTGCCCATGGCATGGTCGTACTCACACATAAAGTAAGGTTGCTGTGCCCAGTTGTAGTTAGCCTCGTTTTTGATAGGCTTGCTACTACCCTCAATGCTTGGGTACATCACACTCCAAATATCAGTGCAGTCTGCACGATTCTCGTTGGTAGCGCCTTCGTAGTGAACTATACGTGTGTCGAGTGACTTGGCAAGATTATAGTTTGAAATGTGGTTTGTGCCATATCCACTCTCATTACCTAAACTCCAAAAGATGATAGAAGGATAGTTGCGATCGCGGAGAATCATGCGACGAACACGGTCGTTGTAAGCGGGAGTCCAACTTGCGGATTTAGTCATAGATGCACCATCACCCCAGTTCTTGTGACATTCGAGGTCGGCCTCGTCCATAACGTAAATACCATAGTAGTCGAACATGGCATTCATTTTGGCTTGACGTGGATAGTGGCTCGTACGCACTGTGTTAACGTTGGCTTGCTTCATCATGGTGATGTCTTTAAGCATTGTTTCAACGTCGATAGAACGTCCACGGAGGGGGTGAGTGTCTTGTGTATCTACACCCTTAAAGTAAACTTGCTTGCCATTGATGTAAACACGATGATCGTTTGATGGAATCTCAATGTTGCGGAAACCATACTTGGTAGCAAATGCCTCTTCTTCGTTGCCAGCTGCATCGAGTTGTGCAAGTTCAACGGTGTAGAGGTTGGGGTATTCAGCACTCCAAAGTTCAAGGCCAGAAAGACCTTCAAAGGTTACATTCTGTGTCTTTTCGTTAGCATCGCTTTCTGCAAAAGTGAAGTGAGCAGTTTGCTCAGCTATCTGACTGCCCTCGGGTGAAATCAGTCTTACGCGTACTTGTTTCTCAGTAACAGCCTTGTCGCGATTGTTCATGGTGAGAGCTACGTTCATCGAACCGCTCTTGTAATTGCTACTTTTGTTGAGTGTGCTTGTAATGTAATGGTCGCGAAGATATGTCTTAGGAGTAGCGAAGAGATAAACATCGCGGTGCATACCGCTCATGTGGAACATGTCTTGACCTTCAAGATAAGAACCATCTGTAAAGCGGAACACTTGTACGCTGATGTTGTTATTGCCTGAGCGAACGTATGAGGTGATGTCGAATTCAGCATCATTGTTGGCACCTTGTGTATAACCTACTTTGTTGCCATTAATCCATACATAAGCTCCGCTATAAATACCATCGAAATGTAAGAAGATGCGTTTGCCATCCCATGCAGTAGGCAATGTGAAGTCGCGGCGGAAAGAACTTACAGAATTGTAGAGGTTCTTTTTCATGTTGATGTAGGGTGGGTTATCTACGAATGGATAATCTACATTAACATACCAAGGGTCGCCATATCCCTTCATCTCAACGCACGAAGGCACTTCGATGTCGTCCCATGCTGAAACATCCACATCATCGTTGTAGAAATCTTCTGCACCTGGGCGCAAAGAGGGGTCTTTAACAAAGTTAATCTTCCATGTACCATTGAGCGACATTACCTCAGAACTTTTGCTATCGAGCCAAGGTTGGTCATAACGGGCTTTATCAGCGCGTAGTTCGGTGGTGTTGGCATAAGGCATGTAGGTGGCATGTCCCTCTTCTTTATTAACTGCAAAAACCTTTTCGTTTTCCCAATCATTGAGCTGAACGATGTAGGGGTCTGTACCTTCGATTGTGAACCAAGTACTCTCATCGTCGGCATCTTGCGACATGTAAGTAGTACTTTTGTCATCGACTGCAATATAGTAGTTTTGTCCTCGATAGGTATATTGCAGTTGGTAGGTATCCTCTTGACCTTCGACAGCAACCAAGGTTACTTGTTGATTGACGTTTGAACCATTTACTGCATAAAGCAATGGGTGTTTGGTGTTGTTGAGTGCTGCATCAATGGCAAGAGAAGCATATCCATTGTAGAGTACTTTGGCTGTTAGGGTTTGCCAACCTGAGGTGTAGCTAATGGATTTTAACTGCCAATGTTGGTCGTATTGCCCTTCTTTATACTCTTCGGTAACGATAGGAGCTGTTGATGCTTTGCTTCCATTAGTGCCTAACACTTCACCATTCTTTTTGCTATAGAACAGATAAGTGGCATTGGCAATAGGCTTGTTTATAGTCTTTTCTGTTTCTTCAAGACGAAAGTATGATGCAGCGGTAGAAAGGTCTTGGTCCATGTAGATAGAGCCATCTTCACGGGCTGTCATAACACGATCTGAAGAACTGTTGAAAAACTGATAAACATCAGATTTCCCGTCAACAGCCTTAATGATGTATTGCTGGTTATTGTTTGCTGCATCAGCATTCCATTGTAAAAGGTGCCATGGATCCTTTGACTCAGAGGCCATGTCTATGCCTTTGTCGTAGTTGGGATTACAGAATACGTAAATGCTATTTGTTGCATCTACTGTGATAATTGTCCATTCTTGACCTGGAGATGATGTACTAAGTGTTTCAAGCCCAAGGAAAGTATCGTTATCTCCATTATCTCCGTTGCCTAAGGCTTTTCCTGTAGACAAATTGACAATGCGATATACAACACCTGCCTTGTTTAAGTTGATGGCCTTGCTTGTAAAACAAGACAAACAACTTAATAAGCATACGAGCAAAACACTCCGCATGTTGGTTAAGTGTGTCATAATTTGTTTGTATAATAATTTAGTTTGTTTTTTATAGTAATCTTCTCTTGCAAAGGTAAGTTTTTTTTTATATACCTCATAATATAATATGTAACTTTAACGTTGTTTTTGCATGCAGATATAAAAATTGTATAACAAAAAAGGTTGGTAACAAACCTATTATATGCTTGTTACCAACCTTTTAAGTGCTATAAATAGTTGCTTGTTGTATGCCAACTATTTTATTTCAATATTCTTCAATACTTTAGTTTCTTGCTCTGGAGCATTTTTAGGCATAACAATGGTGAGTATGCCGTCGGCAATGCTTGCACTTACTTTATCACGATTAACATCATCGGGCAATGTGTAACTTTGTTCGTAGTTGCCGTATGAAAACTCACGACGCAAGTAGTGCTCGTGGTGTTCCTCTGGGTTAGATTTCTTTTCTTCTTTATGTTCCATCTTATTTTCAATGGCTACATGGAGCAAGCCATCATCGGTGATATTAACACGAACCCATTCTTTTTTCAAACCAGGCACAGCCATTTCCATTACGTATTCGTGATGCGTCTCTTTCACGTTAATGGCTGGAGCTGTAACTTGAACTTGTGGTGCAATGTCGGTGTTGAAGAATGCGTCATTAAATAAGTTATTCAACCAATTGTTGTAATTATTTCTGCGAACTATCAACATAGTGTTAAACCTCCAATTATATTTGAATTTAATTATTATCGTTTATTGCCATTGTCTTATTGACTTTGACTTTCACCCTTGTTTTTCGCAACTTATGTGCCAATGCTTATCGATGTGTGGTAGTGGCCAAATTGACGATAAAAAGGCAAATTTGTCATGTATAAGACGAACTATTGTCATTTATCAACCCTTTGAAAGCAAAACACTTATGCTGAAATGCCAAGGACTTCGTGCGATAAATACAAAAAAAACATTACCTTTGCTACATCATTGTTTTTAGGAAATGGAAAACTACATTGTATCTGCACGAAAATATCGTCCGATGACGTTTGATAGTGTAGTGGGACAGCATGCTCTGACCACTACGCTAAAAAATGCGATAGCACAAGGCAAGTTGGCTCACGCCTATTTGTTTTGTGGACCACGTGGTGTGGGAAAAACCACATGTGCACGTATATTTGCTAAAACCATCAACTGCATGTCGCCTACTCCCGATGGCGAGGCTTGCAATGAATGCGAAAGTTGCAAAGCATTTAATGAGCAACGCTCATTTAATATCCATGAGCTTGATGCAGCATCGAATAATGGTGTAGAAGATGTAAGAGGACTGATAGAGCAGGTGCAGATACCCCCTCAGGTAGGACGCTACAAGGTGTTTATTATCGATGAGGTGCATATGCTCTCAACAGCAGCATTCAATGCTTTCCTTAAAACACTCGAAGAACCACCAGCTCATGCCATATTTGTGCTTGCTACAACAGAGAAGCACGCAATATTGCCTACGATATTAAGTCGTTGCCAAATATTTGATTTTGCTCGTATTACATTGAAGGATACGATTAAGCACCTTGAATATGTGGCAGGCAAAGAGGGCATTAAATATGAACCTGAGGCCTTGCACGTGATTGCAGAAAAGGCCGATGGAGGTATGCGCGATGCGCTATCTATATTCGACCAAGTGGCAAGTTATTGCGAAGGTAACATCACTTATAAAAAGGTAATAGAAGACCTCAATGTGCTTGACTATGATACCTATTTCAGCATGACAGACACATTGATAAAAGGTGATATCCCTAAAGCAATGACTACGCTCAATGATATTTTGGCTAAAGGATTTGAAGGGAACTATTTTATAGGTGGTTTGGCATCTCATTTCCGCAATCTGCTGATGAGTCGTGACGAACAAACGCTTCCGCTATTGGATGTAAGCGACCAAGTTCGCCAACGCTATCACCAACAAGCTATGCAATGCAACCCTAAACTGCTCTATCGTGCTCTTAAGTTGTGTAGCAATTGCGATATGCACTATAATTCCTCGCAAAACAAGCGGTTGCTTGTTGAACTTACGCTTATCGAAGTGGCGCAAGCAGCAACGGGCGAGGATGAAGATGTGGGTTGTGGGCGTCGCCCTATACGACGACTAAAACCCATATTTAAAAATGTTGTTGCAGCACCGCAGCAACCAATCAGTGCGGCAAATGCGGCTAATAATGCCACAAGGGGCATCCGTACTAACTCAATGGCGCAAAAGGGTAATGTATCTGCAGCACAAGCACCACAACAACAAGGTGCATCAAACGCTTCGCCACAGTCTACGTATGCTGCACTTTCGGCTGCGGCATCAGCCTCTACCAAGTATCACGGACGTCCTGCTCAAACCATTTCGTTGCGAAGTCTTCAGCAGCAACTTCATGCCTCTGCACCAAATGCTCAGAGTGAGGGTTCAACAAGGTTGCAGAGCAACAATATGCAACAAACCAGTACATCATTGGCACAAGGACAACGAGAGCAAAATCTGTTTGATAACGACCGACTTACTTATTATTGGTTTAGATATGCGCAGCAATTGCCTGCAACTAAAAGAGCTATGAGCGAACGCATGAAGGCCATGCATCCAATTGTTGATACAACAACTTGGAGGGTAAGTGTAGATGTTGAGAACGATATGGTTGCTGATTATTTGCACAAAGAGCAAGTGGCTTTGATTAGCTACCTACGTACGCAGTTGCGAAACGATTATATTGCTTTGCAAATAAATATTGTGGCCAATAACTCTTCACACAGAGCATTTAGCCGTTTGGAACAATATAAAGATATGCTGAAGCGTTCGCCCGAACTTGAAATGCTTCGTAAGGAACTCGACCTTGAGTTGGCATAAGAACAAACGAAACATAACTTTATAAGCAACCCTAAATACAGACAATTAAAATATATATAAGTACATGGAACAAACTCCACACAAGTATGTAACCGTAGCATACGAACTCTTTGCAGATAATGAAAAAGGTATTCACGAACTTGTAGAAAAAGCTCCCGCAGAACATCCTTTTCAGTTTATTTCTGGTATGGGCTTTACACTCGATAGTTTCGAGGATAAAATACTTGCTTTAGCCGAAGGTGAGAACTTTGATTTTGTGTTGAAACAAGATGAGGCTTATGGTCCTTACGAACAAGATCATGTAATAGAACTTCCAAAGGAAACTTTCAGCATAAATGGTAAGTTCGACAAAGATATGGTATATCCTGGTGCAGTGCTCCCATTGGTTAATGCAGACGGTATACGTTTTAACGGATTGGTGCTTGAGGTGAAAGATAACACCATAATAATAGACCTTAATCACCCACTTTCAGGCAAGGACCTCCACTTTAAGGGACATGTTGTAGTAATGCGTGATGCCACTGACGACGAGATTAAAGAACTTGCCAACATGATGAGTGGCGAGGGCGGTTGCAGTGGCTGTGGTGGCGAAGGTGGATGCCACGGCGACTGCCATGAACATGGCGAAGGCGGATGTTGCGGTGGTCATCACCATGAACATGGTGAAGGTTGCTGCCACAATCACTAATCTCTAAAAGAGTAAGCAAATAGGTATTCAAAATGTTTGTTTGAATACCTATTTACTATTTACGACCATAAAACATCAACACATAGCAATATTAGAAACAAACTGATAATAATGAACACATTTGGCAATATATTTCGTTTGACAACTTTTGGTGAGAGTCATGGAGCTGGCATCGGGGGTGTGATAGATGGTATGCCCGCAGGAGTAAAGGTGGATTTAGATTTCTTGCAATTTGAACTCGACCGACGCAAGCCAGGACAAAGCAACTTGACCACTGCGCGTAAAGAAAGCGATAAAGTGCAAATACTCTCGGGCATATTCGAGGGGATTACAACTGGTTGCCCCATAGGTTTTTTTGTGCCCAACGAAAACCAACATTCAAACGATTATGACAATATGCGCGATGTGTTCCGTCCGTCGCATGCCGATTTTACTTACCAATGCAAATATGGCATACGCGACCACAGAGGGGGAGGACGAACATCTGCACGCGAAACAATTGCGCGTGTTGTTGGAGGTGCATTTGCTAAAATGGCCTTACGCGATAAAGGTATTCAAATCATAGCATATACCTCTCAAGTAGGTAATATAGCACTTAGTGGAGATTATAAAGACTATGATTTCAATAATATAGAGAAAAACCCCGTGCGCTGTCCAGACAAGGAAACTGCTGAGAAAATGGCGCAGCTTATAGCTGATGTCAAGGCTGATGGTGATACAATAGGAGGGGTGATAACCGCTGTTATTAAAGGATGCCCTGTAGGTTTGGGCGACCCTGTATTTGGCAAACTGCATGCACAACTAGGTGCGGCTATGCTTAGCATCAATGCAGTAAAAGGTTTTGAGTATGGCGAGGGCTTTGCTGGAGTTACGGCAAGAGGTAGTGAACAAAATGATATTTTCATACCCGATGGTAATGGTGGCATAACCACTCGCACCAACCATAGTGGAGGTATTCAAGGAGGGCTTAGTAATGGTCAGGATATTTATTTTCGTGTGGCATTTAAGCCTGTAGCAACGCTTTTGCGAGAGCAACAAACTGTTGATAAAAACGGAAATCCAACAATATTAAAAGCTCGTGGACGTCACGATCCATGCGTGTTGCCACGAGCGGTGCCTATTGTAGAAGCAATGGCGGCCATGGTTATTCTCGACAATATAATGTTAGATAAAACGATAAAATAAAGAAAAACTAAAATTTTGCAAACTTTTCTTTGCAAATTCTTGGTTTGTAAATAACATTATTATATATTTGCAGTATCAAGTTGTCGTGATGATAACGCTATTAAATAGTTTAGTTAAGTCTAGTTTAGTTTTTGTGTTGGTTAATGGAGGCTCGTAGAGACGACGCCTCCATTAATTTTTATGATTAAACTCTCAAATAATGTATCCAACATTCCCTGTATTTCTTCTGAAAAACAAGCCTTTAGTTTTCCACAAAATAGTCTATTGAAGTAACAACTCTCACCTTCTTTATATAAGGTGTGTATTGATCGCGATCTTCAATTGTAAATAATCCTTGTGAGGCAGTCTTGATTTTGCCGATTTTACTATTCGAATCGTTTGAAAATTTGATTGCAGCTTCTCTTGCATTCTTGGTGGCCTCTTCAATCATTTGTGGTTTTACTTTGTTTAAACTCGTAAATTCATATTGAACTTTACTATCGTAGTCGCCCGCAGAGATAGCTATGCCTTGCTTTAGTAGCTCGCCCATTCTGGGCATAAGTTTACGTGCTTCTTCAACGTGTGACGAAGTGACCATAATAATGCTTGTCACATTGTATCGGTCGCGTGTGCGGTCTGTTTCAGAGGCGTATCGGTCTGCTTTTAAGTCTACTATTGATGGTGCGTTAATACTTATGTCTGCTTGTGGAATGCCATTTGAAACAAGGAACTTAACAATGCCGTTATTTACGTTGTTTAGCTGTGTGTAGATGGTTTGTAGGTCGTTGCCTGTAGTTTTGTATACAACGGGCCAATTCACACGATCGGCTTTCATCTCGCGTTCAGCAAGTCCTCTAACACTCACAACACGGTCTTTAGCCGAAAAAGAAGCAAGACCAAAATAGATAAATAAGCCCATAAGTGATAAGCCAATGGTTAGAATAATGGCTTCAATTCGATAGTTTTTCATAATCAATAAATTTAGTTGATACTTATGCAGAATAATCTCTTGGGGCAAAGGTAAGGCATAATGCTATTGCATGCAAGAGGTGACGTTGTGAATTAGTAATTTTTAAAATCATCTACAAATAAAATCGGTTGGCACATATAGCATGTACCAACCGATTTTATATTGTGCTTACTGATTTTTTTATACCAAGTGGCGGATGTTATCCTCACGGTCGCCTGGCAATAGGTCGATAACGGGGATTTCTATCATGGTGTAGCAACCAGGGCGTTGCTTCATAGAAGCGCGTGCCACGCATACTAATACTTGGCCCGTAAGAGCAGGATTGTTAATGCGCATATTAAACTCAAAGAGTTGGTTCTGAGTGATGCCGCTTACACCCTTGCGAGTAAGGTTCACGCCATGTCCCATATCGATAACATCGTCTACTGAAGGCACAAGATTAACGTGTGTTTCGTCTGAAGCAAAATATGGATCTTGCTTGATAGCAGTTGCGATCTTGTCGAAGTCATAACCATCTTCAATCTCAACATATACCATACGGCGGTGAATGCCAGTACCAGTTGGGATAGTCATCGAGAGTGCTTTCTTTACGCCTTCAATAGCTTTAACAGCCACGGTGTGTCCCATCGACATACCAGGACCAAAGTTGGTGTATGTAATGCCCTTAGGCGCAATGGCTTGCAGTAAAGTGCGAACTACTGAGTCAGAACCTGGGTCCCAACCTGCCGAAATAATGCTTACAACTTTGTGTTCTTCAGCCACGGCGTTGAGCGAACGACGCAAGTCTACAATCTTAGTGTGGATGTCAAAGCTATCCACAGTGTTGATGCCTTGGCTCAAGCATTCCTTAGCATAGCTTTCAACGCTACGAGTAGGAGTGGCAAGAATAGCAACATCAACATCGGTGAGTTCGCTGATGTGTTTTACAACATTGTATTTTTGGAGTTCATTAGGGCAATTCTCATTACCTTTGCGGCGAACGATACCAGCTACTTCAAAGTCGGGAGCAGCTTCAAGAGCCTGTAGTGTGTAGTGGCCAATGTTACCATAGCCAACTATCGCAGCGCGAATTTTTTTCATTTTATTTATTTTAGTGATTAGGGGTTGTTATACGAATGTACGTGCTGTGCCCGAATACATCCGTTTATAATTGTATCATGTTTGATAGTCATGTGGTGCTGAACATAGTATATTTTATATAAAGCTAACGATGTGCTTTTGTCGTAATTTTTATGCGAAGATAAATAAAAAATATTAACTATATTAAAATGCGAGTTTAAAACCTTTTTTACAAAGAAAAAATACCCATTAATAGCGAGTGCTTCGTATCATAAAAAGCTTTAAAAAAATGTCATGTTTGCTTTGCAAGTTCCACGACAACTTTGTAACTTTGCCTTGAATTTATAGAAACCAGATTACAAATGGAGACGTTTTTTAAATCGCACGCCTATCTAATGGAACATTTCAATGCTCCCGTTCGTCGGTCTTTAATGGATACGATAGATTGGAGCTACCGCATGATAGGTATAAAAGGTCCACGTGGCGTGGGACGTACTTCTTTCTTATTGCAGTATGCCAAAGAAAACTTTGACGTACGGCTTCGTCAGTGCCTATACATAAACCTTAATAGTTTCTATTTTCAAGCGCATGGCATCGTTGATTTTGCTGGGCGCTTTATGGCCGAAGGTGGACAAGTATTGCTTATAGACCAAGCATTTAAACTACCCAATTGGCGTGAGCAACTATGCGAATGCTATCACAAATATCCCTATTTGCGCATAGTTTACACCACAACTTCGGTTAATGCCGACGATGGCGAAGATAGTACAGAATTGTCTTCAATTAGTCGTACTTATGTTCTCCATGGCTTCTCATTTCGCGAGTACATCAATCTTGAAACTAACGAGAATTTTGGCGCATACACTTTCGACCAGCTTCTCTCTAATCATGAGCAGATATTAAAGACAATCTTGCCCAAGGTGCATCCATGGCACTATTTTCAAGATTATCTGCAACACGGATATTACCCATTCTTCCTCGAAAATCACAATTTCACAGAGGCTTTGCTCAAGGCCATGAACAATATGATAGAGGTAGACTTGTTGCTAAACAAGCAGATTGAACTCAAGTACCTTTCGAGAATAAAAAAATTGCTCTATCTGTTGGCAATAGGCGACCCTTCTGCTCCCAACGTAAGCAAATTGGCGCAAGAGATAGGCACGTCGCGTGCAACAGTGATGAACTATCTAAAGTATCTTGAGGAAACACGTCTTATCAATATGGTACACCATGAGGGTGAGACATTCCCCAAAAAACCAGCAGCTATCTATCTGCACGATGCTAACTTAATGAATGCACTTTACGAAAGTTGCATGACTGAGCAAACCATCATGGAAACCTATTTTGTTAATTGCCTATGGCGTCATCACACCGTTAATAAAGGCAAGCGATTGGGTATGTTCCGTATAAACAATACAACAAATATTTGCGTGTGCGACAGATCGCGCAGAGTGCGCACTGTAGCCAACACCATTTATGTGAAGTATAATACAGATGTAGGTCGTGAAAACGAAATACCACTTTGGTTGTTCGGGTTCTTGTATTGATATTGCTGAAATACAGCCATATCAATCTTCCTAAAACAGAAATCTCTTAGCAGAAACATAACAAATAAAGTACTATTTAAAAATAAAGGCAGTGTAGGGCATAACATATAGTCGGTGCATATCGTAACAAGATTAAATGTTCGGTCAAACACTTCCAATTCAACAATTATGGCAAACAAGAAATTCATTACTTGTGACGGTAACCAAGCCGCTGCGCACATTGCGTACATGTTTTCTGAGGTTGCTGCCATTTACCCAATCACTCCGTCGTCTCCAATGGCAGAGCACGTGGATGAATGGTCTGCTCAAGGTCGTATCAACCTTTTCGGTGACACCGTAAAGGTTCAAGAAATGCAAAGCGAAGGTGGTGCAGCAGGTGCAGTTCACGGCTCGCTCCAAGCAGGTGCATTAACCACTACTTTCACTGCATCACAGGGCTTGCTCCTGATGATACCTAATATGTACAAGATTGCTGGTGAGTTGCTCCCATGCGTATTCCATGTATCTGCTCGTACACTTGCCACTCACTCTCTTTGTATCTTTGGCGACCACTCTGACGTAATGGCATGCCGTCAAACAGGCTTTGCTATGTTGTGCGAAGGCTCAGTACAAGAAGTTATGGACCTCTCGGCTGTTGCTCACCTCACAACGCTCGAAACACGTGTTCCATTCATCAACTTCTTTGATGGCTTCCGCACATCACACGAGTATCAGAAGATCGAGGTAATGGATCAAGAAGACATCCGCCCTCTCGTTCCAATGGATAAGGTTGCAGAGTTCCGTAGTCGTGCACTTACTCCAGAGCATCCAGTAGCTCGCGGTATGGCCGAGAACCCTGAAACATTCTTCGCTCATCGTGAAGTTTGCAACCCTTACTACGAGTCAGTACCAGCTGTAGTAGAAAAATACATGGCCGAGATTTCAAAGATTACAGGTCGTGAATACAAACTCTTTAGCTACTATGGTGCCGACGATGCAGAGCGCGTAATTATCTGCATGGGTTCTGTTACAGAGGCTGCTCGTGAGGCAATCGACTACCTCAACGCTAAGGGCGAAAAGGTAGGTATGGTAAGCGTTCACCTCTATCGTCCATTCTCAGTTAAGCACCTTTTGGCTGCAGTGCCTAAGACTTGCAAGAAGATTGCAGTGCTCGATCGCACTAAGGAACCAGGCGCAAATGGCGAACCTCTTTACCTCGATGTTAAGGATGCATTCTACGATGTAGAAAATCGTCCACTCATCGTAGGTGGTCGTTATGGTTTGGGTTCATGCGACACAACTCCTACTATGATTATCTCAGTTTACGATAACTTGGCTCTTCCCGAACCAAAAGATCACTTCACTCTTGGTATCGTAGACGATGTAACATTCAAGTCACTTCCTCTTGAAAAAGAAATGGCACTTGGTGGCGAAGGCATCTTCGAGGCTAAGTTCTATGGTTTGGGTGCAGATGGTACTGTAGGTGCTAACAAGAACTCAATCAAGATTATTGGTGACAACACAGATAAGTATTGCCAAGCATACTTCTCTTATGACTCTAAGAAGTCGGGTGGTTTCACTTGTTCACACCTCCGTTTTGGTGATCACCCCATCCGTTCTACTTATCAAATTAAGACTCCTAACTTCGTAGCATGCCACGTACAAGCATACCTTCACATGTATGATGTACTTCGTGGATTGCGCGACAATGGTACATTCCTCCTCAACACTATTTGGGAAGGCGATGAGTTGGTAAAGAACTTGCCAAACAATGCAAAACGTTACTTTGCAGAGCACAATATCACTGTTTACTATATCAACGCTACTAAGATTGCGCAGGAAATTGGCCTTGGCAACCGTACCAACACTATCCTTCAGTCTGCATTCTTCCGTATCACAGGTGTAATCCCTGTAGACCTCGCTGTTGAACAAATGAAGAAGTTCATCGTTAAGTCATACAGCAAGAAGGGACAAGATATCGTAGACAAAAACTACCAAGCTGTTGATCGTGGTGGTGAGTACAAGCAACTTACTGTTGATCCAACATGGGCTACTCTCCCCGAAGACGCTAAGGTTGAGCGCGACGAACCTGCTTACATTTCAGACCTTGTTCGTCCTATTAACGCACAAAACGGCGACCTCCTTCCTGTAAGTGCATACAAGGTTTCAGAAGATGGTACTTGGCATCAAGGCACTGCAGCTTACGAAAAGCGTGGTGTTGCAGCTTTCGTTCCTGTATGGCACAAAGAAAACTGTATACAATGTAACAAGTGCGACTTTGTATGTCCTCACGCTGCAATTCGTCCATTCGTTCTCACAGACGAAGAGTTGAAAGACTTTAAGGGTGAAACTATTGAAATGAAGGCTCCTGCAGCAATGAAGGGTATGCACTTCGTTCAGCAAGTCGACGTTATGGACTGCCTTGGTTGCGGTAACTGTGTTGATGTATGTCCTGGTTTGAAGGGTAACAAAGCACTCGAGATGGTTCCACTCGAAGGCCAAGAAGCCGAAGCAAGCAATTGGGATTACTGCACTAAGCACGTAACAAGCAAGCAACATTTGGTAGACATCAAGCTCAATCCAAAGAACTCTCAGTTTGCAACTCCACTCTTCGAGTTCTCTGGTGCATGCTCTGGTTGTGGCGAAACTCCATACGTTAAGCTCGTTAGCCAACTCTTTGGTGATCGTCAGATGATTGCAAATGCAACGGGTTGCTCTTCAATCTACTCAGGTTCAATTCCATCAACTCCTTACACAACAAACGAAAAGGGTCAAGGTCCTGCATGGGCAAACTCTTTGTTCGAAGACTTCTGTGAGTTTGGTATGGGTATGATCCTTGCCAACAAGAAGATGCGTGCACGCATCCAATCATTGTTGCAAGAGGTTATCGCTACCGATGAGGCTCCTGCAGAATACAAAGCAGCTGCACAAGAGTGGATCGAAGGTCAAAACGATGCTGAAGCAAGTCGCGCAGCAGCCTTGAAGCTTGAGCCTATGATTAAGGCAGGTGCTGAGAAGGGTTGCGCAACATGCAAGCAATTAGCAGAGTTGAGCCACTTCCTCACTAAGCGTAGCCAATGGATTATTGGTGGTGATGGTGCCTCTTACGATATAGGTTACGGCGGTCTTGATCACGTACTTGCAAGTGGCGAAGATGTAAACATCCTCGTGCTCGATACAGAGGTTTATTCTAACACCGGTGGTCAGGCTTCAAAGTCTACTCCAGTAGGTGCTATTGCACAATTTGCTGCAGCAGGTAAGCGTGTCACTAAGAAGGATCTTGGTTTGATGCAAACTACTTATGGTTACATCTATGTAGCTCAAGTTGCAATGGGTGCAGACCAAGCACAATGCTTAAAGGCAATTAAGGAAGCCGAAGCATACCACGGACCTTCACTCATCATTGCATACGCTCCATGTATCAACCATGGTTTGAAGATTAAGGGCGGTATGGGTCGTAGCCAAGCCGAAGAAGGACGTGCAGTAGCATGTGGTTACTGGCACTTGTGGCGTTACAACCCAGCGTTGGCTGAGCAAGGTAAGAACCCATTCACTCTCGACTCTAAGGAACCAGATTGGGATAAGTTCCAAGACTACCTCGACCACGAAGTTCGCTTCCTTTCACTTAAGAAAGCACTTCCTGAGCAAGCACAAGAGCTCTACGATGAGACTAAGCGTGCTGCACAACGCCGTTATGCTTCTTATGTTCGCAAGACTAAAGAAGATTGGTCAGAACAAATCTAATAGCAAATCTCTTTTCTGAGATTTAAATAACTAACAAGCGCATTTTGATAGCTGTAAAAGGCATTCAGAATGCGCTTTTTTATGTGCTTATATCCTCTAAGGAAGCATTCTTATATATTACTATCCGCTAAAAGTACATAGTTTATCTATCTGATTTATGCATTGGCAAGCCCCTGTTTAAATGATAAGTAAGTTTGTACACTTATTTAGTATTGACTGTTTGATAAAAATGTTCTCTTTCCGTGGTGTTATTCATTGGAATAAATGTCATCTTAATCTATCGTTTATAGCAGTTCTAAAGAACCTTATCTACAATAAGAGTCTCTTCACATCCATTATACTTGCTGTCAGTTGATACGAAAAGTCAAATAGAGTTTGAATGTTTTAGCGGATAATAATAACTCTTATAATATGTTTCTCACTTTTATGCCATACGCTACAAATCTTGTTATGTAGCGTAATAATTATAGGGAAGTTCTACAATAAAGTGTACATAAGTTATGTAAGCATACGCTCTATAGTTTGCTCATTGCGGTCGGAGTGAGCACTCATTGCGGTCGAAGTGAGCACTCATTGCGGTCGGAGTGAACACTCATTGCGGTCGGAATGAGCATTCATTGCGGTCGGAGTGAGCAAACTTAAAGCGTGTTTTTAATCAACGTTATTCGTATTCTTTAAAGACAAGTAGTGTAGTTTGAGTAGATAACGATAGCATGTCATTTTGCAGAAAAGCGATGAAACATGTGCGATAATCAAGCGCCCATTCTGTTTTTGTTTTTTTATTTATAAAGCGTGTATAAGGCAGTATATCTGTTGTAAAATCTATATACATAGAATACACAAAATGGTATATTCTTGTACATGTAAATTTGTGAATACATTGATAATCAATAGTTAATTGTGTGTGTAGTATCTGTTTTCTGTTGCTTTTAGTTAATTGCAGTTGAATTGCCTAATAAGGCTAAAGTATAGACAATCATTTAGGGATAACACAGCTAAATAAAATGTGATAACTTGATTTAATTATCCTGTATTGTCTGTATTGCTAATTATTAAATTATCTTTGTAAGGTAAAACAAATAGTAATGGCAGAATGATGAAGGTAAGCAATCAAATAAAAGGCTGCATATATGGATGCATAGCAGCTATTAGCTATGGCGTAAATCCACTTTGCGCAAAGTTGCTCTATAAAGATGGCATAAATTGCAACTCCGTATTGTGCTACAGATTTATGATAGGCACATTGCTCTTAGCCTTGTTTATGCTTTTAGGCAGACGCAGTTTTTCGCTAACGCGCAAGGAAACTTATGTGCTTACGCTCCTTGGGTGTGTGTTTTCCATATCGTCATTAACCTATTTCTTAAGCTTTCACTATATGAGCGCAGGTGTAGCTGCAACGCTCGTATTTGCATACCCTGTTTTTGTGGCAGTGCTGATGGCCATCTTCTTTAAGGAGCGGCTTAAGTGGCCTTCAATCTCTGCCATTGCGCTTACCATTATAGGTATATTGTTGCTTTATAAAGACGATTCGGGCCGTCCTATTGCTACCCCAGGCATTGTGCTTATACTGCTTTCGGCTTTGGCTTATGCGCTTTATATTATCATCATCAACAAGAGTGGCATAGTAATGTCGAGCGTAAAACTAACATTCTATGCAATGGCAGTTTGCTGGGTTTGCATTGTGGCTTATGCCTTACTCACACCAACAGGCGAATTGCAACTATTGCACGGAACAGAACAATGGACTTGCGCCATAACCTTGGGATTAGTGCCAACAGTCATATCCTTAGTGTTTATGGCCATGGCTATAAAGTGCATTGGTTCTACTTCAACAGCCGTGATGGGAGCTTTAGAGCCAGTAACCTCTATTGTGTTAGGCATGTTACTATTAGGCGAGAGTATAACGCTGCGCATCAGTGTAGGCATAGTGTTTATATTGATAGCCGTAATGTTTATCATACTTGACGCAAAGATGCGTGGAGTATTGAGCAACACAATGGTAGTAAAAAAAGGTCGTTTAATGATTAAGAAAATTAGGTGGAGATAACTTCTCCCAAATACATCGCATTATCCTTAAATAAAATGCTACTAAATGGCAGAAAATAATAAAAATGCTTAGCTTTGCATTATGAATAATTCAGAAAACAATATATATCCAATTTTCGACAAAATGCTGTCGCGTAAAGACAAAGAACAGTTGCTCGGACAGCGTGGCACCATGCTATGGTTTACGGGCTTGAGTGGAAGTGGCAAGAGTACCATAGCCATTGCCTTAGAACGCGAATTGCACAAGCGTGGTTTGCTTTGTCGCATACTCGATGGAGATAATATCCGAACAGGCATCAATGCTAACTTAGGCTTTTCTGCCGAAGATCGTTGCGAGAACATCCGCCGTGTGGCAGAGGTGGCAAAGCTCTTTGTTGATACAGGTATCATTACGATTGCCGCATTTGTAAGTCCTACGGAGGAGTTGCGCAATATAGCAGAGCGCATTATCGGACAAGCCGATTTTAAAGAGATATACATTTCAACCCCTATCGAAGAGTGCGAACGACGCGATGTAAAAGGACTTTATGCCCGTGCTCGTAAGGGCGAGGTTAAGAACTTTACAGGCATTTCTGCCCCCTTTGAAGCTCCTCAGCATCCAGCTTTGAGTTTAGACACTTCGCGCTTGAGTGTGGAAGAATGCGTAAATAGTCTGTTGCATTTGTTGGATATTAAAGATTAAAACAAACATTAGATAACGCTATATGGAAATAAAAATAAACTCGCTTGCAGACATTGATGCTGCAGCAAAAACCTTTATTGAGGCAATGGACCAGAACACGGTATTTGCCTTTTATGGAAAAATGGGAGCAGGAAAAACAACGTTTATCAAAGCCATATGTGAGGCTTTGGGCGTGACCGAGGTAGTAAATTCTCCCACCTTTAGCATTGTAAACGAATACCGTTCAGACACTACGGGCGAACTAATATACCACTTTGATTTTTATCGTATAAAGAAACTTGAAGAGGTGTATGACATGGGGTACGAAGACTACTTTTATTCGGGGGCAGTGTGCCTTATTGAGTGGCCCGAACTAATTGAAGAACTCTTGCCTGGCGATGCCGTAAAGGTGACTATCGAAGAGAATGAGGACGGCAGTCGTAGCGTAAAGTTCTGAGAACTATATAGTTGCCGATAAGAGAATAACAACCTTTTAAGACTATTTCTGAAAATAAAATGAAACATATACTTTTGTCGCTTTGTATTGCCATGGGAGCGCAAATGTTGCAGGCACAAACGGTGAGCAGAATGAGCGATTTAAAGCCCCAAGAAAAGGCTGATGCTATATGCCTAAAGCTTACGGGCAAATTATCTACTACGGGTAATTCAGACTTTAGACAGATGCGCGACCTATGCTATCAACTACGCACTATTGATTTGAGTGGGGCCGACTGCGAGGCTATACCTAATAATGCTTTCCACTCGCGCAAAGTGTTAGAGAAAGTGTTACTTCCTGAGAACTTGCGCACCATTGGTTCGCAAGCATTCTTTGCTTGCAAAGCACTCACGCAGGTAAACTTGCCTAAGTCATTAACGCGTGTGGGCGATGCAGCTTTCTCGTCGTGCGAGCACTTAAAGTCAATAACTATTGACGGCACGCCCTCATTGGGCGAATTTGCCTTTGCACGCTTAGCCGGATTGCGCACACTACGTGTAACTTCTGCCACCCCACCTGTGGCTTGTGCCTCTACCTTCGACGGTATAGACCGCAAGAAAGTAAAGCTCATTGTGCCTAAAGGAAGCGAGTGGAAATATCGCAAAGCTGAGGGATGGAGCGTTTTTTTCAGTAAACCTACAAACGAAAACAAGCTTTGCAATCCACAAAAGGTACTTGTTCCGCTTCCTGCATCTTTGCAAGTAGAAACCTCGTTACCAGCTTTGTCGGTAAACAAGAAATGGAAGATTGTGGCAACTGAAGCACTTGCTAATGAGAAACAACAAGCTACGCGCGTGCTCAACGAGCGTTTGCCTAAACTCAAAACTCCCAAACTTGTTGAAACCGCAACACTCACTTTGGCTATCGACCCTTCGCTTGACGACGATGAAGCATATACCCTCTGTGTGTCTGATAAAACTGTGGAGATAAAGGGTAAGACCCCAGCGGCGGTGTTCTACGGTTTAATGACTTTTGACCAACTGCTGCGTGGTGATGGTACTTCAAAGTGTTGTGAAAAAATTCCACAACTCAGCATTACAGATAAGCCCCGTACGCATATACGCGAGTTGATGCTCGACCCATGTCGCACATTTATCCCCTTTGAAGACTTAAAGGCATTTGTGCCCGAGATGGCACGCTACAAGTATAACACCATACACTTGCATCTCACTGATGACCAAGCATGGCGTATTGAGATAAAGAAATATCCCGAACTAACAGCCAAAGCCTCTTCGCGTGTGGGCATGGACGATATGCAAGTGCCTATCTCTGGCTTCTATACCCAAGCACAGATGCGAGAGTTTGTAGCCTATGCAGCTAAGTACCACATACAGGTGGTACCAGAGATTGAAATGCCAGGACACGAAGTAGCTGCTATCCACGTATTTCCGCAACTCACGTGTGGTGCCAAACAAGTGCCCATACGCACCACTTGCGGTGTGTCTAACGAGTTGCTTTGCCCAGGAAGCGAGTTTACCTATACTTTCTTAGGCAATGTGTTTAAGGAACTTGCCGACATATTTCCCTCACCCTATATCCACTTAGGAGGCGACGAAGCAGGCAATCCTGCACTCAATTGTTGGACCAATTGCCCTAATTGCCAAGCATTGAAAAAGAAATTGGGCATAACAACAACCGACCGCTCTGAGAATTGGCGTCTACAAGAGTATATGTTTAACCGCATGATAGACACGTTGCGTACCAAATATGATAAGACCCCTATGTTTTGGTACGAAACAGACTTTAAGAAAATTCAACCAGGGTGTGTAACCTTTTCGTGGCGTCATGGCTTAACCAAAAGAGCCTTACAAGCTGCGGTTGAAAACAATGCCAAAATAATGCTTTGTCCAGGTGAACATTGCTATTTAGACTACCCGATGGCAAAGGGCGATATGCCCGAAGTGAATTGGGGTATGCCCATTATTCCGCTTAAGAAATCTTACGAGCTCGACCCCTCATGGGGTATGGGCAAAGAGTTTGAAAAGAACAACCTCTTTGGTGTGGCAGGCACCCTATGGAGCGAATGTATCAATACTCCCGAACGCATATACTATCAAGCCTATCCACGTGCCATAGCATTGGCCGAAGTGGGTTGGACACCAGGTGACAAACGCTCGTGGGACGACTTTGTAGGTCGCTTATCGCCTGTACTCAAGGACATGATGCGCAGAGGCATAACCTTCTCCATGCAATATTGATGCGTGCATAAGTAGATTTAATCTCATAATTAAGCCGCAAAGAGTGTGTTCATTACATCTCTTTGTGGCTTATTTTGATTGATTATTAAAGAACTTACGTTGCCTATAGTGTGTAGAACCACAACTTTTACCTTCACACTTTTGTAATGCGGCTGTAACATCTTTAACATACCAACATTGTACTTTTGCCAATAGAAAAATAAGCAAAATCTATTGACAATGAAGAAGAGCGAAAAAAGCTATAAAGAGTATGTTCCACGCGATGTAAGTTGGATGTTTTTTAACTATCGTATATTGCAAGAAGCCGAAAAAAAAAATGTTCCATTGCTCGAACGTTTGGGCTTTTTAGGTATATACTCAAAACAATCTTGATGAGTTCTTTCGTGTGCGTGTGGCATTGCTCAACCGCATAGCCGAATGCGATGATAAGGAAACAAAAAACGACAGACAAGAGGCTGTAGAAACGCTTAAGGTTATCAACAAACTGAATGCAAGCTATGCCAAAGAGTATGAGCATGCCATACACAAAGTGACAGAAGACCTTAAAAAGGTGATAGATTATGCCTTGTCAGACAACATGCAGGGGCGTATGGTAGACGGCACAGGGGCAAACCTTCCGTGGCAAACCGACGGACCTACACCTTTCCGCTCGCAAGAGGCTATCTATAATAGTTATAAAACCGAATAACATATTGCTATATGCCAACTCTAAATTATGCTGCTATCGATATAGGTTCAAATGCCGTTCGCTTGCTTATCAAGAGTATTGACAGCGATGCCGATGATAAGGAGAAATTCAAGAAAATGCAGTTGATGCGTGTGCCTTTGCGTTTAGGTTTCGACATCTTTAAGAATGGTGCGCTTTCTGATAAAAAAGCCGAGAAGTTGCGCCGACTGATGAAGGCCTATCGTCAAATCATGAAGATATATGATGTGTACGATTATCGTGCATGCGCCACATCTGCTATGCGAGATGCCAGCAACGGAATTGATGTGATTAAGAAGATATATAAGGAAACAGGCTTGAATATCGAAATCATCGATGGCAAGGAAGAGGCGCATATCGTGTATAGCAATCACATAGAATGTATGGCCGACCGAACGGGGGCGTATATCTATGTAGATGTGGGTGGTGGTTCTACCGAAATAAATTTCCTGATGAATGGTGAACTGCAAAGTTCTGTGTCGTACAACATTGGTACTGTGCGTTTGCTTACAGAAAAAGTTAAACCCACAGAGTGGCAACGCCTTGAAGCCGACTTGCAAGCAATGATGACAAGCACCGACCACATCAACATCATAGGTTCGGGTGGAAACATCAACAAGATATACCGCATGACAGCTGTTAAAGACAAAGAACTTCAGCGTATGCCTATCTACTCAGTACAAGCCATCTACGACCAATTGCGCCCCTTAACCATAGAGCAACGCATGGAACGCTTTGCACTTAAAGCCGACCGTGCCGATGTTATCATACCAGCTGCCGAGATATTTTTGCGCATAGCCCACATTGTTCATGCAGCCTATATTCATGTGCCAGTGATAGGCTTGGCAGATGGTATTATCGACGAACTATTTGCTCAAAGAAATGAGCGCAAGCCCCAGAAGGTGGTGTGAAACAACACTTTTAATACAAGGAAAAATGAGCAACGACTGTCTTTTAAATAGGCAATCGTTGCTCATTCTTACTATAGAATTTATATATATTCTTTTACAACACTTTATCGTATACGGGTGGAGTAGAAACACCATGCTTTACAAATGTTTCGGCAATAAAAGCCTGTTGCTCTGCATTGATGGGCTTTTCACCATTCTTAAGGTGATAGTATAAGCCTTTACCAAAATGTGCTACCAAATCTTGCTTGATGGCTGAGGCTACCGATGTGTTTACTTCATCGTAGATGTTAGACATGCCTTGTGCCATTCCCTCGTGTGTTTTGTTAGTATTGTTTGTGTTCATTGTTTTTATAGTTGTAGAAATTTTATGCGAAGTTAATAAAAACTTTTTAGTATGTGCGCTATTCCCAAAGCTTTTAAGTAGGGAATAATAAAAAAGAATATAAATCGAAACTTACAGATGTAAGTCAGCGCATCCTTGTTATCAGTGTGTTTGTTCAGTTTTGAATTTCTTTATCAAAAAACTTGGGTTGAGCCTTAAATATATCCCTGCGCCAAGGTCGGAGGTTGCTTTTCCTTTGTCCCAAGTTGAGGTCTCGGTGTGGTAAATGCTCTTTTGGTTATGAATGTCATAAGCAATGCTCACTCCCCACGAAAAGCCGTGTCCAATTTGCTGAGCATACTCAGCTTGTAGTATAAACATGCGGGGTTTCGACATCAAATTAACCTCGTCGGTGTTGCCTATAGCATTGAATAATGGGTTGCCATAAATGCTGATAAACTTGTTGCTATACCAATAGCTTGCAGTGGCACAAAAGTTCCATACCTTGGCTTGCACCTTAGCAAATATGCCTGTACCATTTTTATAGGGTAGGGCAGTGCCCTTTTGCTGGCTATAGTAATGAGCGGTTACTTCGCTATTAATGCTTGTCGGTATACGCGTGTTAAGTGGTATGTTTATGCCCACACCAGTAGCTGCATTCAGCCATGTTTTAATGCTTCGTTCTTGCGCCTCGGTGTTGATTTCGCCCCCTATGTGGTGCATCAATACTTGTAGCGGAAAGTATACTTGCGTAGCTTTTGTCTTGGGATTAGCAAGTAACCGAGCCGACAAGCCGTAGGTAAATTCCTCCTGCTTATTGTCTCTCTTATAAATAAATTTTTGCCAATCCACCCATGTGTCAAAGTGTAACCAATGGTTATTCCATATCAGTTGCACCCCAGTTTCGGGGTCGGCTGTTAGGCATCTTTCGCTGTTATAGAGCGGTTCGGTGAGTTGATGAAAGGCTTTGCCATAGATTGAACCCAGTACGATGTTCACCTTGTTGGATAGTTGTAAGTTGGCTCTAAAAAGCGGCACGCAATGAAAAGCCTTGGTAGTTTTGTCATCATTGTTGTGCGTTAAGTCGCCAATATTTGTCGTTGGATAGCGGTCTGCTCCCCAATAATGAAGCATGTGTGCCCCCACTTCAACCGTCAAGTTGTGCAGTGGTTGATAGCTTATGCTTGGGGAAATCCACATGCCCGGAAGCGTGTATCCCTTCACCACATCCTTGCTATTGAACTCATTGTCCTTAAAAAATGCCAGAGCTTGTAAGTTAAATCTAAGTTCGTTCTTTTCGGTTGGTGCAATGTGTGCATCTTCGGTATTAAACACCAAAGAGTCTACTTGTGCAACACACGGAGATGCACCACAAAGACTCGCAAAAAGAACTGAGAGGGCAATGGTATGGCGAATATTCATGTCTGATATTTGAACTTCAAATAGGGGTTGATAATGTTACTTTTTTGGACTTCAAAATTAGCTATTTTATGCAAATCTTCCAACACAATATCACAACTAATCATAGCAGTAAATAAAATAACCATAACATGTATCCATCCCCCTTACATTAAGCTTAAAAAGTATGATTGTAAAATGTGCACAATTGGTGTTTGCCTATCGTTTTTGCAATACCTTGTAAGTCTTTCAGAAGACAAAGAAACCAATGTAAACAACCTTTGGCCCGTAAATGCGTCTTGAAGTAGTTCTATGCCGATTACTGAAAGCCAACGAAACAGAAAAGCGTAAAAAACATGTACAATAAGACGGAGTTTTTATTTGTGGTTCCGATAAAAGTTAGTAACTTTGCAGTCCGAATGGTGTAGTGTAATCATTCATCTCTAAATATCCGAAAAAAATAAAACAATATATAATAATAAAAATAAAAGACAATGCCTACTATTCAACAATTGGTAAGAAAGGGCAGAAGCGTAGCTGCAGACAAAAGTAAGTCGCCTGCACTCGATTCATGTCCTCAGCGCCGTGGCGTTTGTGTGCGTGTGTATACCACCACACCTAAGAAACCTAACTCAGCAATGCGTAAGGTAGCTCGTGTACGTTTGACAAACTCAAAGGAGGTAAACTCTTACATCCCAGGAGAAGGCCACAACTTGCAAGAACATAGCATCGTATTGGTACGTGGCGGTCGTGTTAAGGACCTTCCTGGTGTACGTTACCACATCGTTCGCGGTACACTCGATACAGCTGGTGTAGCAAACCGTACTCAACGTCGTTCTAAGTACGGTGCTAAGCGTCCAAAGGCCGCTAAGAAGTAAAAACAATTTCATGGATAAGCGTGTGTGATGAGCTTATAAAAAACATCACACACGCAAATCCAATGAAATATTGGGGAAGAAATAAATTAAGCCAAAACGTGCATCGTATTTGTCGATGCTGTGCTTTAGCTTTTGTTGATAAAGTGTTGAAGATGAACATTTAGTTATTGATTTTGATACACTTGCTCCCCTAAAACATTTCTGTAAATACAGAAAAGATAACAGCATTCTCCCCCAAAGAAGAGTGCTAATAATAATCAATATTTTATTTAATAAATTGGTTTGCAGAGGTTGAGTAAATATCCAAATGAGGAATTGAAGAACCCATATGCAGCCCTAACAAAACCATTTTAACTCACAATGAGAAAGGCAAAACCAAAGAAGCGCGTGATTCTTCCAGATCCCGTGTTCGGCGACCAAAAAGTTTCAAAGTTCGTAAACCACTTGATGTATGATGGTAAGAAAACTATCTCATACGAAATCTTCTACAACGCATTGAACATTGTAGGTGAAAAGATGAAAGATCAAGAAAAGAGCGCACTCGAAATTTGGAAGGCAGCCCTCGATAAGATCACTCCTCAAGTAGAGGTTAAGAGCCGTCGTATCGGTGGTGCAACATTCCAAGTTCCTACAGAAATCCGTCCCGATCGTAAGGAGTCTGTTTCAATGAAGAACATGATTGCTTTCGCTCGTAAGCGCGGCGGTAAGACTATGGCAGACAAACTCGCTGCAGAGATTATGGACGCTTACAACGAACAAGGTGGCGCATTCAAGCGTAAAGAAGATATGCATCGTATGGCTGAGGCTAACCGTGCATTCGCTCACTTCAGATTCTAAATTTAACATTGAGTATACATTAAACGATGGCAAAGCACGATTTACATTTGACTCGTAACATCGGTATCATGGCTCACATCGATGCCGGTAAGACCACTACTTCTGAGCGTATTCTGTTCTATACAGGTAAAACTCACAAGATCGGTGAGGTTCACGATGGTGGTGCAACGATGGACTGGATGGCTCAGGAACAAGAGCGTGGTATAACCATTACATCAGCAGCTACAACCTGCCAATGGCACTGGAATAACCAAATTTACAAAATCAACTTGATTGATACTCCGGGACACGTTGACTTTACCGCTGAGGTTGAACGTTCACTCCGTGTGCTCGATGGCGCTGTGGCAACATATTGTGCAGTAGGTGGTGTAGAACCACAGTCTGAAACAGTATGGCGTCAAGCTGACAAGTACAACGTACCACGTATTGGTTACGTAAACAAGATGGACCGTTCAGGTGCCGACTTCTTTGAAGTCGTACGCCAAATGAAGGCTATCTTAGGTGCACATCCTTGTGTAATTTCAATTCCTATTGGTGCAGAAGAAAACTTCAAAGGTATCGTAGACCTTATCAAAATGAAGGCTATCTTCTGGCACGACGAAACAATGGGTGCTGAATACGAAATCGATGATATCCCCGCTGAACTTCAAGACGAAGCACAAGAGTGGCACGACAAGATGGTTGAAACTGCTGCTGAGTGCGACGAAGCTTTGATGGAGAAATTCTTCGAAGATCCTTCTTCAATCACCGAAGAAGAAATCATTGCAGCTATCCGTAAGGGTACACTTGCAATGGATATCGTACCTATGACTCAAGGTTCTTCATTCAAGAACAAGGGTGTACAAACATTGCTTGACTACGTATGTATGTTCCTTCCTTCTCCTCTCGATACTCCTAACATCGTAGGTACAAACCCCGATACAGGCGAAGAAGAAGACCGCAAGCCAAGCGAAGACGAACACACTGCAGCTCTTGCATTTAAGATTGCAACCGACCCCTATGTAGGCCGTTTGACATTCTTCCGTGTTTACTCTGGTAAGATCGAAGCAGGTTCATATATCTACAACACTCGTTCACGCAAGAAGGAACGTGTATCACGTTTGTTCCAAATGCACTCAAACCACCAGAACCCAGTAGAAGTTATCTCAGCTGGTGATATTGGTGCAGGTGTAGGTTTTAAGGATATCCACACTGGTGATACTCTCTGCGATGAGGATGCTCCAATCGTACTCGAATCTATGGACTTCCCCGATCCAGTAATTGGTATCGCAGTAGAACCTAAGACTCAGAAAGACCTCGACAAACTATCACAAGGTCTTGCTAAGTTGGCAGAAGAAGACCCAACCTTTACTGTAAAGACTGACGAACAAACTGGTCAGACTGTCATCTCTGGTATGGGTGAGCTTCACTTGGATATCATTATCGACCGTTTGAAACGTGAATTCAAGGTTGAATGTAACCAAGGTAAACCACAAGTAAACTACAAGGAAGCTATTACTAAGACAGTTAATCTTCGTGAGGTTTACAAGAAGCAGTCAGGTGGTCGTGGTAAGTTTGCAGACATCATCGTAAACGTTGGTCCTGTAGACGAAGACTTCAAGGAAGGTGGCTTGCAGTTTATCAACAAGGTAACTGGTGGTAACATTCCTAAGGAATTCATCCCTTCTGTACAAAAGGGTTTTGAGAATGCAATGAAGAGCGGTGTGCTCGGTGGCTTCCCATTGGATAGCCTCAAGGTAGAGCTCCTCGATGGTTCTTTCCACCCAGTGGACTCAGACCAATTGTCATTCGAAATTGCAGCTCTCCAAGCTTATAAGAACGCTTGCGCTCAAGCAGGTCCTGTATTGATGGAGCCTATCATGAAACTCGAAGTTGTAACTCCTGAGGAGAACATGGGTGACGTTATCGGTGACTTGAATAAGCGTCGTGGCCAAGTTGAAGGTATGGAAACAAGCCGCAGCGGTGCTCGTGTCGTTAAGGCAATGGTTCCATTGGCAGAGATGTTCGGTTACGTAACAGCTCTCCGTACCATCACTTCAGGTCGTGCATCAAGCTCTATGCAATACGATCACCACGCTCCTGTATCTTCAAGCATTGCACGTGCCGTGCTCGAAGAAATTAAGGGTCGTGTAGACCTCGTAAAGTAATCTGAGAGCAATAGCAAATCTGATTAAGAATAACTTACTTTTTGCCTTGAAAAGGAACAGGATAACGAATGACTCTTATCCTGTTGCCTTACAAGGCGTTTCATAAACAAAACAAACAAAAATAAAATGAGTCAAAAAATTCGTATCAAGCTCAAGAGCTACGATCACACTCTCGTTGAAAAGTCAGCTGAGAAGATCGTAAAGAATGTGAAGGCTACAGGTGCCGTTGTTAGCGGTCCTATCCCCCTTCCTACACGCAAGCGTATCATCACTGTAAACCGCTCAACTTTCGTTAATAAGAAGAGCCGTGAGCAGTTCGAGATTTCTACTTACAAGCGTCTCATCGACATCTACAGCTCAACTACTAAGACTGTTGATGCATTGATGAAGCTTGAATTGCCTTGTGGTGTTGAAGTTGAAATCAAGGTATAGTACTTGCTTACTCAGCTTTTTTGATACAAATCAAACTAAAGTCTCAACTCTTTGTGAAGGGTTGAGACTTTTTTGCGTATATAGTGATGAGAAAATAAGAATAGAGAAGCGTAATAATCGTATTTATAACTCGCGTTATTAACAAAGGTGGTAAGGCTTTCCTTGCATTGCCCGCTATACTCAATGCAGCACAGTTGGGTGGTTTCTCACTTTTCGACCTCGACAATATTGGTGGCGAGGATAAACTCTCTAACGAACGTTCAGGATGGGATAATCCTGAATGGACTAACGATGAGGGTTAAAGGCTGAATATAGCATTAATGCAGAGCGCATATACACATTCTGTTTGTGTATATGCCCTCTGCATTTTGTAAAGATACACCATTTATTTAACGCTAAAGTGAATGGTGTCGCCGTGTCCTGTTCCAACGCCATTACGGGCATAAGCTACTGCATAATAGTTGCCCTTGCCAAGCGAGTCAGTAAAAGCAGAGAAGGTGGTTAGCGTGTCGGCCACAACCTTGGTACGCAAGGTGTCGTTGCCATATTCAAAACCACACTCCAACAAACGGCTATTGGGTGAAGCTGTGACAGCCCCAGTAAGTAACACTGAGTCGGCTACTTGCTCTGCTGTTCCCGTTTGCACGATTGGGGCAAAAGGCTGCTCGCCACTACGGTCTTCGCCACATGACAAAAACAAGATGCTAAGGGCTGACATACATATTGTGAAAAAAATAGGTAGTGTTTTCATGCTTTCAATTGTTTAAGACGCAATATTTGGGTAGTATGTTCGGTTATGCGCACTCGCTCGTCGGCTCGCTGACCTACAAGCCATACGATGCCACAATCGTCTGCCAGCACCACTGATAATGCTTTCTCAACGCGCGAAAGGTGATGGTTGGTCATGTAGTCGCTCAATAATTGGCTATTGCCTTTCATACCAAAAGGTTTGAAACGATCGGCTATGGCAACATTGCGCAACATTAACTGCCCTTTTATAGTTGCGGCATCTATGAGCGTTTCAGATGGTTGGCAACGCAAAGAGGCTACATCTTTGCGACATAGAAGCGTTGCTTCGATGTTGTGGTTGGGCAATGTGGTAGTGAGTGTTTCGCCAATGGTGGTGGGCATATTTAATTGTATATTCTCTACCATTGCGATAGGTGGACCAAAGATAAGCATTTTCTCATTACGAGTGGCAATGCCCAGTGCAGAACTAACAATTCCGCCCGTTTTCATAGTAAGAATGCTCTGCACCTGCGAGGTGGTGAAGCCTAATGGCGACAAAAGCTCGTGTAAGATGCTAAATGGTTGCGGTTTTTGCAGTAATTGCTCAATGTTTAATTGCTGATATTGCGGAGCATTATCTACTGCTGATAGACCACACGAAAGAGCAATTTCGTTCACTTTGAGTTGGTAAAGTGCCAGGGCAGACTGCAAATGCTGAGACATAGAATTGATGGTGCGCACAAATTGCGGATTGAGTTGCTGAAACTCTGGTATAATGTGTTGGCGTATGCGGTTGCGCTTGTAGTGTACGTCGGCATTGGTGCTATCAGTAACAAAAGATTGACCTTTTGTCTGCAAATAGCTGAGGATTTGTGCCTTTGAATAGACAAGTAGCGGACGGTAAATGACCAATTTGCCCATATAACCATGGCACTGCATGCCCACAAGTCCATGTAGCCCTGTCCCACGTGCAATGTTAAGTAATAAGGTTTCTGCATTATCCTCTTGGTGATGCCCTACAGCCACGCCATTACATGCATATTGTTCTACAAGTTGGGTGAACCATTCGTAGCGTAATCGTCGAGCTACCATTTCAATGCTTTCGCTGCTCTGGGCAACTATTTTGCGCGTGTCGAAATGTTTAACTAAAAGTTCTACTCCGCGTTCACGGCAAAGTGAACGCACAAACATCTCGTCGCGATTGCTCTCTTCGCCACGTAAATGAAAATTGCAATGAGCTGCAATTGCAACTTCGTTGCGCTCGAGCAACTTGAGCAATAGGCACACAGAGTCGGCTCCTCCCGACAATGCTACTACATATTTAGCCATTGGGTTAATGTTTTATACAGACATTTATTTTAATAAGCTACTTCAACGTCAATACCAGCCTCCCTTACAAGTTGTGCTATGCGGTCGAGCTCTTGATGAGTGGCCTTACGAAGGTCGGGATCGGGGGTCTCGCGATCTATGGTGTATACCATTACTTGTTGCGGGTGTATGCGTTTTACGGCTTCGAGCCATGGTAGCACATAGGCATCGCTTGTATTATCTACGCTTTTGCCCTCGCTAAAGCCTTTCATAAACATAGATTGCACAATGACATGGCCATTGAATGATATGAGCGAATTGATGATTTTATCAACATCATAACAACCCGTGGGGCGGTCTACTCGAGATATGTAATCGGCATCTACGGTATCGAGTTTAAGGATGTTGTTGTCTACCTTCATCAGTGCATCGTGTACTTCGGCACGCAAGCTCATAGTGCTATTGCTCAGCACGCTTACCTTAGCGTTGGGGAAGTACTGATTGCGCAAGCGAACAGTGTCGTCTATGATTGCTGCAAATTCGGGGTGGGCAGTGGGTTCACCATTACCAGCAAATGTGAATACATCGGGAGTTATGCCCTCTGCTTGCATCTTTTGCAATTGGAGCTCTAACGCCTTGCTAACCTCTTGACGGGTGGGACGTGCCTGATGTGGGTGATGATCTTTATTGAAACCACACTCGCAATATACGCAATCGAATGTGCACACTTTGCCATCGGCTGGCATAAGGTTTATGCCTAAAGATATGCCTAATCTGCGGCTATGTATGGGGCCAAATATGGGCGAAGGATAAACTATCCCCTTATGTTCTTTATTTTCTGGATATCCATTCATGTTCTCTTTACATTAATTATTCTCGCTACATTGTTAGTGCTGATAATGTTCTTTTCTTGTGCAAACAGCAACAAACAGCAACAAACAGCAACAAACAGCAACAAACAGCAACCAAGTTGTGTACGGTGGTAAGATGAGACTTATATTTACTTAAAAAGAGATTTCCCACCGTAATAGGAAATCTCTTTTTATAGTGGAATCTTTCAGAAAGATGCCATAGAAATGTTGTGCAAAGCTTAGTCGTTTTGAGCAATAGCTGTACGCTTTTCCTTAATACGTGCTTTCTTACCAGTGAGTGCACGCAAGTAGTAAAGCTTAGCACGACGTACCTTACCAATCTTATTAACCTCGATGCTCTCGATGTTAGGTGATTCGATAGGGAAGATACGCTCTACACCTACAGTACCAGACATTTTGCGCACTGTAAAGCGCTTCTTGTCTTGGTGACCATTGATTTTGATAACAACACCGCGGTATAGCTGGATACGCTCTTTGTTACCTTCGACGATTTTGTATGCCACTGTGATAGTGTCACCTGCTTTGAATTTAGGGAACTGCTTGCCAGTAGCAAAAGCTTCTTCAGCAATTTTAATTAAATCTGCCATTTCTTTGATGGGTAATTAAATGATTGTTGTCCGTCCCAACTCAGCTTAACGGGGAACTCTGCATCCCGACAGCGGCTGAGTGGAAAAGCGATGCAAAATTACATCTTTTTTGATTACGAAACAAACGTTTTATGTGTTTTGAACGTAAAAATCAGACATTTAATGGCAATTAGCGCTTGGGGGCGTACATTTTCTCGTAATATTGCTGATAATCATCACCACTAACAGCCTCAATCCAATCGTGATGTTCAAGATTCCAACGTATTGTTTTAACAATACCAACCTCGAAAGTTGTTTCTGGATACCAACCTAAATCTGCCTTAATCTTTGAGGGATCTATGCCGTAACGTTGATCGTGGCCAAGGCGGTCTTTCACAAAGGTGATAAGGTCGTTGTTGATCCAATCAATGCTGATTTCGCCTTTATCGTTGAGCGTTTGTTTTTTAAGCAAGGTGCGGAACTGAGGCTCTTTCTCCATAATGTCGTGGATTGTGCGAATGATAATCTTAACAATCTGTATGTTCTGACGTTCATTATGACCACCTACGTTATAGATGCTACCATCTTTTGCTTGGTTAATAACCATATCAATAGCCTTGCAGTGATCCTCTACATAGAGCCAGTCGCGAATATTTTCGCCTTTGCCATAAACAGGAAGATGCTTGCCTTGAAGTATGTTGTTAATAACTAATGGTATAAGTTTCTCGGGGAATTGGTAGGGACCATAGTTGTTTGAACAACGAGTAATGCTCACGGGCATGTGGTAGGTGTCGCGATAGGCACATACAATGTGGTCGGCCGATGTCTTAGATGCGCTATATGGGCTATGTGGGTTGAGAGGAGTTTGCTCTGTAAAGAAGCCCTCTGCACCTAAAGAACCATATACTTCGTCGGTAGATACTTGGTGGAAACGTACCCCCTGACGCCATGTGGGATAGCCTTGTTCATTGCGTCCATTAACCCAAGCTGTGCGTGCTGCATCAAGCAAGTTTTGAGTACCAAGTATGTTGGTTTGTAAAAACAGTTGTGGATTTTCAATACTACGGTCTACATGGCTTTCGGCTGCAAAGTTTACAACAACATCAAAACGATATTCTGCAAACAAACTATCGAGCAAACCACGATCGCAAATATCACCTTTTACAAAGTAGCAACGTTCATTGTCTATATCGTTGGCAATGGTGCCAAGATAACCCGCATAGGTAAGCAAGTCGAGCACTACAACGCGGATGTCGTCGTACTTGGCAAGGATGTACTTCAAATAATTAGCACCGATGAAGCCTGCAGCTCCTGTGACTAAATATGTTTTCATATACTTTCTTATATAATGTTCTATTTTTTGATTTTATATAAACTAAAACGGAATGCTATCCTTTATATTGTGTTTAAAATGCTGAAATGTTATATAGCATAATGCCGTTCGACCATGTTGGTAAGGTCTATAAACTCTTGTACCGACAACTGCTCTGGACGACGCGTAAACAATGGTTGTGCCAAGAACGTAGTATGGTCGGGAGGAGTAGTACCGCACTTTTGGTCTAACTCATGAAGCAATGGTTTTATAGAACCACGCATCATTTTCCGTCGTTGGTTGAATGTGGTTTTTACTACACGACGCAAAAGAGTTTCATTGCATCCTACATGGGTTACATCGTTACGCACCATGCGGATAACTGCACTGCGCACCTTGGGAGGAGGGTTGAAAACACCAGGTTCCACAGTAAACAAGTATTCCACATGATAGTATAATTGTACCAATACGCTCAATATGCCGTAGGCCTTGCAACATGGTTTAGCCGCTAAACGCTCTGCCACCTCTTTTTGTATCATACCTGTACAACAAGGGATAAGGTGCTTGTATTCGAGCATTTTAAAGAATATCTGACTACTTATGTTGTAGGGATAATTGCCAGTTAAGACAAATGAGCGTCCACCGAATACTTTGTCGAGTGGCATCTTAAGAAAATCATCTTCAATGATATTATCTCTTAATTCGGGATAATGCTCTTTAAGATATGCCACACTTTCAAAGTCTATCTCAACAACCTTGAACTCGCGATTTTTCTTAAGAAGGAATTGTGTCATCACTCCCATGCCTGGTCCCACTTCAAGAATAGGTATGTCGGCGCAAGCATCCACAGTATCTGCAATGGCTTGTGCTGTTGGCAAATGGGTCAAGAAATGCTGACCAAGAAATTTTTTAGGGCGTACAGACTTCATCTGAGTTATTTTTTCTACTTTTGCTTATGCTTTCATTACGAAGATATTAACTCTTTCAATGCAAGCAATTTGCTGCAAAGGTAAGCATTTTTATTTTAAGCAACATAGAAATATCGAAAGTTGAAACAACTAATAAAGGTCATATTGCAAATAAGTCTACCTTTTGTGCTTGGTTTGGGCATTTTATGGTGGATGTACAGAGGTACAGATTGGCATAGTTTTATAAATGCTGTGCTCAATCAGATGAATTGGTGGTGGATGTTGCTATCACTTGCCTTTGGTATATTGCCACAAATGGCAAGGGCATGGCGATGGAAAATGGCACTCGAACCTCTTGGCGAACATGCACGCCGCACTTCATGCACCGACGCCATCTTTATGTCGTATGCTGCAAGTTTGGTGGTACCACGCGTAGGTGAAATCACACGATGTGGAACGCTTAAGAAGAGCGACGATATATCTTTTACCAAATCATTAGGTACTGTTGTTACCGAAAGATTGGTCGATTCTATCCTAATGCTACTCTTTACAGGCATTGCATTTCTTTCGCAGTTGCCTGTGTTTTTGGCTTTTCTTAAAGAAACTGGTACAAACTTTGAAAGCATCATACATAGATTTACGGGCACTGGCTACCTTGTTACCATTATATGTATCATTGCGACCTTGGTTGCCTTGGTAGTTATGGTAAAAAAGCTATCTATCTTTCAGAAGGGTAAAGATATGCTCAATAATGTGTGGGATGGAATATTGTCATTGCGAAAGGTTAAAAACCTACCGCTCTATCTTTTATATAGCTTGCTGATATGGGGCGGTTACTTTTTACATTTCTACATTGCCTTTTTTTGCTTTGACTTTACATCCTCCATCAACCTATCTGCAGCATTCTTAATCTTCTGTGTGGGCACATTTGCCGTATTAGTACCAACTCCCAATGGAGCAGGTCCTTGGCACTTTGCGGTAAAAACAATGTTGGTGCTATATGGTGTAACAGAGCCTAATGCCATTATGTTTGCATTAACTATACATACTATTCAAACCGCATTAGTTGTGGTTTTAGGTGCTTTTGGTTGGGCACGTGTCAATGCTCGTAAACCAATTAAGCAGCATAAAGAAAAACTTACAGATATGGCTTAAGCACATATTCATTAAGTATATTCAAAACAACGCTATGTTTCCTTTTAGCACACTAAGTAAACATAGTAAAAAAACATACAGATATGAGCGAAATTGCAAAATTACAACCTCAAGCTATTTGGAAAAACTTTGATTTGCTTACACAAGTTCCACGTCCATCTGGTCATCTCGAAAAGGTGCAGAAGTTCTTACTCGACTGGGCTAAAAGCAAAGGAGTTGAGGCTTTTAAAGACGAAGCAGGCAACATCATCATGCGCAAGCCAGCTTCTGCAGGAATGGAAAACCGCAAATATGTAACTCTACAAGGACACATGGATATGGTGCCTCAAGCTGTTAAAGGCTCTACCCACAACTTTGAGACCGACCCTATAGAGACTTACATAGATGGCGATTGGGTAAAGGCTAAAGGCACAACACTGGGTTCTGACGATGGTATGGCTGTAGCTACTATCATGGCTGTAATGGAAGACAATACATTGAAACACGGCCCCATTGAAGGCTTCATTACAGCAGACGAAGAGACCACCATGTATGGTGTAAACCACATGAAGGGCGAAACGCTCGAAGGTGACATTTTGCTTAATCTTGACGATGAAACCGAGGGCGAAATGATTATTGGCTCTGCTGGTGGCGTGAATATGTCAGCCTCACTCGAATATAAGCCCCAAGAAACAGATGCTAACGATGTAGCAGTAAAGGTAACGTTGCACAAACTCTTTGGTGGGCACTCAGGTCTTGAAATCAACGAAGGACGTTGCAATGCTAATAAGGCAATGGCACGTTTGGTACAAGATGCTATTGCAAACTTTGCAGCATGTCTTTCTGAGTGGAGAGGTGGCAATATGCGCAATGCTATCCCATCATCGGCTGAGGTTATCTTAACCTTGCCTAAAGAAAATGTAGAGGCTTTTAAAGAAGTTGTTGCCGAATGGCGTCAGACATTTAAAGACGAATACGAACCTATCGAGAAAACACTTGAACTCGATGTAGAGGACGTTGAATTGCCAAAGCACATTGTTCCTGCAGAAATACAAGACAACCTTGTTGATGCACTATGCGCTGTACACAATGGCGTATTCCGCATGATTCCTGAGGTTCCCAACATTGTAGAAACGTCGTCTAACCTTGCTATTGTAAACATTGGTGAGGGTAAGGCAGAGTTTTTAATTCTCATCCGATCTTCACGTGATAGCATGCGCGAATGTTGTGCTGAAACTCTCGAAAGTGCCTTTGCTATGGCAGGCATGAAGGTGGAACTTAGTGGTGAATATCCCGCATGGCAACCTAACCCACACAGCGAGATAGTTGAACTAATGAAGGGCATTTATCACGAATTGTTTAATGAGGATAGCCTTGTTCAAGTGGTACACGCAGGTCTTGAATGTTGTGTGATTGGTGCTCTCCGTCCTCACATGGATTTGGTAAGCTTCGGCCCAACCCTTCGTTCACCTCACACCCCTAACGAACGTTGCTATATCCCAAGTGTAGATAAATATTGGACCTTTGTAAAGACAATTCTCGAACGTGTTCCTGAAAAGAAATAAGATTATTCGTTAGATATTCTAAACAAGCAATCGCGACATAAAGTTATACAACAAAAGCTTTATGCCGCGATTATTAGTTTGTATGCAAACGTTTATTTTATTTACCAAATGGTAATATAATAAAGCCCTATGAAGCAGTGCCTATTTAAATAGTTGTGCTTCACAAGGCTTTATATCTAAGCAAATTTTATTTGTGCATTACATTCTGTGTCCGCCTCCCATTGGCATACCCATAGGGCGCATAGGCATACCACCAGGACCACGCATATCAGGAGGACCTTGGCGTTCGCCATCCTTGTTTCCACCCTTACTACCGCCAGGGAAGATGTTCAACTTGTAGATAAAGTGAACCATAAAATACGAGTTAATGGCATTGTTCCAAGAGTCTGTGCGTTGCGTTGCCGATAGCATACGGCTCACATTGCTTTGCTTCTTTAAAATATCATAGAACTGAATGCTGATAGTAGCAGCCTTGTTTTTCAAGAATGATTGAGCTATTTGTGCGTTCCAAAGAAGTTCGTTGGTGTTCATTGTAGCATCCGAATAACCACGACGAGAACTCATGCGAATATCAGTAGAAATGCTCAAACCAAAGTTGGTATTAACGTTGGCATTAGCACCATAAGCAAAGTTCCATGTGTCCATGTTGGCATTATCTTGCACAGTGGCACGTGCGTGCTGATAGCCCAACTTGCCCAATATACCTACATCAAACCATGTTGAGCGATAAGACAGGTTAAGATTTTCGTCTACGCCAACAGTGCGTGTAGTATTTTTCTGCGATGTAGCCTTATTAAATATATCGTTGTAGTAGTTATATGAATGGTTGTTAGCAGTTTTTGCGGATGCTTCTATTTCCATTAGAGAGTTGTCAGCAGAACGTGTTGAGGCCGAAGTATTAGGCATGCTGCTTACGTATCCCACTGCATTTTGGTAGCTTAGGCTTGTAAAGGTGTTGATGTTGAATAGCTTTTGAGCACCAAGAGCTGTATTGAACATAAACATACCTCTACCATTCCAATTACCATTGATATTGTCGGGGCGCATATATCTCACACCTGTGCTCTCGTCATATACCATGCGGTTTGAGATAGAATTGCGTATAAACGTTGCATCTGCTCCCACCATTATACCGCGTTGATAGGTTACGTTATAACCATTATAGTTTAAGCGCAGACTGTTATTCCAAGATGGCTTTAATCCAGGATTACCCATTGATATACTCAGAGGGTTAGAGTCGTCTACCACTGCAATAAGGTCTGTCATTGAGGGTTGAGAAGACGAACCGCGGTATGAAATCTCAAGGCGATTGGTCTTTGAAAAGTTGTAGCGCAAACGCACTTGTGGAGAGATGTTTGTTACCTTGCGTGTAATAAGCGTATCGATGTTTTGTCCCGGACGATTGTATGCCAATTTTGTGCGTTCAGGATTGAATTCTACACCAGCATTAAATTTGATGGTAGAAGTGTTATAGCGGATACCAATGGTAGCCGTATGGTCAAAGTACTTATATGTAGCATACTGAGAATTGTTCAAATCGCGAACATAGTTGAGCACTTGGTCGGTTGTTGGCAACATACCCAATGCAGGATAAGTATCAGCGTTGCCAAAACTTGCATCAAAATCTGTTATATCAGGGTATAAACTCTTTTTGTAGTATAATGAGTCGAGATTGTAGCGTGAACGGTCGCCCTGTGAGTATTTATAGCTATATTGATAACGTGCCTCTGCAAACCAGTTATGGCCTAATGGCTCAACATATCCTACACGTGCACTAACATTGTAGTTCTTGCTTGGCATTGTAGAATATTGGTTCAAGAAACTTCCTTTTCTGTTGCTCGAAGCATTGTATGCTATGTTAGATATGCTATAGTTATGGTTTTCACTCTTGCTATATCCACCTGAAGCCCGCAAAGATATGTTGCGTCCATTTGACGACAAACGGCGTACAAGGTTCAAGTTTGCACTTATATTATGCGACTTGCTATCGCCCATCGATAAACGGCTATTGGTATTTACCATCATGGCATAAAGTTCGGGGTTGCTTGCAGCAGCATTACTTGCAAAGATGCTATCAAGCGGGCTTATCATGTTTTCTATGTCGTATGGGTTACTATTGAATGTTGCCGAAAGCGAGTTACCCGTGTTGTTCGACTCGCTATAGCTATAACGAGGTTGAAAGTTTACGTTTGTCATCGAGTCCGGATTCCATTCCAAACGCAAGCGTGTCATCACATTCGTACTATGCGACCCGCTAATACTTCTACTATTGCTGAACGAGCTATTATTGCCTGAGTTTAAGAAAGTTTCAGAGTTGCTTGTTGTTACAGCATCGTTGCTCGTATGGCTGTATAGCATAAATCCGCCTAATTCCAAACGACCTGCCTCACGCTTTTGTTTTCCGTTTTCCCAAGAAAAGTCAAGTCCCACGTTCTTCTTTGCGGTTAAGCCCGAGCCTCCTCCACCAAAACCACGTGGACCGCCAAAACCTAGGTCATTAGTATTGTTCATTGAGCCAAATGCAGATACACGTGTTCGGTCGGTAAAGCGTGTACCAAAGAAGCGTGTTGAATAACGGTCGTGATTACCATAAGCCAAGTCTATGTTTGTAATCCACGACTCATTGAGTTCGCGTTTGGTTGATATATCTAACACGGTAGTTTCTTCTCCATCGTCTATACCTGTTTGTTCTGTGTAATCGCTTTTCTTGTCATAAGCCTTTATCTTACTTACCAACTCTGTGGGTAAATTTTTCATGGCTGTTTTTGTATCACCTTTAAAGAAGTCTTTACCGTTAATTAAAAACTCCTGCACGGTTTTACCATTCCATTTGATAGTGCCATCGTCGCTTACTTCAACGCCAGGCAATTGTTTAACAAGTGCTTCGAGTGTTGAACCAGTAGGCACTCGATAGGCTGCAGCACTAAACATTGTAGTGTCACCTTTTTGCTCTACACGCGATGCGGTTGCAGTAACTGTTGCTATGCCAAGCACCTTTTCGCTCGAAGTCATCAGCAACGCACCAAGCGACAAAGAGTCGTTTTCTGCAGTTAGTTCTACATTCTTAGTTAATGGGGTAAAGCCAACAAAAGACACCTTAACAATGTACTTTCCTGCTGCGCCAACAGTTAGTTTAAACTTGCCATCTTCGTCTGTAGTACCAGCTACAACTGCTGTACTATCAGCTCGTAGCAGCACAACCGATGCAAAGTCTACAGGCTTTTTCGACTTCGATTCAATAGCGCTTCCTGTCACCACAAACTTTTGCGCCATCGCACCTGCGGCAAGCACAAACGAAAGGATGAAAAGCAAAAATATACGTTTCATATATGTAGTTAATTTAATATTTCATATTGCGTATTGAGTGTTTTTAAAAGGTTGCAGACCAACGTTTTTATCTTCAACACTTTTGTGCACTCACTATTTTTCTGACACAAAATTACGTTTATTGTTTAATGCATAGTCTTACTTTTTTACTAAAAATCGATAAACTATCCAATTTTATAGACGAAAGAAGAAACGAAAATTGCATAGTAAACTATTTGTATTTAACTTTGTTGTATGGATAATGATGCGTGAAAGCCATTTATTCAGCAACCTACTTAAAACCTTTATACATTATGATTAAATTTGCAAACTACATACGTCGCATTGAAATATCAAGTCTGTGGAGTGGGCATAAACATATAGTATGGGACCTCAATCCAGATGTAAATGTGCTTAGCGGACATAATGGAGCTGGCAAAAGTACTATCTTAAACCGTTTAATTCAGCATCTTCATTCTATACCTTCGTCGGGTGATATTCAGCCTTTTGGCAGATTGGGTGTCAAAATAGAATTTGCTCCAAGCGATGCCACAGGCATACACTATGATGTGATAAGAAGCTTTGACCGCAAGATTATAGCTTCCGAACCTGTAGGGGCGCTCAACGATGCACGCATTGTTACCGAACTTGATTGGCAACTCTACCTTATTCAGCGGCGCTATCTTGACTATCAAGTTAATGTTGGCAACCGCATGATAGCAATGCTTACAAGCGGCGACCCCGAAGCACGCGAAAAAGCAACAAAGGCTGCAAACTTGAAGACGAGATTTCTTGATATTGTAGACGAACTCTTTGCTGAAACAGGCAAAAAAATCGATCGTCAGAGCAATGAACTGAGCTTTGTACAATACGATGAAAAGCTTTCGCCATATCTACTCTCAAGTGGTGAAAAACAAATTTTGCTCATTTTGCTAACCGCTCTTACTGAGGACCAACAGCATTTTGTACTCTTTATGGATGAGCCTGAAGCAAGTTTGCATTTCGAATGGCAAAAGAACCTTATTTCATTGGTTCGCGAGTTAAATCCCAATGCACAAATCATACTTACCACCCACTCTCCAGCTCTCATCATGGATGGATGGGAAGATGCAGTAACCGAAGTTGGAGATATTACAATGAAATGATTGAGCATAAGTAAGTGTTCAAAATTCATATCAATGAGTGTAGAACATGATCATGTTATTTTGAATATCTACTTACAAGCAAAGGGTACATTTAACTACTTACTCTTAGGAGGGAATAAGCTATGAAAAGGCTGAACGACCATCTTAATTCATCGTACATTAGTGCGATGAATCGTCTTAACGGACGCCATGCTCGCCAGCGCATTGTGGCATATGTTGAAAGCTACGATGACGTGTTTTTTTGGAGCAATCTGTTACGTCCCCTCGAAACAGACCACTATTTCTTTGAGGTGATGTTGCCTTCGCGTACCTCGTTATGCAAGGGCAAGAAAATAGTACTTGCCAATGATTTAGGCAGTCGTTTAGGACAATGCATGATAGCATGTGTTGATGCCGACTACGACTTTTTGATGCAAGGAACAACGCCTGCGTCGAAAGAGGTTTGTGGCAATCCATACGTATTCCACACCTATGTTTATGCCATTGAGAACTTTCAGTGCTATGCGCCTGCCTTGCAAATGGTGTGTGTGATGTGCACACTTAATGACCACCATCTGTTTGATTTTGAGCTATTCATGCAGCAATATTCCGAAATTATTTGGCCTCTATTTGTATGGAATATATGGTGCTATCGCTATGGCATGTACAAGCATTTCTCAATGCTCGACTTTTACCACATCGTTCAGTTGAACAACATAAATCTTTATCATCCCGAACATACGCTTGAGCATCTTAGGCACTTGGTTAATGCAAAAATAAACAGATTGCAGAGACAATTTCCCGAAGGCAAGAAAACCTACAAACCCTTGCGCGAAGAGTTGCTATCGTTGGGCATCACACCACAAACCACCTATCTTTACATGCGTGGTCACGACTTGTTTGATGGCATAGTTGTGCCATTGCTTAGCGAGGTTTGTGAGTTGTTAAGGCGCGAGCGTGAGCGCGAGATAAGGCGACTTGCCGAGCACAATGTGCAAATGCAAAACGAGTTATCAGCCTATCAAAATGCCATGGGAAGCATTGAGGAAATGTTGCGCAAGCACACCACTTACACCAATTGCCCACAATACCAACAAATTCAACACGACATAAGTAGCTTTATCACTCAACTCAAAGATGCAAACGATAATGACGAACCTAAAGATTAAGAATATGGTGTGTGCCCGTTGTATTATGGCGGTTACGCAAACGTTAGTAAAATTAGGCATAGAGCCTCAAAGTGTGTCGTTGGGTAATGTAACTATTGCTGAGGCGCTTAGTATGCAACAAATGCAAGCCTTGCGTACAGAACTTAGTGCCATAGGTTTTGAGGTTATCGACGCCCCTACAGACAAGCTGATAATGGAAATAAAGCAAACCATTATTGCATACGTTCGTTCCGAAAAAAACACAACACAAAGTATAACACAAGTGCTTGCTGACAAACTCCATACCGATTATGCCACACTTAGCCGCACCTTTGCTTCTGTTGAAGACCGAAGTATTGAAAAGTTTTATTTGCAGCAGCGCATAGAGTATGTTAAAGAACTTATTCAATATGGCGAACTAAGCATGAAGGAGATTGCTTGGCAAACCAACTATTCGAGCGTAGCGCATCTTTCGCGCCAGTTTAAACAATACACAGGGCTTACACCCACCGCATTTAAGAACTGCAAAATCAATAGCCGAACAGCGTTAGACAAAGTATAGAAATCAATAAATCCTCTAAAAAAAATACACACCCCAATTAATGAATAACTACTTCTACCTCGATGCCAATGGCAAACAACAAGGACCTGTACCATCCTATAAATTGATAGAAAATGGTGTGAAACCCAATACTCTTGTGTGGTGTACGGGCATGTCAGATTGGCAACGCGCAAAAGATGTTGTCGAACTGAAATCTATGTTTGACAACTCCAATACGCCTCCCGAACCACCCAATCCTTTTGCATCGGATGATTTAAAAAGAGATTACGAATCTCTCAGAAATTCTTTTCGCAATTCATTACCAGCAGGCTGTCCCGATACCCACATGGTGGGAGCTATCATTGTAACCGTACTGAGCTTTGTTTTAGGATGTTCCCTCCTTGGTACGTTGGCTGGAATAATGGCCATTTATAAGGCCGATAGGGTAAAGACCTTTTATCGTTTACGCCAATACGACGATGCTGAGTTGGCTTCTAACTCTGCCAGCCGTTGGATAAAATACTCTATTATTCTGCTCATTCTTACACGGTTATTGTGGTTTGTGATAGCCATTTTATGTGCTGTTTGTAGTGTTGTATTCATCCCATTTAACGAATTATGGTAATGGTATTATGAACTCAGCATTTTTTATGTTAGCAACGCTTGTTGCCTACTTTTTGTTATTGCTCTACATCTCGCATAGGTCGAGTCATAAGGGGGCACAAGGTAACAATGCATTCTTCAGAGCTGGCCGACAATCGCCCTGGTGGATGGTGGCATTTGGCATGATTGGAGCAAGTATTTCGGGAGTTACATTTATTTCAGTTCCGGGGTGGGCGGCTTCAACAGGCATGACCTATCTGCAAATGTGTATGGGCTTTATTGTTGGCTACATTGTTGTGGCATTGGTGTTATTGCCCCTTTACTATAAGTTGCATCTTACAAGCATTTATGCCTATCTCGACACACGATTTGGCAAACGTTCGCACAAGGTGGGAGCCCTCTTTTTTGTACTTAGCAAACTCACTGGAGCGGCAGCACGCCTTTACTTGGTGTGTATAGTGCTTTGCCAATTTGTGGTAACGCCGATTTGTGGCGACGGCATAATTCCGTTTATTGCCACAACGGGCATTGTTCTTTTGCTCATTTGGGGATACACACAACGCACAGGCATTCAGACGATAGTTAGAACCGATGCTTTACAAACCCTTTGCCTGCTGATTGCAGCTATTGGCATAGCCGTTGTTGCTGCAAGCAAAATGAATATGGACTTTGTGCAAACGATTCAAACAATCAAACGTAGCCCAATGTGTTACATTTGGCAATGGGACAATAGCAGTCCACAAGCCTTTTGGCGACAGTTTCTCAGCGGTGTATTCATCGTTATTGTCATGACGGGATTAGACCAAGATATGATGCAAAAAAACCTTACTTGTCGCACATTGCGCGAGGCGCAAAAGGATATGTGTAGCTATGGATTGGCTTTTCTTCCTGTCAATGCCCTATTTTTGGGATTGGGTATTTTGCTCTATACGCTATGTGCTCAGCAAGGATTAACTCCTCCAGCCCAAGGCGATGAGCTATTACCCTGGTTAGTTAGTTCTGGCACTTTAGGCACTTGGGTTATCATTCCCTTCACCATTGGCATTGTGGCAGCAGCCTTTTCGAGTGCCGACTCTGCCATGACAGCTCTCACCACTACCATTTGTATCGACCTTTTGGACATTCGTGAGAGTGAGGAGCAAACTGCATCATCACTACGCAAACGCCGTTGCATCCACATTATTGTAGCCATTGCATTTGCCTTGTGTATCACCACATTCAAGATTATTGGCAACGACAATGTGCTCAACAGCATCTATGTGATGGCTTCTTACACCTATGGTCCACTACTTGGCTTATACGCTTTTGGGCTGCTTATGCCTAAGGGTGGAATAAACGATAAAGCCGTGCCATACATTTGCATTGCATCGCCTATTGTATGTGGTTTGCTCGACCATTTTGCCCCTATTTGGTGGGGATATACCTTTGGCTACGAACTGCTTGTTCTGAACGGATTACTCACTTTCAGCTCTCTTTGCTTTGTCAGAACAGCTAAGCCTATAAAAGGCTGATAGTCAAGCAAAAAGGCTTAGTTACTATGTTTACTAAAAAAGTAAATGCTTGGTTCCATTCCAAACTATGAAACCAAGCATTTATTGTTTTATGACATGTTTGCTGCAAAAATATGTCACATTTTAAAGGGGATATATAAACTTACTTTTTAGCAAAGTAGCGGTTGTAAAGACCCTCAAAACCGCGACCATGACGAGCTTCGTCGCGAGCCATTTCGTGAACGGTATCGTGGATAGCATCGAGGTTGAGTTCCTTAGCGCGCTTTGCAATGCGAGCCTTATCTTCGCAAGCACCAGCTTCAGCGTTCATGCGCTTTTCGAGGTTAGTCTTAGTGTCCCAAACAAGGTCGCCAAGGAGTTCGGCAAACTTAGAAGCGTGTTCTGCCTCTTCCCAAGCGTAGCGCTTAAAGGCTTCAGCAATTTCGGGATAGCCCTCGCGGTCTGCTTGGCGGCTCATGGCAAGATACATACCAACCTCAGTGCATTCGCCGCTAAAGTGAGCGTTGAGGTCCTTAATCATTTCGTCGTCGCAGCCCTTAGCCACACCGATTTCGTGTTCTGCTACAAACTGTAGCTTAGTATCTTCGCTTATTTCCTTAAACTTCGAAGCAGGTACGCCACACATAGGGCATTTTTCAGGAGCGTGTTCACCTTCGTAAACGTAACCGCAAACGGTGCAAATAAATTTCTTTTTCATGATGAGTTATGTTTTAAATTGTTATGTTAATAATTGTCCTATTGCCGTGCATGCAGTTCTTGTGTTGCATGGTTGGCAAATGTTTGTTATGTTCTTTTGTTCTATAATAAAGCACCACTCAAGAGCAAGTTTTATCGAGTGATTTTTCGGCTTTAGCACATTCGGGACAGCAACCTCTAAAGTAGAGTTGAGCCTCGTCTACCCTAAAATTCTTGGGTATGATGGCGTCTTTGCAGAGTGTCTTGTTCGATAGTGCCATATCGTATACCCTTCCGCAGTGGGTACACAAGAAATGTGCGTGTGGTGTAACATCGGCATCAAAACAGCAGTTCTTTTCGTCGATGGTTAGTTGCAGTGCAGCTCCTTTATCGGTTAAAACCTTGAGGGTGTTATACACCGTGGTCTTCGACAAGGTAGGCATTTCGGTGTGCAGTGCATTGTATATCTCGTCTGCCGTAGGATGCGTGCGATGCTCCATTAGGTAGCTCATTACCGCCATGCGCTGCATTGATGGCTTTATGTCGTGTCGGTATAAGTAATCTAATACATTGTTTGCATCCATATTCTTTTCTATTTTGTAATCATTACAACTTTGAATACGGTGCAAAGATAGATAGAATATCAATACAATGCAAGTATTTGGCAAAAAAAAATGATTAAAAAATGGTTTATTAACAATCATTGAGTAACGAGCGACGTAGCTTGATAAAGTTTGTATGGTTATTACAAAATGCTCTTGGAGTTTGATTGTCATAATGCTCAAAACTTCGTTGTTTTGAAACAAAAAGACTGTTGAGCCATTTTGCGAGAATTTTGAGAAGATTTGCTAATAGTATTGAAAATCAGTTACTTAGCTTTGTTTGTTGCGCTTGATTTGTGTGCTTAATGCCTTATAAACGTGTTATAACACCACAAGGATACGTATCCTTATGCCATAAGCATACGTATCCTTGCATGCTAACAAGCGTATTCTAAGTTCACAAGGATACGTATCCTTAGTTTTCTAACACAAAAAAATAGGATGAAAAAATAACGTGTGATGATAATAAGTGTACAGATTTCATTCTATTTTGAAAGTTTTAAAAGTAAATATTTGTTACCACTTTAGGGGTTATAACTAACTATTAGGTTATGGATCGGTAGGCCTCCCTAAGTAGCATTGTTAGATAACTATTACATCTTTATTCATGGTAATGTGGCTTTTTTACAAAGAATGCGTAATTTTGCCGTAAAATAGTGCAAAGCGAATGCAAAACCAAGGTAAGCTTTGTTTGGTGTTCGCCTTACACTATTTTTGCTAACAGATTGAAAACTATAATAGCTAAAAATGGCAAATACACTCATAAGGATAACCAATGGCGTGACACGTCATCCCGATTATCGTTTGGCATGCCCACTCAATTTTCAACTTGCCAAGGGCGAGAGCATAACTATTTGTGGTCCAAATGGTGGAGGCAAATCGCTCCTTGTTGATATATTGACGGGGGCGCACCCTTTGCTGGGCGATGCCATAGAATATGATTTTGGCACATTGGGCAATAAGGCGGCAAATAACGTCAGACTTGTTACCTTTAGAGATGTGTATGGAGGCAACGAACCTGCCTATTACCAACAACGGTGGAACCAAGCCGACGAACAAACATTTCCCACTGTGGGCGAGGTGTTGCAACAGGCTTTCAAGGCATGGAGCACGGCAGATATTGCATTGGTTGATGCCTTGCCCAACCATGAACTGCTTAACGAATTGGGTATTTTTGAACACATCGAAAAGCCCATCAACTTACTATCGAGCGGTGAGTTGCGGCGTATGCAATTGGCTAAGATGCTCATGTCTAATCCGCAAGTGCTCATCGTAGATAATCCCTATATAGGACTTGACAAGGAGGCACGTGCAATGCTAACCCACGTGTTGCAAAAGCTATCCGAAAGCCTCACATTGGTGCTTGTGGTGAGCCGTAAAGAGGATATTCCATCGTTCGTAAATAGTGTGGTGTGGGTAGCAGACAAGAGGGTGGAGGAGCCGGTATCGTATAGCCAATTTATGTCTGCACATGCTTCGGCAGCTGCCACTAACAATGTACAAGCGGTAGATTTGCCCATACAAGCAAAAACGGAAAGTAATGGCTGTATCGACGTGATAGACTTTAGAAATATCCACATACAATACGGCAAACGAACCATTTTGCACAACCTTAATTGGAACGTGAAACGTGGTGAACACTGGGCTCTTATGGGAGAAAATGGGGCTGGAAAATCAACCCTTCTTTCGCTGGTATGTGCCGATAACCCACAAGCCTATGCTTGCGACATCCGACTATTTGGCAACAAACGCGGACAGGGCGAGAGCATTTGGGAAATAAAGAAACACATTGGCTATGTATCGCCCGAGATATTCTCTACCTACAAGCGGCCACTGCCTGCCATTGATATAGTGGCAAGTGGTATGCACGACACCATCGGACTTTATAAACGTCCCACTGCAACAGAGCGAGAGCAGTGCTTAGAGTGGATGCAAGCCTTTGGCGCAGCCCACCTTGCCGAAAGCAACTATATGCGACTCTCATCGGGCGAACAACGACTTGTGCTCTTGGTACGTGCTTTTGTTAAAAATCCTGATTTGCTTATTCTCGATGAGCCTTTTCATGGTCTCGACAATCACTATCGCTTGCGTGCACAGGCATTGATAGATCGCTATATGCAAGATTCCTCAAAAACGCTCATTATGGTGACACACTATGAGGAAGAACTGCCACAATGCATAGATCATAGACTAAAACTCAAAAAGAATGTATAAACGCATGGAGCGTGGTTATTTACTTTTTTTGTAAGTTTGCATATAAGTAGATGCTTAAAACCATTTATATATAAGTAGGTGGGCAAATTAAAGTACGGACTTTCAGCCCGTGACTTTCTAATTTAATTCTATCTACTTACTTATAGGAATTTACTACTATAATACAACTATTAAAACCATTACATAATATGCTAACACTCGACTCTATATACAAGGCCTCGACCGTACTGAATGGCGTTATTCGTAAAACACAACTCATACCAACACAAAAGATAAATCCCGAAGCCAACGTATTCTTGAAACCTGAGAACCTACAAGTGACGGGATCGTTTAAGGTGCGTGGCGCTGGTTATAAAATCTCTCAACTCAGCGACGAAGAAAAGGCACATGGCGTGATAGCTTGCTCTGCTGGCAACCATGCACAAGGTGTGGCTTTGGCAGCAAAGCGTTATGGCATACCTGCATTGATATGTATGCCATCAGGAGCACCCATCTCAAAGGTTGAGGCTACACGCGAAATGGGGGCAGAGGTATGCCTTGTGCCAGGCGTATACGACGATGCGTATGCACGTGCCATGCAACTCAACGAAGAGAAAAACATGACCTTTATTCACCCATTCGACGACGAAGATGTAATCGCCGGACAAGGAACAGTGGGTATGGAAATTCTCAACGAAAATCCCGATGTTGATGTGATATTTGTGCCTATTGGTGGCGGTGGTTTGGCAAGCGGTGTGGCCTATGCAGTAAAGGCGCTCAAGCCCTCAGTGCGCGTGGTGGGTGTGCAAGCTCAAGGTGCACCGAGCATGCTCAATAGCGTAGACCACAACCAAATAGAGACGCTTGCAAGCGTGCTAACTATAGCCGATGGTATAGCAGTAAAAGAGCCTGGACAACACACTTTTGAACTTTGCCAGCAGTATGTAGACGACATTGTGAGTGTTACCGAAGACGAAATTTGTGCAGCAATTTTGGCACTCATCGAACAGCATAAGTTGATTGCTGAAGGTGCAGGCGCAGTGAGCGTGGCGGCGGCAATGTTTAATAAAATAGATATAAAAGGAAAAAATGTGTGCTGTATTGTGAGCGGTGGTAACATCGATGTAACTATTTTGAGCCGCGTTATCAACCGAGGACTGATGAAGGGCGGACGCACCACCGAAATGCTCATCGAAATGGCTGATCGCCCAGGGTCGTTGTTAGGACTTTGCCAAGTGATATGCAAGTTGGGAGCCAACATCATCTCTATCCACCACGAACGCAATGGCGAGAGTCCCGACGTAAACTCTTGCAACCTACGCATGGTACTCGAAACACGCGACCAAGCCCATATCGACCAATTGCGCAAGGCTATCGAGGCTGCCGACTATTCTATTTTGGCGTAAACAGTTAATGCTTCAACTATGTTAGCTTATCTTATATCAGCCTATTGCGATCCCGACCATTTGGCACGCTTGATTGAGGCTCTCGACTATGATGCCGACTTCTACGTACATGTAGATGCCAATGTGAATGTGCGACTATTTGAGCGTTTGCTGCCTAAAAAAGTAGTGTTTGTTAAGCGCCACTACGTAAGTTGGGGAGGATGGGAACAAGTGGCTTATCAGTACGAACTGATTAAGGCTGCTATTGAAAGCAAACAACCCTACACCCACTTGGTATGCCTTAGTGGACAAGACTATCCACTATGGAGCAATCAGAAAATTCACCAGTTCTTTAGTCGAAACATCGACCGGGAATTTATTGCAGGATACAACCTCTCGAACACCGAAAATAAAGACCAATTGCGCAAAATCACTCACTATCATCCCTTCCGCGATTTAAAGATGCGCAATCAATGGATAAAAAACAAAATTGTAGTGGCATCGCGCCATTTACTATCGGTCATTGGTATGCGTCGCAGCAAGCAAGTGCCTATTAATGGCGTGAAGCGCGATGTGTACTTTGGTTCAGACTATTGGGCCATTACACTCGATTGTGCCAAGTATGTAAAGCGCATTCTCGAAACCAACAAACCACTCGTACGCTATTTTCGCACCGTGTTTGTGCCAAGCGAGTTGTGTTTGCAAACCATTGTATATAACTCGCCTTTTGCGCAGCGAGCTATGCTCTATCAAGGTGCATTTCCGGGGGTAGTAAGGCTCACTCCGTTGCATTATCTGTTTTATCAAACGGGCGTAAAACACCTTACGATGCAAGATTGGCAAGTATTGTGCGAGAGTAACAAGATGTTTTGTCGCAAAGTGGTGTCGGGAGAGTCTGACGCCTTGGCTGATGAAATAGACGCTGCACGTAAATAATTTTGAACACCTACTTATATAAAAATACACTATCACCACATGGTATCAGTAGATGGATTGGCCGTTGAGTTTGGCGGCACCACCCTTTTTAGTGATGTATCTTTTGTTATCAACGACACAGACCGCATAGCTCTTATGGGCAAAAATGGTGCGGGAAAGAGCACTTTGCTCAAAATATTGGCAGGGGTACGCAAACCCACTCGTGGTGCGGTTTCGGCACCTAAAGACACCGTAATTGCCTATTTGCCACAGCATTTGATGACAGAGGACGGACGTACTGTTTTTGAAGAAACTTGCCAAGCATTTGCTCATCTGCATGCCATGCAAACTCATCTCGACGAACTAAACAGGCAACTTGCTGAACGCACAGACTACGAGAGCGACGAGTATATGGCACTTATCGAAGAGGTGGCTACACTCAGCGAAAAGTTCTATGCCATAGATATGACTCACTTTGAAGAGGATGTTGAGAAAACATTGCTTGGATTGGGCTTTGAACGTAGCGATTTCGACAGGCAAACAAGCGAATTTTCGGGCGGATGGCGTATGCGTATAGAGTTGGCTAAAATGCTATTGCAAAACCCCGACGTGCTCTTGCTCGACGAACCTACCAACCATCTTGACATTGAAAGTATTGGGTGGCTCGAGGACTTTCTTATCAATAACAACAAGGCTGTGGTGGTGATTAGCCACGACCGCAAGTTTGTTGATAACATCACCACACGCACCATTGAGGTGACAATGGGGCGCATCTACGACTACAAAGTAAACTATTCTCACTATTTGCAACTTCGTGCTGAACGCCGCGAACAACAAAAAAAACAGTATGAAGAACAGCAAAAGATGATTCAAGAGACCAAGGACTTTATAGAACGATTTAAGGGAACTTACTCTAAGACTTTCCAAGTGCAGAGCCGTGTAAAAATGCTCGAAAAACTCGAACTTATCGAGGTGGACGAGGAAGATACTTCGGCACTACGATTGCGATTTCCGCCCTCTCCGCGTAGTGGGCAATACCCCGTAATTGCCAAAGAAGTAGGCAAGAGTTTCGATGGGAAACGCATCTTTAGCAATGCTACATTCACGATTGAACGTGGCGACAAAGTGGCTTTTGTAGGACGCAACGGTGAAGGTAAGTCTACACTCGTAAAGTGCATCATGGGGCAACTTGAGCACGAAGGTAAACTCACGTTGGGACACAACGTGCAGATTGGCTATTTTGCTCAAAACCAAGCTTCGCTATTAGATGGCGAACTCACTGTGTTTCAAACCATCGACGATGTGGCAAAGGGAGAGATTAGAAACAAAATACGCGACCTCTTGGGCGCATTTATGTTTGGCGGCGAAGCCAGTACCAAAAAGGTTAAAGTGCTTTCGGGTGGCGAACGCACACGATTGGCATTGCTCAAACTCTTGCTCGAACCCGTTAATCTGCTCATCCTTGACGAACCTACTAACCACCTCGACCTTCGTACCAAGGATGTGTTAAAGCAAGCACTTCGTGATTTTGATGGTACACTGATTTGTGTAAGCCACGACCGCGACTTCCTTGACGGACTTGTTACACGTGTTTATGAGTTTGGTGGTGGCAAGGTTAAAGAACACCTTTGTGGCATATACGAGTTCTTAGAGAAAAAGAAAATGGAGAATTTACAAGAACTTGAACGTAAATAATATAAAGGGTGGGGCTGTAAAAAAATGAATGCGGACTTAATAGTTATTATCGAAAACATTTTGTAATTTCGCAAGCAAATAAGCGATACAGATGATACGCAAATTTGACTTTTTAGTAATTGGTTCTGGCGTGGCTGGAATGAGTTACGCCCTCCAAGTAGCTACCTCGGGCAAAGGTAAGGTGGCTCTTATCTGCAAAACTTCAATTGAAGAGGCTAACACTGCAAAAGCACAAGGCGGTGTGGCTTCAGTAACAAACCTAAAGGTTGATAACTTCGAGAAGCATATCAAAGACACCATGATTGCTGGTGACTTTATATCCGACCCTCGGGCCGTTGAACAAGTGGTGAAAAATGCCCCTGCAGGCATCGAACGCCTTGTGAAATGGGGTGTAAACTTCGATAAAAAAGAAGATGGCACCTTTGACCTACATCGTGAAGGTGGACACTCTGAATTTCGTATTTTGCACCATGCGGATGATACGGGATTTGAAATCCAACGTGGACTGATTGAGGCTGTTAAACATCATCCTAACATCACTGTACTCGAAAATCATTTTGCTGTTGAAATTATTACACAGCATCACTTGGGTATAGAGGTTACACGCCGCACCCCAAATATTGAGTGCTATGGTGCTTATGTGCTCGACCCTGATACGCATAAGATAGATACATTCCTCTCAAAGGTAACTGTGCTCTGCACTGGTGGTTGTGGTGCTGTTTATTCTACTACAACCAACCCTGAGATTGCTACAGGTGATGGTATAGCTATGGCTTATAGAGCTAAAGCTACAGTTGAGGGCATGGAGTTTATACAATTCCACCCAACGGCTCTTTATAATCCTCGCGAAAAGCACCCTGCTTATCTTATTACTGAGGCTATGCGTGGTTATGGTGGCATACTCCGTTTGCCTAATGGCGAAGAGTTTATGCAAAAGTATGACAAGCGTCTATCACTTGCACCACGTGATATCGTGGCGCGTGCCATTGATAAGGAAATGAAAATACATGGTCTTGATCATGTATGCTTGGATGTTACACACAAAGATCCCGAAGAAACTAAACACCACTTCCCTAACATTTACCAAAAGTGTTTGTCTATTGGTATTGATATAACCAAACAATATATCCCTGTTGTTCCTTGCGCTCACTATCTTTGTGGAGGTATTAAGGTAGACCTCAATGGATTGTCATCAATCAACAGACTTTATGCTATTGGTGAATGCTCTTGCACTGGCTTGCATGGCGGAAACCGTTTGGCATCTAACTCACTCATCGAGGCTGTTGTTTATGCCGAAACTGCTGCAAAGCATTCGCTTGAGCATGTTGATGAATATGACTTCAACAACAAAGTGCCTGAATGGAACGATAGCGGCACAATGACAAACGAAGAGAAGGTGCTCATTGCGCAAGATGTGAAAGAAGTAGAACAAGTGATGTCGGCTTATGTGGGCATTGTACGCTCAGACTTGCGCCTAAAGCGTGCTTGGACTCGTTTGGACCTTCTTTACGAAGAAACAGAGGAACTTTACAAGCATGTGAAGGCTACACGCGACATTTGCGAGCTACGCAACATGATTAATGTTGGCTATCTTATCACACGCCAAGCACTCGAACGTAAGGAGAGCCGTGGACTTCATTACACCATAGACTATCCAAAACATGCTTACGATCAGAACTAAAAATGAAAGTGAATGGGGATTGACTAATTTTCATGCGTAAATAATAAAGGGTTCAAGTAGAATGTATGAATTGCACTGCTTGAACCTTTTTTATATGGTTTGTTAAAATATTGTTGGTGGCAACAGTTGAATTTAGAGAAAATGTAATGTTGCTTACAAAATTATTGGCAAAATTAGTGTACTTACCATTTTGTGATATGTAAATTTTATCAACAATAAGTCCATCTACAGAATTATGTATGCTCTAAATTAATTCCGCAAAAGGGTAATGAATGTATTTATTTGTTGGCACTTTTGTTTATTCAGCTTGTTTTACGTACTTTTGTTTATAAATAGGGAATGTAAATTTTATCTTTTATGAAAATATCAACTGCTTTAGTTACACTCTTAAGTTCATTATTGTTGTGCGCTTGTGCGCACTCTTCGTTTGGAAAATTATTGGGAAGTGATAGAGATGAACACGGCTGTATAGGTTCTGCAGGTTATACATGGAGTTATGCATTGCATGATTGTGTACGCTTGTGGGAGGTCGGAATGCGCTTTGACGCAGGGCCACAGCAATTGTTTCTTATATATAGTCCCGATTCAACTTTTGCCGAAATATTTCCAAGTGAAGGTAAATCAGTCCTATGTAAACGCGTAAAAAAAATAGATCTTTGGAAAAATAAAAATGGCAGTGAAACCGTTTCTATCCAAAATGGCGTTACTTGTATAAAGGTAAATAACTTTACTTATACCAAAAGTGCTGAATAATAATTGAACAAAGCCAAAACAATATTAAAAACAATTCGACACATAAAATGAGACAACACGCACCTCGCGGCGAATGTTGTCTCTCGTCATTTACCTAAAAAACACTATTACCTTATTGTTTATCTTATGTCAATTTCTTCTTGTTTCCTTAATAACACAAAAGGTGTTGATAACCTTTTTTCTTTTTTGTAATGCAAAGATATGGCATAATATAAAATAGAACAAACATAGTAGACAAATTGCTTGTTTTTGTCGATAATTTATAGCATCGTGTTAAAATGTCTAAAATACAAACAATTTTATAACTAAATTTGTCTGCATCTTGTTGAACTTCTAAGGCATTAATGTTCTTCTTTCCGCACGTAGTGCCAATTTTCCTAAAATAATTCATCCCCCAATCATGATAATTCATGCCCCCAAACCTCCCAAAATCGTCTTCCCCTAAAATATCTCCAAAAATATTGAAAAATTTTTATCACTCCTTTCTTACTGATTATCAATCATTTGTGTAAATCTCCTAAAAATTTCTCAAAAATTTATTCAAAAAACATTTGGTCATATCAGAAAAACCCCGTACTTTTGCACTCGCAATTC
>CAKQOG010000010.1 GCA_934255485.1 uncultured Prevotellamassilia sp. | reverse complement strand
GGATTCGAACCGCCGACCCTCTGCTTGTAAGGCAGATGCTCTGAACCAGCTGAGCTAAACGCCCTCTGTTTTTCTCAAAAGCGATGCAAAGATATGAACTTATTTTTAAACTACCAAATGTTTTGTGCTTTTTGTGCGATATTTTTAATAAATCGCTATTTTTCTGTCAATCCAGAGTGTGTAAACGGCTGTAGAAAGCACACATAACACTATGCAGAAGGTTGTTCCTATGGTAGGTGTGAACATTGAACTTGCAAATCCCAATGCAAAGATTGTGCGCCATGATAGCATATAGGTGTTTTGTGCAGTACCTCTTTGACAATGTTGTGCTTTTGTTACCCAATCCATGAGGTGACGTGAAGAAACGCCTCCAATGCCGCACCCTATGATGATGTAAGCAAGGCATGTAGTGATAATGTTATACGCTTGCAACTGCATGATTAGAGCTATTATAATGAGTGCATAACAAGAACAGATAATAACCTTTTGCCCTAAACGGCGTTGCATGAATATTTGAATTAGAAAAGCACTTAGCACTCCAAGAGCTATGCAGGCAAAGAAAAAGCAGTTAAATAATTCGATGTTGATGATAGACTTTGCCACAACTCCTAATGTCCATGGAGCTGCAAACATGGATAAACTCAAAGGCAGGCTTTTGGGTAGGAAAAAGCGGTCGAGTGTAATAACAGAAACTTTTACAGGTGCTTTGATAGGCACGTTTGTTTGTGCTACAAGTACAAAAGAGAGTGCACATGGAATAAGCACCCACCAATAAATTTGTTCGATTGGTACAAGTAGTAGCAATATAAAACCAAATAAGAAACCTAAGGGTATACCCAATCGTCCTGCCCAACCATAGATAAGGTCGCCCTTGTTACGTTGCTTGGATGGTAAAATGTCATTGACCAAGGTGGTTCCAAGAGCTGTTTGCGACAGACCGAATGCAGCTCCTTGCACTACTTGTAGGGTAACGAATTGCCATAATTGGTAAGATAGCACATAGCCCACACACGTTATTGGACCTAACAAGAGCAATGAACGAAGATAAATGCTCTTACGTGAGCGGCGTTCCATAATGTGTGCACCAAACGGACCAGGCAGAAACATACCGAGAGAGAAAGCCAAAATGCTCCATCCTGCTGCAAGGTAGTTATTGTTATATGTAGTGTGTATATGTGTAACAATAATAGGTATAAATGCGTACACAAATATATGTAGCAACCAATTGGCCACGCACATATTTATAAATTTAGACCCTGAAAGGGGGTTATGTATTTGTAAAGCCATTATGTAGTTTAGTCGTTAGTTTGTTCAGTAGAACTGCAAAAAGTTTAAAAGCAAATGGTGATAACATCACCATTTGCTTTTAAGGTAAGTTTTAGTTTTTAGAGGAAAACCGTTGTGTTGAGAAAATGCGGTTTATGTGTTTAGTATTTTTCGTTTTCGTTGGGGAAGTTTCCCGACTTTACGTCGCTAACATAGTTGCCAATAGCATCTGTCATGATTGTGTATAGGTCGGCATAGCGACGTAAGAATTTAGGTGAAAATCCTTTATTCTTGCCCAACATGTCATCGATAACAAGCACTTGACCATCTGCAGGTCCACCACCGATACCAATGATGGGAACATCAACACTTTCTACGGCTTTTTGAGTAAGATTAGCGGGTATTTTCTCAAGTACAATGCCGCAGCACCCAACTTCAGCCAATAGTTTTACGTCTGAGAGCAACTTGTTAGCTTCGGCATTCTCCTTAGCGCGAACGGCATAAGAACCAAATTTATTGATGCTTTGTGGAGTTAATCCTAAATGGCCAAACACGGGTATACCTGCATCCAAAATGCGCTTAACAGCATTGATGATTTCAACGCCACCTTCAAGTTTAACGGCATCGCAACCTGTTTCTTTCATGATGCGTATGGCGTTTTTAACAGCCTCTTTCTCGTCTACTTGATATGTGCCAAAAGGCATATCACACACCACAAATGCGCGTTTAACGGCGCGTGCAACACTTTGTGCGTGATAAATCATTTGGTCTATGGTGATTGGCAAAGTTGTCATGTTACCTGCCATTACGTTAGATGCGCTGTCGCCAATTAATATAACATCCACACCGGCTTCGTCTACAATTTTAGCTGTAGTATAGTCGTAAGATGTAAGCATGGCAATTTTTTTACCCTCTGCTTTCATCTCCTTAAGACGTTGTGTTGTTACTTTGCGTGTATCGTCTACTAAATATCCAGACATGGTTAAATGTGTAATATTATTTTTTATAAAATCAATTGGCACATTTGTGCCACATTTATTTCTGTAAAGTCGTGAATGATGCGTTTGCAATAAGGAGCAATGTCTTCAGCCTTGTTGGTGGTATCGAGTCCAACGACTGTGGCTCCGCTATCGCATCCAGCTTTTAATCCGCTAATAGAATCTTCAAACACGATGCAGTTTGATGCGTCAATCCCCAATTGTGCTGCTGCATTTAAGTAGCAGTCGGGTGCTGGTTTAGAGCGTTTAGCATTCTCTGCTGTAAAAATGCAAGTGAATAGAGATTTAAACTCTGGGTGCCTATTAAAGAGCACTTTCATTTTCTCTTGATTAGAGCTTGTTACTACAGCTGTCGGAATGCCTTGTTCTTTCAATGCCCTTATAAAGTCTATTGCACCTGCAACATAAGGGTATTGCATTTGTTGCTCAAAGTTGTTTATTTCATCAACAACTTGTTCTTGCTTCAAACGATTATTAGGATAATATTCAGCAAGGATTTGCTTGAGTGTATGTCCCTTTATATTTTGTGCAAAATGGAGTTGATTAGGAAAATCTCTTTTCCCAATTAATTGCCAAAATGTAGTATATTGTCCCTCGGTGTCAATAATCACTCCGTCAAGGTCGAAAAGTGCGGCTATATGCATGTTATGCCATTATGAAATGTGTAGAAGAGTTGATTGTTGGTTCTTAATCTTTATACTTTAAGCAAAAATAAGTAAGATTGAAAACAACTCTACGGTTGTGCAAATTTAAGCCAACACCATAATATAGCAAAGCGTTTCTTTTACGATTTGACAATGGCGGGCTTGTAATTGCTTGTTTTGCAAAGTACAAGTAGAATTTTAAGCCGTAATTGCTTATGGCATAATCCTTTAAAAGCTTTACATTTTATCTGCACGACATGCTAATAAGTGCTCGTACCTTCTCGTTGAAGTCGCTACTTTGTAGCAGTTTTTCGAGCGTAATATGCATGCGATAACGCCAATATTGGTTGGGGTTGGCAGGTACATTTATTTGTTCTTCTTCGGGGTGTTTGCTGCGCAAAGATGGCGATATGGCAAACCAATCTTGCAGGGCAATAAGGCAAAGCATAGAGGGCGATTGCAAATGTTGTTTTACGACTTCTTCGCACACCTCTGGGGTGGCTTCGGTGGGAGCATTGTTAGGGTGGTGAAGAGCTTGTTCCCAGAAAGCTTGTGCTTGTTCGGTGCTTTCGGTCCACCAAAGTCGCAATGGAGGCATGTCGTGAGTGGCAATAGTTGATACAGATAAATAAGGGTTGTCTGACAATCTGCCAAAACGCACGCCATAGGCCTTGGGCATTCGCTGAATTTCGAGTGAGAGAATTTGCAGTCTTTCAAGCACACCTTTAACTGATGCTGGCACCATGCCAAGGTCTTCGGCACATGGAAGCATACCTTTTCCGTTGGTAGGGTAGAGCTGCAATGAAGGGTTGCAGGTGTCGCTACTATCGGTAACAGCAGGAATTTTTTTCATTGCTTCGTCTGCCCAGAACTGGTTATTTCGTTCGTAGAAGAAGTGGTCGTGTAGGTAATCAAAAGCACTTTTATCAGCATCAGATAACGTTTGATAGCGATGCGATAAGCGTCCCATCACACGTGGATGAAAGAGGGTGGGGTTGTTGTTGTCTGCAATAAATAGCACTTCGCAAGCAAGGTTGAATAGGGCTTGTTTGGTTGGTTCGTCGTGAATGTTTTGTTCAATGTAGCGCTGCGATCTGAACTCCCCTTTCAGCGTGTAGCCTTGTGGTGTTAGCTCAAGATAGGTCGAAATAAATTGATTGTTTTTTGTGCTCTCTGCTATGGCTTTAGCCCTTTGCACTGAGATAATTGGAATACATAGGTCCTTGACGTTGGCACTAAATCCCATACACTTTATTTCGTCTTCGCTATAAGGCAGAGCAGGACGAAATTGTCCTAAAAGACCATAAATCTGATTGGTTGGAACCTCCCATATACGGAAAAATCCCAACACGTGGTCAATGCGGTAAGCATCAAAATATAACTCCATATGCTTCAAGCGGTTGCGCCACCATAGGTAGTTATCTTTAGCCATTTCGTCCCAATTGTAAGTGGGAAACCCCCAGTTCTGACCATGCACAGCAAAGTCGTCGGGTGGTGCACCCGCTTGTCCGTTAAAGTGGAACAAGTGTCCGTCTGCCCATGCTGGTACGCTATCTCTGCTTACGCCAATAGGAATATCGCCCTTTAGGATAACGCCCCGTTTGCGAGCCTCGGTATGTACGCTAAGCATTTGTTTGTGTAGCAAAAATTGCGTATAGGTGTAAAAGTCGTAAGCTTCTTTAAGTTCGGGATGTGCCTCACAATAGTGGTGTGCATTGTCGGCTTTAGGTGCGTTTGATGGCCAAGTGCGGAAGTTAGCCGTATGGTAGTGGTCGCGCAAGGCACAGAAAGCAGCATATTGTGGCAGCCAATGCTCGTTGTTATAAACAAACTGCTTAAATGGTGCTGAATGCAGCGTTTTGTATCCTTCAGAAGCAAACAAATGGTGCAAAAAGTCCATTTTTAGAGCAAAAGTTTTCTCATAATCAAGTTGTGGAAGAAGGTTTAGCTCATGTCCGCGCTCTGCATATTGGGTGTAAAAAGAAGCGTTGCTCCATGGCGTCATGTCAAGGTAAATAGGGTGGAGTGCAAACACCGAAATGCCGTTGTACGGATAAGAATCGCGCCATGCCCCCGTGCGTGTAGTGTCGTTAATAGGTAGTAGTTGCACAGCCTTCATACCAACCTCTGCAGCCCATCGCACAAGTGTGAGAAGGTCGCCAAAGTCGCCAACTCCCATGCTATGTTCGCTGCGTAAAGAAAATACTGGTATCACGCAACCAGCCCCTTTCCATTGCGGCAATGCAATGCGTGGAAACTCGTCTTGGCGGATAAAAGAGAAGCTGTCATCAGCCGCAGTAGGGTTGAGTTGTCGATTACCACCTTCCTCCCAAATGGTGCGTTCGGGGTGTTGTGTATCAAGCAAAATATATTTGTATGCAGCCCCATCTTCAAAGTCGGCTCTTGAAAGTGGCAAAGCCCATTCGTATGTACCTGTGCGTTGCAGCGGCAGAGCCTTCTCTACTTGCCAGTTGCCCAATCGTTTTGTACTGCCAACAATAGCCCATTTATAGTTGTCATAGGGTGGAAGTGTGTGGAGCAAAAGCAGGTGGGGGGCGTTGAGCAGTTGCATGTGCATCTCTTCTCCAGCACATGGCAACATAGCGCATTTAGCAAATGCCGAACGATGAAAAATATCGCTCAAAGCCTTGTTGCACCACGCATCGCAGAAGCAGATGTGTGTGCGATGACAAAAGTTAAACATGCGCCAATCGTTAGGCTCAATGCGTACAGGATGCTTGTCGGCACTAACTATCTGATAAGCATAGCGTATGTGTTTGCTATTATCGGCAACGTTTATCGTAACAGCCCAATTGCTTTGGTCGGTACTATGCAAAGATGTGTAGTGGATGTCTTGCCCATCGATAGAGTAAGCAAGTTCGGGCGTCTCATCTCCTTGGGTGGAGTAGTTAATATTGAATATAAGTGTTTTCAAAGAATGTGATATTAGTGGTTTTTATAAAATAAAGAAGCGAGTGTGCTTTGTTGGTAGTTGCAAGCACCCTTCGCAACAATAGTAATATTTTATGGTAAACTTAAAAATAAAAAGTGAGATAGGAGGTATAAAAGCAGATAAAAATAAGTAGAAGCCATAAAAATAAGCAACTACTTAGATAGTGCAGTTTAATGGAGAGGCAGTGGTCTATTGTACGTATTTCTGTGAAATCAAAACGCTCATAATTTTAAAAAAATCAACTTCGAGTTAAGTTTGCTCATTTCGTTGAAGTTTTTGAGCGTGTTTGCTAACTTATTGAATATCAAACAGTTGTGTATGTTTGTAGGTATAAAATCATAGCTTTTACCCTAAGAATACGTGTTTTTATTCCCTAAGAATACGTGTTCTTAGGGTGCAAGAATACGTGTTCTTGTGTTATAAGGATACGTATTCTTGTGATATAAGAACACGTATCTTTGTATAGCTGTAAACAAAATATTTGCGCTAAGAGGGGCGTTTTGGTTAAAAATATTAACATTTCGTTTCTATTTCAGAAGTTCAAAATGTCAATAAATGTTCACATTGTAGCTATGTCAAATCATGCTTATTAATCATCCTTTAAAAATGAAATTAGAAGTACTCAATAAAATTTTTTCATAAAAAAACATGCAAAACACTTTGCAGAAAAGCTATATGGTTGTATATTTGCATCAACAATAAGGCTGTACCGGTTAGATTTGGATACTCATCAATAATTACTTGAAAACCGAGTCAACCAGTTATTTCAATGGCGTGCCGATATGCGCTTGCGTAGGGTCGGATTACAGAGAGTAGCTGGAGCTCAAATCTTTATTTCACTCGGAGTTTCATCACATCACTGGTACAGCCATTTTTATGTTTAAAAACCTTGATGGCATACGTTATCTATAGAGATGTATGCCTTAAAAATATACGCACACATATTCAATGCAAAATGGTTTTATAAAGGTGGCAGCAGCCATCCCATCAGTAAGAGTTGCTGATTGTGCTTACAACATACAGCAAATTGAGAATATCATGGCTACTGCTGAAGGACAAGGCATAGAGATTGTTTGCTTGCCCGAATTAGCTATAACAGCTTATACGTGTCAGGACCTTTTTCAGCAACAGTTATTGTTAGATGAGGCTGAGGCGTCGTTGCTCAAACTTATAGAGTTTAGTCGTAACTTAAACGTGACGGCGCTTGTGGGTGTGCCCATTTCGTATGGTAGCATGCTGTTTAATTGCGCGGCTGTTATACAACATGGCAAAATTTATGGACTTGTTCCTAAAACATTTTTGCCTAATTATAAAGAGTTTTACGAAAAGCGTTGGTTTACCTCAGCCGAAGTGTTAAATCAAGGCGTTGAACTGCGTTTTTGTGGTCAAACGGTGCCCTTGAGTAAGCATTTACTCTTTAGCACATCGCATTGCACTTTTGGCATTGAAATATGCGAAGACCTATGGGCACCCACGCCCCCAAGCAATCATCTTGCTCTATCTGGAGCCGACATCATATTTAACTTGAGTGCAAGCAACGAACTCATTGGAAAGGCAAGTTATTTGCGTGCATTGGTTAAGAATCAGAGTGCACGCTTATTGGCGGGCTATGTATATGCAGGTAGTGGATATGGCGAGAGCACGCAGGACCTCGTGTTTAGCGGCAGGGCCTATATAGCCGAAAATGGCACATTATTGGCACAAGCAGAGCGCTTTGCTATGTGCGAGCAACTTATCAGTAGCGAAATCGATGTGGAGCGTTTGCGTGCCGAGCGCCGACTAAACACCACCTTTGCCAATGCTATTGTAACAGAGCATTTGCCCGCAGTGCAACATATTGAATTAGATGCATATACCAACAACGTGCCCTTTAAACTTACGCGTTTTGTAGATGCTCATCCTTTTGTGCCCGAGGGCGAAGAACTCGACGAACGCTGCGAAGAAATCGTATGCATACAGAGCGAGGCCCTTGCTCGCCGCATAGAGCATACACATGCCAAAACTGTTGTGGTGGGCATAAGTGGTGGACTTGATTCTACACTTGCACTGCTTGTGGCGGTGCATGCTTTTGATCGTTTAGATCGCGACCGTCGAGGAATTGTGGGCGTTACGATGCCTGGTTTTGGTACAACCGACCGCACTTATACCAATGCAATAAACCTTATGCAAGAGCTGGGGGTTACAATTCGTGAAATCAGCATTGTACCAGCTGTTACACAGCACTTTAAGGATATTGGTCACGATATCTCTGTGCACGATCTTACATATGAAAACTCTCAAGCTCGCGAACGCACCCAGATATTGATGGATGTGGCAGGGCAGATGGGGGGCTTTGTTGTGGGTACAGGCGACCTCAGTGAGTTGGCGCTTGGTTGGGCCACTTACAATGGCGACCACATGAGTATGTATGGCGTAAATGCCTCTATACCCAAAACTTTAGTGAAACACCTTGTGAGTTGGGCTGCACGCAATATGGCCGACGAAGCAAGTCGCGCAACGTTGCTCGACATTGTAGACACCCCCATTAGTCCGGAACTTATACCAGCTGACGAAAATGGCAACATCAAGCAAGTAACCGAAGACTTAGTAGGCCCCTACGAACTGCATGACTTCTTTTTGTACTACACGCTCCGCTATGGTTTTCGTCCACAAAAGATTTATTATCTTGCTTGTCATGCTTTTGACGGAACGGGCAATGGTACGGCTTTTGCTGAAGAGGTAATACTGAAGTGGCTTCGCACTTTCTTCCGCCGTTTCTTTACGCAACAGTTTAAACGTTCGTGCTTGCCTGATGGCCCTAAAGTGGGAAGTTGTTCGCTCAGTCCAAGAGGCGATTGGCGTATGCCGTCGGATGCTTGTAGCGATGCATGGTTGAGCGATTTAGAAAATAAATAACACCTATAACAAGAGAATGAATAAATAATGAAAGCACATCTATTTTCAATTCTGTTTGTCTTCTTGTTTCTTCCACTATCAGTATGTGCCAAAGGCACTTTCTTTGTTCGTATCGTGCCCGATCGTAACACACTCTATGCTGGCGATAGTATGTTGGTGTCGGTTGTGCTCTATGCTTCGGCTCCTATAGCAAAGGCTGAATGCACCACGGATTTTAGCATAAAGGGTGGAAACTGCAATGTGCGTATGCTCAACATCAACCGTGATGCAACGGCAAGTCGCACACGCGAGGGGCAGCACATTTACTATACATTGGTGTGGAATCAATATGTGGTGGCTCCGACTAAAACGGGACGTTTTACTATACCCACACAAAAGTTTAAAGCCACATTGCAGCAAGTAGTGAGCATGCCCGACTTTTTTGACCAAATGATGGGAGCAACTCCGCAGTATCGCGAAGAAAAGGTGCAAGGCACGTCAGAACCCTACACCTTTGAGGTGACAAGCAAGCCTTTGCGCTCTACGCAAGAGATGATGCGAAGCGGTACGGGCGTGCTGTAACAAACTGATAATAAATAAATGAAACAAAATCATGGCTAAAGAATATAATAAAACCGAAGGGAATTTGCGCGAATATCGTGAGGATATAAGCAAGGCTATAGAGGTGATGAACAGAGGGGGCGTAATACTTTATCCTACAGATACAATCTGGGGGTTGGGCTGTGATGCAACCAACGAGGAGGCTGTTAAACGCATTTACGAAATAAAGCGACGCAACGATGCTAAGGCTCTTATTACGCTTGTAGACTCTGAAGCTAAAATTGACTTTTATGTGCGCGAGGTGCCAGAGGTGGCATGGCAACTGATTGATGTGGCAGAGCGTCCATTGACGATTATATACGATGGTGCTCGCAACCTTGCCCCCAACCTTTTGGCAGAAGATGGTAGTGCAGGCATTCGCATTACTAAAGAGGAGTTTAGCCGCAATTTGTGTATGCGCATGCGCAGAGCCATCGTTTCAACCTCGGCTAACATTAGCGGTGAGCCTTCGCCAAAATGCTTTGCAGACATCTCGCCCGAGATACTAAAAGCGGTAGACTATGTTTGCACTTCGCGACGCAATGAAACACACAATCCCCCAGCATCAAACATTATTAAGTTAGGAGTAGGGGGCGAAGTGAAAGTTATAAGATAAGTAAGCAATGCCTACTTGTATATATATATTTAAAATACAAAGATGTTAGCAGACCAATCATATCCATTAAATAATAAAGTGGATGTTGTAACAGATATTCAAGAGAACTCGCATGCACCAAGAGCATATAACAAGGTGCAAGGCAATAATAAAACCTTGCGCAAATTGTCTGTGTGGATTGCCAAGCACTTAAGCGAGAAACAATTTATTTTGATATTGGCTTTCTTGGTAGGTGTAGGTTCAGCTGTGGCAGCACAAGTGCTCAAGCTGCTAATACATGAGATAGAACACATGCTCACCTCGCAATTTGATGCAACGCGTGCCAATTGGCTTTTCTTGGTTTATCCAATAGTAGGCATCTATCTCACAGCTCTTTTTATTAGGTATGTTGTGCGCGACGATATCGGGCATGGTGTGACAAAGATACTTTATGCCTTGTCGCGCAGACAAGGCAACATACGAGGGCACAACTGTTGGTCGAGTGTGGTGGCATCTGCATTGACTATTGGGTTTGGTGGTTCGGTGGGGGCAGAATCTCCAATCGTGCTAACGGGTTCGGCCATAGGTAGTTCGCTGGGACGCTTGTTCAACCTTGACCATAAAACTATGATGCTACTTATTGGTTGTGGCGCTTCGGGAGCCGTTGCGGGCATCTTTAAGGCACCTATAGCAGGCTTGATGTTTACGCTCGAGGTGCTAATGGTAGACCTCACAATGGCTTCGTTGCTACCCTTGTTGGTGAGTTGTTTAACGGCTACTTGCATTACGTATGTATGGACAGGAATGAACCCAATGTTCAACTTTGTACTGAATGACCCATTTGCTGTAGACCGTGTGCCAACATCCGTTCTATTGGGTGTGTGTTGCGGTTTTATTTCGCTCTATTTTACGCGCGTAATGAACTCTTTTGAACAAGTGTTTGGCCGCTTGAACAATATGTATGCTAAGTTGGCATTGGGTGGTGTGGTACTTGCTTTGTTGATTTATTTCTTTCCACCGCTTTATGGCGAAGGTTATAACACCATATCGATGTTGCTTAACGGCAGTTCGAGCAATGAAGCCAATATGGTACTCAACAATTCGTTGTTTTACGGACATCAAAACTTGCTACTTGTTTACTTAGGATTAATCATTTTGCTAAAGGTGTTTGCCACCACAGCGACCAATGGTGGTGGAGGATGCGGTGGTACGTTTGCTCCGAGTTTGTTTTTAGGCTGCATAGGTGGCTTTGTTTTTTCACGTTTATGGAATGAATACGGACCTTGGAATATGTCTGTGCCAGAAACAAACTATGCCTTGCTGGGCATGGCAGGTGTGATGAGTGGCGTGTTTCATGCCCCATTAACAGGCGTATTTTTGATAGCCGAACTAACGGGTGGATATCAGCTCTTCATCCCACTTATGATAGTGTCTGTAGCCTCGTATCTCACAATCAATGCTTTTGAAAAACATAGCATCTATGCCATGCGTTTGGCCCGTAAAGGCGAACTGCTTACGCACCACAAAGATCGCTCTGTGCTTACACTCATGACGCTTGATTCTATCATAGACAAGGAGCGCCCATTGCTCCATCCCGATATGTATTTAGGACAGATAGTACAGACTGTTTCAACAAGCAAGTCTTTGCACTTTGCTGTGGTTGATATGAAAGGTGGTATGCTGGGGGTAATAAATGTGAACAAAATACGCAAGATAATCTTCCGTAGCGAACTCTATCGAATGTATAAGGCTTCGCAATTGATGCGACAACCCGAAATGATACTCAGAACAAACGATAATATGCAAACAGTGATGAACAAGTTTGCACATTGCGATGCAGGCACATTGCCCGTGTTGAAACCAGATGGTACGTTTGTTGGCTTTGTTTCGCGCACACGCCTTTATGCATCCTATCGTCAGGTGATGAAGGACTTCTCGGAGGAGTAACTACTTTTTTTGTATTGCATAAATTGGGTTAAATATAACAGAAAAATACATACGATGGTGGAATTATATGGTTTGTTAGGATATCCGCTTGGACATAGTTTTTCGGCAAAATATTTTGCTGAAAAGTTTAAGCAAGAACATATAGATGCAGCATACAGAAACTTTGAATACCCATCGGTTGAAGAGGCCATGCAATACTTGCTAAAGCAACCAACACTGAAGGGATTTAATGTTACCATACCTTACAAGCAAGAGGTAATGCCTTATTTAAAGGGACTTTCGCCCGAAGCCGACGCTATTGGAGCTGTGAATGTGGTATGTGTGAAACAAACTGCAGAGGGAGAACCACTATTGTATGGCTGCAACTCAGACGTGATAGGATTTACTAATTCTATAAAGCCATTGCTTAACCCAGAGGTGCATAAAAGAGCTTTGGTGTTGGGCACAGGTGGCGCATCGAAAGCAGTGGTGCATGGCTTGAAACAGTTGGGTATAGAACCTATGTATGTAAGTAGAAATGCTGCAAGTGGACGACTAACTTATGCCGATTTAACCAAGGAGGTAATGAACCTTTACAAGGTAATAGTGAATTGCTCTCCTGTGGGTATGTATCCCAAGGTAGACAATTGTCCAAACATACCTTATCAGTGGATTGGAACAGACCATTTGTTGTATGATTTGGTATACAATCCGCTCGAAACACTATTTATGAAACGTGGCGCAGAACGTGGCGCAAAGGTAAAGAACGGACTTGAAATGCTGCATTTACAAGCCGAGGCTGCTTGGGATATGTGGCACCACAATGAATGGTGATAACTTAAATTTTACCAACACACTTACTTAGAAAGCATCTTTTATGGAAAATATGGACAAACAGACCCTTTTAACAACTTTAGGCTTTGAAGATTTTACACCTATGCAACAGCAAATGGCTAATGCAGCAAGTAGCAAGGGTGGTGTGGTGCTTTTGTCACCAACAGGTTCTGGCAAAACGATAGCCTATCTTTTCCCCTTAGTGAATAGTGTTAATGTTGCTATTGATGGCTTGCAAGCGGTGGTGATTGTACCTACGCGCGAATTGGCATGTCAAAGCGAAGAGGTGCTGAAAAGCATGAAGTCGGGCATACGTTCGTTATCTCTTTATGGCGGACGCCCAACGATGGAGGAACACCGTAAAATCAAGGAAGTGCATCCGCAAGTAGTGTTTGCTACTCCTGGACGATTGAATGACCATTTGACAAAAGAAAATTTGAACGCATTTGGCGTAAAACTTTTAGTTATTGACGAGTTTGACAAGTGTCTTGAATTGGGCTTCCAAAACGAAATGGAGCAAACTTTGAAACACTTTAAGCATATTGGCAAATGCTGGTTGATGTCGGCTACTGATGCAGAAGCTATTCCACAGTTTATGGGAAAGGTGGTAGAATCGTTCCGTAAACTTGACTTTTTATCAGAGACAAAACATATAGAGCAACGTGTCGAATTATGGAAAGTTCTTTCGCCCGAAAAAGATAAATTGCAAACCTTAGGACAAATACTGACACATGTTAAGGGGCAGCCAGCTATAGTATTTGTAGCCTACAGAGAGAGCGTTGAACGTGTAGGTAAATGGTTGTTGGCAGAGCATTTTCCTGCGGTGATATATCATGGTGGAATGGAACAAGATGTTCGTGAAAGAGCTCTGTATAAGTTTAGAAGCGGTGCCGCAAATATCCTTGTTAGCACCGATCTTGCTGCCCGTGGATTAGATATACCTGAAGTTCGTGTAGTTATTCATTATCATTTACCTCTGAAAAAAGAGGAGTTTGTTCATCGCAACGGACGCACGGCACGTTGGGATGCAGAAGGTGCTATATATATGATAATTGGACCGACTGAACAGTTGCCAGAATATGCAGAAAACGCAGAGCTGAAGGTGTTGGACACTACAGCCAAACTGCAACCTACGCAACCTCTTTATACTACGCTCTATATAGGACGCGGTAAGCGTGACAAACTCAGCAAGGGGGATGTGTTGGGATTTTTGTGTAAGAAAGGTGGACTGAAATCGTCTGATATAGGACGTATTGATGTGGGCACACATCATGCTTATGTGGCTGTTTTGCGTACACGTATCAAGGATGTATTGAAACTTGTTGCTGGCGAGAAAATCAAAGGTATGAAGACCTTGATTGAAGAGATGCGGAAATAAGAAATCAATAAGATAATAGATAAAAATGAAAATAAATATTAGCGACACAACATTGCAACAAGCAGCACAAGAGGGTATGGATGCCTTTCTTGATGCAATTATTGGAGCAATGAAGGATAAGGTGGGGCAACAACTTACAGCCGAAGCCATGCAGATACTTAGTCCGCAGCAAATAACATTGTGGGGCTACATGATACTGCGTGACGAATTGATGGATGGAGGTTTTGTTCAACTTATATACAATGGTTATGGACCATTCTTTTTCGACAATCCTTTTGCAAAGGCTATGCGTTTGTGGGGATTGCATGACTTGTCAAAAATGATTTATAAGGCAAAAAAAGTATATGACGAGAACAAGCAAGACTTAACCAAAGAGCGCACAGATGAGGAATTTATGGCTCTTTTTGAGCAATATCCTGCCTTTGATGATTTGGATGATGAGTTTGTTGAAGAAGAAGAGGACTTTACATCAATGGTTGCACATTATGTAGATGAAAATATTGCAGATTTTGTCGTTATAGAAAAAGAATAGTAATTTTGCACGATAAAGACAAATAGCAAATAAACCTATGGGAAAAAGTAAAATATTGCCAACATCGCGTATAAACATCAAGAACAAGCGGGCCGAGCACGACTACTTGGTTATTGATAAAATTACGGCTGGCATCGTGCTTACTGGTACAGAAATAAAAAGTATTAGAGCAGGTAAGGCAAGCCTTGTAGATACTTTCTGCTATATCAATAACGGAGAAATGTGGATGAAAAATGCCTATATTGCAGAATATGAATTTGGCTCTTATAATAATCATTCCACCCGTCGTGACCGTAAATTATTGCTGAATCGTAAAGAAATACGTTCATTGCAAGAGGATACAAAGTCTCCTGGTTTCACCATAGTCCCCTTGCGTATGTTTATTAACGAAAATGGATTGGCAAAGGTTGTTATCGGGTTATGCCGAGGCAAGAAAGAATATGACAAACGTAATACACTGAAAGAAAAGCAGGATCGTCGTGAGATGGATCGTGCGATGAAAGTGAGAGGTAAATACTAAAATAGGGTAGGTAATCAGCATCAGTAATTATGATGTGTGATTACCTATTTTTATAGAGAAAATATAAACGATGAGAAGAATTATCATTTTATCTTTGTTGTGCATGTTATGTGCCAATATAAAGTCATTGTGCAACAATTGTATATCTGAAACAGATGCGTTCACCCCTCAAAACCATGTGATTAGAGGAATGCAAATGTGGTATGCTCCTTTGATAGGAAGTAACGAAAAAAAAGCAGAAAATAAGAAAAGATTCACGACCGAACTTGACACGCTGAAAGCATTAGGGGTTAATACAATCAATGTTTTGGCGGGTGCAAAGTTTGTACCTACTCCTACAGATAGTTTGCATCTGACTGCAGGACATCTAACTTTGATGTGTAGTGATGAACATCTGTTCAAAGGCTTAGATTTTGTCTTAAACGAACTCCATAAGCGACAGATGAAAGCAATTGTAAGCATTTCGCAACAGTGGACAGATGCTTCTGATACAGCTGCAATTAGCTCGTTTATAAAAAAAATGTCTGAGCGAAAAAATTGCTATTCAAAGGTTATTTATCAATCGGATACAACTATTGTGGCATGGCAAATATGCGATGCTCCTTATACCCAAACTAAAGATTCACTGCAATTGTACGTAGATTGGTGCGCAAAGCAAGCAAAATTGCTTAAAGATAGTGGACTTAAACAACCTATAGCCATAGCTTATGCCCCTCTGGATGTGACAAGCAATAGCGATGAACAAATGTTTCAGAATGTGATGAGTTATAACTATTTTGATCTTGTGTTGGTAGCGTTTAATCCTTACAGAATGAGATGGGTGATGCCAGGCGACTTGTATAATGCACTCGGTAAAATATACCTTAAGGCATCTGACAAAATACAAACCTATATGCGAATAGCCCAAGGGTTGGATAAGCCTTTTGCGCTATGTGATTGCGCCTATCCTCGTACGGCCATGTTTACTCGTCCAAACACGAACACAGATAGCCGTGATGCCTACTTCTCTTATTTACTCAATTTATTTGCAGATGCAACTCAAGGAGATTATGCTCAGTTTAAGGGTGTTGTATTTAATGGTTGGGGTGGAAATGTGATGCAAACTAAGGATATGTGGCAAAATCCTTATGATTTTACGGCAGAATATCCAAACGAAACTAAAGGCAGATATTCAATCTTTAGCAAAGACACTTCAACTCTTAACGTTTTAAGATCTTTTTGGGGCAAATAAAGGGAGACTTGCGTATCCATACTTGATAAATTGTAAGATATAACGTAGTATACGAGTTAAAAGAGTTAAAAACATAAACATTGAAATACGGAGTTAGTAAAGACTTGGTACATAAATACTACTTTTGCTTTCAGAAAAACAAAATATAATCAACAATATTATGATACGTAAATATTTGCCTTTATGGGCTTTGGCTTTAACATTAGGATTGCAAACTCCTGCAATGGCATCTGCTGCAGTACCTTCAAACCCAATAGATTTGACCACTGCAGCTGAAAATGCGGTTAATTCAGTTGTTTATATTAAAGTAACAACAAATGGCAAAACGCAAACCATTCAATATAGCGATCCTTTTGAAGACTTTTTTGGCGACTTCTTTGGCCGTGGAAATGGTGGCAGACAACAACGACAAATACAAACTCCCAAGCAAACTGGTGCTGGTTCGGGGGTTATCTTAACAGAAGATGGTTATATCGTCACCAACAACCATGTTGTAGAAAATGCTGATGAAATGACGGTTAAACTCAATGATAACCGCGAATTTAAAGCACGTATTATAGGTACGGATAAGTCTACAGACTTGGCCTTGATAAAAATTGAAGCAAAAGGATTGCAGCCTATAAAGGTAGGTAATTCTAATGACCTTAAACTTGGAGAATGGGTGCTTGCCATAGGTAATCCGTTTAGTTTAACTTCAACAGTTACAGCTGGTATTGTGAGTGCTAAAGCTCGTACACTAAATGCCACTCCAGGTAGTATTGATAGCTTTATTCAAACAGATGCAGCTATCAATCCAGGTAACTCTGGTGGCGCATTGGTTAATGCAAAAGGTGAGTTGGTTGGCATAAATGCCATGTTGTATTCGCAAACAGGTTCTTTCTCAGGTTACGGCTTTGCTATCCCAACTGCTATTATGAATAAGGTTGTAGCAGATCTTCGTAAGTATGGAACCGTACAACGTGCCTTGCTCGGTATTGCAGGTACAGATGTATCTAATTACATTGACCAACAAAAGGAGAAGGGTAAAGATGTAGATCTTGGCACCGTAAATGGTATCTATGTGGCGGAGGTAAGTGCTGATGGTGCAGCCTCAGAGGGTGGTATGAAAGAAGGTGATGTTATTACGGCAATCGATGGTAAGAAAATAGAGAAAATTGGCGAATTACAAGAGCTCTTGACAAATCATCGTCCTGGAGATAAGGTTAAGGTAACATACCTACGTGATAAAAAACAACATACTACCGAACTAACTCTTCGCAACATACAAGGTACAACTACAGCAGTTCAAACGCTTGATACAGACTCTATGGGGGCTGCTCTACGTCCATTAACAAGTAGCGAAAAAGATGAACTCAACCTACCTTATGGCTTGATGGTTTCTGCTATTCGTGATGGAAAGCTTAAAGACGCTGGCATAACGAAAGGACTTATTATCATGAAGGTAAACGATCGCGAAATGCGTACTAATGCCGACTTCGACGAAGCTGTTAAAGTTGCCAACTTGAGTACAGATCGTGTACTTTGGATACGTGCTAAAACACAGACAGGTATCAATAAATCATTTGCTGTGGAATTGTCTGATCCAAAAGCTACAAAGAATAGCGCAAAATCAAATAAGAAAACAAAATAAATCAACCTTGATAGGTTGATTATTGATAAGCATTCGTACTTATTGATATTCCTAAAATCCATCCACTTTGCATTTGCATTGTGGATGGATTTTATATTTGTGCAAACTTATATTTATGTGTAAAAATAGGAATTACCAAAAAAATAGATTGTTTGTTTTTGCTTAACTTTGCATTTCATTTAATTGCACAAATTGCAGATATGTCAATATAATGCTTAATCTGATAGTTTAGATACAAATGAGTATGGCTAATGAAAGCATGAGTATCAAGAGTTGGTATATGCACATGACACACTTTTGTTACATTCTGAAAAAATAAATATTATAATATATAACCCAATGTTACTAAAAAAATTATTTGGCTTTGATGCCAAAAGCATGAAAGTTAAGACAGAATTAGTGGCTGGTATCACTACATTCTTAACCATGTGCTACATTTTAGCTGTAAATCCCACTATTCTTGCTAGTACGGGTATGGATAAAGGTGCTCTGTTTACAAGCACAGCTATTGCTGCTGCTATCTCAACACTATTGCTTGCTTTTATGGCAAAATTACCATTTGCTCAAGCACCAAGTATGGGACTAAATGCCTTTTTTGCCTATACTTTGTGTCAAGCTATGGGCCTTACATGGCATCAAGCATTGGCTGTGATGTTGATAGAAGGTATTATTTTTATATTGATAACCTTTCTTAATATTCGTGACATGATACTCGATAGTATTCCCACAAATTTGCGCTATGCTATATCGGCAGGTATTGGGATGTTCATTGCCTTTATAGGATTGAAAAATGCGCACATAATAGTGGCTAACCCTGATACGTTTGTCAAGTTGGGCAGTTTTACGCATGAGTGTTTGTTAGGTATATTATCAATTCTTGTTAGCGGAATGCTTATGGTGCGTGGTGTGAAAGGTGCTCTATTTTATGGCATTATCATTGCCACTTTAGTGGGTATACCTATGGGTGTAACGCAGCTTAGCGAAGGTTGGACACCTATTTCGGCTCCTCATAGTATAGCACCTGTGTTTTGTAAATTTGATTTTAGCAACGTTTTCTCTCTTAAGATGATAATGGTAGTATTCTCATTACTACTTATCAATATTTTTGATACGTTAGGAACCTTAGTTGGTTTGGTGCAGAAAACAGGACTTGCTATTGAAGGTCATATTCCACATATGCGCGAGGCTATGCTAAGCGATGCAATAGGTACGACAGTAGGCGCTTGTTTGGGCAGTAGCACAATTACTACTTATGTCGAGAGTGCATCGGGCATTGCTGAAGGGGGACGTTCGGGGCTTACTTCTTTATTTGTCGGCATTTTCTTTGTCCTTTCTATATTCATATCTCCCGTATTCTTACTAATTCCTTCGGCTGCAACAAGTGGCGCTTTGGTAATGGTGGGCGTGCTGATGGTAGACTCAGTAAAGAAAATTAATTTGGAGGATGTGTCTGAAGCTTTTCCTGCATTTATAACAATGATAACCATGGTGCTATGTTATTCAATTGCTGATGGTATATGTTTAGGCATTTTGAGTTATGTTATTATCAAACTTTGTTCTGGAAAATGGCAACAAATTAATATTACTCTTGTGATATTGTCTTTGCTCTTTATTCTGAATTATGCTTTTGATTAACTATTCTTTTATAAACTAAGGAAACTCCACACTTAAAAGAAAAGCAGGTTTTTGAATTGTAAATACTATTCAAAAACCTGCTTACAAGTTTATTATATTCTTTTTTTAGTTAATGCCTTTCTTATTTAAAGCATCTGCATAGCGCTTGGCATTGGCTGTATGTTCGGCGTAAGTGGTAGCAAAATTGTGAGTTCCCGAGAAATCCTCCTTAGCACACATATATAGGTAGTTGTGGTGAACATAGTGTAGCACAGACTCTATGGCATTGAGCGACGGAATGCATATCGGACCAATAGGAAGTCCTTCGTGTTGATATGTGTTGTATGGGCTATTTACGCTTAGGTGATTAATCATAATGCGACGCAATGAAAAGTTTTTAAGCGCAAACTTAACGGTTGGGTCGGCTTGCAACTTCATGCCTTGGTGCAGACGATTGAGGTACATACCAGCTATCATCGGACGCTCTTTTTCATTAGCAGACTCTTGTTCAACAATGGATGCAAGAGTGTAGGCCTCATCGGGGGTAAGTCCAGCCTCAGAAGCTTCCTTTGTACGTTTTTCAGTCCAAAAAGCATCATGCTCTTTTTTCATTCTCTTTAAGAGCTTTTGTGGGGCGATATCCCAATACACTTCGTAAGTGTTTGGTAAGAAAAGACAAGCTACTGTGGCTGTGTCAACATTTAATTGATTTAACAAAGTAGTATCTTTAAAGCAATTAGAGAGGGTGGTAGAGTCAGCCTCAAGTTGATCTGAAAGACGGGCTGCAAGGTTATCTATCGTGTGAACTACGGGAATAACAAGTGATACTGCCGATTGGCGACCTCCACGCAAATTACGCATCAATCGGAAAGTACTTATGCCATCGCCAGTGGCGTATCTTCCAGCATGAATGTGTGATGAATATCCAAAGAGTGTACTGCAAATTTTAAGACCGATAGTTTGACTTGGTTGAGCTGCTCTTTCGGCTTTAACAAAAACAGAGTCAGTAGTGTCGTCTTTGTCTATATAAACAAACGAAGGCTTGCTATTTGAACTGAAACTTGAGAAGAAAAGCCAATAAACAATTGCCAGTATAATAACCAGCGATGCCCCTGTAATACAGAGAATCTTTTTAGTTTTGTTTGTCATGATAAACACTAATATTTCTTTTTCTTTTTTTGAAGAACTGAATAATGTGTGCAAAAGTACATGTTTTTTGCTCTTGCCGACTATAAATATCCATTTTTATTGAATAGCAAGTAGTGTTACCCATACTTTTTTACTAATTTTGCACAAAACAATTATTAATGTGCCAAGCATATATGGCTTGACTTTTTATCATTCCAAAATGGAAAAGTATACCGACTTTGTCGATTTGATAGCAGAGAGCCTAAAGCAAAATTGGGATATCGATGCACTGACAGACTATCAAGGCGTAACGCTGCAATATAAAGATGTAGCTCGCAAAATAGAAAAGCTACATATCTTGTTTGAAAATGCGGGAGTTGTGAAAGGTGACAAAATTGCACTTTGCGGACGTAATAGTGCTAATTGGGCAACTGCGTTCTTGGCAACGCTTACCTATGGTGCTGTTGCTGTTCCAATATTGCATGAGTTTAAAGCGCAACAAGTACATGATATTGTTAATCACTCTGAAGCAAAAATCCTTTTTGTAGGAGATATGGCATGGCCTGAACTAAATGCGGACGATATGCCACATTTAGAGGGTGTAATCAGTATTCCCGATTACTCGTTGCTCGTATCACGTACGGAGAAATTAACAGAGGCACGTGAACATCTCAATGAGTACTTTGGTAAAAAATATCCTAAGTATTTCCGAAAGGAGCATGTTTGTTATCCTCATACTCCAAACCCTGATGCGTTAGCACTTATAAACTACACGAGTGGTACTACATCAAACTCAAAAGGTGTTATGATACCATTCCGTGCTTTATGGTCGAACTATCAGTTTGCTGTAGAAGTTCTTGGCTCAAAAGCAAAACGTGGTGATCATATTATTTCGATGTTACCACTTGCACACATGTATGGCATGGCTTTTGAATTTATATTTGAGTTTATTCAAGGATGTCATGTTTATTACCTTACGCGCATACCTTCGCCCAAAATTGTACTAAAGGCATTTGGTGAGATTAAACCTGTGGTAATTATTTCTGTTCCTTTGATTATTGAAAAAATAATCAAAAAGAATGTATTGCCTAAGTTGCAAACTCCAAGCATGAAAATGTTGTTGAAGTTGCCTTTCATAAGCGGACGTATCCTCGATAAAATACGCGAACATCTTGTAGCTGCATTTGGTGGTAACTTTTATGAAATTATTATTGGTGGTGCTGCTTTTAATAGCGAAGTAGAGGATTTACTCAATAAAATTCGCTTCCCATATACCGTAGGGTATGGTGCAACAGAATGTGCTCCTATTATAGCCTATGAGGATTGGCATAAATTCCGTAAAGGTTCGTGTGGTAAGGCTGCACCACGTATGGAAATTAAGATAGATAGTCCTGACCCTCGGCATGTAGTTGGTGAAATATTGACACGTGGAGAGAATGTAATGTTAGGGTATTTTAAGAACGAAGAGGCTACGAAAGCAACTTTGGTAGATGGTTGGTATCATACAGGAGACTTAGGTGTGATGGATGCTGATGGAAATCTATACATTCGTGGACGTAGTAAGAACATGTTGCTTGGAGCTTCTGGTCAAAATATTTATCCTGAAGAAATCGAGGATAAACTCAACACGCTTCCGTATGTAAACGAAAGTATTGTGGTACAGCGTGGTGAGAAGCTTGTAGCTTTGATATATCCCGATTTTGATGAGGCTGAGAAAGCAGGACTCGACGAAGATGGATTGCGCATGGCAATGGAGCAAAATCGTAAAGACCTTAACAATATGGTTGCAGCCTATGAGCGTTTATCTGGATTTGAAATATATAAAACTGAATTTGAGAAAACGCCCAAGCGTAGTATCAAACGATTTATGTATAAATAAGGTTCTGATTATTTATAAAGTGGCAATGTAATGAAGGTATATGAAAATATTGCTTACATATATCTATACTACATAACCTTTTTTGATATGATAGCTTTTTTCAAAAAGAATAGAAACTCTGAAGATGCCTCTACCGAAAGCAAAGTGAATAATATTAATCAAAAAGAAGATGCAACATGTAATGAATCTATGGTGCTGCGATCTGAAGGTTTAATAAAGAAATACGGTAAGCGAACGGTAGTGAATGGTGTGTCGTTCAATGTAAAACAAGGAGAGATTGTGGGACTTCTTGGACCAAATGGTGCGGGTAAAACTACATCGTTTTATATGACGACAGGATTGGTTGTACCCAATGGTGGACGCATCTTCTTAAACAATCAAGAGATTACTAATGACCCTGTATATAAGCGTGCGCAAAAGGGTATAGGCTATTTGGCACAAGAGGCTTCGGTATTTCGCAAAATGAGTGTAGAAGACAATATCGCTTCTGTGCTTGAAATGACGGGACGATCAAAAGCTTATCAACGAGAAAAGTTGGAAAGTTTGATTGCAGAGTTTCGTTTGCAAAAGGTACGTAAAAACCTTGGTGACCAATTGTCGGGTGGTGAGCGCAGACGTACAGAAATTGCAAGATGCTTGGCTATCGATCCTAAGTTTATCATGCTCGATGAGCCTTTTGCAGGTGTAGACCCTATTGCGGTTGAAGATATACAATATATTGTATGGAAACTAAAAGATCGCAATATAGGTATCCTTATCACCGACCATAATGTAGAGGAAACTCTTTGTATAACCGATCGTGCATACTTATTGTTTGAGGGACGTATTCTTTTTCAAGGAACTCCAGAAGAACTTGCTGCAAACCAAGTAGTACGTGATAAATACTTAACTAATAGCTTTAAACTTCGTAAAAAAGACTTTCAACTTATGGGTCTTGAACGCGAAAGCCATTAGTACGTAATTTAGAATATTAATTTATAATGGCCGGCTCTAACATCATACATCTATTAGAGCAGGCCTTAATTTTATAATCATACATAGATAATGCTTTTTTCATTACTCTTTTCACTTGCTTGCACTGCCTCATCAGATACGTTGGTAGTGAACAAAGCGCAAATGCAAGGACCTTATGAATTGCATGCTCCCTATCAAACAGACTCGTTGAATATGAAGGGGAGTGCTTTTGACATTAACGATGTGATGAAACAAAATCGCAACGTAGTCAATATTAGTAAAACTCGGAATCTGTTTACCTCTACAATAAGTAATGGTGAAAAACTTATGGTAGGCAAGGATAGTGTGCCAACTATGCGTTTTTTACATTTTAGTGTGCAAACACCAAGATACACAAAAGCACGTGTAGAGGTAAAGGGGTTGAGCAATTATACATTGTTCGTAGATGGAAAAGAATGTGCAGGTAACCAACTGAAACTTGCTCCTGGACGTTGTGAACTGACAATTCAGACGCTTACATCAAAGTCAAGTCGTGATTCGTTTAATGTAAATATTGTTGGTGATAATCTTCAAGGAGTAATAATTAATGCTGCTAGTAAGCGTCCTTTTACAATAGGTCAGCAGACTTGGGGAGAACACTATCGTAGTGTTGATATTTCGCCAACAGGCAAGTATCTTGTAACAATAAGCTATTATACCAAAAAGGATGGCAGTGTTCAATATACTACTGTTCTATCGGATTTGCAAACAGGTCGCGAACTTCTTCATCGAAACGAATATGTAAGTTTGCAATGGTTATCTGGAAAACGCGATGTGCTTTACTATACCCGTAAAAGTGGGCAGGGAAGAGAACTCGTTGTTTATACACCCAACGATGGTAAAGAGCGTGTCTTAGCAGATAATCTTCCAGAGGGAAGTTTTAATGTTTCGCCCAATGAAGACTATCTCATATTTGATAAAACTGAAGAAGGTAAGGCTTCTGTCAATGGTTTGAAACGTATAGAGGAACCAGATGATCGCCAACCAGGATGGCGCAATAGAAATAGTTTATGGCGTTATGACTTGAAAACTGGCATAATGCAACGCTTAACATATGGGGCAGCCAGTGTAGGTTTGGCAGACATATCAGCTGATGGCAAGAAACTACTTTTGCAGTATATGCGTACCACAATGAGCAAGCAACCGATGTATCGCACAAGCTTTTTGCAAATGGATGCATATACAGGCAAAGTAGATTCGTTGCTTATTGATACAACGTTTGTAAACCGTGCTACTTTCTCTCCTGACGGAAAGCAATTGCTCATATCAGCATCACCAGCGTCGTTTGCTGGTATAGGTTCAGAAGTTAAGCCTGGGCAAATACCTCAAGGATTTGACTATCGTCTGTATTTATATGATATAGCATCAAAACGCACAACTCCCATGTTGATGCATTTTAATCCTTCTGTAGCCAACTATCAGTGGAATAGGGGAGATGGCATGATATACTTTACCGCTGACGATAGAATGGGACGTGGATTATTCTGCTTAAATCCTAAAACCCTAAAGACCACAAAATTTGATCTTCCGGTAACTTATGTACAAGATTTTACTATATCAAATACTGCAAAGTCTTCACCTCGCGTTGTATTCTTCGGACAGACACCTCAGCGTGCACGTGATATGTACGAATGTGTTTTAAACAAGGAAAAGCCCACAACAAAGCACATTGGCTCTATTAACTTTGATGAGCTATACAGGGATGTTGCAATAGCCCCAAGCACAAGTTGGCAGTTTAAGGCTACACGAGGCGACTCTATTGATGGCTTTTACCTATTGCCTCCCAACTTCGACAAGAGCAAAAAGTATCCTATGATTGTATATTATTATGGTGGTTGTTCTCCCTCTGATAATTTGCTTGAGTCGTGGTATCCGTTCCAAACATTTGCAAGTCAAGGATATGTGGTGTATGTGCTTAATCCAAGTGGAACGACTGCTTATGGACAGGAGTTTGCAGCTCGCCATGTTAATACTTGGGGCAAAGAATCGGGCGATGATATTATTGAAGGAGTAAAGACTTTTTGCAAAGAACATAGCTTTGTTGATTCCAAGCGTGTGGGATGTATAGGTGCATCTTATGGTGGTTTTATGACAGAGTATTTACAGACACGTACCGATATTTTTGCTGCCGCTATAGCTCATGCTGGCATTAGTAATATTGCCAGTTATTGGGGCGGTGGTTATTGGGGATATTCTTATGGAGAAACGGCACAATATGGAAGTTTCCCATGGAATAATCCAGAGCTTTATGTAAAACAATCACCACTCTTTAGCGCAGACAAAATACATACGCCTTTGTTGTTATTGCATGGTACTGCAGACACAAACGTACCCACTAATGAGAGCCAGCAACTTTATACAGCTCTTAAGATATTGGGTAGAGATGTAGCATATGTACAAGTTGAAGGAGAAAACCACGTAATTACAGACTATCACAAACGTTTGGCATGGCTCAATGTCATTTACGCTTGGTTTGCAAAGTATTTGCAAAAGGATTCTACTTGGTGGAATGACTTAGGTTTCTAAAATGCTTCAGAATATTGTATTATAAAAAATTCCCTTATGAGAGAACAATCTCTCATAAGGGAATTTTTTATGGATTAATCTATAAGTAAGTTCATAGAATAATTTGTTTGCAAACAATTGATTTTTATATGCTTGTGCTAAATACGATCGAGTACTAATTTAATAAGTGAGTCGATAGAATTCTTGTAGTTGGGATTAGCCTTATGTGCCAAGCGGTTTGCAATGACCATGCAACATGTAACGGCTTTGTGTCCCATGAGAAGTGAAAGACCTGCAAGGGCACTGCTTTCCATTTCGAAGTTGGTAATCTTCATGTTGTTGTACTCAAAGTCTTCAATCTTTTCGTTTTGTCGAGGATCTGCCAATGGAATACGCAGTACACGACCTTGTGGACCAAAGAAGCCTCCGCAAGCAATGGTTATACCTCGAACCATGTCTTTTGCTGCAATACGTTCAAGCAACTCTTCGTTAGCTTTAACCACATAGGGATGAGAGATGCATTGAGTTCCTTGCCATCCCATAAAACGTAAAAAGGTACGTTCCATTGCTAAGTCAGTAACCTCGTTGCGTCCTGCATAGAAATTAAGCAAGCCATCAAAACCAATGCTGATTTTACTTGCAATAAAAGTACCCTCTGGCGTATTGGGTTGCAATCCACCGCATGTGCCAACTCTAACAAGCTCTAAAGAACGAAGTTGGTCTTTAATGGTTCTGCTCTCAAAGTCGATGTTGGCAAGTGCATCGAGTTCGTTAAGCACAATGTCGATGTTGTCGCATCCGATACCTGTAGATACAACTGTGATGCGTTTACCTTTGTAAGTTCCAGTAATAGTATGAAATTCTCTGCTTTCAATATCGCATTCCTTTGTTTCAAAATGCGATGCCACAAGAGCAACTCTACCAGGGTCGCCAACAAGTATAACCTTGTCAGCCAATTGTTCGGGTTTAACGTGTAAGTGAAAGATACTTCCATCAGGATTGATTATCAATTCTGATGGTTCAATAGCTTTATTGTTCATGATATATATGTATTTAGATTAGGTTTGTTAATGTTTATCTTCAGTCTTTTATTATTGTAATTCTGCTTTGCGCATATTCTTGCACAATGTATGATATTGTTCTTGTAGTTTTGCCAAGGTCTGATTAATGTGTGTAAGTTCTTGTACCTTTTGAGATGTGCGCTTACCTTGAGCAAAACTACGCATTATATTATCTTGTTTTGACTTTAGAATTGTTATTTTATCGAGTACTTTATCTGCTTGTAGAGCAATGCGTTGTGCGCTTTCACTTTTAAACTGATTTAATTTTGTGTAAACAGTTTGATCGTTGATAATATATATACGTGCCGTATTAGTTGTAGTTTGTACATCGCTTGTTAGGAGTTTCCTTAAGCGTTTTTTTGCTTCCGTTACAATCTTTTTGTCTTTCTGCGTTTCGGCAATAGAGTGTAGTTGAGCAACTTGTGTAATGTTTTTGATATTAGCGTTATTCAAATCGTAAACTTCGCGTGTAGAACTAGGAATAAACACGTAGATGCACACGCTATCTGCTTTTTGATTGCGATCAGTAACCAACCATCCTAAATTATTTTGTTCGTCTATGGCCAACAAGTAATCATTTGCTGGCGAATTAAATGGCATACCAATATTTTCAGCCTTAAGATATTGCTTAGTTTCAGCGTTATAACGTGTAACAAATATGTCATATCCTCCTAAACTTTCATTTCCTTGTGCTGCATAATATAGTGTCACACCATCTGGCATCATAAAAGGAAAGTCTTGATCGGCAAAAGTACTTTGCATGCCATCTAATGGAGAAGGGGTACCCCAATGTTGTCCGCTACGATAGGCATTATATAGATTCTTAACATTGTTCAAACTATCCATTAAAGAGAATATGATACGATTGTTCAACTCGTTAATATGCCCGCATTTACCAAATGAAAGTTTTTGGTTAGAAAAGTTTTCAGTTTCTTCACTCATCATCACAAATCTACCCGATTCGGCTGACAAATGTATGTGGTTAAGCACTTCGTTTCGTCCAACTTTAATGCTATCAATAAACTCCACCTTTTCTGTTCCGCGTAACATATCAGCACCTAGGTTAGCACGTTTAAGGTCTGCTTCAAGTCGAGTTGTTGCTTTTCCTGTGCTACGTGCAGCATCTATTTCACGTTGCAAAACACGTGCGGCTTCGCTAAACTTATAATGTTGAATAAGTTGCTCTGCTGTTTGAGTAGTAGCAGTGCTAACCTTTTTTTTCTGTTGAGCAAAAGTAGGTAATGCTAAGCAAAAGGCTACAAATGTTATTATAAGAGCAATATGTTTCATAATACTTATGTGCAATGATTGTTATATGGTTGAAAAAGTGATTATGGCTCAAAAGTACTATTTTTCTTTTATATCACAGCTATGAATGCTATCTTTTATGTATTTTTGCAGTGATATTATTAAAAAATTAGCAATTGTGAAGTTTACAAAACTATTTGGCATTATAGGTCTTTGTGTATGTGTGGGGGTAAATACTCCACTTGAGTTGAATGCGCAGAACAAAGCGGAGAAGGTAGTTAAGTATACCGTTCAACCAGGCGAAACCATATTGGGTATAGCCCATCGTCATGGAACAACACTCGATCATTTGCTAAGTCTTAATCCAGGTGTAAAGCCAGATTATGTACAGTCTGGTCAAGTGTTGAATGTTCCTTATGTTCCTGGAGGAGCAGAACCTGCACCCACACCTGAGCAACGTGCGGCGGCTGCCAAGGCCAAAGCTGCAAGTACAACTGTTGGTGGTACAAATGCATCAGTATCATCGCAAACTAATAGCCCAAAGAGTGTTACCACAACATGGAAGCCCTCTAAAGTAACCGATGTAGTGGTAAATAAAACTGCTCAACAGCCCCAAATAACCTATAAGACATACAAAGCAAAGAAAAAGGATACTCCTTATAGTTTGGCAAAGGCCAATAATATAACTGTAGACGAGTTGATGGATGCAAATCCTGCTCTAAAAGAAAGTGGTTATAAGTTGAAGAAAGGAGAGATTATCCGTATTCCTGTAAAGGTTTATCCACCTAAACCTAAATTCGTGGGATTAAAAACTATACGTGTGGCAGTAGTACTACCATTGGTTGGCGATGGAGTAGAAAAAGCCCGTAGCGTAGAGTTTTATCGTGGTATGCTAATGGGCATTGAAACTTTAAAGCAAACAGGTATAAACGTTGTTGTCTCTGCATTCAACGAGCCTGCACCAGATGTAAGCATAGCCTCTCTAATGGTGCAAGTAACATCTCAACAACCCGATATGATTGTAGGTCCGCTTTATCCTACCCATTTTACAGACGTAACTTCGGTATCGAGCAAGCAAACCAAGGTTGTTGTGCCATTTTCTTCAAAGGTCCCTCAAGTAGACTATCGTCCAGAAGTGTATGTGCTTAATACGCCAGCAACGTACGAAAGTACATTGGCAATGGACTTGTTCTTAAGCAACTTTAAAAAGCAGTGTCATGTTGTAATGTTGCATAGTCAAAATGGTAGCCGAAAAGCATTTAGCGAAGAGTTGCAACGTCGATTAAGTAGTGCAGGTTACGATGTAATAAGTCTTCCGATGAGTTCGTCTGTGCAACACATTGCTTCAGCACTATTAGGCAAAAAAAATGGTGAATATATTATAGTGCCCGACGATGCAAGTGAAAACACAATGAAGCAAATGCTGAATGTTACTACCAACTTGCAACAATCATTATTGGGTGCTCAAATTTCGTTGTTAGGTTTTGATAGTTGGATTCCCTATACAGAGGGAGTAGATCGTAAGCGTTTTCATGATGCAGACACTTATATTTTAAGTTCAAACTATTATTATCCATACACAGCGGCAGCTAAGACTTTTCATGCCAACTACGAGTCGAACTTTAAGACAGATTTTCTTGTGTGCAATCCGCGCATGGCACCCTTAGGATACGATTTCGCTCGTGGATTTATGGGTAATCTTGCTGTTTATGGTCACGACTTTAACACACAATCTGCTCAAGATGGTACGATAGCAGCAGAACCCAAGTTACAGTCCGACCCACGTTTTATAACCGTGGGGGGTAATGGAGGATATGTAAGCCGTAGTATGTGGCTCGTACACTTCAAAAAAGATATGAGCATTGTTAAAATCTCTGCACAATAAAACAAACGAACAATATTCAACATGTCACTACTAATACGTAGCATAAGTATAAAACATATTCTTACACTTATCGTTGTGCTGGCGTTTACCATAATGCCCAAAACATTGTGGGCACAAGTGGGAGAGCCACGCAGAAATATATGTGTGGGTGTTACTGGAGGCTTAGCTATGAATCGTATAGGCTTTGATCCTACAATTAAGCAGAAATGGCACTTGGGGCCGACGATTGGAGTTGTAGCCCGCTTTACAAGTGAACGATATTTTAAGGCTTTCTGTGCACTTCAGTTAGAGCTAAACTATGCTTCGTTAGGTTGGACCGAAAACATACTAGATTCCAAATATCAACCATTGCCAGACACTTATCAGCGCAATCAGCACTACATACAGTTCCCTGTTTTGGCTCGTTTGGCGTGGGGACGTGAGCAGCGTGGGTTAATGGGATACTTCCTTGCAGGTCCGCAAGTAGGCTATTGTTTCAGCGAAAAGACAAAGGCAAGTTCATTTACGCTAAATAGTGAAGGACATCCCAATCGTCCCAATGGCATGTATGCACAATATGATATGCCCATAGACAAAAAGTTTGACTATGGCATAACGGCAGGGCTTGGTATGGAACTTACTACAAAGGTTGGACATTTCTTAATAGAAGGCCGATATTACTATGGGCTTTCGGATATATATAAAAACTCTAAAAAAGATGTCTTTAGTCGTTCAAACAATGGAACGATTGTAGCTAAAGTTACGTATCTCATAGATGTACGCAAATAGTTAGAGTAATCAAAAATAGACTGAACAAAAAATTATTCGATATAATGGAATTAGCAAAGACTTACAATCCCGAAGAAGTGGAAGGAAAATGGTATCAGTATTGGACTGAGCATCATCTTTTTTCTTCAAAACCTGATGGACGCAAACCTTATACCGTGGTAATACCACCTCCAAACGTAACAGGTGTATTGCACATGGGACATATGCTCAACGAAACTATTCAAGACATTCTTGTTCGCCATGCTCGCATGGAAGGTAAGAATGCTTGTTGGGTTCCAGGTACAGACCATGCTTCAATTGCAACCGAAGCAAAGGTTGTAAACCGTTTGGCAGAGCAAGGTATCAAGAAAACAGATCTTACACGTGAAGAGTTCTTGAAACACGCATGGAGTTGGACCGAAGAGCATGGTGGCATCATTCTTAAGCAGTTGCGTCGTGTAGGTGCTTCGTGTGATTGGGATCGTACAGCATTTACCATGGACGAAGAGCGCTCTAAGAGTGTTATTCATGTATTTGTAGACCTCTATCGTAAAGGTTTGATCTATCGTGGTGTACGTATGGTCAATTGGGATCCAAAAGCCAAGACCGCTCTTTCAGACGAAGAGGTTGTTTATAAAGAAGAGCACACCAAACTCTATTACATGAAGTACTATGTAAGCGAGGACGATGGTACTGGTGCTACGGGCGAAGAGGGCGAAGTCATTCATCAAGATGCAAAGGGACGCTATGCAGTTGTTGCTACCACACGTCCTGAAACCATTATGGGTGACGTAGCCATGTGTATCAACCCTAACGACCCTAAGAACCATTGGTTACGTGGCAAAAAAGTGATTGTTCCTTTGGTTGGCAGAGTTATCCCCGTTATCGAGGACGAGTATGTTGATATAGAGTTTGGTACAGGTTGCTTAAAGGTAACTCCTGCTCACGATGTAAACGACTATATGCTTGGTGAGAAGTATAACCTTCAAACCATTGACATCTTCAACGACGATGCAACTATCTCTGAGGCTGCAGGTATGTATGTAGGTCAAGAGCGTTTTGCAGTACGCAAACAAATAGCTATTGACTTGCAAGATGCCTGTTTGATGGAGAAAATTGAGGACTATGATAACAAGATAGGATGCTCTGAGCGTACTGGTGTACCTATTGAGCCAAAGCTTTCTATGCAGTGGTTCTTAAAGATGCAACACTTTGCAGATTTGGCACTTCCACCAGTAATGAATGATGAAATCAAGTTCTATCCTACAAAGTATAAGAACACCTATCGTCATTGGCTTGAAAACATCAAAGATTGGTGTATTTCGCGTCAGTTGTGGTGGGGACATCGCATTCCTGCTTATTATCTTCCAGAGGGAGGTTACGTTGTAGCCGAAACAATTGAAGAGGCAGTAAAACTTGCACAAGAAAAGAGCGGAAACGCACAGCTCACAGCTGCCGACCTTCGTCAAGACGAGGATGCACTCGATACATGGTTCTCTTCATGGCTATGGCCAATCTCATTGTTTGACGGCATTATGAACCCCGACAACGAAGAGTTTAAGTATTATTATCCAACAAGCGACCTCGTAACAGGTCCAGATATAATCTTCTTTTGGGTTGCACGTATGATAATGGCGGGCTATGAATTTACAGGCAAGATGCCGTTTAAGAATGTATATTTCACTGGTATTGTGCGTGATAAGTTGGGCCGTAAAATGTCTAAGTCGTTGGGTAATTCCCCCGATCCACTCGACCTCATTGATCGTTTTGGTGCAGATGGTGTGCGTATGGGCATGATGTTAGCAGCCCCCGCTGGCAACGACATTTTGTTTGATGAGTCATTGTGTGAGCAAGGTCGTAACTTCTGTAACAAGATATGGAATGCCTTCCGTTTGGTTCAAGGTTGGCAAGTTGATGAAACTATTCAGCAACCCGAAACTGCTCGTTTGGCAGTAGAATGGTTTGACGCTAAGCTCCGTCAGAGTGCAGCAGAAATGGCCGATCTTTACTCAAAATATCGCTTGAGTGAGGCTTTAATGCAAGTATATCATCTCTTCTGGGATGAGTTCTCAAGTTGGTTACTCGAGATGGTAAAACCTGCTTACGGTTCACCAATCGACTCAACAACATACAATGCCGTGCTTCGTTCGTTCGACCATTTGCTCCATTTGCTCCATCCGTTTATGCCGTTCATAACCGAAGAATTGTGGCAGCATCTTGCCGACCGCAAAGAGGGCGAAAGCATTATGGTAAGTCCGCAAACCATAGCTGCACCATTAGCATCAGATGCAAGCATTTTGTCAAATGTTGAGATTGTTAAGAGCGTTGTTGCCAATATTCGTGCTATCCGTAACACTAAGAATATATCTCCACGCGAGGTGCTCGACCTCCAGGTTATAGGTTCAGATCCGGTGGCAGCTTACGATTGTATCATTACCAAGATGGCCAATGTAAGCGGTGTGAAGGTTATTGAAGCTAAGGGTGATGGCGTGAGTGCGTTTATGATTGGCACTACTGAATATGCAGTACCACTAGGTGGCTTGATTGATGTTGCAGCAGAATTGGCTAAGGCTGAGGCTGAACTGAAACACCTTGAGGGTTTCCTCAAAGGCGTACAGAAAAAACTCTCTAACGAGCGTTTTGTAAACAATGCTCCTGCAGCAGTAGTAGAGCTTGAACGCAAAAAACAAAGCGATGCAGAGAGCAAAATAGCTATTCTTAAGGAGACTATTAAGTCGCTTTCGTAAATAACGTATGAGCAAGTTACATAGCAATATATAAACTTGCCACTAAGTAGGTGTTTGGTTAATGCAGAACAAGAATATGCAAGTTAAATTAGAATACCTATTTATAGATAAAAACAAAAGTTTCGGACCTTTATTTTTAAGAGGTTCGAAACTTTATTATTATACATACAGTATTGAATGTTCTCTCTAAAAAAACAAAAACAAACAATTTGTAGTGCTTATAGCCGATATATAAAAAAGCAAAACTACACGTTGGTCAATAGGTCGCTAAGCAGATTATCTGTGGGACTTCGGTTGTCGTGTGTGGCTATGATGTTTCATTTAGGTGCATCTTCATTGTCTGCGCAAAATGATTTGTCGGCTATAGTTCGGTCGTACATTCGTAGTTACAAACTACAAGGTTATCAGCCTCGCGATATCATGTTGCTCGATTCGTTGCGTGCCGATGATAGTTTACACGAAATATATATTTATGCTAACGAACCATTTTGCTCGCAACCATTCACACCGCAAAATGTTAATCGCATTTATGCTGAAATTCAGCGCCGTTTGCCTGCACCTTACAACACTTATCGCCTTTCCATATATAACAAGAAGCACCAACTTATAGAAGAACTCATCCCCAACATCATGCGCGAGGGGTCGCAAGATGCATCGCGTTTATGGGGAAGTATCAATTATAAAGGATTGCCTTGGGTTGAAAATACATCGCGTCCTTATCGCGTAACGAGCGGTTTGCAAAAGCGCCACTTGTTTATATGGCCAAGCCACGGACGCTATTATAAAGAAGGTTCGTGGCAGTGGCAACGTCCTTATCTGTTCTGTACAACAGAGGATATGTTTACGCAGTCGTTTGTATATCCGTTTCTTTTTCCGATGCTCGAGAAAGCAGGAGCAATTATAGCTTGTCCGCGCGAACGCGATTATCAAACACACGAGGCATTGATAGACAACGACCGAGCTACAGGACAAGGAAGTTATATAGAGAATATACAAGATGATGTTATTTGGACCTCATCTGCCGACTCTTTAGGTTTTGCCCCAAGCCAAGGCCTTATCAATGATGCAAGCACACTATTTGGTGCTGGCACTTATCGTATGGCAACGGCAGTAAATAGGCGGTCGCGCCTTGCCACAGCCGTTTGGCAGCCCAACATCCCAGTGAGTGGTAAGTATGCAGTATATGTGAGTTATGCTTCGCGTCAGAACTCTGTTCCAGATGCACATTACACAGTGATACATAAGGGCGGACGCACAAACTTCACCGTAAATCAGCAAATGGGTGGAGGCACATGGCTTTATTTAGGCACATTTGAGTTTGATAAAGGACAGAACCAACAGGGAAAGGTAATACTAACCAACCAAAGCGACTATCGCGGTGTCGTTACGGCCGATGCAGTGCGTTTTGGCGGAGGAGTAGGGCAGATAGAGCGTGGTTCGGCAGGCACATCGGGCTTGCCACGCTATTTAGAGGCAGCCCGCTATCAAGCCAAATTTGCCGGTGTACCCGACTCTTTAGTAAATACTGAGAATGGGCTTAACGACTACAACGACGACTTGCGTGTGCGTAGCAATATGCTCAACTATCTGAGCAGAGGTAGTGTGTACAATCCTGGTCAGGGTGGGCAGCGTGTGCCTTTTGAACTCTCGTTGGCAGTACACAGTGATGCTGGTGTGCGTGCAGACCAAAGTATCTATGGTTCATTATCAATCTCTACAACGCAAGATGGCAATGGGGCACAATTCTATCCATCGGGGCTATCACGTCAGTCGTCATCAGATTTTGCACAGATATTGCTCTCCGACCTTGTAAAAGACATGAGTGCCACCTTTAAATGTCAATGGACACGCCGTGAGCATTGGGATCGCAATTATGCAGAAACACGTATGCCCAACGTGCCATCTGCCATACTCGAAACCATGTCGCACCAAAACTTTGCTGATATGAAGTATGGCCACGACCCCATGTTTAAATTTGCCCTTTCGCGTTCGGTTTATAAGAGCATTTTGCGTTTTGTAAACTACGAGCATGGCATAAAGCAGTATGTGGTTCAGCCCCTTGCGCCCCATGCTTTTGCCGCAGAACTCAGTGCCGATGCAACGAGTGTGCGCCTTTCGTGGAAACCAACAACCGACTCTTTAGAGGCATCTGCCACTCCTACCAATTACGTGCTTTATACAAAGGTTGATAACGAAGCTTTCGATAACGGATTGTCTTTGGGCAATGTAAATGAATACACCATGACGCTTTCGCCTGGCCGTCTTTATGCCTTTCGCATAACAGCCACAAATGCAGGAGGCGAGAGTTTCCCTACAGAAACGTTGGTGGCATTCAGAAGTATAAAAAGCAATGCTAAAAAGGTTCTCATAGTTAATGGTTTTACCCGTTTGAGTGGTCCTGCGTGGGTCGATACGCCCGACTCATTGGGTTTTAGGCTCGACATCGACCCTGGTGTGCCCTACATTTCAACAACAGCCTTTAGTGGACACCAAAAGGTGTTTAACCGGTCAATGATGGGTCACGAAAGAGCAAGTGGCTTAGGCTATTCGGGTCACGAATGGGTTGGCCATGAAATAGCAGGCAACACTTTCGACTACCCCGTAGCACATGGTTATAGCATAGCTTCAGTACAAAACTATTCCTTCTCTTCAGTAAGTCGAGAGCGTTTTGAGTCTGCTCAGTTCTCAACACGTCCTTATACCGTAATAGATTATATAGCGGGGCTTCAAGCCGATATGCCTTACAATTTGCGCCACTTTCCTGTGTTTACAGCAGACACACGCAACAAACTGTCGCAATATCTCAATGCAGGTGGTTCTTTGTTGCTTAGCGGTAGCTATATAGCGTCTGACAATGTTAAGAGCAAAGAAAACCAAGACTTTATTGAAGATGTGTTAAAGTTTAAGTACGATGGTTCTGCACGCATTGACACTACTGATTTTGTAAATGGACTTAATCTTCAGTTCCTTATTTATCGCACTCCAGGAGCCGAACACTATGCAGCTATTGCCCCCGATGCACTTTTGCCAACCACAAGTAAGGCATTCACAGCCTTTGCCTATGGTGGCGGACAGAGCGCTGGTGTGGCATATAGCGGAAAAACCTATCGCACGCTTTCAATGGGCTTCCCCTTTGAGTGCATACGCAGCAACGATGTTCGCAATCAAGCTATGAAAGCGATACTTACGTTCTTGGCAAAATGATAGGTAAACATTTCTAAAATGCTTAAATAATCGGTATGTTTTTAATAAAAGAACATATCGATTATTTTTGAACATCTCCCCCCTATTATGTTACAACTCGAAAAAGATCAAGGCATACCTCGCAGCGTATTGTTTATGATGGCTGTGGTGAGCGGACTTACAGTAGCCAATCTTTATTACAATCAGCCATTGCTCGAAGATATACGGCAAGAACTCCATATTAGCGAGGTGCATGCCAACCTTATCACCTTTGTTACGCAAGTGGGCTATGCCATAGGTTTGCTCCTTGTTGTGCCCTTGGCAGACATGTGGTCACGTCGCAAAATAGCTGCTACAAGCATGATAGTAGCAGCAATGATGGCAATTTGCATAGCTACAAGTTGTTATATACAGATAGTTTGGATGGCATCGCTCATTTTGGGCATTTGTTCCGTTATACCACAAATGTTTGTGCCTATGGCGCGCTTATATTCGTTGCCGCAAAACAAATCGCGCAATATGGGCTATGTGTTGTCGGGATTGCTAAGTGGTGTGCTTGGGGCACGTGTTATCAGTGGTTATGTTGGCGAATGGCTGTGTTGGCGAGCAATGTTTGGCATAGCTGCTATCATTATGTTGCTATGCCTTGTAGTAACCATGCGCATGTTGCCACAAATGAAACCAACTTATCAAGGCAGCTTTGTAGGGCTAATGCGCTCAATCATCACTATTTATCGCACCCATTCGCTTATCCGCCTTTATTCAGTTAGAGCCGCTTTTGCATTTGGCAGCATGATGGCAGTGTGGTCGTGCATGGCATTCCACTTATCGGGTTCACCTTTTTATGCAAGTAGCGAGGCGGTGGGCATGTTGGGACTTTGCGGCATGGCGGGTGCAATGGCTGCAAGCGGCATAGGGCGTCTCATACCCCGTTATGGCATTATGCGCATATCGTTTGTCGGTAGCATACTGCAATTGGCTGCATGGACAGTAGCTTGGCTTTGGGGCGATTATTATGTAGGGCTAATAACCGCCATTATCCTTGTAGACATAGGCGCACAATGCCACCAACTTAGTAACCAAAGTGGTTGTCTTGCCCAAACGCCACAAGCCACCAATCGGAGCAACACCATTTTCATGTTCCACCTTTTTGTTGGTGGCAGTATTGGCACATTGTGTGCAGGTTGGGCATGGAGTACAAAGCAATGGCTGGGTGTGTGTATGGCGGGCGTAATGTTGGCGTTAGTATCACTTATTATTACGTGCATAAGCCATAAATAAGTTTCGTTTATAGCCATTATATATTGTGAACAGCGTTTTATAAAATACCTAATTTATCTTCATTGTCCACCATAAGCAGGTGCTTGGTTTTTAAACCATTGAGCACCTGCTTTTATTATGTGCAAATACCATTCGTAACATATAAAAGGCATGTTATTGAGCTGATAATACGTTGTTTATGACATAATCTTTCGTATTTAGTTAGCGTATCACGCCCGTGATACGCTAACTAAATACGTAGGATAAAGCAGAAGCCTACGTATATGCCGACAGAAACATACCTAAGATGCTGGCAGATAGGCATACGCATTTGTGCATAAAACAGTGTTTAGTATCGCAAATATATAGTGGTGCAATGTTATTAGCAATAGGTGTTTTTGCTTAGCATGTATAGCAAAAATGCAATTTTTATTGCGTAAATAAAAGCACTTTATGTATGTAATAATCACCACATAAACACAAATATAACCATATATGTTCGGGGGGGGGTAAAATGAAAATTTACATCAAATTATTTCGCTACTTTTGTGAAAACAAAACCTTAAAAATAAGCAAAAAAACAAAATTATTGCACAATAAAAAACGTAGTAAAATACGTTGTTTATAAACGAAAAAAAACGTTTTAAAACACAAGCTGAATGGAGTGGGGTTTACCCCAAAATATTATCAGCTTTAGGCATAAAGAATTAACATACACCTTAAATAAATATTATCGCCATGTCACAGAATAAAACCATTATTCAAGGCTTAGAGCCTCATAACCCCAATAGTAGCAATCAAGGTGGGGAAGGAACCAGCAGTTTTTATACAAGAAGTAGCCAACCAAGCGCCAGAGGAACAGTTGTGCCAGGAATGCAGAGATATAACCAACCTATGGCAGACGAAGGTGGCTCATATCAACGCAATGCAGTTCAGCAACCAAGCCAACAGCGAAATGTGCAGTGTGGTAAACCTATTGTTGGTTTTCTGTATTCAGTTTCGCGCACTATGGCAGGTGAGTTTTGGCCTTTGCATATCGGTCGTAATACGATTGGGCAAAACCCCACATCCGATATTGTTCTTTCAGAAGCTACGGTATCAACCGATCATGCAGTTATGGTAATTCGTCAGCTTAAAAATACAGGTGCTATTATTGCAGCTATCACAGATACGCAGTCTACAAATGGCACGATGATAAACAACGAAACTATTGGCTTTAGTGCCGTTGAATGTCATAATGGCGACATAATTACAATTGGCAACAACTATGAGTGTGTATTGTTGTTGGTAGATGTGTCGAAGTATGGGCTTGCGCCAGTTGATGGTTTTATCAGCGTAGAAACTGATGAAAAAGACGACGACCATTACTATGATGATGCGCCACACTTTGACAATGGTAGCACTCGACCAGGTGGGGGCTTTAACCCTTACGACGATGGCCCGAGTTGGCAAGGAACAGCTAATGGTGGAGGATATGTTCCGAACGACGGAACCGTGGGACTTGATGGATCAACCACTGGCAGCCCCCATGGAGGTACCATACCCATGTAGATGTAGGATGTTGATAAACTAAAAAACTGTTATGTGTAAAAACAGTATGCAAGTCGCTAAAAAGTAGAACTTTGCCTATAATGGCATAAAGAAAATCAGAAATTTATGGCTATATATAGAATTCAAGGCAAAAAGGAAAAGCAACACCACATATACTATGAGTTTGACTCAGAGGATGAGCCTCTTGGAGTAGGCGGTATGGGTAAAGTTTACAAGGCACGTTGTGTGAATGAGGTGACCGGAGAAACGAAATTCGTGGCTGTAAAGTTTATGTATAGTGATTTGCCTGCTTATGCCATTGAGAAAGCACGACGCGAGGCTGCTATTCAGTTCAGACACGACAACTTGATAGAGATGTTGGGGTTTATCGAAACAGAGAGCAAGTCTGTTTTGGGTGAGACAGAGCATCATTATCATGTGGTTAGCGAATTGCTTGAAGGGGTATCGCTTGATAGTTTGCTTGAAGGCAAGCTTATGGATCAGAAAGGACATTATGTACCTTATGCCGAAAAATTATACAAGTGTTATCATCAAGATACCAATCGCTTTGCAGTTGAGATAGTAAAAAACGTGCTGTCAGGACTAATGAGCATGCACGATGCTGGCTACATACATCGTGATATTGTCCCTAGCATTATCATGAGCACTACTAACGGCCATATAAAGCTCATAGACTTTGGTATTGCTAAAAAAATGAACTCGCTCACATCGCACGACAAGCACCTTACGCAAACGGGACAATTTGTGGGCAAACCCGAATATGCAGCCCCCGAACTGGTGCTTGGAGCTATTGATGAGCAAAATCAAACTACTGATATCTATGCTGTAGGCATACTGCTCTTTCAATGTATTGTTGGGCATATTCCTTTTGAGGGAGACCGCACAGATGTAATGCAAAAACAAATACATTCGGCACTTCCTCTTCGCCAAATCAAGCATAAAGGGTTACGCAAGATTGTGGCAAAAGCTACCGAAAAATCACGTGCCAAGCGTTATCAGAGTGCAGCTGAATTTAGAGTAGCTCTTGACCAATTAAGTGCCGATAGTTCAACGCCAATGTGGAAGCCACTTTATACAAACATGGCTATTGCAATGACTGTAGTAGCTTTGACTTTTGGAGGCGTAGCATGGTGGAAAAACTCACATTCTTCGCCAAATATAGACCCTATAACCCCCGTTGCCGTTACACCCGACTATGGCAGTGTGGTAGCTGCCTTACACAATCCTACATCTGCAACAAAGGCCATAGAGCAACTCCGCAGCCTATCTAATCAAGGCGATGCAAAGGCAACTTTTTTGCTTAGTAGGTTGCTCTTTCATAGCAAATTGGCTGGTGACTATTGTCCAGATTCTATACAAGCTATGCAACTATCTTTGCATATAGCAACCGATAATAACGAGGCACATCAACTATTGCTTAAGGCAACAGAGCAAGAGCCAACTAATTATCAGGCACTTTACGAACTTGCATGCGACTATTGGAAGGCAGACCAACGTACTGATGCGGTGATGGAGCGCAACGGCCAAAAGGCTGAGGAACTATTTAATAAAGCAAAAGCATTGGCACAGAAAAAAGACGATAATCTTTATGTAGACATGATAAATGCTTATTTGCTGAAAATTAAGGAATGGAAAGCCAATATACAGCTTATCAATTCACATTAACCAATATCGTTCATGCCTTTTTTCTAAGTAAATGAACACCATTGCTTGCTGAGGCGATTAATGCGAAAATAGAAACCGCTATCTTTACTTAATACGAATATAGAGATTATGACAAATCAAGTAAGGCAAACTGTAGTTCAACGAAAAAACGACCCTTATATATACCTTTACGTCATGGGAGAATGGTATTGCTACAATCCTTCAGAACCTACATTGGGCAGCGGGGCTATGGGCGATGTGTACTGTGGTTTTAGATGCAAAGACCGTAGTAGGGTTGCAATAAAGCGTGTGAAAGACTACTATGCTAACAATAAGATGATTAGAGAAAGAGCCAAACAAGAGGCTTCTTTGGCTTTTCGTCATCCCAACTTGGTAGAGATGGTAGGCTATTGCGAATATGCTCCCACACATGGACCAATATTTCTGATAAGCCATTTTGTACAAGGTGAGGACATTGATAAGTATATAGAAAAGCACCTAAAGAATGCTCCTGATAGGGTAGAAAAGATATGTGGCGCTATATCGGCTGTGCTTGATGCGCTCGACTATATCCATTCGCGAGGTGTAATACATCGTGACATAAAACCATCTAATATCATGGTGGAACAGGGAGCTAACGTGCGTTTGATGGACCTTGGTATTTCGCGTATGAATGGTGGAAACAAGTTCTCGCAATACGGCTTTATAGGCACACCACAGTACTCCGCACCAGAGCAAATAAAGCGTAGCAATAAGAGTCCTACTATCAGCATTAATGCAACAACCGATATTTATGAACTTGGCATTACCTTTTATGAACTCCTTACGGGCAAAAACCCTATGGATGGAGCATCAGAGGCTGAAACTCTTGCTCGACAAATTAAGGATAAACTGCCTCAGAGCGATGCTATTCCTTCCAAACTTATGCGCGTGATATGGAAAGCCACAGAGAAAGAGCAGTCTAATCGCTACCAATCGGCATTAGAGTTTAAGCAGGCAATAGCTCAAGCCTTGCAGCCAGACCCAACAATAATCGAAAGCCTTGTTAGTTGGACCAAAGCACATATAATGGTAGTGTGGGGAATAGGGATTGCCCTGATAGTATGTATGATGATGGTTATCATGTTACTGCTAACTTAAGGTGCAACTCTTTAAATGAATAATATCATGGAACTACAGAAGATAAATTCAGAACATGAGAGTAAACTAAAAGCCTTTGCAGAATCGCGCATTGGCGGACGCCCTGAAAACCAAGACTCTTATGGATGGGCTGACACAAAGTTTGGTTATCTTGTTACTGTATGCGATGGCATGGGGGGCGGTCCTGGAGGTAAAACAGCATCAGCCATTGCAGTAAACGAGATTATTAATGGTATAAAAGAAGCAAGTAGTGACGAAACAACTGCAAATATTATCATAAAGGCTATTCGGCGTGCAAATATGGCTATTATAGAGGCAGGAAACGATAACCCAAGTCTAAGGGGAATGGGGTCTACTGCTACCGTATTGCTTGTTTCGGAACAGTCGGCAATTGTAGCTCACGTGGGCGATAGCCGCGTGTACCAACTTAGAGGTGCCAGAAAGATATTTCGCACTTTCGACCACTCAATGGTGTTCGAAATGGTAGCACAAGGCGTAATAACAGAGGAACAAGCTCGCTTGAGTGCACAGTCTAATGTTATAACTCGAGCCTTGGGCATTAGGCCCGATGTTGAGGTAGAACTAAAAGAACTCCCTTACGAAAAATACGATCGCTTTATGCTTTGCACAGATGGTGTGCACGGCTCAATGCCCGAACAACAATTGCTGAAGTTGGCTTCAAATCGTAAGATGAAATTGGGAGTGGTTGTAGACAACATAGCTACTACTACAGACAATATAGGCAGAACTACGGGGGGAGGACATGATAATCTTACCTTAGCAATAGTAGAAACTAACATTAATTCAAAATTGAAACCAACCATGTCTAAAAATGTAAAAATGGCTTTTTTGTCGCTGATGGCAGCACTTATATTGAGCGTAGTGTTGAATGTTGCTTTGTATGTTCATGCGGGTAAAAATGATAATACTACGATGACTAAAAGTGAGTTACAGTGGAAGATTCTTGCCGAACAACGGGCTGATAGCATAAAGCATCTTAAGCAAGAACTTAATGAGACATGTGGGGAGCAAGTAAGTGCTAAGAACTCATTATCAAATAAGACAAATACGCCTACAAAAAAGGAAAAAACTTCTGTAAAACATTAATTATCTAATACATCATGAAAGTATATTCAATAGGTAGAGAAACTGGATGCGACATTGTTATAAACGATAGCACCGATGTGATTAGCAGACGACATGCCGTGCTGAATGTGTCGCCATCGGGAAAAATGACAATTGTAGACCAAAGTCATAATGGTACTTACGTGAATGGCATACGCATTTCACCCAATGTGCCAGTTCCTGTAACTCGTAAGGACAATATATCGTTTGCCCACGTAGCGCGCCTTGATTGGAGCTTAGTGCCAAAGTCTTATACCCCGCTACATTATGTAGTGGTAGCTATCGTGGCTTTGTTTGTGGCTATAGGTGCTGTATTTACTTATAATAGCTTAGGCGGTGGGGATGAAAAAAGCGTAGTTACAAAGGTTGATACTGATTCTGTAAAGAATGATTCGGTTAATGTAAAAACGAAAACGAAGGCTGATTCAACCTCTAAGGCAAAGGCTCATCCCAAACAAAAAAAGTCTGATAAGAAAGCAACAACCACACCATCATCGTCAAAAAACACCAAAAAAAATGATGGTGATGCAGAAAATAATAAAAGAAAAAAATCTGTAGCTAAGCCTGAAAAGGATGCTTCAAAAACCGACAAAAAGCAAAAAGAAGAGGTTAAATCTCCTAAGCGATTGCGCTCTTAAGAGCAGCACTGTTGCAAAGAGAAAAACTGTTTGAAAATAAGTATAACCTTAATAGATTACTATCATGAGACTTCTAAAAATAGGACGAAGCGCAAATTGTGACATTGTGTTGCATAGCGATAGAGTGAGTTCTGTGCATGCAGAGATGACATTGCTTAATAATGGTGATATCACATTAGAGGACAAAGGGAGTAGCAATGGAACATTTATTATGAACCAACGTATAGAACCCGGAAAACCAGTAAGTGTGCGCCCTGGCGATGCTATACGTTTTGCCGATGTAGAGTTGCAATGGAGTCAAGTGCCAAAGCCCGAAGATAACTCTCAGTATGTGGGTGTATACGGAATAGGTAGCCATTTCAACAATGATTTTCAAGTGTCTGGTGCTACTGTAAGCCGCTATCATGCTACGATAAAGAAAGCTAAAGATGGCAAGATATATCTTATAGATCATAGCAAAAATGGAACAACTGTAAACGGAACGAAAATACCATCTAACTCACCTTATCGTATTAAAAAAAATAGCGTTGTTGTGTGTGGCGGTGTGCCTGTTGATTTATCACGCTTGCCTTGGCCAAGCAGCATGTGGCGGTATGTTGTTGGTATAGCAGCATCGCTCATCATAATCTTTGGCATTGGTTTTGGTGCAATGAAACTATTTTCAAAAAAGGACAAAGTATTTGATACAGAGGCTATCAATGAGAGATATAGCTCTTCGGTAGTGTATCTTATCGGACAATACCATTATGAGGTTGATGCAGGTGGATTTCCGCTTGAGGATTTAGAAAAAATGGGCTTACCAACCAAATTTGCATTCGATGAAAGCGTTGGTTTTATCGTAAATGGCAAACTCACCTACGAGGGTACTGGCTTCTTTGTATCAGAAGATGGGCAGGTAATAACAAACCTTCATTTGGCAAAGCCATGGCTTTTTGATAAGAACTTAGAAATGGTTGAGAACTTTTATCGTCGTTGCTTTGCTCAAAGAGCAGAAACTCAAGCTATTGTAAATGCACTTAGCGGTACGTATCCTCAAGGCTTGTCTGCTTATACATCGCAAATTAAGATTAAAGGCGTAAGTGATGGCATTTTGCTTATTCCACAAGGTAAATTCTTTTCAAAAGAAAATGCTGTGAATTGCAAAATAATATCGGCTGGTAATGACATCAAAAAAGATGTAGCTCTTATCCAAAGCGAGAAGATGGAACTGCCTAATAAGAAAACAACTTATGTGAATATAAAGGACTCAATGGATGTGTCTGATAATGCTTTGAAAGTAGGAAAAAATATTTTTACGATAGGTTTTCCTCATGGTATTACGTTGCAAGATCAAAAGTCTGAGAAAGGCATACAAGTGTTTTGTCACATGGGACATATAAGCCAAGTAAGCGAACAATATGCTTTTAGGTTTGATGCAGTATCGGCTGGTGGTGCAAGTGGTTCGCCTGTTTTCAATGAAAATGGTATGTTAATAGGTGTGCTTCATGCAGGAATAGAGAAAGAAAACTTTACTGAGGCAATTAAAGCTCAATATATTAAAGAACTTATTGAGAACCCTCATGAAAATAATGAAGAATAAGCTATGAAACGGTATATTGTTATGTGCTTGAGTGCTATGTTCATGGTAGCAGTTCAAGCTGTTAAAGTGCAGCGTGTGTATTTAAAAGATGGGTCTGTGTTGAGTGGCTATATACAAAAGCAGAATACAGATGGTAAGCTTGTGGTAATGGCAGATGAGGCTCTTATAAGTGTTAGTGGAAAAGAAGCAACTATCGTAAACGAACAAGCTTATAATGAGAACTCACTAGATGCTAAATGGATAAAGTGGGCAGAGGAAAACGACGCTTTTAAGGGCGTGAAAGGGCATCGAACGCTATCGTTGGCCGATGTGCATTTTAAGAACGGAAAAAATGCTTATAAGGTGAGAATTGTTGAACGTGGTGTTCATATAAAATACGTAGACCTCGTTCCAACAACGCACACTATTGAGTGGCCACAAGTAAGTGCAATAAGGGGAGAAAAAAGATCGAAAGATCTTCTTTCGGGTATAGATCGTATTTATCAACTTAAAAATGGTTCTTTATGCGAAGGGCAATATGCTGAAGAAACAGATTCTACCTTGAGTTTATATCTTCGCACAGGAGGCATTGAAACTCTAAGCATTAATGATGTGGTGAAATACACATTTAAGCCAGTTAATCCTAACCAAGATATTTTTGAACAAAGCGAATTGCTGGATGTAGTGAAAACGAATAGTCGTCCTGAAATGCGAGGCATTATTATAGAGCAAGACTATACCGGCAAGAGTGATACAGAGAACTTTATACTCATTAAAGAAGAGAATGGTACAATTCAAAGTGTAAAGGTATCAGACATTTTAGAAACCCGAAAAGAGCGCAACGAACGTTACAAACCTTTGACCGACGTGCTATTGAATGATGGCGAAGTCATGATAGGGCGTAAAATGGCTACTCCTATAAAAGTTGTTGAGGATGGTGATGCCTTGCGGCTCGACAATATGACTAATATTGTTACGTTGAAAATGCAAGAAGCAAAGAAATCAATATTAGTAGTTGTGGAGTATCGTTTAAAAGGAGATGTGCGTAACAACCCGTTTCAACTTGTACAACTCGAAAGTACTAAAGACAAGAAGAACGTAGGATTTAGCTATAAACAACTCGTAAACACTCGTTTTCATGCCGAACAAGCAAGCATGAGTGCTAACCATACACAGCGCATAGAGTACACCATAGAGAAAGATGGAACATACGTACTATATAACGCAAAAGAAAAGAAGGCTTACCTGTTTAAGGTAGAGTGATATATAGATGTAACTTGTCTGCCACTCTTTAAATAATTTGTTATATGTTTTTAATCAAGTCAAACTATATTCAGCTGCATGGTGTGGCAGAATCACTACGCGGAGGACGCCAAGAAAACCAAGATGACCTTGGTTTCTTGGACACTCCATTAGGTTTCTTATTTGTTGTTTGTGATGGTATGGGAGGTGGACCTAATGGAAAACTGGCTTCGAAAACAGTGAAAGTTGAGGTTGCAAGAGCTCTTGCTGAGTGCACATCTACTACCACTTGCCAAACGGCTTTAAGAATGGCTATAAGCAAAGCGCAAGAAGCTCTTGAAACGATAATGAAGAACGATTCTGCTACGATGGGAATGGGTTCTACCATTGTTGCATTGCTAATCAACAAACAAGCAGCATACGTGGCTCATGTTGGTGATAGTCGTTGCTATAAATTTCATGGTAGGCGTTTACTTTATCGCACAACAGACCATTCGCTTGTAGCAGAACTCGTAGGTCGCAAGGTGATGTCTGAAGAGGAAGCACGCGTTTCGCCACAATCTAATGTGATTACTCGTGGTTTAGGATGCGTAAAAAACACTGTTCCTGATATAGATAAGATACCTTATACAAAAAACGATCGCTTTGTACTTTGTACAGATGGAGTTTGGGGGTGTATGCCCCACAAGCAGTTGCTTAAGTATCTAACAGAGCGCGGTGAGTGTAAGTCTATCATGCAGTTGCTCTCTGCAAAAGTTGATGAGATCGGTAATGCTAATGGTGGAAAGCATGACAACCACACGTTAGCTATTATTGAAATGGATTGCAGTTCTGTATTAAAAGAAAGCTTAAGCAATCGTTTACTAAGTTGCTGGAAGCAGGTAATAACGATGTTCACACTTGTTATAGCGTTAGGGCTGTATGGTGTGTATGTATTGCAGGGAGGAGGTACTACGCAGTTACAACATAATCATAATAGTGGCAATGACTTTTTGCGTATTGGAACGATATATACAAATGGTAATGAAGCCAATGGGATAGGAACCGACACGTTAATGATGAACGACACAACGTTAAAAAGTTTTTGTGATTCAACAAGATTGAAACGTGTGAAAGCCTCTCAAAAACCGATAACAAAAGATACATCCACAACAAAAGTAAGTACATATAAAACTGCTGAAACAGAAAGCAATGAGCAAATGAATAAGGATAAATAACGAATAAAGAACGGTGGTCATGATGCTAATAAAAAATATATACTCGTTTTTTGTTGCTGTCGCACTATGCTTGATAGCAGTTGTACCAATCAGTGCACAGACTGTTGTATGGCAGATACCGCTATCATCTTATAATGATATAGTTCGCATTAGTAGCAACTTATTTCAAGTGTCTGAAAACGGCAAAATAGGATTGGTAGCTTTAGATGGTAGGGTAGTTCTTCCTATTGAGTGCGATCGTTTAAGCGATTATTACGAGCACAAGGCTCTTGCATTAACTAACGATAAACATGGAGAGAGAGTAGTAGGATGCTTATTAGATAATGGTGAGTTTCATTTATTCTCAAAACGGTATTATACACTTAATGGTCAGAAGTTTTACTCGGATGGCTTACTTTCTGTATCAGATGAGAATAATAAGCTTGGATATATAGATGATGCTGGTAATGCTGTTGTAGGCTTTGATGGAAAGTATGACAAAATCAAGCCTTTTTCAGAAGGCTTTGCTGCAGTATTCAGCAAAAAAAAATATTCGCTTATCGACAAAGACGGAACGCCCGTGCATTTTCTCTTTGATGGTGTAGGCGAGGTTTATGGTGGCACAAATGTATATCAAAACGAAGTGTATGTTTGGGATACTAACGGAAAGGTGTATACCTATAATACATTAAAACGTGGTGTGTGTAAGAGTGCGCATATATCATCTTCTAATTATTCATTCGACTATCTTTATCGTTTTAGTTCGGTTACAAAATGTTCAAAGAAAGTGCCGTATAAGCCTATTTACGCTTATGTTGGTGCCAAAGGCTTACAGCCTTATGCAGAGGGTGGCTTATATGGTTTTAAGCAGAATGGAGAGGATGTAGTAGCTTGTCAGTTTGCAAGTGCCTCAGCTTTTGAGGATGATTTGTCGGTTGTAACATTACGTGGCAAAAAGGGTGTGTTGAGATATATTGGCGATGGCAGTTTTAAGATAGTTCCGCTTGTAACGCACCATAACTACTATGCGGGACAATCTGTTACATGCAAATTCAAGTTGAATGTGCCTAAAATATGGGATAATAAAGACTTACAACTGGTGGTGAAAAGTAGCAAGGGCGAGGTAGACTATACTTCGGCAGATGATACTTACTCTATCGTTCACACGCCTATCGGAAGCCAAATAACATATACGATAGAGGTATATGGCGAAGGACTAAAGCTTTACGAAACTGCTATAAATTATCAATTTACTAAGAAAGAAAAATGTGGTACATGTGGTAAAGATAAAGATGTTTGTAGTTTTCATGGAAATCATCCTGCACAGGTCGTAAAGCACAATACTCCAGAACCAACAAAGCATAAGAAAACAGTAGAAAAACGCTGTACTACTTGTGGAAAGCTTATATCAGAATGTAAGTATAAAGGTGTTCATTAATGCATAAAGTAACAATAAGTTATTATTAACCATTAAATAAAATTGTTTATGAAAAAGACATTATGTTTGCTCGTAGGCATGTTGTTGGCATTGCCTACAATGGCGCAGAGCGATGACGGAGAAGACTTTGCTCCTATCGCTAAAGAAAAGAAAAACGCTTTCTTTTTAGGCCCCAAGGTTGGAGCTGTATTTACCACTATGTCGCAGCCCGACGAGGGTAAGGTGTATGATAAAAACGGCATAGGCCTATCTGGTGGCTTGGCTTTAAAAGCTCGTTTTGGCAAAGCTACAGAAAACTCTAAGGGTGGAACAGGTTTGTTTGGTGTTGGGTTAGAAATGCTTTATAAGCAAAATACAGTGAAAACAATAGGGACTGATGAGAAAGGAAAGGAGAACGCATCGCTTACTATAAACTACTTTGAAGTGCCTATTTACATGCAGTTGTTCCCACTGGCAAAGTCTAATGCCATGAACTCACTATATGTAGAACTTGGTGTTTCGGTTGCTGGTAGTTTGGGAGTTTCGCCCAAGACACTCACGGTGAATAATCCAAGCGAGTCAATTTCAAAAGCGGTGTATCATTTTGATTCAGACGGAAGCAAGTTGCAGGGCTTGGATGTTCGTCCTATTGTAGGATTGGGCTACACTATACCCAAATCAGGGTTTAATATTAATGCGCGTTACTATGTAGGAACAAGCAAGTTAGCAGAGAACTTTACAAGTAAGATGAACTCGTTTGAAGTATCTGTTTCTTGGCTCTTTAGATTGGGTAAATAGTGCATAAAAAAGATAATATTAACCGCCATTTTCATCTTGTAAGTTTTAATAGCATTACAAGGATGTATGTGGCTTTAACACACACGCAAATATCATGAAAAAGATAGTATATTCTATATTTGCCCTTGCAACGTCAATGTTCGTTGCATCGTGCAGCAATGATGCGATAGACATTGAGACAACAGGACAATTGGCTCCGCTCACATGCAACATAAAAACACAAAATGTTTATGATGAGTTCAACATGAAGTCGGATATCACAAGCATTATGAGCGAAAAGAAGTGGGGCATAGGTGTTTACACTTATGTTTACAACGAGAATGGTGTTGCTGTAGACTCTGCTTTTAATAGCCAGTTTACATTTAACCCTGTGAACTTTAGTTTTAACCTTCCAAAAGGCGAATATACGCTTGTTACGGTTGAGACATTGGTGAGTGATAAAACCAAAAAATCTGGCATTTGGTCATTGATTAACACTAAGTCTTTAAAAGATTTGGCTATATCTCAAAATGTTGCTGAGGTATATTATCCGTATGTTATTGGAACAAACACTACAAGTGTTTCAATAAATGGTGAAGAGAAGATGCTTTCGATAACACCAGGGGCCATAGGCTCTTTGTTTCAAATGTACTTCTTCAATTTCGGCAAGTCTACCCATGTTAAAGCAGGGTTTGTTACCGACGATTTGTTGAATAGATACAAACTCAACCCTTCATTGTCTGAAGACGAACGCTATTATTATGATGGTTCAAGAAAAGGATACATGAACGTTCGCGGCGAAGTGGATGTTGATGCTTCTGAGTCCTCTCAGCGTTGCACACGTTATATGTTGGAATCGCAGATAGATTATAAGTTTGAGTTCCAGAAGAAAGAGAACGAAGGCACCAGTACTTGGACATATTACAATGCGAATAAAGGGGCTATGAAACTCGAAACTGGCAAGACCTATTACACTGGTTTTTATTATGTTGATGACGAAAACGTACCCGCGCATTATGTTGGCACTTTGGAAGGTCTAAATTCGTGGTTAAATGCTATTGGAACTTCATCAAAACTTGTCCCCGATGTTTACCAAACATGGGGTGGAAGCGTTAGCACAGTGCAGTCTTTTATGTCGGCATATACGATGACGATGGGATCTGCTGGCAAGGCTCAAGCAGTTGATGGTGGAGCTTATTCTATTAAGTACAAAGGTATGGGCAAGGAGAGTCGCATTGAATATTTCTTTACATCTTCAACTACAGGACTCTATGAATCAGACATATATTACAAAAAAGGAGATGTGACAAGAGACGAACTTTATAACTATCTCGACAAGAATTATACCTTGGTTAATAGTGTAGATGATACCTACCTATTTGTTACGTCAGACTCTAAAACTTATGTATTGTTTATAACAACAGATGATGGTTGGGGAGTAGGCTACTTAGATGTAAACTCGGTATCAACTTCTGCCAATAAGTTGTCTGAAACCAAATCTTTTTTTGCAAAAAAAGCCTTGCAATTGCGATTAACAAAGTAATATATTTTAATAAGTAGGCATATCTCCACAGTGGTATGAGAGTTATTTCATTTCGCTGTGGAGATTTTTGTTTATCTATGAATAAGGTGCTAAAGTAAGGCGTATAAAAACTCTGAAATCATGAAAAATATAATATTGTTATGGCTATGCTTCTTGGCTATGTTTCGCTTAAATGCAGTTCCGGCAGACTCAAGGCTGTTTAAAGTGCTTCAAAAAGATAGTACTTATCTCATGGTATGTTTGCATGGTGATGAACATTTTCATTATGCAACTACTGCCGACGGCATGCTCATAATGAGAGGGGCAGACCAGTTTTTTTATTATGCTAAAGCCCAAGGTGATAGCGTATGGATAGGTAATATGTTAGCACACAATGCCGATGTAAGGAGCAGTGAAGAGGCTGATTATGTAATGCGTTATAAGCATTCACTGATGAACAAAATGTTAAAACGGAGCACTACTGTTCGTCAAAGGTATGCAGAAGATAAGTACGCCACTCCGCATTCTTTGCAAACGGGCGAAAGGCTAAACTATGTGGGCAATAAAAAGGGCTTGGTTATACTCGTAAACTTTGCCAACCTTAGCATGAAAACACCTCAACCCAATGTTGCATTTAACCGAATGTTTAACGAAGTAGGCTATGCCGAAAATGGGCATATAGGTTCGGTGCATGACTATTTTGTCGACCAAAGTTACGGAAAGTTCAATCTTGTTTTTGATGTTGTAGGGCCAGTAACATTGAGTAAAAACTATGAGTATTATGGCTCTAACGACAATCTGACATCGCAAACCGATGTAAATGTTGGACAGATGGTAGCAGAGGCCTGCCGTTTGGTTGATACTGATGTGGATTATAGTCAATACGATTGGGATGATGATGGAGTGGTAGAGCAAGTTTACATCGTATATGCAGGATATGGCGAGGCAATGGGTGCTCCAGAGGAAACAATATGGCCACACAAAGGTTCGCTTTCAAGCAGAGTGTATAGAGGAGATGACGAAGGAGCCATTACGCTTGATGGTGTTAAAATAGAGGTTTATGCTTGTTCTTGCGAGCTTGCTGGAACGAGTGGCAACAGGCTTATTGGCATAGGCACAGCATGCCATGAGTTTAGCCATTGCTTGGGTATTCCCGATTTTTATGATGTGAGTTATAAGGGCGGAAGTGCTATGCAATATTGGGATATAATGGATAGTGGAGCTTACTCTGGACCAAATGGTAATGGCGAGGTACCATGTGGATATTCGGCTTATGAGCGTTGGCTTGCAGGCTGGCTCGATTTTGAAGAATTGACATCCATGCAGCGTATATTAGGAATGGAGTGTGTGGGCAATGTAGCTAAGGCATACTTAATACGCAACGACCACTATGCAGATGAATATTTCACACTCGAAAACCGTCAACCAGATCGTTGGTTCTCATACGTAGGTCAGTATACAGGCATGCATGGCTTGCTTATTACTCATGTAGACTACAATGCTAATAGTTGGAAAAACAACAAGGTAAATACAGATGTTAGTCATCAGCGCATGGCATTTGTACCCGCCGACAATAGTTTTGGCACATTAAAAAATTATGCGTTGTCAAAACGCTATTATTTAACAGAAGAGGAGGTAAAAGGCGACCTCTTTCCAGGGCGAAACAATGTGAGAGCGTTTGATGCAGCCTCGCATCTTAATGTTGGAGGATGTTTTTATCATGCCGATACAAGCGGCAGTAATTTGATAAACAAACCGCTCTCAAACATTAAGGAAGAAGATGGCAAAATTAGTTTCGATTTTATGGGAGGTATCTATGTAAGTGCACCCTATAATTTACAAGCAGAAGTGGCGGATGAACAAACTTTTACCCTAAAATGGAACTCACCAGAGGCTGTAGATAGCTTTGAAATAGAAGCAACAGAGCTTAGGCGAATGCCTATGGATAGCATGGTCGTAAACGAATCTTTCGCTATCATGAAACTCGAAGATGGCGCCCCCGATGGACGTATGGATGTATCGATTTATTTTGACTCTTACACGCAAACCAAGGGGTGGCAAGGCAAATATATCTACACCTCTTCAAAGGGAGCTAAAGTAGATGGTATGCGGAAAGGCTATATGCAAACACCATGGTTTATGGCAAATAGTGCCGATGCAACACTAAAGCTACAATTGTCACAACCTATCGGAGGCAATGTGCGTGCACTATTGGTTACACAGCAAGACGACACGGTGAAAAGTGTTATTATACCCACCGATTCTGCTACGCTTGTATGCCATTTCGATTCGCTGAGTAACCAAGCTTATGCCATACGATTGGTTGCTGATAGCTCGTTTTATGTAAGTTCGTTAGCGCTGTATAGAGGCTATTTTATTGCCGAAGAACTAACAAAGCGTGCCATGATAGAGGCTATGACTAAGCCAACAGAGAAATATTGTGTTACTGGCATTACAGACTATGCTTATACCATAACTGATGTAAAATCCTTGCACTTTCAGTGTAGGGCTCGTGCGGTTAAAGACGAGGCTTACTCAGAGTGGTCTGAAAGTATAGATGTGAAGCTAACAAACAGAACTGCAATTGCACGACTTACGGACAATGCTAATGATAAGGTGGTTGAATATTACGATTTGCAGGGGCGGAGGATAAAATCACCCTCGCATGGGGTTTACATAATGAAGCAAAATGGCAATGTAAAAAAGGTTGTATTCAAAAAATAGCATAATATGACATATAGTAGCTTAATGCCAACGTTATAGTTTTGGCAGAAGACCTTTATAGTTATATAAGAATACGCATTAAAGTTTGCTCATTCCGACCGCAGTGAGCATTCATTCCGACCGCAGTGAACATTCATTCCGATCGAAGTGAGCATTCATCTCGACCGAAGTGAGCAAACTTTAATGCTATTATTAGCAAACTTGCGAACTTTTGTTTATAAACATAAAAACACATGATGGCAAGATGAGGTGCTTAAAAGTGTAGTTCAAAAAGAGCAATATCATAGAACAAAAAGTGTAAAAATCACTATTTATAATGAGTTTTTTATTAGATGCTGCATATACCTTTGCCACAGATTAATTATCGTTAATGTATTTCTCTCATTTACCTTTTAATTTGATAGCTTATGAAATGTTTATTACACTTAAAGTCGTGGCTCATTTTACTGCTTATGTGTCTTAGCGGAGTATCGGCCAAAGCCTCTATCTCTGTTCAATTTAGGTTTTATGAAAATCCTACCGAAGAATTGTCAGACGAGGCTCTCAACAAGTTTTTGGATCAATATGTCTATCATAACATCTTTAATGATGCAACCGTGTGGTGTTCAACAGACAAGCGCTTGCTTGATGACGATAGCGAAATAGCATGCGATTTTAACGAATATCCCGCAACTTTAAAGAACATAACGGTGGGTAAAGGCAGTGTGCGAAATGGCGATGCCACGGTGTGTTTTTTTTATAACTGGAAAAAGGATGAAGAGGGCAGAATGGTTTATTACAGAGTGTTTAGCCCGCATTATTCAAGAGTAATAAAGGATAGTGTGTATGTAAGAAAACGCATACAACAACGCTTTGTGCTAAATTATCAGCAAACTTGCACTCGCATAAACGTTACGGCAACCGACGCTGATGGCAAGCCTTTGGCTTTCTATTTTGTACCTAACCGCATGAGGAGTAATGCCTTTAATTATAATCGCTTTATGAATGGGCTAAAGGTAGCCCAAGGGGATACGGGCGTTGTTTATATACCCAAAGGCGAACGGCTTGACTATCTTATTGTGCCACAAGACTATCGTTATGCCGTGCACACGGGCACTTATGTGGCAAACAACAATGCGCAACAATCGCTCGCATTTGACTATAGCAATGCAAAAAAAGTGCGTCTGTACATAACCAACGAAAAAGGCAAACGATGCAGTTTTTCATCTGTCACACAAGTGTCTTCGGCCATATATGCCGATGGTGTGGCAGCCACAAACAAAAAAAGTCAGTATGCTTGGGGTTATTATTGTGGAATGCCTTTTGCAACAAGCAACTTTAAGGTGGGCACGTATGCTAAGGATGGAGCAAACTATGTGGAGTTCCTTGCATTTCCAGGCGATTTTGTAGTAGAAATGAAAAATATTCAGAGCGATGATGCCACCTTTATTTCGCCTTGTAATTTTGCTAACAACTATGTTGTTCGTTCTATCCATGTGGGCGAAGATGCCGTTCAAAACATTGAGTTTGCACGATGCCAACCCGACCAATATGACCTAAATATTAAGGGGCTTGCTAAGAACAAAACCCCTTATTTGGCAGTAGGTTTTTATAGTCATTATCCCGTTGATTTTGCTTATAACCAATGGCGCCCCAATTATAATCTCCGTTTGCAATCAGATACTATTGGCGATGATGTGCAGATGAAAATTACAAAAGATGCCTCATCGGGCAACCTAAAACCCTACTTCTACATCAATATGTATGTAACTGGTTATAGGTTTAATGAGTTTGTGCCAGAGGTGTTCCAACAAAACAATCCCATCTTTTCATCGAACAAGATAGCTGCTACTCCAGTTGTGATGGATGCACCAGTTGCTATCAGGTTTACTAACTGCTATTCGGTGCTTAAAGACGATGGCTATTCATCGTCTGATGGCAATGATCACTTAACAATCTTGAGTGACGACGAAAGTAAAAAAGAAAATATTAGCTACACCAGTATGTATTGGAAGAACGATACCATTAGGAAGAACGATACCATTACAGTTTATCTGCCCAAAGGTACGTATAAATGGAAGTTAGAAAAAGCTAACGTTACATATACTTTCAATGCTTACGAACCTTTACTCATCAACCTTGCCGACCATAGCATGCGAATTGATGCCGTAACAACTCCCGCTATTGCAACCGCTACAGCCGAAGAGAAGGCACGCTATGCTATAGATGGTCGCAAACTTTCTTCTCCACAAAGAGGTGTTAATATCGTGGTGATGAGCGATGGAACGACACGAAAAATCATTGTGAAATAGGATAATAAATTTTAGTAACAGTCACTATTCTTTCAGAAAAGAATGGTGACTGTTTTGTTATACAAACAAGTTATATTATATTTGTAGACAAATAATCTTAAACCTCAATACGTTATGAAGAAAACGATATTAAGCCTATTTTTTTCTTTCGTGTTCGCAAGCATGGTTGCACAACCACAAGTGCAGGCATTAAAAAAACAAATGGTGACAAAAGGCAAAAATGCGCAAATTGTTGCCGAATTAGCTAAAGTGTATAGTAGTTCAAATCCCGACTCAGCACTGAAGTATGTAATGTTGGCCAAAACATTAAAGCCCAATGTCAAAGAGCGTATAACCATAAATGCTGCGCAAGGAGAGGCACTATTGGCACAAGGCAAAACAGCCGATGCGCTAAAGCTATTTACAGAAGCTTATCAATGGGCAAAGCAACTTAAAGACGCAAAAGAACAATATAATCAACTATGCAGCATGGGCATTTGCCACAGTCGATTGCAGGCTTTTGATGAGGCGGCAAAGTGTTACGAAAAGGTGATAAATTACGGCATTCGCCATAGCAGAATGCTTGCTTTTTCGGGTTATCAAAACTATGCTGCACTATGTAGCAGAGTGGGCAGAGTGGCTGATACTGAAAAGATGTTGCGCAATGCACTGAAGTATGAAAACGCTGCCGAACCAGCTTTGCGCGTATCGGTATATGCGGGGTTAGGCACGATACTAACGGCTAACCCAACTAAATTTGTTGAAGCCGAGAGCTACCTGAAAAAAGGTATAGACCTTGCGCAAAAGGCTCATGAGCCCTTGGCAGAGGCAAGTTGCCTATCGCCTCTTATCACCTTGCTCACGCAACAGCCACAACGATATGGCGAGATACCAGGACTTATCAAGAGAACAAACCAAATTGTGGCAAAGCTAACTCCTAATGGGTCGGAGCGTATGCAACTCGAACATGCTAAGGCCAACTATTATTTTGTAACTCGACAATGGAAGAAGGCATTGGCTTCTGCTCTTGTGCTCTATGAAAATGGACCAGCTGTATCGTCGGAGCGCGATAAGGTGATGCTGATGGTGGCACGGGCCTACGAGGGTGTGGGGAAAACAGACAAAGCTTGCTACTTTTATCGCGAAGCTTATTATATAGCAGACTCTATTCAACAAATCAAAATACAACAGCAATCGAGTGATGCAGCAGCTCGATACGATGCGAAGGAAAAAGAATTTAAAATTCTGCAATTGCAAAACCAAGCTGCTGCTGATGAGGTAAAACAATGGCGCTTGGGCATGTCGCTTGTGGGTAGTGTGGCGCTTATCTTGCTGGGGGCTGTAGGTGTGTTTTTCTACCATAGACAACAAAAGAATAAGATTCTACTTGTTGAGGCAAAAAACTATATTGATGGCATAGAAACCGAACGTAAACGTATGGCGCAAGAACTGCACGATGGTGTGTGCAACGACCTTTTGGTAACGGAGATGCAAATGTTATCGACGGATAAGATAGAAGAAGCCATAGAACAACTACACAATGTACGCAACGATATACGACAAATCTCGCACGATCTTATGCCGCCTAATATGCAGTATGCTTCGTTAGACCAAATGCTATCGGCCTTGTGCTACAAACTCACCGAAACCAACAGATTTAAGGTTGATTTGAATATTGATACAACTCAAGATTGGGCTAAAGTGGAGCAAGACAAAGGCCTTCAACTCTATCGTATTGTACAAGAATGGATGACCAATTTGATAAAGCATGGTAAGCCTAAAAGCATAAGTATTCATCTTGGAATGGAGCATGAATGCGTAGTGTTGCAACTAATAAGCGATGCGCCATCTATAAATAATAACCATGAAAACAAACCCTCTAATGGTATAGGTCTGCACTCTATTAATGAACGCTTAAAGCGTATAGGAGCAAAGGTTATGAATACTACAACCACAGATGGGATGAATGTGCTATATATCAGATGTTAGAGGGTAAGTAATGCTCAAGATTTATATCAATTAAGGCAGAACTGCGCATACAATTTAATTTTGAATGCCTACTTATACTTGCAATGGTAGCTTTTGGATATTGGGGCAAGTATAGAATAAATTTATCACTATTTTTAATGATAAATATAATGAAACATTGACCTATATTTGCAATACAATTATATCAATAATACCAATTTGTCATTATGCAAGAAAAGTTCTCAGTTATCATTTGTGACGATCATGCTATATTATTAGAGGGTTTGAAGGTTACGCTCAAATGCCTTTCGTGTATAGATGAGGTTCTGATAAGCAGTAGTATTGAAGAAGCTATACAAATACTTGAGTCTTGCAAAATAGATTTGGCTATTGTTGATTTGGCATTGGCCGGTTCTTCTGGATTAACGCTCATTAATTACATAAAAATACATTCGCCCCACACACGTTCGTTGGTATATACCTCGCATGAAGAAATATGGTATATCAATGCACTGATGCGCTCTGATTTAGACGGAGTGGTATTTAAAAGTTGCACTCCAAAAGAGTTGCAGTATGCAGTAGAATGTATCTTAAATGGTGATAAATATTTTTGTGATCAATTTAAGAAACTCGTGAGCCATATCGAGATGCACATACCGCAAACAAGCGATACTCTCACAGCCCAAGAGAAGAAGGTACTTTGTAAATTGGCAAAAGGCATGAAGGCTAAGGAGATAGCCGACGAATTGTTTGTTTCGGTTAATACAATCAATACACACAAAGCTCATTTACTATCAAAGTTCAATGCAGCCAATACTACAGAGCTTATAATTAAAGCTTTTGTAAAGGGATTGGTGGAGTTGAAAGTTTAATAGTTTACATAATATGAGTTAAAAAATAGCATAAGGGAGAAAATGCAGAATATTGCTTTTCTCCCTTATGCTATATGCTTATATAGTGCAGAATATTTGCTTAAAATTCACTTGTAAAGTGGAACTTAATGTGCTTGAAATCTTGTTGTGCCATTTGTAGCACATAGCCAGAGTCTGCAAGGAACACATCGCGCCCGTCGCGGTCTTTAGCCATATATTGATACTTACGTTTCTTGAAGTTTTCAAGTTCTGCTTGATCGTCGCTCTCAATCCAACAAGCTTTATAAAGGTGTATAGGCTCCCAACGGCATTTAGCATTATACTCGTTTTCAAGTCTGTATTGTATAACTTCAAATTGTAATTGGCCTACAGTACCAATAATCTTACGACCATTAAACTGATTGACAAAGAGTTGTGCCACACCTTCGTCCATAAGTTGCTCTATACCCTTGTTGAGTTGCTTAGTTTTCATTGGGTCGGCATTCTCAATGTACTTAAACATTTCGGGTGAGAAAGAAGGCAAACCGCGGAAGTGGAGTTTTTCGCTTTCGGTTAGTGTGTCACCAATTTTAAATATGCCATTATCAGGTAAACCAACTATATCACCAGCCCAAGCCTCGTCTATAGTGCTCTTGCGTTGTGCCATAAACTGAGTGGGCGATGAAAAACGCACAGTTTTGTTGTTGCGCACATGAAGGTAAGGCTTGTTACGCTCAAACTTACCCGAACATACCTTGCAGAAAGCAATGCACGAACGATGGTTGGGGTCGATGTTAGCTGTTATCTTAAAAATAAAACCAGTAAACTTGGGTTCGTCGGGGTGTACCATTCGTTCCTCAGCTTGTGTGTCGCGAGGGTAGGGGGCTATCTTAACAAAGCAGTCGAGCAGTTCTTTCACACCAAAGTTGTTGAGTGCTGAACCAAAAAATACAGGAGCAACATCTGCATTAAGGTAGTCAGTTTCTTCAAATGTAGGATAAACGCCATCAACAAGTTCCAAATCATCGCGCAACTGTTGAGCGTCTTGTTCGCCTACATGTTTTTCGAGTTCAGAGCTATTAATGTCAACAGCGATCTTCTCTGTAACCTTTTGTTTGTCTGGAGCAAAAAGGTTGAGCTGTTGTTCGTAAATGTTGTAAACACCCTTAAATCTTGCTCCTTGATTAATAGGCCATGAAAGCGGACGTACCTTGATTTGCAACTCTTGTTCAAGTTCGTCAAGAAGGTCAAAGGGGTCTTTACCCTCACGATCCATCTTATTGATGAAGATTATAACAGGCGTTTTGCGCATACGGCAAACCGTCATGAGCTTACGTGTTTGTGCTTCGACGCCTTTGGCTCCATCAACAACAATAATCGCAGAATCTACGGCTGTAAGTGTGCGGAAGGTGTCTTCAGCAAAGTCTTGGTGACCAGGAGTATCAAGAATATTCACCTTATAACCTTCGTAGTCGAACTCCATCACAGAAGTAGTGACAGATATACCACGTTGCTTTTCTATCTCCATCCAGTCGGATGTAGCAGTCTTTTTTATCTTATTGTTTTTCACCGCACCAGCCACTTGTATTTGGCCACCAAAAAGCAAGAGCTTTTCGGTTAATGTGGTTTTACCAGCATCTGGGTGAGAGATGATAGCAAATGTGCGACGACGAGCAATTTCTTGGTTCATATAAGTTGTTTAGTATGTATTTTATGCGTGTGTTTATGTGACAATGTATGGTGTAACTCAAGACCAATATACTTGCTCTTAAAGTTCTTTGATGCATTCCTTAAGTGCATCTTCCCACCAGCGGATGTCAATGCCAAAGGTTTTTTTGATTTTGCTTTTGTCTAATACAGAGAAGTGAGGACGCTTGGCAGGAACAGGATAATCCTCTGTGTGGATAGGGTTGACCTTGCAGTCATTGATACCTTCAAGTCTGTGAATGGCACGTGTAAAGTCGTACCATGAGCATACACCCTCGTTAGTGAAATGATAAACTCCAGGCACAATACCTTTCTCAACTATTTGCATAATAGCGCGTGCTAAGTCGCGTGCATAGGTAGGCGAACCCAATTGGTCGAACACAACACCTAAGGCATCGCGCTCCTTGCCAAGGCGTATCATAGTCTTAACAAAGTTGTTGCCAAATGTAGAGTATAACCATGCTGTGCGGATAACCATAGAGCCTGCACATGAACGAATTACATTTTCTTCGCCCGCCAACTTTGTACGACCATATACGGTTTGAGGGTTGGTTGCATCCTCTTCTTTATATGGAATGCATGAGGTTCCATCAAACACGTAGTCTGTAGAAACTTGTATCATAGTGCCACCTACAGATGCAACAGCTTCTGCCAAATATCCAGGTGCTTCGTTGTTGAGCAGGTTGCAGAGTTCTTCATTACTTTCAGCTTTGTCTACGGCTGTAAATGCAGCACAATTGATCACAATGCCTATGTGATTTTGCTCAATAAATGAGTATACGGCTTTGCGATTAGTAATGTCAAGTTCGTTGATATCCGTAAAGAAGAAGTTGCAACTATCTTCGTATTTAGGTGCTAAAAGTTGAATTTCGTTACCAAGTTGTCCGTTGCAACCAGTTACAAGTATTTGTTTCATGATGTATGTTAATCAATTATAGAACTATATGAATATGTAGTTAAAGTAACCTTCCTTTTTTGCATTTAGTTAAAAATCTAAAGGCTCTTTTTTGTCCTTAAAATAATAATCAGATAATTGGCCCAATAGGGTTGAAATATCCTTTACTGCCTTTTCAGTTTCGCTGCTGATAGCTTTTTTTTGTAGGCGTAACATCATTACTCCATACAACAAATCAAAGCATGTTTGCAGTTCGGGTTCCTCTAAAGTAGTATCGGCATGTGCCTGTTTGTTCTTGCTGCGCAATTCTACTACATAAGGCAGTACCTTGTAGTACATTTCTCTATAATAAGGGAAACGAGTGGAATGGAGCAAATTGGCATTAAGTTCAATGAGTTCTTGCAGAATGTTTTGACATATCTGCAAATGTCCATGTTGCATTTTGCCTTCACTTCGCATCATTTCGCACAAATTGCTATACCATTCTTCTGTAGCTTTTCGCTTGTTGTCATCAAGCTTAAATCTGCTTATATAGTTTTTCGCAATAGCGTCTGCATCGCAGTGATAAGCGCGTATAATGTCTTCAACCTGCCACATATACAACAGGTATTCCGCTCTGTTTTTACCTTTTAATTTGTCTGCAATGATCATGATATTAAAGTTGCATTTTAAATGCTTAATATAGAGAAAGATTAAACAATGTGGTGCATGCATATATGATTGAAGCAGCAAGCACAATCACACCAATGGTGCGGTTGAGGCGTTGGATGCCTCGTGGACCGAAGTTGTTTCGCATTTTGTTGATTACGTATGTCAGTCCCAACCACCACAACATGGCACCTGCAACGATAGACAAGTATCCAATACATTGACCAAACCAATTGCCAGGGATGACAAAGGTTAGCATATTAAATAATGCTATAAACAAAAAGATAATCAACGGATTAGATAGCGTAATAAGAAACGCCGTTGTAAAGTTATGAATAAGCGTGCCCTTACCTCCTGATGATGGGTGAATGCTTTTGCGAGGATCAGAACGATACATGTAAATGCCAAAGATAAATAGCATCACACTACCAATGAGTTTAAGCCAAAAAATGTTTTGTTCATTGTCTATAAAATCCATAACGAACGACATTCCCAAACCTGTAATTAGTGCATATATAATGTCGCTCAATGCTGCACCTGCTCCTGTAACTATGCCGTAGTTACGGCCCTTTTGCATAGTTCGCTGGATACATAAAATACCTACTGGACCCATTGGGGCAGAAGCGATTATACCCACCAATAATCCTTTCAATATTAAAAGGAATGGACTTGCAAATTCCGCAAAGATATGATTCATTTTATTTAAATTCTAATCAATATTGTATGCAAAAGTACTGAAATATATATGAATTAACAATAACCATAAGCCTTAAATTGGTATTTATGACAACATGCTATTAAAAATTTGGATATTTACAAAAAATAAAGTAATTTTGCCACGCTTTAAAATGCACTTATTCTATATAAAACGATATGAATATTTCTTATAAATGGCTGAAAGAATACGTCGATTTTGACCTTACAGCACAAGAAGTTGCAGATGCACTTACAAGTGAAGGTCTTGAAGTAGATGGCGTAGAAGAAGTACAAGCTATAAAAGGTGGTCTTGAAGGACTTGTTGTAGGACACGTGCTTAGCTGCGAGCCTCATCCCAATAGCGACCACATGCACATTTGTCAAGTAGATTTGGGTGGCGAAGCTCCTCAACAAATTGTTTGTGGTGCCCCTAACGTAGCTGCAGGGCAAAAGGTAATAGTTGCAACAATAGGTACAAAACTTTATGATGGCGACCAATGCTTCACTATAAAGAAATCTAAACTGCGTGGCGTTGAAAGCTTTGGCATGATATGCGCAGAAGATGAAATCGGTGTTGGAAAGAGCCATGATGGTATAATTGTTCTACCAGCAGATACTCCTGTAGGCATGAAGGCCGCAGCATATTACGGACTCGAAAGCGACTATGTAATAGAGGTGGATATTACCCCTAATCGTGCAGATGCATGCTCTCATTACGGTGTAGCTCGTGATTTGTATGCTTGGCTTATCCGCAACGGAAAGAAAACAGCCTTGCATCGTATGGATGTATCATCATTTAAGGTAGATTCAAACGATTTAAATATCGATATTGAAGTACAAAACCCAGAGGCTTGTCCTCGTTATTGTGCTGTTACCATCAAGGATTGCGAAGTGAAAGAAAGCCCACAATGGTTAAAGGACAAACTCAATACGATTGGTTTGCGTCCGATAAACAATATTGTGGACATCACTAATTATGTAATGATGGCATACGGCCAACCTTTACACTGCTTTGATGCTGATATGATTGAAGGCAACAAGGTTGTGGTTAAGGCTATGCCAAATGGCACGAAGTTCCAAACCCTCGATGGGGTAGAGCATACGCTCACAGATCGTGATTTGGCTATTTGCAATGCAAAAGAGCCTATGTGTATAGCAGGTGTGATGGGTGGACGTGGTTCTGGCACCTATGACACTACTAAGGATGTTTTGCTTGAAAGTGCTTACTTCCATCCAACATGGATACGTAAGAGTGCTCGCCGTCACGGACTGAGTACAGATGCATCGTTCCGTTTCGAACGTGGCATAGACCCCGATGGACAAATTTATGCACTAAAGGTAGCAGCTATCTTAGTTAAGGAGTTGGCAGGTGGAACCATTGCTATGGATATCAAGGATATTGAGGCTCCAGGATTGCAGAAGAACTTTGAGGTAAAACTCGAATATAAATACGTTCACGACCTTGTTGGTAAAACTATTCCTGTAGAAGTAATAAAGGAGATTGTTACTTCGTTAGAAATGAAGATTGAGACCGAAGATGCCGATTCTATCACGTTGAGCGTTCCTGCATATCGTGTAGATGTGCAGCGTCCTTGCGATGTTGTAGAGGATATTTTGCGTATTTATGGCTATAATAATGTTGAAATACCAACCTCTGTCAAATCAAGTTTAACCATTAAGGGTGATGTCGACAGAGCTAACAAGTTAGAGAACATTGTAGCCGAGCAATTAGTAGGTCAAGGCTTCCGCGAAATCCTTAACAACTCTCTTACAAAGGAGGCATATTACACTTCGCTCAAGCATTATGCAGCCGATGAATTGGTGCGTGTTATCAATCCTCTTAGCAGCGACTTGAATGTTATGCGCGAGACATTACTCTTTGGTGGTCTTGAAAGCATATCGCACAATGTTAATCGTAAGCAGCAGAACCTTCGTTTCTTTGAGAGCGGTAATTGCTATTACTACAACTCGTCAAAGCATACTGCCGACCATACGCTAAATGCTTATAGCCAAGCACATTTCTTGAGCTTGTGGCTTACGGGCAACCGCATTGAAGGCTCTTGGGCACATCCCAACGAGGCATCATCGATATATGAACTCAAGGCTTATGTAATGAACATCCTCACTCGCTTAGGATGCGAAATGGGTTCTTTAAAGATGGTACATGGCGAAAATGACATATTCTCTAAGAGTTTGGCCATTGCCGACAGAAAGAATGGTAAGGTCATGGTAGAGTTTGGTCTTGTAGCAAAAGCCATCACAGCTCAGTTCGATTTGCAGCAAGAAGTTTATTATGCAGAGATCAATTGGTCAATGCTTATGAAGAAGCTTCATAAGGGCACTGTTTCGTTTAAGGAAATCTCTAAGTACCCATCTGTAAGTCGTGACCTTGCGCTCTTAGTAGACAAGAATGTAGAGTTTGGACAGATAGAGCAGATTGCTTATGCTTCAGAGAAGAAACTCTTGAAGAAAGTAGAATTGTTTGATGTTTATGAGGGCAAGAACCTTGAAGCAGGCAAGAAGAGCTATGCTGTAAACTTTGTTTTGCAAGATGAAAATAAGACAATGAATGATAAGCAAACAGATGCTGTGATGAACAAAATCGTTGCTAATCTTGAAAAGCAGTTGGGTGCTTCATTGCGCTAATAAACTTATATCTTGTAAAGACATCTATTTTAGAGAAACAATTAATAATAACACAGATTTTACATATAAGTTGTTGTAATTAAAGAGTATAATGCTGTGAGCATGTAAAAAATATTGATTGCAACTGCTTATATGTATTTTAATAAATTCATACTCCAATGGGAAGAGCTTTTGAATACAGAAAAGCAACAAAACTAAAAAGATGGGGTCATATGGCTCGTACTTTTACGAAGTTAGGTAAACAAATTGCTGTTGCTGTGAAAGCTGGTGGTCCAGAGCCAGAGAACAACCCAACATTGCGTGCAATCATTGCAACTTGTAAGCGTGAAAACATGCCAAAGGATAACATTGAACGTGCTATCAAAAACGCATGTGGCAAGGATCAGAGTGATTACAAAACAATGACTTACGAAGGTTATGGTCCTCACGGTATTGCCATCTTTGTTGATACATTAACTGATAATGCCACTCGTACGGTAGGCGATGTACGTTCAGTGTTTAACAAGTTTAATGGCAACCTTGGCACAATGGGTTCGTTGGCATACTTGTTCGACCATAAGGCTGTATTTACCATTCGCAAGAAGGAAGGCGTAGATATGGACGAACTTATTCTCGATCTCATTGACTATGGTGTAGAAGATGAATATGACGAGGACGAAGAAGAGGGCAGCGTAACCATCTATGGTGATCCTAAGTGCTTTGCTCAAATTCAGAAACACCTTGAAGAGAATGGTTTTGAGGTGCTTGCGGCTGAGTTTACTTACATCCCAAACGACTTGAAAGAGGTTACTCCAGAAGAGCGCGAAAGCATTGACAAAATGGTAGAACGCCTTGAAGAGTTTGATGATGTTCAGACGGTTTATACTAACATGAAACCTGCTGAAGATTAATGAGTTAAACTCATTTTATTAGTAGAACATATTAAAGGATGCAACAATCAATAAAATGGTTGTTGCATCCTTTTTTATGCCTATAATTGCAGGTTGCATACTGTATTTATGTTGCGCTATGTTTTGTTGTAATCGGCCCCAATAAACCAATCTGCTTTATTTATAGTCTATATAGAAAAGTATTATATAGCTTTGATAAATTGCGATAAGGCAGGGCGCTCTAATTTCCACTCAATGTTCATGGGGAAGTTCCCACTCGATTTGATGTAATTAACCAATCCCATGCAGTAGTATGGACAAGTGTTGCCGTAGCCATCCTTTTTGTCTTCGCGCACAAAGAGCATGAAGCGCCTACCATTTTTAGTTTGGTTTACATATCTTTCGCCCTTGTTACTATGCGACATATTGTTTTGCGACTGCCAATGAAAGATGTTTTCATTGATAAAGTAATCATTGTATTGAGTGGAAGGCGAGAAGTCACGATCAGATTTATTGAGCGTAACAAAAAAAAGTTCAAGGTTCAACTCTTCAACGTTGAATGCCCCCGAAGCAACACCTTGCATTTTCTTTTCAGGCGTTTGGCGGTCGAATAAAGTAAAAATCTCTTCGCGTGTGTAACATCCATAAAGTTCCAATCCTTGTGGCAGGTTGTTGCCAAGAGGGTAGGTGTTGAATGCGGCATTCTCTGTTAGGCAGTCTGTTATCTCGCTTATTTCTTGCTTCAGTAGCGGATATAGCTCTATGCTATGCAATGCCTCGTCTATGTTTTTAAATTCGGTATTACCTATTTTAGCCTGAAATAGTGCATAGTAGAGCATTGTGGCAAAGTGCTTGTCAGTTTTGCTCTTGATGACACTCTTTATCTCGCAATTAGCCGCTACAAAACGACGAATAAAGTCGATATATTGCGCAGTATTAATGTGTATGAGGTTAGCCATGCCTTTCATAAGCCGTTTTGTTGTATCGTTAAGGCTATTCATGCAGCATTTTCCAGCATCACATTTAAGTGTGGTCCAACATGCATTCGACTTATAGATAATGCGTATGTCCTGTCCAATGTTCTTAAGAAATGTCGAGAGCGATGGTGTGTAGTCGTATGTCGAAAGCTCTTTTCGCAGTCGCGAGTTGTTGTAGATAGAGCTATGAATATTGTTAAGGATATAGCTTTTGGCCTTTTGCTCCATAAATATAGAGCAGCCATGAGGCAGAATGGTAAAACCATTTTTTACTTGGTCTTCAACGTTTTTGTCTTGGCGTACACATAGTGCTCTGAAGCGGCTTGTAAAGTCGTATTGCTTGTTTACTTGCGCCACAAAGTCGAGGACCGTTAAGTAGTCTTTTCCTGCGCTCAAGCGCAAACCGCGCCCCAATTGTTGCAGAAAAATGGTCAAACTATCTGTCGGACGCAGAAACAATGCCGTGTCTACCTCGGGTATGTCTACACCCTCATTAAAGATATCTACCACGCAAAGGTAGTTCACCCTTCCCGCAGCCAACTCCTTATTTAGTCGTTGTCGCTCGCTGTTGGGTGTGTCGGCAGTGAGCACTGCAGCATTGAGTCCGTATTGGCGCAGTTGGCTTGCCATATAGCTTGCATGTCTTTTGTCAGAGCAAAAGCACAAGGCGCGACATTTTGTTTCATCGGGCAAGTATTGTTGCAATTTCCTAACGATAAGTCCCACGCGCTCGTTATTGCATAGGCGGTCAGTAAGTTTAGTAAGAATATATTTACCATTAGCCCACAAATCATTACCCGAAAGGTCGAGAGGGTCTGAAATACACAAGTATTGAAACGGAGTAAGCAACCCCTCGTTAAGAGCTTGAGGCAACCTAATTGACGCACTGATTTTATTGCCAAAGTCGGGTAGTAGACTTTGCCCGTCCATACGTTCGGGGGTAGCCGTAAGGCCTAATAAAATTTTAGGCTTAAAGTCGTTGAGTATTGTGCGGTAGCTTGCTGCGGCAGCATGGTGTGCTTCGTCAATAACAATGTAGTCGTAAAAATCAAGTCCTTGTTCCTTAAATAACTTTATGTTATTGTTCAGCATTGCTACCGACACAAACAAGTGGTCTAAGCTATTCGTTGGCCGATTGTTGCCCACCCATAGTTCGCCAAAGTTGGCATCGTTCAACACGCTTTGATACGTGCGTAAGGCTTGCTGTAAAATTTCCTCGCGATGAGCAACAAAGAGCAGTTTGTTGTGGTGAGGGTGTTGGTAGTAAAACTTTTTGTAGTCGAAAGCCGAAACTACCGTTTTACCCGTGCCGGTGGCAGCTACCACCAAGTTGCGGTAAAGATGGTTTTGTGTTCGCTCTGCCTGCAGGCGGTCGAGGATGTTTTTTTGGTGTGGCAGAAGCTGATAGTGTTGAAAGGCCTTGGCCGAAATGAGCGATGGTTGGTAACGTTGGTTGTTGAGTTCGCGATTAAATTTGTTGATACCGCCAATGTTGAAATCCTCAAAGTTTGAGCTGTTCCAATATTGCTTAAAAGTGGCCAATGCCGACTTGATGATATGCGGGTTTTCAACATTCGTAACACGTATGTTCCACTCCAACCCATCGGTTTGTGCCGAACGCGAAAGGTTTGACGAGCCAATATAGGCAGTGCTAAGCCCCGAGTTGCGAACAAAGATATACGATTTAGCATGCAGGCGTTCAATGCGTGTGTTGTATGATATGCGTATCTCTGTGTTAGGCAGTTCAGATAATTGTTCAATAGCTTTAGCCTCGGTAATGCCACAATAAGTAGTGGTGATGACTTGCAGTTTGTGGCCCTCGACGCTGCAAAATTCGCGCAGTTGGTCGAGCATCATGCGTATGCCCGACAAGCGCAGAAACGACACGATGATGCATATTTGGTCGGCAGTAGCAATGTCGCGCATAATTTCCGAACCCAAGGATAACCCCGTCTGTCCGCCCGTAAAAAGGTTGCTCACCCTAAAGCCCGAAAGCGGCCTAACAATCTTCTTTTTAGTGGCCTTAAGTTGCGCCTCCTTTTGTTTCGACACAACGGCCGATAGCAGTTCTGTGGCATTAATTATTTGAGCTTCATCATCGGTTTGCGATGTCTCTAAAATAGCATTTACCATGTCCACTTTGTCGTTGATGCTTGTGTTGCTGTCTTCAAGGCGTTTGCGTATGGTATCGGCCAAATAGTTTGCCAATAGTTTGGCCGATTCAGCATTGTCGATAGGCTCTTTTTGGCAAACAGCACCGTTGGCTTCGGTCTCCTCAATGTCCCTTCTTGTATGGCCATTTATCAAGTTTTCGTAAGCCCCCTCTTTAAGTTTCATTATTCTTCTTGCGTGTTAGGAGTGTTCATAAAATAGATAGGCGAATTGCTTGCGCCTTCTTTCCTTAAAACACCAGTTTGGGTAAAATGCTTTAGCCATTTCAAAGCCAAACTTTGTCTGATGCCCAAAAGCGCCTCCAACTTGCGACGGTTGATATATTGGTTAGCAGAGAGATAATTTTTAATTTTCTCAAGCACCATATCTTCGGTAAGTTCATTAGATTGCGTAGAAAAATTAGCACGCTCAAAGGAGGCATGCTGCTTAATCTCTTGCAGCATCAAAGCGTCAGGACGAAACTTTATGTTGCGCACTCTCAGATAGTCGGCACGCGCCTTGCTCACTGGCATATTATCGGGCATATCAAGGTCTACCGACAACGACAGGTAGCCAATCGATGGGATATAAAAGCGATTACCTTGCGCCAGTTCGCTCACGATAACATCTCTTAGTGCCGACAAAGTTGCCTCTACATCGCCTTGAGTGAGCGAGCATGTAGACTGTATATGGCTCATTAGTTGTTTGGCCGACATGGGCGCTCTGTCAAAGATACGTGCATAGTGTCTATCCTTACCTGTACCCTGTGAGTTTTTAATAGGTTGTATTTCGTATTTGATGCTCATACGTATTAAATTATTGGATATTTGTAAATTTATTTTATAAGTAGGTGCCCCAATTTAATTGATATAAATTTGTGCCTTGTCTTGTTCAGAAGCATAGGCTGATGAGTAAGCGCCAGGCTACTTGACCAATGAAAACCTATGCTTATGGGCAAAAAATGTGCTAAGGCATATCAATTAATGCAGAGCATTATTGAATAAACTAATTTTGAATACCTACTTACTATACAAAGATAATGTAAATCGAGCGCAATACAAAATAAAAGGCTATAAGCCTTTATTTCTGTTACTTAATAAATGTGTAGTAATTGCTTAATAACACATTTAAAGTTGTATAAGGATGCGTTTGATAGTTGTCTCATTCCGACCGCAATGAATGCTCACTCCGACCGCAATGAATGTTCATTCCGACCGTAATGAATGCTCACTCCGACCGCAATGAGCAAACTTTAAGCGCATTTTTACATAACATAAGCGCTTTTATAAGTTAACAATCTTGCATGTCATTGTAGGTTCAACACAAAATAAAGGTAAACAATGAGTATGTATTTTAAAGATAATTGTAACTTCGCATAATAACTATAAAACAACGCAAACATGAATAGCCCAAAGGAGATTAGAAACGAGCGTTTAGCCGCCAAATTGATAAAGAATTTATCTCGCCGACAGATATCGGCCATATACTGCAAAACGGCGCACGAGGCAGTAGAGAAAATATTATCAATGATACCCAATGGCTCAAGCATTAGTTGGGGTGGCTCTATGACTATTCGCGATATGGGACTGACTGCCGCCTTACACAAAAAGGGTACTTACCAACTCCTTGATCGCGACTTATCGCAAACTCGTGAAGAGGCAATGGCTATTTACCAAAAGGCTTTCGGCGCCGATTACTATCTCTCGAGCGTAAACGCCATAAGCGAAGAAGGCGTTATAGTAAACATCGATGGCAATGGCAACAGGGTGGCAGCCATAACGTTTGGGCCCAAACACGTAATCTTTGTAGTGGGGTTAAACAAAGTGACACAAACCACCGAGGCTGCTTTGGCACGTGCTCGCTCAACTGCTTCGCCTATCAACGCATCGCGTTTCAACCTACAAACGCCTTGTCAAATAGATGGTGTTTGCCACAACTGTAATTCTGACGACTGCATTTGCAACTACATACACTTTTTGCGCCACTCACCACACGCGCGCCACACCGTGGTGCTTGTGGGCGAGGATTTGGGGTACTAAAATGTTGTGCATTTGCTTATCTTGCACTATCTTTGTATAAGATAGGCTGCGGTTCGGCAAAACTAAAGCAAGCTTTGTCCTGCACTCACCTTGCACTATCTTTGTATGTATAAGATAGGTTGCGGTTTAGCATAATACATAATATTTGACAAACTCAATATTTTGCATTCGCCTTGCGCTATCTTCATAATTTCTACAACTCAAAGTAAATAATAGCTATGCCTAAAAGTTCAATATCAAATAATATCATACAGTCCGATTTGAGATATCTTAAACTCTTGGCGCGCGATTTTCCAACAATATCGCAAGTTACCACAGAGATTATCAATCTTGAAGCTATATTGCATCTGCCCAAACCTACAGAGCACTTCTTAGCAGACCTTCATGGTGAGAACGAGGCTTTTCAGCACGTACTACGCAACGCATCGGGCAATATCAAGCGAAAGGTGAAAGAAATATTTGGCAACACCATGCGCGAAAAGGAAATACGCGACTTGTGCACACTTATTTACTATCCCAAACGCAAACTTGAACTTGTTAAACAAAATGATACCGACTTATCTGATTACTACCAAACAACGCTTAATCAGCTGATTGCCGTATGTCGCAATGTATCGTCAAAATATACGCGCTCAAAAGTCAGAAAGAGTTTGCCTGCAGAGTTTGCTTATATTATCGAAGAACTCTTACACGAAAGTTCTGACGACCGAAACAAACAAGCCTATGTGGGGGTAATTATCCAAACCATTATTGGCACGGGCCGAGCTGCGGGCTTTGTTGAAGCTATATGCGAACTTATCCAACGTTTGGCCATCGACCAACTACACATATTGGGCGATATATTCGATCGAGGCCCAGGGGCTCATCTTATTCTCGACACGCTAACCAAGTACCACCATTGGGACATACAGTGGGGCAACCACGACATATTGTGGATGGGGGCGGCTGCAGGTAACAAAACTTGCATAGCCTCGGTGTTGCGCCTCTCGTTTAGATATGCCAATACGCAAACGCTCGAAGAGGGCTATGGCATCAATATGGTGCCTGTTGCAACCTTTGCCATGGAAACCTATGCCGACGACCCCTGCACAGTGTTTTATCCTAAGATAGAAGACCCCCTGCGCGATGTAAACGAAAAAACGCGCAAACTTATAGCTCAGATGCATAAAGCTATAGCCGTTATTCAGTTTAAACTTGAGGGACAACTATATAAGCAACATCCTGAGTGGGAAATGAACGACCGACTGCTGCTCGAAACAATCGATTTTGAACATAAAACGTGCAGAGTGAATGGCGAAGTGTACGAAATGACCGATACCTTCTTCCCAACGGTAGACCCTAACGACCCCTATAAACTCACCCCCGAAGAGCAGGATATTATAGATCGTTTGCAACACTCGTTCTTGATTTCAGACCGCTTACAATCGCATGTGCAACAGCTCTTGCTACATGGCGGTATGTATGGCATTTTCAATTCAAACTTGCTATTTCATGCCTCTGTTCCTATGAATGCCGATGGGTCGCTAAAGAGCGTATCTATTAATGGCCAACAAGTGGCAGGACGCGCCTTGATGGATAAGGTGGAGCAAATAGTACGTATGGCATACGATGAAGAGGTGAACGAGCACGAAAGAGAACTTGCAACGGACTATTTTTGGTATCTTTGGTGCGGACCTAACTCGCCCCTCTTCGACAAGGCCAAGATGACAACCTTCGAACGTTATTTTATTAACGATGAAAGCACACACAAAGAGCCTAAGGGATATTACTACACCTTGCGCGAACAAGCCGATGTTTGCGATAGCATTATGGATGCCTTTGGCGTAACGGGCAAGCACCGTCATATCATCAACGGACACGTGCCTGTGCGTGCATCAAAGGGAGAAAACCCTATTAAGGCTAACGGCAAACTCATGGTTATTGATGGCGGATTTGCTAAGGCTTATCACAACACAACAGGCATTGCTGGTTACACATTGGTTTACCATTCACGTGGTTTTCAATTGGTGCAACATGCACCTTTTACATCGACCGAAGAGGCCATACTGAATGGTACCGACATTCGCTCTACAACCCAAATTGTAGAGATGATGGGACACCGCGCTATGGTGAACGATACCGATAAAGGTGCTGAACTGCGCGAACAGATTGCCGATCTCGAAAAGCTACTTGTGGCATACAGACGCGGCTTTATTAAAGAGCACTTTAGATAACAAAATAGAATGTCTAAATACACGCTTTACGTGCAACATATTGCACCATTTATTACTTAAAGTAATACTTTAATAAGTGCTTAAATAAAAAGTTTAATAAACATTACGACTCTCATTGATAATGAGATAGAATATAATATAAAATGAAATCACTTAAAGAGCTATATCGCATAGGTATCGGACCTTCTTCGTCCCACACCATAGGTCCGCGTAATGCTGCAGAGACCTATCTGCGCAAACATCCTGAGGCAATAGGCTTTCGTGTAACCTTGTACGGAAGTTTGGCTGCAACAGGTAAGGGACATCTTACGGATTATGCTATCAAACAAGTACTTGGCGAAAATAGAACCGAGATAGTTTGGCATGCCGAGATAGTGCCAAGCTTTCATCCAAACGGAATGAAGTTCGAAGCACGCAAAAATGCAAGCGATTATTCCGACCCATGGATGGTGTATAGTGTGGGCGGTGGTGCACTTGTTGAAGAAGGTAAATTGCAGACCGATACGCCCGATGTGTACGAACTCGATCATCTATCAGATATACAAAAATGGAGTCAAGAACGCGGTGTGTCGTATTGGGAATATGTACAACATTGCGAAGGCTCAGAAATATGGGACTACCTCGAAAAGGTGTGGAAAACCATGTGTGCAGCCGTGGAGCGGGGCATAGAGCACGAGGGAGTTCTGCCTGGTGTGCTGAAGCTACATCGCAAGGCACCCGACTATTATATACGTGGCATGGGTTATCCCAGCAACCTACAGTCGCGTGCCCTTGTCTTTGCATACGCCTTGGCTGTGAGCGAAGAAAACGCTTCGGGCGGCACCATTGTTACGGCGCCTACTTGTGGAGCAAGCGGTGTGGTGCCTGCCGTGCTCTACCACCTTCAGAAGACTCGTAACTTTCCTGAAACACGCATCTTGCACGCTTTAGCCACAGCTGGACTCATTGGCAACATTGCCAAAAGCCGTGCCTCAATCTCAGGTGCAGAGGCTGGTTGCCAAGCCGAAGTGGGGGTGGCGTGTGCTATGGCTGCAGCAGCTGCCAATTACCTATTTGGAGGCTCGTTAGCTACCATAGAGTATGCTGCCGAAATGGGACTCGAACATCATCTTGGCATGACTTGTGACCCTATTTGTGGACTTGTGCAAATTCCTTGTATCGAACGCAATGCACATGCAGCGGCAAGAGCCCTTGATGCCAATATCTATGCTAACCTTTCAGACGGCTCACACCGCATTCTTTATGACAAAACGGTAGAGGTGATGAAGGAAACAGGACACGACCTACCTTCGCTCTATCGCGAAACCTCTGAGGGCGGATTGGCCAAGGAATATAAACCTGATTAATAATTGTATAGGTGGCTCTGAAAAGGTATATTCAGAGCTACCTTTAAATTCTTATTAACATAAAAAGGTCTTTTTTTGAAACTGTAGTTGCAAAAAATGCGCTTTAAATTTGTTTGTTTAATATCAATCTATTATATTTGCCGTTGTTAAACAATACGATGAAAGCATATAATCAGTAAATATCGGTTTACTCATTGATTATATAAAGAACTACATCCTTAAAGAAATTAATTTTTTATTAAACCATGAATAACATTAAAAGAGTTTACACGTTTGGTAACGGTAAAGCCGAAGGTCGCGCTGATATGCGCAATGAATTAGGTGGTAAGGGTGCAAACCTTGCAGAAATGAATTTGATTGGTGTACCCGTTCCTCCAGGTTTTACTATTACTACTGATGTATGTAATGAATACTACAAGATTGGCAAAGACCAAGTAGTGGCATTGCTAAAAGATGACGTAGAAAAAGCTCTTCATCAAACAGAAGAGCTGATGAACAGCAAGTTTGGTGATGTAAAAAATCCACTTCTCCTTTCAGTACGCTCGGGTGCACGTGCATCTATGCCAGGTATGATGGACACTATCTTGAACCTCGGTTTGAACGATGAGGTAGTTGAAGGCTTGGCTAAGAAAACGGGTAATCCACGTTTTGCATACGATGCTTATCGCCGTTTCGTTCAGATGTATGGCGATGTGGTATTAGGCATGAAACCTGTTAATAAAGACGACATAGACCCCTTTGAAGCTATTATCGACGACATAAAGAAAACAAAGGGGGTAAAGCTTGACAACGAACTCGAGGTAGACGATCTGAAAGAACTTGTTAAACGTTTTAAAAAGGCTATCGTAGAACAAACAGGCAAAGAATTCCCAACCAACCCAATGGAACAATTGTGGGGTGCAATTTGTGCCGTGTTCGACTCATGGATGAACGAACGTGCTATCCTATATCGTAAGATGGAGGGTATTCCAGCAGAGTGGGGTACAGCCGTAACGGTAATGGCTATGGTGTTTGGTAATATGGGCGATACTTCGGCAACAGGCGTATGCTTTAGCCGCGATGCAGCAACTGGTGAAGACTTGTTTAACGGCGAATGGCTTGTTAATGCACAAGGCGAAGACGTTGTTGCAGGTATTCGCACTCCTCAACAAATTACACTCGAAGGCTCTCGCCGTTGGGCAGAATTGCAAGGCATAACCGAGGAACAACGCAAGGCCGAATTCCCATCGATGGAAGAGGCTATGCCCGACATCTACCACCAGTTAGATGCTATCCAAACAAAACTCGAAGAGCACTATCACGACATGCAGGATATGGAATTTACTGTTCAAGAAGGTAAATTGTGGTTCTTGCAAACTCGTAATGGTAAGCGCACAGGTGCAGCTATGGTAAAGATTGCAATGGACCTTTTGCGCCAAGGCATGATAGACGAAAAAACGGCTATAGAACGTTGTGAACCTCAAAAACTCGACGAACTTCTTCACCCCGTGTTCTCTAAAGAGGCATTGGCAAATGCCAAGGAATTGACACGCGGATTGCCAGCAAGTCCAGGTGCCGCATGTGGACAAATCGTGTTCTTTGCAGACGATGCAGCAAAATGGCATGCTGATGGTCATAAGGTGGTAATGGTGCGTATTGAAACCTCGCCCGAAGACCTTGCAGGTATGGCTGTAGCAGAGGGTATCTTAACAGCACGTGGCGGTATGACATCTCATGCTGCTGTGGTGGCTCGCGGTATGGGCAAATGCTGCGTAAGTGGTGCAGGTGCCATTAACGTTGACTATAAAAACCGCACCGTCGAAATTGATGGAACGGTTCTTCACGAAGGCGATTTCATCTCGTTGAATGGTTCAAACGGACGTGTTTACAAGGGCGAAATCAAGACACAGGCCGCTGAACTTTCGGGCGACTTTGCAGCCCTGATGGATCTTTGCTCTAAGTATACCCGTTTGCAGGTAAGAACCAACGCAGATACTCCACACGATGCAGAGGTTGCACGCTCATTTGGTGCAGTAGGTATCGGACTTTGCCGCACGGAGCACATGTTCTTCGACAACGAAAAGATTATCGCAATGCGCGAAATGATCCTTGCCGAAGATGTAAAGGGACGCGAGAAAGCATTGGCTAAACTCTTACCATATCAAAAAGAAGACTTTAAGGGTATATTCCGCGCTATGGATGGTTATCCGGTGAACGTTCGTTTGCTCGACCCACCTCTACACGAATTTGTTCCACACGATTTGAAGGGACAAGAAGAGATGGCTAAGGCTATGGGCGTATCGGTTGAATACATCCGCCAACGCGTTGACAGCTTGTGCGAACACAACCCAATGTTGGGACACCGTGGTTGCCGTTTAGGTAATACATATCCCGAAATCACACGTATGCAAACACGTGCTATCCTATCTGCAGCTATCGACCTTAAACGCGAAGGATTAGACCCTCATCCAGAAATAATGGTGCCACTCACAGGTATTCTTTATGAGTTTGAGGCTCAAGAAAAAGTTATCCGCGACGAGGCAGCAAAGTTGTTTGCAGAAGAAAAAATGGAAATTCCCTTCAAGGTAGGTACTATGATTGAAATACCTCGTGCGGCACTTACAGCTGACAAGATTGCCTCACGTGCTGAATACTTCAGCTTCGGTACCAACGACTTGACACA
>CAKQOG010000009.1 GCA_934255485.1 uncultured Prevotellamassilia sp. | reverse complement strand
GTAAGCATCTTACGCTAATTTTTATTAGTCAACAATTAGTCAACAAAATAGCATAAGGTTGATGTGCCTTTGGCTGCAAGTTGTGCGCCCCAAAGAAAGTACAGACAAATAAAAAAGTGCTAAAGGCTTAAATAATAAGCGATTAGCACTATTCTAATGAGGTGGACCAGCCAGGGCTTGAACCTGGGACCTCCAGATTATGAGTCTGTTGCTCTAACCAACTGAGCTACAAGTCCATGAATAAACATTTGTGGTAAGATAGCTTGAATAGTGAAATACTATCTTTCTGTTTGTGAGTGCAAAGTTAAATAATAATGTTGATATAAACAAAAAATGGTGGCTAAAATTTATAGCCACCATTTTTTATGAAGTGTAATGTTATTGACGCACTATATGAAATGCGTTGTTCAATAACGTGTAATGAACTGCGAATTTACTTAATGACTTTCTTGCCACCAATGATGAATACACCCTTTCCTGGGATATTTACACGACGACCTGATAAGTCATAAACGTCTTTCGAGTTATTGATATCTTCTGCATTAATTACATCGTTGATGCCGTTGGTAGTACCTTCAAGTTTGGTGAGTGTGTATGCGTTCAATACGAATGAATCAATAGATAGACATTGATTTCCTGCCATGTTAGCAAGGATACCAAGACTTACTGTTGTAGGTTCTGTAAAGAAGAAGACAAGGGTGTTTGATGATGTCTCGTCCTTTGTTGCCATAGCTTTGTATGCAATTGCATTTGAAAGCATGCTTGAGTTAGGCAATTTAGAACCCGCTGCAGCTACCAAGTAGCAGTTGCTTGACTCGCCTTCGTACTTACCATAGTTAGCAGTGAATGTGTATGCACCAGCAGGAAGTGTTACAGTTTGGAATACTTTGTGATCGTCGAGTTTGCTTGCAAATCCATCCCATCCTGTTGTGATACAGAAATCGTTATCCTTATCAGCATCAACATGAGCACCTGTGCTAATACCAGCCTTTTCGGTAACGATGTTCTCAATCTTCCAATCAGCCAATCCCATAAAGCGAGAGCCTCTGTAGTTGTTGAACACTTTGCCTGTGGTCGTAAATGATTTTTCGGTGTTCTGTAGGTACTTAGAAGTGATGTTAGGTGCACTTTCAGCATTGATAGCAAATACACCTCGTGACTCTGTCCATGCGTCACCATCAGGACCAAATCCGTTGCGATTACCTGTGTTGTTGTTTGATGTGGCATCTACAACGCTTCCGCTATTTTGATTGAAGTTGTAGTAAAGCGAAAGTCCATCTTTTTCAGCTTCAGTAAGTTCATCACCCTCGAGAGGAAGTGCTACATACTTGCGAACTAAACTTTCTTTGTCGTCGCGGAAAGAGCGTTGCCATACGCGGAACTCATCAACAATGCCATTCATAGGAGCATCGTCTGTGCTGATAGAGAATGCTTTGATTGTAGGTATCTTACGGATAGATGTAGAAGCTTTACCTATATAGCTACCATCACGGAAGAAATAAACAATGCCCTTGTAGTATGATACAGTATAGTTGTGCCATTCGTTGGCTATTACATAGCCTTCGGGTGAAGCAGCTACTTTTCCATTTGTATACATGCTCATTTGACCAGTGCTATTAGTCTTTATAAGCATTGTGCTTTCGCTTTCGCCAATACCGCAGCAAGCCTCGGTAAGAGTCTTAGGACGCATCCACCAGTCGAAACTAACTTCTGTTGCATTAACTTTGAATGGTACTTGAGAGGCTACAATGCGTGCAGATTGGTTAAAGCTGATACCATTTTTGCTATCGGCATTGCAAACAACCAGGGCAGCCTTGTGAGTAGTTTCGTCAGATCCTTTCTCATTGCTTGCCTTCAATGTGATGTCGTAAGAGCCAGCAGATTGTGGTGTAAACACAATGTCATGGCCTTCTCCATAAAGAACATCGGTTGAACCAACAAGTGTCCACTTGCAGAGGTCTGGGTCGTAAATAGAGCGATTTGAAAGCGTAACTTTCTCACCCTTGCTTACTACAACTGGTGAAACATCGAAGTCTGCCTTAGGAGCTACTTTACTTGCTTCTACTGTTTGAGTAGTAGTAGCTTTTACGCCCTTGCTATCAGTAACGGTGAGAGTTACTTGGTGTGTGCCGCTTTGTGAATATGAAACGGTAACATTAGGCATGTTTGATGTTTCGATTGAAGCACCAGGCATGCTCCATTCGTATTTATAACCAACAAGTTGCTGATTAGCCATGAATGTAACACGTCCACCGGTCGCTATGGTTGCTTTGCTGATAGTAAATTCAGCACTTGGTGCTGCAGCTTCAGCCACGTTAATAGTTGTAGTAGCTTCAACTTGTTTGCCATCAATGTTAGTAGCAACAACTTTCACATTTTGCTCTCCAGCATGTGCAAATATAACGGTAGGATTTGCCACGGCAAGATCTTTGATACCAGCATCCTCAATAGTCCATTTCAAAGATGCGATGTTGGTTGAACCTGTGGCTTGCAGTGTGACAGGTTGTCCTGCAACAACAGTGTTCTTGGGCTGAGTAATATTAACAGCTGTTGTTGTTTCATAGAAGACAGAACTTGGTATGGTTGTAGAATTCTCATAGTTGTCGTTGGTGAAGACTGCGTGGTGAGCGCCACTTGTGTGGTCGCGGAGTGCAGCCGAGCCATTCGCGTCTATGATATCGCCCTTATAGTATGCTACTAAGCCTTCGGGAAGCAAACCATCGGCAAATTGTCGCTTGTAGTAGTTGCGTATTTCGGCGTCTGTGCGTGCCACCTTCCAAATACGAATTTCATCGTAGTTAGCGTTCTGATTCTTAGAATTATCGCTCGAACCATTAAATACGAGGTCTCCGAATCCACCCAATCCGCTATAGTTGTTCGAAATAATGGTGCTTTTCTTAACACCATTTACGTATAACATCATTTTGTTCTTGTTTACAACGATGGCAATGTGTTTCCATGAGTTGTTTACAAGTGTAGATGGAACTTCCATACGATCGCTTCCGGTGTTCCATCCTGCAGTAAATGTACCATTGCTATTGGCATGGAACATAAAGCTACCCCAACCAGGACCTGCACTTTGATTCCAGTTAGTGATGCTATGAGGACGAATCCAGAATTCGATTGTTGCTTGATCGTATTTAGATGAGAATACGCCAGGAATAGTAAAGCCAGAGTGCTTCAAGTCGATGCTCACGTTCTTTGTAGCGGTAACGGGCACCATTACGCTGATGCTTGTAGACTTGTGGCTACCATAAACTGCGCAGATGTTGTAACTACCTTCAGCATCTTCGGGGAGCGTGTAGCTTGTAGCATTGGCATCGAGATTTGCAACAACTTCACCGCCTTTACTGATTTCGTAGCCCGTAAGCGTTTGTGATGAAACAATAGGAGCATTCCATTCCAACTTGCCATCTACAATCGTTGCATTTTGAGGAGCCTTATAGCCGCGTCCAGGAACAACAACGCTGATAATGGTGCGGTTTCCCTTGTTTTTAATGCTTACACCCTCAGTTCCAGTTTTAAATGGAATTTCAAGTCCTGCGGTATCTACTGCGTAATCAAGGATTGAAGCATCATATATGTGACCAGAACCGATAGCAGTTTTCTTTGTTTCAATGATAAAGAAATACTTCATATCTTCGTTCGGGTCAAGGTTGTCGCTCAAGTCGGTAAGGTCATACCCAAATTCCATTGGCTCTTTATGAAGCTTGCCATCAGCCCAACGTCCGAGCATAGGAATTTCGGGAGCAGGGTTGGTATTACCATAGTTACCATCACCAGCATACTTAAAGTGATCGAAAGCTTGCGTATAGTCTGGCTCTTCAGCATTCACATTGTTCGATATACCTGCCATGAGATAGAGTTCAGAACGATGTGAATAGTCCATCTTCAATTTAATGGTGCGCAAAGGACGATAGTTCTTGCGAACGGTGTAAACCTCTGGAGCCCACCAGTTCTTAGCGAATGTGCCGTCACTCTTAAAGCTTGCTCCTGCATAAGCGTAGGGACAATAGATAAAGCCACCATTTTCCCAGTCGCCCCAAGAATTTACGATAATCCAAGCACCTTTTTCATCTTTGCTTGCCTCGCCATATTTGCCATTGCCATCGAGGTCGAACTCAATGCGGTCGTCATAACCCACAATGGTTAATGCGTGGTCTACAGAAGTACCCCACTTGCTCACATATGACATGCCGGTTACGCCAGCAGCATCATTAGCAGGAGTTTTGGGGATATCTTTCCATATACCACCGCTTGCTACACCAATACCAACGATACCACCCGAATGATAATCGGTATCACCATTGTGATTCCATAGATAGTTCTTAACGGCTTCGCGTCCCTCTTCTGTACCTACATCTTTTGGGAAGTGGGTTGGGGTGAGCATACGATTGTGCATGGCTTCAAACCATTTATCGTAGCCCGTCATCCAACCAAAGTCATTGTTAGTTGCTTCTTGGTATCCAAATAATTTTGAATATGTTTGCCCACCATAAGTATAGGCTGATGGAACACCAACGTTCTGTATAAAGGCGTCTTTTCCTGAGTTACCATTGGTTAAGAGCCATACAAAGTGAGAAGGATAATAGTTGTGTGAGTTCTTACCATCAAGGTTGCGGAAAGAATTCATTTCGTGCGAGAACATGTAGCAAATACGTGATGCAGAACCACATGAACCACCCGCCTGATTGAATACGGGTGGGAAGTAGCGGTCCTTACCATTGTCTACATGGTCTGGACGTGTAGCAACGGCTTTACCCTTCATGACCAATTTATGCTTCATGAGCGAAGGGTCTGGGTTTACCTTGCTTGAATAGTCAGGGTACTTTGTGCGATCAACATTTTGCGCCGTAAGGCTTACAGGCAATAGTGTTGATACCAAAAGTACGTGTCTTAATTTAAGTTTCATTTGGTAATTGTTAGAAGTGAATATTTCTTGTGGCAAAATTAATGAAAACTTTGCTTGAAAGCTAACGTTTATAACTATTAATTTTGTTGGATAGAGTTTTCAAAAAAGAATATTCATTATTAGGTAACATCATTTGATTATGTGCAACATTCTTTTTTTGAACTTTTTTGAAATAAAGGCTCTTTTTGTCGCAGGTATATTATGTGTGTTTATGGTAGGTTTTCCTGCACTTTAGTAATTTTTTTTGCCACATGCAATGTAGCAAAAAAGAAGAGACAACCCTATTGGGCAATCTCTTCTTTTAATCCAACTAACACAATAGCTATGTAATTACTTTAGTTCGAATACATGGCTTGTTCCTTCTTCCGCCTCAAACATATTAAGTCCGATTTTCATCAAAAAGTCACCACTGAAGGTTTTATCATTGAAATCAAATTTTGATTTGGTTCCAGGCATAAGGTTGATTTCTTCAATAGTGTATTGCTTGTTAGCATCAAGACCTTGCATGCGCACGTTGAACAAAGGCTCTTTGTAGCGTGGATGCAAGTTGTAGGCAAATACTACAGCATGGCCCTTGTCTTGAGATATATAGTTGATGGCGCAATGATTGGTCTCGTAGGGTGAAACAAGGCGATATTGTTCACCATCAAGGATGACAGGTTTCAATCTTTCCCAATTCTTTACGGCTTCTTGCATAAATTGATAGTCGGGTGTTCCCTTAAGTGGTTTAAGGTCGATATCAAAGCCAAGTTTGCACATGCTGCATACATCGGTACGGAATTTAACAGATGTTTTTTTGTTCCAATTTGTAACATGTGATGCCATAACCTTTGTAGGGAAGAACTTAGACAAACTCCATTGTATGTAAAGACGTTCGTAGGGGTCGGTATCATCAGAGCACCAAAATTCAGTGAAATATTTAAGTACTTCGTAATCCATGCGTGCACCACCGCCCGAGCATAACATCATAGGTAGTTGTGGGTATTTGTCCTTGACTCGTTTCATCACATTATAAACACCTCTCACATGGTCAATGTAAAAGTTTCCTTGGTTTTCTTTGTGATAAGGCGAATAGATGTTGGTGATAGGGCTATTGCAGTCCCATTTAAAGTAAGCCACATTAGGGTTTTCAGTCATGATACGATCAATAACGCCGAACACATAGTTCTGCACCTGTGGGTTTGAAATATCGAGCACCAATTGGTTGCGATAGTAGTAGGTTTCGCGATTAGGTTGCTTAATAACCCAGTCTGGGTGCTTCTCAAATAGCTCACTCTTAGGATTTACCATTTCAGGTTCTACCCATATACCAAACTTAACACCTGCGGCTTTAGCGTCGCGTACAAGTCCAGGTATGCCTTCTGGCAATTTGCTATGAGTTACTTCCCAATCGCCTAAACCAGCATGATCATCCTTGCGAGGATATTTGTTGGCAAACCATCCATCATCGAGCAAAAACATATCTACGCCCAAGTCCTTAGCATCTTTCATCAGCTCAGCAAGGCTCTTTTGGTTAAAGTCGAATCCAGTGTTTTCCCAATTGTTTAAGAGGGTGAGTCGGTCATCAGTGCCCAACTTAACTTGATATTGTCGTGCCCAATCGTGTAAGTTACGGCTTGCTTGTCCCACACCAGTAGTGCTGGTGGTGAAGATAAATTCGGGAGTTGTAAAGGTTTCGCCTGCCTTCAGTTTGTAATCAGATGCGTAAGGGTTGATGGCGGGAATAACTCTCAATCCACCCACATTATCCACTTCAAAAGTAAAGCGGAAGTTTCCCGTCCATGCAATAGTTCCTACAACCACATTACCTTCGTTCTCTTTAGCAGGCTCATTAAGTCCAAGTTCAAAGAATGGTTCAGTATGCATGGCTGCACGTGTACCCAATTTTGTATCAATAATCTTTTTGCCTGCCGTTAGTTGTACAGTTTCGGGTTGTCCCTCTTTAGCCCAATCGCCGTGATATGAGGTGAGAAAATATTTGGGCGCATTGAAATAGAGCATAGTGCTACTATAACGCCATAGTGTAATAGGCTTCTTCTCCTTATGCGAAATTTCGGTCCAAGCTTTGATTACGTTTTCTTTCGTATAAGCCACGTAATGTAGTTTTACGGTGACGGGGTATTCCTTATCCTCCAAGGTGATAATGGTTTCGTTACCTCCTTTAACCGCTTTGGTTTCGCTTCCTTTATAGTATAAGTAAGAAGTCATGTTGCCATCTGCATGAGTAATGGCAATAGCAGGTTCAAAGTAGTCCTCATTGCCTGAGCCGGCATAAACCTCATGTCCACGTGTTGATACCGATCCGTCCGAAGCAGCATAAGTGTTCCATGTTAGGTTTGCATAATCAGCAGCGTTGTTGAGTTTGTTTCCGAAATAAGTTTGATACAATCTGCCTTTAGGCGATACTTGCATCACAAGGTCGGTTTTATTAGTACTTACGCGTATGGTTTGAGCGTTAGCACCTAAAGCTATCAATCCACTGATGAGTAGCAACTTTGTACCCTTCCAATCAGTAAAGATGGGAGACTGCAAGTGGTTCTTCAACGAAGAAAGCAGTTTATGTGAAATGTATGGTTTCATCGCAATAAAAAGTTTAAGGTATCTATTATTTAAAATTTAAAGTTTGCACTAAATTCCACGGTGAATGGGCGCAAATAGCTTCCGCTCATATACTTTCCAGCATATTGTTTGGCGTCGGTCTTGCTGATGAGTTCAGATCCGCTGATAGTACCTTTCGCACCCTTTTGGTTCAAGAAGTTCACAACACTTGCGCCTAAACTCAAGCGTTTGTTCACGTTCCAGTTGATGCCACCAAAGGTCTCCCAATGGCCATTAAAGTAGAGAGCCTCTTGAAGGTTTGCATAAGTCTTACCATAGTAGCGGAAACTGAGCCAAATGTTCAAATCCTTTGTGATGTTGTATTTTGGGTCGAGTTCGACGAGGATTTGAGGAATTTCTTTAACTATCATATTGTTAGCATTAACCGACATTTGTTGGCCATCGCTAAAGGTTACGCTTGCATTATAGTTCTTGTATACAGGCTTTTGATAAGTAAAGAGAGCGTGCAATGAAAAGTTTTTGAAAGGCTTGATTTCGGCAGTGGTAGTCCATCCAAGAGTTTGAATGTTGTAGATGAGCAACACGGTTTTGCCTTCGCTCGTGCCAGGTTTTGTAAGGTTTTGTTGGTCAATGTTGTTAGACTTAGCAATATATGTAACCATTGACGAAAGGTCCAACCAATTGTTCTTATAGTAAATACCACCGCGAACCAAAGGTATAGTTACTCGTTTGTATTGTTCGGCAGTAGGTCCTGTACCAGCATAGTCACTGATGCGCGGATAGCGTGTAGCTATTGTACCATCAGCCATAATACCAAATCCCTTAGCAATATCGTAAGTTAGCTGTGCAGTAGCAGCATAGTTGAGTTTGTTTTTAGTGACATTAGCAGGGTGAATGCTATGTGAAGTAGCTACAATATTGCCGTTTTCATCGCGGTTATAAGTGTTGAAATCGCCGATATGGAAACCTTGGAAACGCGATTGTGCGATTTGGTCGGCCGACATGCAGTAATATTCCAAACGGCCACCATAGTAGAGTTTTAGCTTATCATTGATTTTCCAACTATCAGTTAGATATACAGCCAATTTGTTTTCACTTCCTACAGTATATTCAGGGCTTAGTTCGTTGAAGCCGAATGTTTGTGTGCGTTGTGGTGTTTGTGTAGGGTCTGTAGGATCAGTCTTTGTAGTGTAAAGCACTTGTGGATAAGGTTCAACAGTTCCCACCCATTGCATAGACGATGAATGATAGTTAAGGTGGTAATACCATTCGTTTAAACCCAATCTAACGTTGTGTTTACCAAATGCTTTTTCAAGTTCAGTGGTAAACATACCGCTCGTAACTTTACCAAAATGTAGCCATGTACGTCGTCCTTCAATGAGTCCTTCGTAGGTTTTTCCGTTTTCGAGTGTATAGTTATCGGTAGCTGTGGCTTCGCTAATAGTACTTCCACCAAAGTCTACATAATTAGCCACTGGCACATACATAAACTTTGCGTTAAATTTCCATTGCAAACCATTGTCAAAGCGATAGTTCGAAAGCAGTGCTACCTCATGCGAACGATTTTCGCTTCCTTTGTTGAAATTCCAGGTTTTGCGTTCGCCCGACATGATGTCTGTGTATTGAAAACTACCATTGGCGGGTACATAAGAGTTGAGTCCAGGATCAAATCCGTTTACTTTTTTGATAGAACCATCACCCACGTATATAAATGGCGCAGCACTGGCAAAGTTGCCTGGATTTTTGCTATTGGCATGTTTATATTGAAGAGATATATAACCTTTACCATCGTTCAATATACGTGTTAAACCTGCGTGATAAATTTGTGTGCGATCGGCATAATCAGTAAATTGAAGTTTAAAACTTCCTGGGTCAAAATTTTGGTATGTTCCTGCGTTGTAGAGCCAATTATTGCCGATTCCACCGCTAAAATTCACGTCAAAGTTTTGCATGCCAAAGTGGTTTACGCGGTAGTTAAGTTTTCCGTGAAAGTCTTTTTGGCCGAGTTCGCTAAAGGCTGTTACTGAATAAGCAATATTGCCAGTAGTGATGGCAGACTCTGATGGAGAAAGTAAGCCCGTTGAGCCTAAACTGGCATCGTTGCGCCAATGTGCAGAGAGTTTATGCACCGACGAAGAGTAAACTGCGGGAAGTCCGTTCTCATATACATTTACATCCTCGCTTGGTAAACCTATTTGTATTTCGCGAGGCTTGTTTGCATCAGCGGCATTGAGCATCACGTTGCGCTCTTCGCCTTTGTTTGCATTAGATGTTTCGCTCTGTGCGTGTGCTTGTAAGCAAGTAGTAAGTAGCACACACGAGGTTAAAGCTTTAAAGGTAATTGCATTCATGGTGTTATCTATCGATGTAATTGTTGATGTTTTCTCTATGTGAAGTTGTTGGTGCAAGTTCTTGACACATCAAAAAATGTAAAACGCAGTTGTCATAATAAAAGGCATTATGCAATGTTGTAGTAGCAGAACTGCATGTATTGCATTCACAACGGCAAATTTATAGTATGTACGAACCTATTTCAAAGAGTAGGTAGCTGCTTGGTAGATGATTTATAAATGTATAATTTATAAAACGACTGATAATCAATAATATAAATCATAGATGGTAAAATAGTTAAGTAGATATTATAGATGTAGAATCAAATTGCTATATTTGCGAAATAAACAGAAAAAGTACTTCAATATGTGTTTTCTTAGAACTCTTACTATGTTATTTTTTGTTTTTTCTTCATTAACCCTCGTGGCTAATGATGATGAGCTAAAAGTTCTTGACTCTTATGTGTCGCATCGGGCAATGTATATGGAGAAAAAGCAAGCGCGCATACAGCAAGTAAAAAGGCAACTGAAAAAAGGTATTTCAGCAGAAGAACAACTGCGTGTGTACAACAAAATATTGGGAGAATATTACACTTTTAACTTCGATTCTGCCAAGATTTACATAGACAAAGGATTGCAACTTGCGCATTTGCACAATAACCAACGATACATTGATTATTTCACAATACATCGTGGTTTATTGCTTGCCACTGGCGGTTATTATAGTCAAGCAGAGGCTGTGCTGAAGAGCATAGACGCAGAGCACTTACACCCATCTTTGCTCTTTAACTACTATTACTCAATGACGTGGCTGTATAATTTTTGGAGTGCATACTGTCATGACAACGAGTTTTCGCCCATTTATAATCACTTCAGAATGCAGTATTTAGATAAAGCTATTGCTCACGTTCAAGCGGGGAGTGCAATGTATAATTACCTAATGGGAGAAAAGTATTACTATGGTGGATTAAGTGCAACGAAGGGACTTGATTACTATCAAAGAGTGCTTAAGCAAGTGCCTATAACAGATAGACTTTATGCATCGTCGGCTTATGCTATTGCACGTGGATACAAATCGATGAAGAAGATGGATTTGTATGAGAGCTATCTCATAAAGGCTGCTATATCCGACCAAGTATGTCCTTTAAAAGAAAATTTAGCATTACAAGAGCTGTCGCTTTATTTGTATGAAAAAGATAGCAAATATTCAGGACGTGCTGTAACTTATATTTATTGTTCAATGGAGGATGCGCAGTTTTATAATAATCGTTTGCGTATGCTTGAGATATCGCACATACTGCCTCGAATTGTAGCAACCTATCAGACGCAAATAAACCAACGTACCACAATTATTTATTGGGCAATGGGTGGTTTAAGCATTTTTGCTGTTGTGTTGTTAATGATGATAGTGTTGGCTTTAAAACAAAACAAAAAGCTTAATCAGCGGCGATTAGAAATGCGTGAGCAGAACAAATTGCTCGAAAAACTTAATCAGCAACTCAGCAACACTAATAAGCATCGTGAAACTTATTTGCGTTTGTTCCTTGATATCAGCGCATTGTATATTAACAAGCTTGATTCCTTGCGAAAGATGGTGACACGTAGCATAAAAGCGGGTACCATTAACGATTTGCTGCAAAAAATAAACCGCGTAAGGGTAGCTGATGAAGATTCTAAAATGTTTTATAATCGGTTTGATAGAGCCTTCTTGATACTCTATCCCGACTTTGTAAAACAACTGAATTCTTTGCTTCGAGAAGATGCGCAAATACAACCGCAAAACGAGAATTCTCTTACAACAGAGTTGCGCATATTTGCGCTTATGAGGTTAGGGGTAACGGAAAGTTCTGAAATTGCAACCTTGCTCTTTTATAGCACGCAAACTATTTACAATTATAAAACGCAAATGAAAAACAAGGCTAAGGTGCGCGAAACGTTTGAGCAAGATGTTAATCGGTTGTGTCACATATTGCCCAATGAAGTAATGAAATAAGCCCTTTTTATAAGCTAAGAAAATATGACAAATAGGTGTTCAAAGCTACTATATCAACTATGAACACCTATTTACTTTTTAAAGTCCAATGGTTTTGTCAATGAAATAACGAGGACGGCGTTTAACCTCTGTATAAATTTTGCCTACATACTCGCCAATAATGCCACAAGCCAAGAGAATAGCTCCGCCAATAAACCATATACTAACCAGTTGAGAGGTCCATCCCACAATGGCTTTCCCCTCAAAGTACATGGCAATGCCATAAACAATGGCACATATAGAGATGAGCATACATGCCAATCCAAGGAAAGTGATGTATTGCAAAGGGCGTACAGAAAAAGAAGTAATTCCATCGGCTGCAAAGCTCAACATTTTGTGAAGTGGATACTTAGATTCGCCAGCAAAGCGCTCTGCGCGGTCGTAATATACCATAGCAGTTGAGAAGCCCAAAGACGCTACCATGCCACGCAAAAATAGGTTACGTTCGGGATATGCCATAAGTGCTTGCAGTGCTCGCTTGCTCATTAGGCGAAAGTCGGCATGGTTGTAAACAACGTTACACCCCATAGACTGCATGAGCTTGTAGAAGCTTTGAGCCGTTGTACGCTTAAACCACGTGTCGGTTTTACGCTCCTTGCGTACGCCATATACAACATCAATATCTTTGCAATAAAGGTCTATCATTTGGCTGATAGCCTTCACGTCGTCTTGAAGGTCGGCATCGATGGTAATAGCCGCATCAACGTGTGAGGCTGCCCATTCAAGTCCCACCCAAAGCGCTTGTTGGTGTCCCACGTTGTGAGCCAAACAGATTCCACTTATGTGTGGATTAGTAGTAGCATGTTGCGTTATGATTTCCCATGTGCTGTCTTTGCTTCCGTCGTTTATAAACACAATTTTTACAGAGGCTATGTCTGCTCTTTTTTCAATTACCTTAACCTCTTCGTTAAGGCGTTTGATAGTTTCGGTTAGCACAGCCTCTTCATTGAAGCACGGTACGATGATAGCAATCTGTTTCATTTCTTTTTAAAAACAAATCTAACTAATATAAAGTTTATGGGGATGGCTATGGCAAATACAGGTATTGGAGCATACGTCTTGCTTATGCCAATCCATAAAAACACATTTAGTAGCGTAATGTGTAGTATGTAGTTGATGGCATGAGCTCCCCCCATGCCCATCAGCTTTTTCCATGATGGAGAGCTGTGGAAAGTAAAATAAGCAGTAAGATAAAAGTTAGCTATAAAACTTGTGATATACCCTATTGTATAAGCAAGATCCACTTGTAAGAATCTTTGCAGCACAAGGTAGATGCCATAATGTAAAACTGTAGCCAATCCGCCAACGAAGGCAAACCGCACAGCCTCGTTAAGCGTACGTTTGTTCATGAAGTTTAATGGCAGTTAGTTTGCCACCGCTTGTTTAAATCTATACAATTTCAATAGTTTGTGGTCGTCGCAACTGCGGTGGTTAAAGTCCCTTACCAATGTAACTTGATAGTTGGGATTAGCTTTACACCAGTCAGTAATCTCGTCGTTTCCCACAAGGAGCAAGCCCTCGGCAGGATGTGCAGCTTCAAAAGGCACTACGCGGTCGCCCAAATAGAAGTTGATGGTGAAAGGGTGGAGTGGATTGCCTGGCACAACGTCTGTGCGATAAGAGTAAATCTTACCTTTAGGAGCAATTTGTGCTATGTAGTCGGCCTGTGGCTTGTCGCTTTTAGTGTTGAGAACAAGGGGCTGATACATGCCGTCTAATGCAAAGAATATGCTGAACACCACTACGATTGTACACACTAATGGCGACTGTTTGCGAAAGTAGTAAACACCCACTAAAGGCATAATAAATGCTATCCATTGCATAAAGTTGAGTGGTGTGTATCGAATAGCCAATAGCATGGCAAGGTTCTCTGCTGCATGTTTGCCATGTGCCATAACAGACATAGGTATAATGCCTAATGTTATGCATACGTAGGTAATTGTGAGCAAACAAGCAATGCCAACCAATAGCCATCCAAAACCTCTAAGAAGCACTGCATGCTCTCGTTTCAACCATAGCATGAATTGTGCAATATAGAACGATAGAAAAGGGTAGATGGGCAATAGATAAACGCTACGTTTGCTCTTAGGAATGCAGTAGAACACAAAGATAATGGCAAAACTAAGCAAGGCGAATAGTTGCGCATTGTCCATGTTCTTAACCTTTGCAACAAACGTTTTCAAATTGGTAAAAGTCGCTTTATTTTTAGCAAATACTTTTTTCCACTTTACAACAAAAGCCGCAGCCAAAAGCACCAATGTGTAGGGAATAAACCCTGTAACAACAGTCATCACATTGTAATACCACGGATTGATGTGGCTCTCGTAGCTCATCTTGCCAAGCAAGCGTAAGACGTTCTCTTCGTATATCAAGTCAAGAAAACGTTGTCCGCCTTCGTTGTATGCAGCCACGTACCATGCGAGCGGAATGATGAGCGATAGCACTCCTACAACGGCAAAGTGCCAAACGATAATCCACAATTTTTTGCCCTTGATGAGTGCATAAATAGCCACAACTAATAGCGGGAGTGCAGCACCCACAGGACCTTTGCTTAAAAATGCACCACTCAAGCACAATATGGCCCATATAGGCAGACCTTTCATGTTGTTTTCCACCCATTTATACAACTGATAGAGCGACAATACCATCATGCAAGTTAGCACCATGTCAACCCTACAAGCCACACCTGCACGATGCACCTCGAAGTTGGTAAGTAGCACAAAGGCGGTGAGCAATGCTATGCTCTGCCCCGACCTCTTGGCAAAAAACTTGTAAGTTGCAATGGTCATAACGCTCAGTGCCAGTGCCGATGGTAGGCGCGATGTATATTCCGTAACGTGGCCTATGGGCAATGAGAAAAGAGCTATTAACCAGTGAAAAAATGGCGGTTTATATGCCATGTCCACCCCATTGTTGATGGGCAATATCCAGTTTCCTTCTTTCAGCATAGAAAGTGCAACCACAGCCTCGCGCGGTTCACCACGAGTGTTGAAGAGCGTGTCGCCAAGAAAAAGGAATAAGGTGATAAAGCACATAAGGGCAAGGACCCATGTGATGGATAAAGACTTATTTTGTAGTTGCATTGTTATAATAAAAGGGTTATGGTGCAAATTTACAATAAAAAAAGGCGATGTTGTTTGAAAATGAGTGGTTATTTCGTAACTGATACACCCTAAATTGGTTGCTACGGATAACCTTCCTAAATAATGAAGGTCCCTTGTATGTGAATGTTTCACAACAAGGGACCTTCAACCATCTATGGCTTTCTTTCATTCAATTTCGTGTGAATGCCTAAAAGTGCTTAAAACTTTATAGTTACAAACCTTTTTAGTTTTGTTCGCGACGTGGGCGGCGTGGTGCATGGCCTTCGCTACCTTCACGACGTGGACGACGAGCAGGGCGTTCTTCCCAACCCTCTGGCTTTTCTTCGAGCACGCGGTGTGAGAGGCGGAACTTACCTGTTTTCTCGTCTATCTCAAGGAGCTTCACCTTGATGGTGTCGCCTTCTTTAATGCCGGCTTCTTCAACGCTTTCAAGACGTTTCCATGCTATTTCAGAGATATGTAGCAAGCCTTCTTTGCCTGGCATAAACTCTACAAAGCAACCATAAGGCATGATGCTCACTACTTTGGCATCGTATACTTCGCCAACTTCGGGTATAGCAACAATGGCACGTATTTTTGCTACAGCAGCGTCTATGCTATCTTTGTTAGGACCTGAAACTTGAATCTTGCCCACACCACCATCTTCTTCAATAGTGATAGTTGCACCTGTCTCCTCTTGCATGCCCTGGATAATCTTACCGCCTGGGCCAATTACTGCACCGATAAACTCTTTAGGAATTTCAAATGCTTCGATGCGTGGAACGTGTGGTTTGAGTTCGGCACGAGGTTCTGGCATAGTTTCGAGCAACTTGCCAAGGATGTGTTCGCGAGCTTGTTTTGCTTGGTTAAGAGCCTTCTCAAGGATTTCGTAAGACAAGCCATCGCACTTAATATCCATTTGAGTAGCTGTAAGACCCTTAGCAGTACCAGTGGTCTTAAAGTCCATATCACCAAGGTGGTCTTCATCGCCAAGAATATCGCTCAAAATAGCGTATTTATCTTCGCCTGGATTTTTGATAAGTCCCATTGCAATGCCGCTAACAGGAGCCTTGATGGGCACACCAGCATCCATCAATGCCAATGTACCAGCGCATACTGTTGCCATTGACGATGAACCATTAGACTCAAGAATATCGCTTACTACACGTACGGTGTAGGGATAGTCGGCAGGAATTTGACCCTTAAGTGCACGCCAAGCAAGGTGACCGTGACCAATTTCACGACGGCCAACACCACGTTGCGCCTTAGCTTCGCCTGTTGAGAAAGGAGGGAAGTTGTAGTGAAGAAGGAAGCGCATGTAGCTCTTGTCGAGTACGTCGTCTACCATCTTTTCGTCGAGCTTAGTGCCGAGTGTACAAGTGGCAAGTGCTTGTGTTTCGCCACGAGTAAAGATTGCCGAACCATGAGGCATGGGCAGAGGTGACACCTCGCACCAAATAGGACGGATATCGGTAGTCTTACGTCCGTCAAGACGCTTACCCTCATCGAGGATGCAACGACGCATGGCATCACGCTCAACATCGTGATAGTAGCGGTCTACCATAGCATTTTTTTCTTCCAATTCCTCAGCAGAGAGTTCGGGGTGAGCAGCAGCGTAGCGTTCCTTAAAGTCCTCGCGTATTTGCGTAAAGGCATCTTCGCGTTCGTGCTTATCGTGGTCGCCAGCTTCGGCAATAGCGTATGCAGGTTGGTAGCACTCGTCTTTTACTTGTTGGCGTAGTTCCTCGTCGTTTACTTCGTCGCAGTATTCGCGTTTTACGTCGGTACCAAGTTCCTTAGAGAGTTCCTTTTGCAATTGGCACATTGGCTTAATGGCCTCGTGTGCAGCTTTCAAGGCGTCGAGCAATGCGCTTTCAGGCACTTCGTCCATTTCGCCTTCCACCATCATGATGTTCTCTTCGGTAGCGCCGACCATGATGTCCATATCAGCGTTTTTGAGTTGCTCAAATGTTGGGTTGATAACGTATTCGCCATTGATGCGAGCTACGCGAACCTCTGAGATAGGACCTTCAAAAGGAATGTCGCTTGCAGCGAGTGCAGCCGATGCTGCAAAACCTGCCAAAGCATCTGGCATATCTACACCATCAGCAGAGAAGAGCGTGATGTTTACATACACCTCGCAGTGATAGTCGGCAGGGAAGAGTGGACGCAAGGCACGGTCTACAAGACGAGAAGTTAAAATTTCGTAGTCGCCTGCGCGTCCTTCGCGCTTGGTGAAGCCACCAGGGAAACGTCCGGCTGCGCTATATTTCTCTTTGTAGTCACACTGTAGGGGCATAAAGTCTGTGCCAGGTTGAGCGGTCTTTGCGGCACAAACGGTGGCTAAAAGCATGGTGTTGTTCATTCTGAGCATCACTGCACCATCTGCTTGTTTAGCCAATTTTCCTGTTTCGATGCTAATGGTACGACCATCAGGAAGCGAAACGGTTTTGGTTATCACGTTCATCTGATTGTAGTTATGAAATAGTTCTTTAATTCTTTTTACCTATAAGAAACGTGCAAAAATAGCAATTTATTTCGGAGTTTATGCTTATTTGCAGCTACTTTTATTTAGTTTTCATGATTTTATGAACTTTTGAGCATGAAACAATGGTTCTACATAAATGGCTTGGAGGGGAGCAGAATGATTGTTATGTCATGACCATATATGTTGATAGAAATCTGCTTCTTTGTGTAAGTAAAACGTTTCGCAGATTGGTCAATTTTTCCTTAATGCTAAAAATGTAATTGCTTGAGAATTGATTGTTTTTAATCGCCATCACATTTTATCTGATTTATCAAAAATATGAGAGTTTTACGTAAGGTTCTGATAATCAATAGCTATTTGTTTGTATAGTGCATGCTAACGTGCCTTAATAGCACAAGAATACGTGTTTTTGCACCATAAGGATACGTGTTCTTATGGTGCAAAAACACGTATCCTTGTGGGGGAAGGATGCGTATTCTTATGACCTAAGAATACGTATTCTTGTTGTTTATGCAGTGCTGAGTGGGGTATAGAGCGCAATTTTAATCCTATTTTACCCCTTGTGACGTTCTGTTTTGAATAAAAATCAGTACAAAAAATATTGGTCAATTTGTCGGATTTGTATGGGGCGTTTTAGCGATAAAATTATTCTCCCCAATCCGCTCTATCGAGACTGCGGTAGCCTATGGCCTCTTTGATATGCGATGATTTAATTTGCTCAGAGTGGGCAAGGTCGGCAATGGTTCGTGCCACTTTAAGTATACGGTCGTAGGCACGTGCCGAAAGGTTGTGGAGGCGCATGGCACGTGTGAGTGCATCGTTTGCTTCGGCATCGAGCACGGCATATTTTTCGAGCATGGCACGTGTCATCTGTGCGTTGCAATGCACGGATTTTACCTCTTTGTATCGCTCAGTTTGTATGGCTCGTGCTGCTATTACACGCTCGCGTATCGACGCACTTGGTTCGCCTTGTGGCGCTTTGGCCAATTGGTCTACCGACACGGGGGCAACTTCTATCTGTATATCAATGCGGTCGAGCAATGGACCCGAAATTTTGCTCATGTAGCGTTGCACCTGTGCGGGTGAACAAGTGCAGCGGTGAGTGGGGTCGTTGTAGTAGCCGCATGGACAAGGGTTCATGCTTGCCACAAGCATAAACGAACAGGGGAGGGTAGCGGTGTATTTGGCGCGCGATATGGTTATTTCGCGGTCTTCGAGCGGTTGTCGGAGGGTCTCTAATGCGGTGCGTGAAAACTCTGGTAACTCGTCAAGAAATAGTACTCCGTTGTGGGCCAAACTTATTTCACCAGGTTTATAGGTGGCTCCACCGCCTATAAGTGCCACGTCTGATATGGTGTGATGAGGCGAACGGAATGGACGTTGTGCAATGAGTGATGTTTGGCTACCAAGGGTGCCTGCAACAGAATGTATTTGTGTGGTTTCAAGACTCTCGGACAAGGTGAGCTGGGGTAAAATTGAGGGGACTCGTTTGGCCATCATGCTCTTACCGCAGCCAGGCGAACCAATCAAAATGATGTTGTGACCGCCAGCTGCTGCCACCTCAAAAGCCCGTTTAACAGTTTCTTGCCCCTTTACATCGGCAAAGTCGTAAGGGCAATTGGCTTGGGCTGCATAAAACTCCTCGCGAGTGTTTACAATGGTGGGTTGTAGTAAGGTTTTGCCCATAATAAACTCTACCACTTGCGACAAATGGCTCACACCATACACCTTTAACTTGTTTACAACTGCTGCCTCGCGTTCGTTTTCCTTAGGTACAAATAGAGCCTCAAAACCTTGTTCGCGTGCCTTAATAGCTATTGAGAGTGCACCCTTAACGGCACGGATAGAGCCGTCTAACCCCAACTCTCCTACAAAAACATAGCGCTTTAACTTGTCGGTAGGTATGCGCTTGAGCGATGCTAATATGCCAATTGCAAGTGGTAGATCATAGCCCGACCCCTCTTTGCGTACATCGGCAGGTGCAAAATTAACGGTGTACTTTTCGCAGGTAGGTAGTATGTAGCCACTGTTTTGCAATGCTCCTTCAACTCGCAGTTTGCTCTCACGAACGGCGTTGTCGGGTAGCCCCACCATAAGGAAGAGCGTTTTATCCTCTTGTGAATGTAACTCGGTGGCATTCACTTCAAGAAACACGGGCATGGCTGCTAATCCATTTACGGCAGAGGTGTGTATGGTGGCTAACATAGGCTATATAGGGGTTATTTAAAACTTTGCATCTTCAATCTTTACAACGTCGCGTTGCACAATTTTGCCTTGTGCATTAACAAGCATCAACGAGGGAACATAATGTAGGCCAAGTGCCTTGACAAGAGGCGAATTGAACGCTTGACGGTCGCAGATGGTAGGGAATGCTATGCTATCGTTCTTTAACGATGAGCGTAATACGGCATGGTCTACATCGAGCGACACAACAAGGCATTGCCACTTTCCGTTCATGCTTTTTAGCTTACGACGCAAGTTCATCAGTAGTGGGCGACTATCACTTTGCCAAGTTCCCACACAGGCTATAACAAGGTTTTTGCCTTTGTATGTATCGGTTGTTATGGTCTGTCCGTCGAGTGTTTGTGCACTGAATTTGGGCAATGGCTCTCCTTCGCCATTCAAAAAAATCGGACGGTAAAACTGGTCGAGAAAACTTACTGCACGCTCAGATGGCTGTGCTTTTTTAAGCATATCGAGCAATTGTAAAGCGGTGTTTGCATCGGGTGTTTGCTTGTTAGCAAAGTACTTTCTGAACACAGCAACTGCTGCAAGCGTTTTAATGTTTTCGCGAACAAACTGCGCTGCTGCCAGGCGTTGTGTACTTGGTGCATCGTTGGCATGCTTTATGCGGAAGTCTGAGAGTAATTCGTTTTGCTCGGTACCGCTAACTTGTGCTTCGCCTATTTTAGAGGCATCGCCTTTCATCTTTACGGTGTTTCCAGGCTCAACAACAATGTAGGTTTGCGTAAAATTAGGATAGAGTAGTGTGAGCACTGCGGGCGCAGTCATTTTGCGTTCGTATACAAACTTGCCATCAGAAATTTTCACTGTGTCGATGCCATCGAAAGCACCATCTTCGCTGTAAATATAGAACTCTGCATCGTTGATATTGGTGAGTGTCCCTTCAAAACGTATACGGTCTTTGCCAGGGCCACAAGCTGCAAACAGAACTATGGCAGACAAGTAAATAAGCATATATAGTTTGTTCATAGTTATATCGTTTTAAAGTTAAAAGAGGCAACGATAGGTAATTACCGAAATGATATGACGTATCAAACATGAATTATCGATAATTACAAATCGCTACCTCGTTAAGAACCATATAATGTTAAAAGGTTGATTGGTTTTCTTTTCTCCCAAAAGGGTGTTTACAAACTATCCTATTTAACTGCAGACTGAAAAGCAGAATTGTTGAATAGTGTAACGAACTCTAAGTCTTTGGCAGCACGCGACTTGAGGGTAGCGTCTTTAGCAAAGGCTTGCTTTAGCTCGTTGATAGCTTCAGAATCTTGGTTAGTGCGTGCAGCAACAATGGCTTTCAGATAGCTTGTCATGGCATCGGCATGAGCCACTTGCTTTAGGGTTTTGCTTGCACTTGCATAGTCTTTATCGAGGATTTGTGCCAATGCAGCAGAGTTTGTTTTTACCCCCTTAAGGCTTTGTGCAGCTTGTGCATAGTTGCCTGCAGCTATTTGCAAATTGCCCAACACCTCGTTGTAGTTAGAGGCTGCAGTGGCTTTCATTAAGTGGTTATTAGCCTCTTCGTACTTGCCCTCAGCCATAGCTATAAGTGCTTGGTTGGCATTAACCTCTGCGCTATTTGGCTGTTTTTGCGAAGCAAGGTTAAGATACTTCTTAGCTGTGCTCATATCGCCATTTTGGTATGCCAATACAGCCAAATTGTTGTAAGCACGATAATCTGAAGCATAGAGTTGAGTAGTCTTTAAATAAATATCGTTTTGCTCTTTAGAGTCTTCAGACAAAGTGGCTGCATAAAGCAGTTCTTCTACTGAAAGTTTAGAGGCATCGGCAGTGTATTGCTCTTGAATTTCGTCGTCTGAGCGACCAATCAAGTTGTAGTTGATAGTCATGCGTGCACGGCGCAATTCGGGCAAAATTTCATCGGCTAATTCTTTAAATCCAGCCGACATGTTACGTATCTGCTTTTCGCGTTCCTCGGGGTCGGAATACATAGAGAGTACACGCAAAATAACATCCTTGTCTTGAATATTCGATTGGCTTACAAGTTCTTTAAAGCCTTCCCAATCCTCAGCCGTGTACTTAGAATCTACGTCGGCATCGAGTTTAGTCTTCTTAAGTTGGTTGTTTACAAACGATTTAGAAGTCTTTTCACGATTTTGTGCAAGAGCTGTGTTAAACTTAACACCACCCTCGGGCGAAGCGTAAGCACTTACCTCAATGTTGTCGAGCATAAAGCCCTTTTGGTCTTGTTTAATCTCCTTTAACGTCTTCAAGAAGTCGGTTATCGAAGTGCTTTTCAACTCGCTATTGCGTATGTTAGCTTGGTTGATGAGGTATTTAATTTGTGCTTGCTTTGTCTGCTTGATAGCATATTGATATTTGTCTGTAGACAACTCAATGTTTGATGTTTTTGCAGTGCTTTGCACAAGTGTAGAGGTTGCAATCACACCATTGTTTACCTTTACATCGGGGATATTAACCTTTTTGTTTCCCACTTTTGCATCGAAAGTTAAGTAGAGTTCGCTTTGCTGCATAGCGGGAACATAAGTAAAGTTGTTCTTAAGTGTATAGTTGCCACCAAGCTTGTATGAAATCTCTTGGTCATTGCCTTGCACCTTCTCACCTTGGAAGGTTGCGGGCTGACCATTGGTAGCGTTTGCGCCATAGTGTATAACGGGCAAGACTGTAACAACAGCCTTTTTCTTCATGTATTTCTCAGGGAAACGACCATTAATGGTTACAGCCACTTTGCCTCCCACGGCTTCCATAGGTGATGGAGTTACTGTGAAGTTGTCGGCAGACAATTCGCCCATTTTGCTGCATGCTGTCAGCACAAGTGTGCCCGACAATGCCAATGCTGCATAAACCTTACTTTGCATATTGTTATTTTATAATTGTAATCGTATATGTTTCTTTATCTTGTGAGCAAAGATAACTATTTTAGATTAAACCTATAGGGTTTTGCCTATGTTTTAAGACTTATTTAGCCTCTTTAGGCTTGTTTCGTCAGTTTACTCATGTTGCTTATTGTTGCAAGGGTGCCACTACTTAGCTTGCTCGCCAAGACGTTTACACAACTTGCCGTTGGCCATGCAATAAATGCCTAAAAGTATGAACGGAATGCTTAGCAATTGCCCTTGGTCTAACCCTATTGTTTGCTGCATATTTATTTCCCAAGGCTCTTGAACTTCTTTGAGAAATTCAACAAAGAAGCGAAAAACAAAGATGCTGGTTAGGCAGTAGCCAAAGTAAAAACCTGTGCCTACACGTTGCTTGCACTTGGTGGCATAGAGGGCAATGCCTATAACAAAGAATAGCAAATAAGCAATGGCTTCGTAGAGTTGAGCGGGATAGCGTGGTTGCGTTTCTTGCAGTTGAACAAACACAAAACCAAAGTTGCTACCCGTGTATTTTCCTACAATCTCAGAGTTCATCAAGTTGCCTAAGCGTATAAAGCAGGCTGCAATGGGGGTGGCAATGGCAATGTTGTCGAGCACACGCATAATGTTTACGTGGGTCTTCTTTACGTATAGCCACAAGGCTATGATTAAGCCTAATGTGCCTCCATGCGAGGCAAGTCCAGCATATCCAGTAAACTTCCATGAACCATCTGCCATGTGGTGCATGGGTAAAATCATCTCTAACGGATGCGACAGAAAATAGCTTGGTTCGTAGAGCAAGCAGTGGCCAAGGCGTGCGCCTGCCAATATGCCGATAAAGCAATACAAAAAGAGTGGGTCGAACTTTTCTTGCGGAATGTTTTGTTTTTTGTAAAGGTTATATACCACAATGTATGCAAGTGCCAAGCCAATGCACCAACATATTCCGTACCATCGTATTTCAACCGAACCAAGGTGAAATGCTACTATAGAGGGATTCCAAATAGTCATAATGCCAAGTACAAATTAGATAAGTTTTTTTCTTGAAGCACAAATAGAGTGTATAAGCAATAAAAGCTGCGACAGATGTTTGTCGCAGCTTTTATGTTAATGATTTGATAATCTTATATCTAATGGTGTTATGCTACGACAATGGTTACACATTAAAACGGAAGTGCATGATATCACCATCTTGTACTTCATACTCTTTGCCTTCAACGTGTAATAAACCAGCTTCGCGCACTGCAGCCTCAGAACCAAGGCGAATGTAATCATCGTATTTGATGACTTCGGCACGGATAAAACCTTTTTCGAAGTCTGTGTGGATAACGCCTGCACATTGAGGAGCTTTCCATCCCTTGTGGAATGTCCAAGCCTTTACTTCCATCTCACCAGCGGTGATAAATGTTTGTAAGTTGAGCATGTGGTATGCAGCTTTTATCAAACGGTTACATCCGCTCTCTTCGAGTCCAACATCTTGCAAGAACATTTGGCGCTCTTCATAAGTTTCGAGTTCTGCAATGTCGGCTTCGGTTTGTGCTGCAAGAACAAGCACTTCTGCACCTTCGTCTTTAACGGCTGCTTTCACTTCTTCAACATAGTGATTGCCCGTGGCAGCTGAGGCTTCGTCTACGTTGCAAACGTAGAGCACGGGCTTTGAGGTGAGCAAGAAAAGGTTTTTTGCAGCCTTTTGTTCTTCAAGACTTTCAAAGCTTACGCTGCGTGCGCTTTTTCCTTCTTCCAAAGCAGCCTTGTATGCCAACAACACTTCGTATTCGACCTTAGCGTTTTTATCACCACCTACTTTGGCAATTTTTTCAACGCGTTTAATGCGGTTCTCAACCGTTTCAAGGTCTTTTAATTGTAGCTCAGTGTCGATAATCTCTTTGTCGCGTACGGGGTCTACACTACCATCTACATGAACTACATTGCCATCGTCGAAGCAACGTAAAACGTGTATAATAGCATCTGTTTCGCGGATATTACCCAGGAATTGGTTGCCAAGACCTTCGCCCTTTGATGCACCTTTAACAAGTCCTGCAATGTCTACAATCTCAACGGTTGTAGGAACAATGCGTCCTGGATGAACCAATTCGGCCAATTTGTTTAGTCGTTCGTCGGGCACGGTTATTACGCCCACATTGGGCTCTATCGTACAGAATGGGAAGTTGGCGGACTGTGCTTTAGCATTGCTAAGGCAGTTGAACAAGGTGGACTTGCCCACGTTAGGGAGTCCCACAATGCCACATTGTAAACTCATATATAGTTTTCTTTGTTTATTATTTTGTTTTCTGGTTGGCAAAGTTACTATTTTATTGTGAATAGCAGTGCTATAAGCCCAACTTAGCTTAATATCTTTGCCTTTCTTTTGTTATTCAACAGCTATTTCATCAACAAACACAAAGCCTGGATTGCCTTTGCCTGGATGCCATGCGGGTAGGTGGTGCTCAGATACTACTTTCACCTTAATGTAGCGTACTTGGGCTGCATTAAAGTTTAGCGTATGTTGATATATCTTGTTGGGATTGTCCTCTGTTAGTGCGGGATATTGCTCTGCGGCAAGTGGTGTGTAGTGTATGCCATCTGTTGAACCTTCAGCCACAAACTCGCGGGCATCGAATATCCAATAACCTTTTTCAACACACGTATGTATGGCAATTTTGCAAATGGTTTGCACACTACCAAGGTCAATAATGCTTTCAAGATCGTTGCCGCAAAAGCCTATCCATCTTCCTGACGCAAAGTTTGTATCTTCGGCTTCAAGACCATCTACGAGCAAGGTTTCACCGCCATAAACCTGTTGAGGATGTGGGCGTTGAAGTAAGCGGATAGGGCATGCGGTAGCTTTGTTAAAATGAAATGTTTTGCTAACATCGGGGGTTACTCCCCATGATCTAAATGCCGCAGCACGCAGTGTACAAGGCTTATTGATACTGATAGGCGAAGTATAGATAGGCGATTGTTCGGTGGGCATAGTACAATCGAGTGTATAGCGAATTTGTGCGTTGTCGAATGTTGAAAGTGTGGCACGAATAGTATGGCTTGTAGTGTCGGTGGCCAATTGCAACTTCACGTTGTATATAACTTTCGCAAAGTTGTAATTTTGCTGATGGTAAACGTCTATGAGTTGCGGTATGCGGTTTAGAAAATCCTTAAAGTTTTTTTGCTCAAGATTACACCATTGCACCTCGCTCAAAGCTGCCATACGTGGCAACTCCATGTATTCAACTTGTCGGAATGTGGGTATATATTCGGTCCAAAGATTGGCTTGCACACCAATGATGTATTTGGCCTCGTCTGCCGAAAGTTGGCGTGGAACGGGTTCGTAGTTATACACGTGTTCGATAGGCAAATATCCGCCAATAGCTTCTGGCTCGCGAGCCTTGTCTGCACTTTGATAATAGTCAAAATACAGGTAAGTGTTAGGCGTCATAATCACGTTGTGCTTTTGGCGTGCAGCCTCTATACCGCCGCCTTCGCCACGCCACGACATAACGGTAGCATTAGGAGCAAGTCCACCTTCGAGTGTCTCGTCCCATCCAATCATCTGTCTGCCAAGCTTGTTAAGATGTGCTTCGGCATGCTTAATTATATAGCTTTGTAAGCGTTCTTCAGCAGTGTGTTGCTTATCTGCTTCAAGATGCTCAGCCTTTATGCGTGCTTGACATTTAGCACAATTCTTCCATCGTGTTTTGGGGCATTCATCGCCACCAACGTGTATGTATTCGGATGGAAAAAGGCGTACAACCTCGTCGAGCACATCGTCGATAAACTTCAAGGTCCTATTGTTGCCTGCGCATAGCACATCGTCGCTAACTCCCCACATTTGCCACACCTTGTATGGGCCTCCAGTACAACCTAATTCTGGATATGCAGCAAGTGCGGCCTGCATGTGTCCGGGCATATCTATTTCGGGGATAATGGTTATATAACGCTCGGCAGCATATTTCACAATATCTTTAATCTCCTTTTGGGTGTAAAAACCTCCATAAGGCGTGCCATCATATTTGCTTGTGTTGTGTCCTATAACCGTTTGGTCGCGTCGCGAGCCTACTTTAGTAAGCAAAGGATACTTTTTAATTTCAATTCTCCATCCTTGGTCGTCGGTTAAGTGCCAATGAAAGCGGTTGATATTGTGCAATGCTAACATATCAATAAAACGTTTCACAGAATCGGCACTCATAAAGTGGCGAGCGACATCAAGGTGTGCACCGCGATATGCAAAGCGAGGATAGTCTTCTATGTTACAAGAGGGAACAATTACCTCTTTAGCTGTGCCTATAGGTAAGGCCTTTCGCAGTGTTTGAATGGCATAAAACGCTCCAGCTGCAGAAGAGCCATTTATAAATAGCATTTCACTATTTACCCTAATGTTGTAAGCATCAGTATGTACAGAGTGAAGCGACCGATTAAGCTTTATACAATTGCGCTGAGCGGGTAGATTGGACACCATCAACCGCATACCAGTAGAGGCATTAATGTAGTTTGCCAAGAAGTCGGCGCAACGTTTAAGTTCTTTATCGCCTTGTGGAAAGCATATAAGTGTTTTGTTGGTTATCACAAAGTTTCCCGCTTGCGTGTATTTGATATCTTTGGGCAAAGGGATTACATGGAAGTCGGCACTTTGACACATTCCATTCTGAGGAAAAAACGTGAAGGTCAATAGTGCAACAATGAGCTGAAATAAATAATTCTTCATTCGTGTTTGCTATGTGTTCTACATTTAATTACTGCCACAAAGATAGTAGTAATGCATGATATACATATAAAAGCAATGTAAAAAGAAACATTTTTCTGCCTTTCGTTTTGCCTTTCACATATCTTGCCTTAACTTTGCTCAAAATAATATACACTTTTCTTCTATGAAACTCTTATTGTTGGGCAGTGGCGGCCGTGAGCACGCACTGGCATGGAAAATAGCACAAAGCAACTCAGTAGAAAAACTCTTTATTGCTCCAGGTAATGCAGGCACTGCACTTGTTGGCGAAAACGTTAGCATCAAGGCTGACGACTTTGAAAAGATTGCCGCATTTGTAGTAAAAGAGCATATCGATATGGTAATAGTTGGCCCCGAAGATCCCTTAGTAAAGGGCATCTACGATTACTTCAAACAGCATGACGAAGTGAAAGAAGTGCCTGTTATAGGCCCGTCAAAAGCAGGTGCAGTGCTTGAAGGTTCAAAAGACTTTGCAAAAGGTTTTATGAAGCGTCACCACATACCTACGGCAGCTTATGCCACATTCGATGGAACACAAGTAGAAGAAGGTTGCCGCTTTCTCGAAACGCTTCAGTCACCCTACGTACTCAAAGCTGATGGTTTATGCGCAGGTAAAGGTGTGCTAATTGTTCCCACTCTCGAGGAGGCAAAGAAAGAGTTACACGACATGCTTGGTGGTATGTTTGGCAATGCATCGAGCCGTGTAGTAATAGAGGAATTCCTTTCTGGTATTGAATGCTCCGTGTTTGTACTTACCGATGGCAAGCACTACAAGATTTTGCCCGAAGCAAAAGATTATAAACGCATTGGCGAAGGCGATACCGGACTTAACACAGGTGGTATGGGTTCTGTATCCCCCGTTCCGTTTGCAGACAAAGCATGGATGCAAAAGGTGGAAGATGAGATAATTCGCCCAACAGTTGAAGGACTTGCAGCAGAGCATATAGACTATAAAGGCTTCATATTCTTTGGTCTTATCAACTGCGATGGCCAGCCTAAGGTTATTGAATATAATTGCAGAATGGGTGACCCAGAAACCGAAACTGTAATGCTTCGCCTTAAGAGTGACATTGTAGACTTGTTTGAAGGTGTTGCAAAAGGCGACCTTGATAAGCGTGACATTGCCTATGATGATCGTTCGGCAGTATGCGTGATGTGCGTATCTGGTGGCTATCCTCAAGCCTATGAAAAGGGCTTTGAAATAACAGGAGCAGACATTCCTGGTAGTGTGGTATTTCATGCAGGAACAGCTATTAAAGATGGTAAATTAGTTACAAATGGTGGCCGTGTAATAGCAGTAAGTTCTTATGGCAAAGACAAAGAAGAAGCGTTGGCTAAGTCAATGCAGGGAGCCAAGAGTATTCAGTTCGAAAACAAATATTTCCGTACAGATATTGGCAAGGATTTATAGAAGTATCCTTCATATTAAATTCTGATATAGTCAGAGTGGTATAAAGAGTTTAAGAGTTTAGAAGTTGAGTCAAAGTACATAGAGCTGCGTGTTGTTCTTTTGTATCGTTCAATATTTTAACCTCGTAAACTCTTTATGCTTAAACATAAAATAAAAACATTCATCAAGTTTTGCATTCATTCAGACATAATGTAGTAACAGGCTCACTAACGCTGCCCATTATGGCAATAGTGATGCTTGCTCTTTGGGTTATACCCAATCCAACAAGTCTTGAACTTTGGGGCGGATTGGCAGCAACCTTTGTTACTGCTTACCTAATCATGGAATTAAACAATCGCAATGCCTTGTTGCGCATACGTTCGCGTATGGTGAGCACCACATTCATGGCTTTTATGCTTGTTTGTCCATCACTCCATGCATGGTCAATGGATTGTTTGCCCAGCATTTGCATGGTATTAGGGTATTTTATGCTCTTCTCCTCTTACCAACTTGTTAGAGCAGAGGGATATGTGTTTCATGCATTTCTGTGTTTGGGTATAGGTAGCATAGTGTTCCCTCCCATGTTGGTATTGGCTTTAGCATATTACTTTAGTATGCTCTTTCAATTACGCAACCTCACTTGGCGTACTTTAATGGCGGGCATATTGGGCTTGTTAGTTCCCTATTGGATTTATGCAGCTTATGCCATTTGGAATAATAACCTCGACACAGCATTTTTGTATCTCAATCATTGGTTTGAGCCTCGCATACCCAACTATCATTTATTAAGCATACAGCAGTGGACAACGCTTGGTGTCGTGATGTTTTTCACGATTATATCGTTCATACATTTCTTCCATACCGCCTACAATGACAAAATACGCACCCGCATGTTGTTCTACGTGGTAGCAACTGTTCAGGTGTTTCTCACCGTTGGTATGGTGCTTTTGGTAGATAGTTTTGACCTACAGATGCGCTTATTTATTGTAAACTCCTCATTGTTGGTTGCCCACTATTATGCCTTAGGCAAGGGGCGACTATTCGACATGTGGTTCAACCTATCGCTATTGTTGCTCATAGCATTAGGCGTGTTTAATTATGTGCTTAACATTGGTGTACTCACCTTATAAGCCTATACAACACTTATCATTAATTATCTTTTTGTGTGGACACAGTCATTACATTTTTAGCCGCTCATGGCGGTGTTGGTATGTTCCTTGCAGCGTTTTTAGCTGGTAGTTTCTTCCCGTTTAGTTCAGAGGCTGTTATGGTAGCATTGTTAGCAGCAGGTGCCAATCCTAATGAGTTGCTGTTGTGGGGCACTGCGGGCAATACACTCGGCTCTGTGTTTAACTATGGTGTGGGGTCGCTTGGTCGTGATGAGTGGATAGAACGATGGACCAAGGTGTCACCACAAAAGCTCGAAAAAGGCAAACGTTGGGTGCGACATTATGGAGCATGGGCAGGATTGTTGGCATGGCTTCCGCTCTTAGGTAGTGTTATCACGGTGGCAATGGGGTTCTTACGAGTAAAGTTTATTTATGCCATGATAAATGTGGCAGTAGGCAAATATATTCGTTATTGGCTTTTGCTAAAAGCTTATAACTTAGCATAACAACACAAAGACAATGAAAAAAATATTAGTTCTGCTACTTGCGGTTTTTAGTTTCTGTTCATGTAGCGGCCCAAAGCAAGACAAAAGACCTGTGCTAACAGTTAGCATAGAGCCGTTACGCTTTGTTGTAGAGGCGATTGTAGGCGATAAATATCAAGTTCAAACACTTATGCCGCAAGGTGTAAGCCCTGAAACTTACGACCCTACACCACGGCAAATGGTAGAGTTGAGCAATAGCGAAATATTGTTTTGTGCTGGTACAATAAGTTTTGAGCAGGTTAAAATACCCCAACTTGCCTCGTCTATTCCTCATCTTTCAATTGTGAATATGGGCGAACATGTAGCCACAATTACCGACCATCACCATAAGCATGGTGATGAGGCTGAGAGTATTGACCCACATATTTGGATGTCGCCTCAAAACCTCAAAATGATGGCACAAGATGTATGCCACTACATGTGTTTTACGCATCCAACCGACTCTGTTTACTACGAAGAGCGTTTAAGTAAGTTCGAAAAACGAATGGACCAACTCGACCATTCACTCCGCTCTACTTTACAAGTACTTCGTACGCGTTCGTTCCTTATTTACCACCCCGCTTTAGGCTACTTTGCCAAGCAATATGGGCTTAATCAGCTTTCGGTTGAGTTTGATGGGAAAGACCCCTCAGCCGCTTATTTTCAGCAGCTTATTAACCTGTGCAAAGTTCAACAAGTAAGCACTGTATTCATCTCAAAAGAGCACAATGGCAAAGCAGCACAGCGTATTGCTACAGAGATAAATGCGCAAACGTACACCATTAATCCGCTCGACTATAATGTAGAGAAACAGCTACTAACCATTGCCAAAATCCTAAAACAATGAGTGCAGATACAAGCATATTGAAAATAAACAATGTATGTTTGAGCTATGGCGAAAGGCATGTGCTATGCCATATTAACGAAACGATTAACAACAAAGATTTCATTGTGCTGACGGGACCTAATGGCGGAGGAAAGACCACCTTGTTGCGTCTCATTGCAGGACTATTGCAGCCCACTTGTGGCAGCATCACGCGCCCCTCGCATGTGGTAATGGGCTATTTGCCGCAATACAGACATATTGACCGTCAGTTTCCAACCACTGTGTCGGATATAGTACTATCGGGCATGGAATGTCGCAAAAAGTTTTGGCAACATTTTAGTGCAAGCAACAAGCAGCAAGTAAGAGATGCCCTTAAACTCTTTCATCTTGACGACCTTGCCAATCGGCCTATATCCGACCTTAGTGGAGGACAATGGCAACGCACCCTCTTAGCTCGTGCTTTTGTATCAAAACCCGAGTTGTTGTTGCTCGATGAACCCGAAACCCATCTTGATGAGGCATCGCGTGCAGAGCTTTATCAGATATTGCAACAGCGCAATCAGCATTGTGCCATTGTGGTGGTTAGCCACGATGAACACCAGTTTCCACACATAGCCAATCGCAGAATATGGCACGTTGAGGATAGACAAGTTATTGAGCGAGCAGAATGGTAATTTACTGCTGAAAAGTTCAACCTATAAACATGCAAGAAAGCTTCTTACAGATTAATATCAAATCTGCGAGAAGCCTTCTTGCTATATGTATGTACCTACTGAGGCGAAGCCTTACATGCGCCTCCTCTGTGCGAAACTTATAAATAAATCAATGTTGTAAGTCTGTTAGGATTGTACACATCTCTTGCTACTTGTAACACGTCGTCGCTGCTCACTTGGTTAATCTTTTCGATGATGCTCTCCACGTTTCTGTGACGATTATAGTGAGCAAATGTCTTGCCCAAAGCAAGCGCATATCCCTCAGAAGCATCTGTTGATATACCAATTTGTCCACACAATTGCTTTTTGGCATTAAGCAGTTGGGTGGCAGATAAGGGTTTGTTCGCAAACTTTAAGAGTTCGCGTTCGAGCACCTTTCTACAGCGCTTTACGTCGTGGCTATCGCAGCCAAAATAAACGTTCCAAAATCCTGTGTCAGGATAAGTGTTGAGGTATGAATCTACACTATACACAAGTCCGGCGTGTTCGCGCATAGCAAGGTTTAGTCTTGAGTTCATGCCCGGTCCGCCCAGCATATTGTTGAGTAGTATGAGGGCATGTATACGCTTGTCTGTGCCGGCAAACGTGGGGCCACCTATCAGCACATGTGCTTGGTGGGTGCCCTTGTCTATAACTCTTTCGTTGGCCATACTGCATGGGCGTGGAATGTCTGATGCTATTTGAGGCAAGGCGCAATTGTTGTCAAAATCGCTTGGCGAAAGCAAACGTTCAAGTGTTTTAACCACCACATTAAAGTCGATATCGCCATACACATAGAACACCGCATTCTTGGGCTGGTAATAGCGTTTAGTAAATCGTAGTGCGTCCGTTGTTGTGTATGTGTGTAGCCTTGAGACGTTGCCCAAGATGTCGCGTCCCAAGGGTTGCCCCTCGTACATCATGCTCTCAAATTCATCAAAAATGAGTTCCGAGGGCGAGTCTTTATAGCTATCAATCTCGTCGCATATCACTTCTACTTCCTTATCAATTTCGTTTTGTGGAAACTGACTATGAAACACAATGTCGGTTAGCAAGTCGGCAGCACGTTTAAAGTCTTTTTTCAAGATTGTGGCATAATACACCGTTTCTTGTTTGGTAGTGTATGCGTTTAAATCGCCCCCAACACGTTCAAGTCCGTTGGTAATATGGCATGCCTTTCTTTTTTCAGTGCCCTTAAAGGTCATGTGCTCAATAAAGTGAGCCATACCAGAGTCGGCAAGCTCCTCGTGGCGAGTACCAGCACACACCACGTAGCCGCAGTAAAGCACAGCCGAGGCCCTATGTTCGTAAACCACCCTCAGTCCGCAAGGCAAGGTAGTTTCGTTCCAGTTTGTAATAATGTCGTTCTTTTCCATGTTTTACAGAAGTCAATGCCAATCATGTAAAAGCCATTTGCTTACTTAAAATACTTACCAACAACGGGCAAATTCTTTAGCGGAAAGTCGTAGTGAATGGTGTGAGCAACAAACAGAACGATGCAACCCGTATTGATGAGCAAGCGCAACCACATTTGTGCAACATAAGTCTCGCTCAGTTGCATGATGGTAAAGAATAAGATGGTAATAAGTACATATATCCCTATGCTCTTGAGTGGATAAGCAATAGGGTAGTAACGTTGCCCCACAAAGTAGCTTAGCAACATAGCGGTGCCATAACCTGCAAAACCAGCCCATGCACAAGCCATGTAGCCATATTGCGGCACAAATACCACGTTTACGGCGATGAGCACAGCACAACCTATCCCCGAGAACCATGCGCCCCAAATAGTGCGATCGATGAGTTTATACCAGAAAGAAAGATTAAAGTAAACACCCATCAATATCTCGGCTGCCATAACGATAGGTACCACGCGCAGACCCTCCCAATAGTCGCGTCCGATGATGTGGCGCAACACGTCGATATAGCCCATCACCACGAGGAAAGCCAAGAGTGTGAATATCAAAAAGTACTTCATGGCTTCGGCATAAGTGTTGCGATTGTCCTTGTCTTTGGCCTTGCCAAACACAAATGGTTCATAGGCATAGCGAAAGGCTTGCGTAATCATGGCCATAATCATGGCAATCTTAGATGCGGCACCATAGATGCCCAATTGTGCGTGTGAGTCGGCACCTTTGTATATATAGGGGAATAATATTTTATCGGCAGTTTGATTAAGAATACCCGCAATGCCAAGCACTAAGATAGGCCAACTATAACTAAGCATTTTGCCTGCTAATAGCTTCATCTCGCTCCACTTAACGAGTTTTCCCTTTATGCCCTCTTTAAGTTCCTTATAGAAGCAGAAGGTGATAGAAGCGGTGCAAACCAAGTTGATGTAGAAGGCATAGCCCACTTCGTGACCATTGAGCACTACATAGTAAACCACGTTGAGTGTTATGTTAAGCATAATAAAGAGTAGCTTGAGCGATGCAAATTTAATGGGTTTGCGACGATAGCGCAGGTATGCAAAAGGTATGCACTGAAAGGCATCGATAGCTACCGTAACAAACATGGTCCATACATACGATGGATGGTCGTTATAGCCCATAGCTGCGCTGAGTGGATGGATGAAAACAAGCACCAATATGATAAATGCCAATGAGGTACTACCCACCATAGCCAACACGGTGGGGTAAACCTTTTCGGCATCTTCGCCTTGCTTATTGATAAAGCGGAAAAACGTGGTTTCCATGCCATAAGTTAATATCACCAAGAGTAAGGCGGTGTAGGCATATAGGTTGGTTATCACCCCATATCCACCACTTGCCGCACTTATTTGTGCTGTATAGAGGGGCACTAACAAGTAGTTTAAAAAACGCCCTATAATGCTTGACAAACCGTAGATGGCTGTATCTTTGGCAAGCGATTTCATCTCGCCTGCCTTCGGCTTTTTCTCTGTTGTTTGTGTAGAATTGTCTGCCATAATAATGTATAGTCAAATAGAGAAGAAATCTTTATTTAAGAATAAAAAATATGCGTTAGTTAAAAAACAAATAGGCGATAGCCACAGCTGCCACAACCCCAGCAAGGTCTGCTAACAAACCGCATGCAACGGCATGGCGCGTTTTGCTAATTCCTACCGAACCAAAGTAAACGGCAAGTATATAGAATGTGGTGTCGGTCGAACCTTGGAATATGCAGCTAAGGCGTCCCACAAACGAGTCGGCACCATAAGTTTGCATGGCATCAACCATCATGCCTCGTGCGCCACTGCCTGATAGCGGTTTCATTAAGGCTGTAGGCAGTGCGCCCACCCAGTCGGCATTAAAACCACCTTGTTTTACCAACCACGCCACACCGCTAATAAGCCAGTCCATTGCGCCCGAGGCTCTAAACACACCTATTGCCACCAACACTGCAACCAAGTAGGGGATGATGCGCACGGCAGTCTGAAAGCCCTCCTTTGCACCTTCGATAAAAGCCTCGTACACATTGATTTTCTTGCGCACGCCCGCAGCTATAAAACAGATGATAATTACAAACAATAGCACGTTGGCAGTAGTGGTGCCCACAAGGTTCATCATTTGGCTATCGAGCCTGCTAAATCCCCAAATAATGGCAGCTACCATGAGCGACAAACCGCCCAATGTGGCTAACAAAACGGGTTGTAGCAGATTAATGCGCTGATAGAGGCTGGTGATAATGATGCCCGCAAGCGTCGAAAAGAACGTGGCAAGCAATATGGGGATAAAGATGTCGGTAGGTTGTGCTGCCCCCATTTGTGCTCTATAAACCATGATACTCACGGGGATAAGTGTAAGCCCCGAGGTGTTGAGCACCAAAAACATTATCATGGCATTCGACGCCGTATCCTTTTTCTGATTTAACGCTTGAAGCCCCTCCATAGCTTTCAGCCCGAGCGGTGTGGCAGCATTGTCGAGTCCCAACATATTGGCTGCAATGTTCATAAAAATGTTGCCATACACTGGGCTACCTTTGGGCAATTCGGGAAATAGTCTCTCAAACACCGGACTCAAAACCTTTGCCATAGCATTGATAACTCCACCTTTTTCGCCAATCTTCATAACGCCCAACCACAACGACAAAACACCCGTAAGTCCGAGTGATATCTCAAAGGCGGTTTTTGACGAATCGAATGTAGAGTTCATGATGTCGGGAAATACGCTCACATCGCCCCACACCAACAGTTTGACAAGGGCTATAACAAATGCAATGGCAAAAAAGGCTATCCAAATGTAATTGAGTACCATTATAGAGTAGTTTAAAAAATTTAGGGCAAAAGTAGTGTAAGCTGCGAGAAAGACAAAGCAAAACGCCATTTAAATGCAACCAATGTATGCCGTAAGCATACGCTTGACATCTACTCTTAGCATTTTTAGAGTAGGTATATAGCACACAAAATCATAAAAGAAAAGTTAAAAATGTATACATAATATGGACAAATATGCAAATATGGCGTAAAATAAGTATATTGTACTCTAATTAGGTACATGATATTCATTGTATTATAAAGTAAAAATTGTTATTTTGCATATATAAAAGACAAAACACAGTAACAAAATACGAAAAAACTTATGGAAATTCACATTGGAAAATTGGTGAGACAACGTTTAGACGAAAACGGACATTCAGTGGTGTGGCTTGCTCGACAGCTTACTTGCAGTCGTACAAACGTGTATAAGATTTTTGAAAAGTCGCATTTAGATACCCTAATGTTGGCTCGCATTTCAACTATTCTCCGCTATGATTTCTTTGCCTTGCTCTCAGATTCACTGCGCAAGGAAGAAAGTATTCAAGAACCTATTATCAAAAAATAAGAGTAACATCTTACGACAGAACAATAGAGCTTGATAAAAAACTAAGAGAAACGTAAAGGCAACTCGCACTCAGATAAAGATTGCGGATTGTCTTTATTTTTTTTGTTGTTAAAGCGGTATGTTGCGTTCTTTCAAGATGAAGCATGCGTTTGTCGTGCCGAATAGCATGAGTGTGGATAAATCAGCGAAAGAGTTGTTTTGCTCTGAAAATGAGAAAGTACGGCTTAAACATACGTATATTTCTAAACTATCATGCGTAAGTAGTTCGCGTATCACGCCCGTGATACGCGAGCATGTGGCGCATGTTGAGACAGAAGGATGCGAAGTGTGGCAATATAACGAAATATGGTATTTAAAATTAATTTGTAAGTAGGTATATAAATTTAAATTAGAAAGTCACGGGCTGAAAGTCCAAAAGACTACAGTCCAGGGTAGCGTCCAGGGTTATGTACATTTCGTTATGATGACGCTCTGCAAGAGCAAAATGGTATAAAATAGAGAGCCATGCTAAATAGCAAAGCAGTGTGGGGCGGTGTTCCAAACGAAAGTGGTAAATTTGCAAGCAATGAACAGCGATACTTTTGATATACGAGCCGAACAATCGGCACCAACGCCCTCGGAACGCGATTTTGAGAACGCTTTGCGTCCGCTAAAGTTTGACGACTTTAGCGGACAGAGCAAGGTTGTAGACAATCTGCGCGTGTTTGTTGAGGCTGCTAAATATCGTGGCGAGCCACTCGACCACACCCTTCTGCATGGTCCACCAGGGTTAGGAAAGACCACATTATCAAACATTATAGCCAACGAACTTGGGGTGGGCTTTAAACTTACTTCGGGGCCTGTGCTCGACAAGCCAGGCGACTTGGCAGGCTTGCTAACAAGTCTTGAACCAAATGATGTGCTATTTATTGATGAAATACACCGCCTTTCGCCTGTGGTAGAAGAATACCTTTATTCGGCAATGGAAGACTATCGTATTGACATTATGATAGACAAGGGACCGGCCGCTCGAAGCATACAAATAGACCTTAACCCCTTTACGCTTGTGGGGGCCACCACCCGCAGCGGATTGCTCACCGCACCGCTGCGTGCGCGTTTTGGCATAAACCTCCATCTTGAATATTACGACGCCTCTACCCTGCAACGCATCATTGAGCGTTCGGCAAGCATACTGCGTGTGCCCATCGATGCCGAAGCTGCTGCCGAGATAGCAAGTCGTTCGCGTGGCACACCGCGTATAGCCAATGCATTGTTGCGCCGTGTGCGCGACTTTGCACAAGTTAAGGGAACGGGACGTATCGACACCGATATCGCATCGTATGCTCTCGAAGCATTAAACATCGACAAGTATGGACTCGACGAAATAGACAATAAAATATTGCTAACTATCATCGATAAGTTTAAGGGTGGCCCTGTGGGAATAACCACTATAGCCACGGCTGTAGGCGAAGATGCTGGCACCGTAGAAGAGGTTTACGAGCCTTTCCTTATCAAAGAGGGATTTATACGTCGCACTCCTCGTGGGCGCGAAGTAACCGAAATGGCATACAAACATCTCGGCCGCAGTGTGGTTGGGAGCAATACGGCAGAGCCGAACTTGTTCGACACATTGTCATAAATAGTTACTACACATTATATATATAGTATGATAAGTTATAACACAATAAATGTGAGCATGCCCCGCATCTCTCATCGCGAAACTACGGCTTGGGTAAAGGCTGTGGCTGCCACCTATGGTAAGCGCGTGGGTGAAGTGGCGTACGTGTTTTGCGATGACGAAGAAATATTAAAAGTAAATCGTCAGTACCTAAAACACGATTATTATACCGACATTATTACCTTTGACTATTGCGAGGGCGACCTTTTGAGTGGCGACCTCTTTATAAGTCTCGACACCGTGCGGTCGAATGCCGAACTTTTTGGTAAAACCTACGAAGACGAGTTGCATAGAGTAATCATTCACGGCATACTCCACTTGGTGGGCATAAACGATAAAGGGCCAGGCGAACGCGAGATAATGGAGGCTGCCGAGGACAAAGCGCTTGTTTTGCTCAAAGAGATGAGAGCAGAATAAAGCAAACTGACACATGTGCATGAAGATAGGATGAAAACATAAGCCAACGCATCGTAACTCTTCATGCACACGTTCTTTATATGGGCTGATTATGGCATTCTTTTCCTTAAAAATGTTCTATAGAGCATAGTAGTATGCTATTTCTTGTAGCGTAATACATTACAATAAAAAAACTTTTCCTTACTTTGCAGTTTTAAGGTGAATAACGTGTTGTTTAGTATTTATAAAATAAATCACAGCAATCGTTTAACTTATTCACTATTCTTTCCAAATATACAATATATTATGTGTTGCATAGAAACATACATTGCTTTGTTTTGAAACAATACCAAATTACAAAAACCTTTATTACACAACAAAATGATGGAATCTGCAAAAGGAAAACTTGGCGTGATGTGCGTCGGTTTAGGTGCTGTTACCACTACGTTTATGACTGGTGTGCTAATGGCTCGCAAAGGACTTGCTAAGCCTATTGGTTCAATGACTCAGTACGACAAAATAAGAGTTGGACGCGGAAAAGATAAGAAATATTTGCATTATGGCGAGATAGTGCCACTAACCGACCTCAGCGACATAGTGTTTGGTGCATGGGATGTTTATCCTGCAAATGCCTACGAGAGCGCACTGAATGCAGAGGTGTTGCGCGACCGCGACATCGAACCCGTTCGTGACGAACTCAAGGCTATCAAACCTATAGCTGCCGCATTCGATCACGACTATGCCAAGCGTCTTGACGGTGACAATGTGAAGAATTGTGCCACTCGTTGGGATATGGTTGAGGCATTGCGCAAGGATATTCGCGATTTTAAAGAGGCCAATAAGTGCGACCGCATTGTTGTGATTTGGGCTGCCTCTACCGAGATTTATGTGCCAGTTGATGAGCAAATTCATGGTTCGCTTACACAGCTTGAAGCTGCCATGAAAGCCGACGACCGCAAACACATAGCCCCCTCAATGTGTTATGCTTATGCAGCCCTTTCAGAGGGAGCACCATTCATAATGGGAGCTCCTAACACCACGGTTGATATACCCGCAATGTGGGAACTTGCTGAGAAAACAAAAATGCCTATTGCAGGTAAAGACTTCAAAACCGGACAAACTTTGGTTAAGTCGGGCTTTGCCCCCATACTTCGCACTCGCTGCTTGGGACTAAGCGGTTGGTTCTCTACCAACATTCTTGGCAATCGCGACGGACTTGTGCTTGACGAACCTGCTAACTTCCACACCAAAGAGGTGTCTAAACTCTCAACTCTTGAGAGCATACTCGTGGCAGATGAACAGCCCGATCTCTATACCGATTATTATCACAAGGTGCGTATAAACTACTATCCACCTCGCAACGATAACAAGGAAGGTTGGGACAATATCGACATATTTGGTTGGATGGGCTATCCAATGCAAATTAAAATTAACTTCCTTTGTCGCGACTCTATACTTGCAGCTCCGCTCTTGCTCGATCTCGTGTTGTTGTCAGATCTCGCTGCACGCAAAGGCCGTTATGGTACACAACGCTTCTTGAGCTTCTTCTTAAAGAGCCCAATGCACGACTATACACAAGGCGAAGTGCCTATCAACCACCTTTTCCAACAATACGTGGTATTGAAGAATGCTATCCGCGAAATGGGTGGCTATGAGCCAGACGAAGAAATTGATTAATAATAGAACTGAACCATAATCTGTTAAGGGTTTAGCCCACATGATTATACAACAACAAAGAGCAAATGCAGAGTGCAGAACGTGCTGCATTTGCTTATATTTACTCTGTGAAAAATAACTACGAGACCTCGCTCCTCAACATGCACAAGTGTATGGGGTAGGGCCTCATTTTTTACTAATATGAAACGAATACTCTTCTTACTGACACTCCTCATAGCAAGTGTGAGTGTGATGTATGCACAGCAAATGGTATCGGGCATAGTGCTCGACTCAAAGACGGGCGAAAAGCTCCCCTTTGTGAACGTAAACTATACCAATGGCGGAGGCACACAAACAGACTTTGACGGGCATTTCACGTTGCCTTTTAAGGCAGGAAAACTGCGCTTTTCGGTGATAGGATACGAAACCAAAACTATCAATCTGAAGAGTGCGGACGACTCTCTTGTCTTTAAGATAGACCCTATGGAAAAGGCTCTTGGAACGGCAGAGGTAACAGGCAAGAAAACTAAGTATTCGCGTAAGAACAACCCTGCAGTGGAGCTCATGCGCAAGGTGATTGCGGCTAAAAAGAACAGCGACTTGCATGTGCACGACTTTTATAGCATCGATAAATACTCTAAGATAACCTTTGCATTTAACGAGGTAACAGATAAGATTTTTGAAGAAGGAAAATTCAAGAAATTTCCCTTCTTGAAAGACCATGTAGAGGTGTGTAACGAAACGGGTAAACTCATCTTGCCTATATCTGTAGACGAGACCGTTACACGCATGATTTATCGCAAAAGCCCTAAGGCAGAAAAGAATATCATCCTTGGACAACGCTCAAATGGTATTAACGAACTGCTCAATACTGGCGACATTGTGAACACTATGCTAAAGGACTGCTTTACGGATGTTGATATCTATAAAGACGAGGTGCGACTGCTGCAATATCCCTTTACAAGCCCTATATCGTCTAAGACGGCTATTAGTTTTTACCGCTATTTCATTGTTGACACCCTAATGGTAAATGGGCACGATAAGTGCATTCAAGTGGACTTTACACCCAACAATCCACAGGACTTTGGTTTCTCTGGCAGCTTGTATATCATGGCAGATAGTACTTATCGCGTGTGTAAGGTAGATATGGGTATACCTGTTCGCTCAGACGTGAATTTTGTGCAGAATATGCGCATCATTCAGTCTTTTAACCAGTTGCCTACTGGTGAACAAGTGCTAACATCAGACGATATGTTAGTGCAGTTGAAGTTAGCAAGTTTCTTGCACAAATTTCAAGTGAAAAGAGCTACACAATACAGTAACTTCTCGTTTGCCCCAATTGCTGAAAAGACTTTTAAGTTTAAAGGTGAAACACTCACTTCGGCCAATGCACAAATGCAGGACAAACAATTTTGGGAAGAGCATCGTGCCGATTCGCTTACTAAAAGCGAGGGATCAATGGATCAACTCATTCACAAATTAGAGCAAGTTAAGGGCTTTAAACCTGTGCTGTGGGTGGCAAAGGCATTTATCGAAAACTTTGTAGAAACATCGGTTAATCCCGAAAAACCATCGAAGGTGGATATAGGTCCGGTTAATACCATGATAACCCACAACTTTGTTGATGGCTTGCGTCTGCGCACTTCGGCACAAACTACAGCCAACTTTAACAAGCATCTATTCTTGAAGGGCTACATAGCTTATGGCTTTAAAGACGAGAAGTGGAAAGGCATGGGCGAGGTGACATATTCGTTTAATAAAAAAGCATACTTGCCGCGCGAGTTCCCTGTGAACAACTTGACATTTAACTATACACGCGATGTGATGTCGGCATCAGACAAGTTCTTGCCAACGGATAAAGACAACGTGTTTACCTCGTTTAAGTGGACCACTGTAGACCACATGATGTATTATGAAACCTATAAACTGCTGTGGGACCGCGAGTGGGCTAACGGGTTGCGCTTTAATGTGCAAGTGCGTACACAAAAAGACTCGCCTACGGGCAACTTGTTTTATCAGCCTTTACGCACTGAGGGTATAAGCCAAGATGCCAACCTTTATTGCCCATATATTCGCACTTACGACCTGAACATGGGCTTGCGCTTCCAACCTGGTGTGACATGGGTAAATACCAAACAACGCCGTATAGCTTCGAACAATGATGCACCCATATTCTCGATTAATCATACAACGGGGCTTTATAACTTTGGCAAGGCAGACTATAATTACAACCTAACAGAGGCTGGCATTTATAAGCGCTTTTGGTTAGCGTCGTGGGGTAAGATGGACTTTACGTTGAAGGGTGGTGTGCAATGGAATAAGGTGCCTTTCCCGATGCTCATCATGCCAGCTGCAAACTTGTCGTATATTATGGAGGATAATACCTTTAATCTTATCGACAACATGGAGTTCTTAAACGATCGCTATGTATCGCTTATGTATTCGTGGGACTTGAATGGCAAAATACTCAATCGTATACCATTACTAAAGAAGCTAAAATGGCGCGAATACATCGGATGTAACGTGCTTTGGGGAACTCTCTCGAGCAAGAACAACCCCTTCCTTGAACGCAATGGTAACGACTCGCGCTTACTATACTTTCCTGGAAATTGGCGCGATGGACAATTTGTTTATCAATCGCATGTAATGGATAAAAAAGTACCTTATGTAGAGGTGATGGTGGGCATTCATAATATATTCAAGATATTCCACATCGAATATGTTCGTCGCTTGAATTACCTTAGAGCGGGTACGCAAAAATGGGGCATACGTGGAATGTTTCGTTTAACATTCTAACGTTTGCATAGTAAATTAAGAAATATAAAGAGAGCATCAATCTCTAAGCATGCCGCTTAGACAATTGATGCTCTCTTTAGGTTTTACGCTACGGTAAACTACGTTAGGATGCGCTGAATAGTTGCTTTAATATGCTTAGCGACTTTAGTTCGGGAAAGTTGGGAATGTGTAGCCTATAGTAGGTGTTAATATGCTCGAGTAACCTTGTGCGTTCGGCTCCGGTGAATTTAAAAAAACGCATTGTGTCGTAACGCATTTTTAAAAGTTTAGGGATTAACTTAGCATATTGGGGCTTGAGAAAGTCGGGGTGGGGTGGTTGTGAATGTACAAAGCATGAGGAGCGAAGATCAAAAAAGTCGGTAGGCAACGCCTCCTCGGTGTTGGGCATAAACCCCAAGAAATGTGTTAGTCGTAACATAAACACTAAGTGGAAATTGCTGTACCCTTTCTCACACATGTCGAGCCATTGCACAGAACGTACTACATAATTATATATAGTGCGCCAATCGGGTTCGTCGTGAATGGCACAATGAAGCATCTCTGCCACAAACATGGCAATGCTCATTTTATAAACGTCGCTATGAATCGAAACAAAAGGAATGCCCACTTGCACAGCCTTGGGACGTTGCAGGTTGGCTTTAGTACGATGCTCCCATTCAATATCTAATATAGCTAAGGGTTGAAACAAAGTGTGGTGAACGGCTGCACGCTTGCTGTGGCTGATGCGTACAATCATGCTGATACATCCCATCTCTTCTGTTAAGAGGTCGGTTATTAGTTGTTCGTCGTTATATCTTAATGTGTGTAGAACTATGGCTCGAGATTTCATAAAGATATTTGCATTTCTATTTTAGATACAAATGTAGGACTAAACCCACAAAAAAGCCCATAAAAAGCCCATTTAACATGCTGAAATAAGAAAAAATGAGTTTTTTTTGAAAAAAATATTGGAAATGCTTTGTTGGTAAAGAAATATATACTACCTTTGCACTCGCAAATGAGAAACAAACTAACTCACGAGCAAAACAATAAAACATTAGTTTTATAAAGGCTGGTCCCTTCGTCTATCGGTTAGGACGAGAGATTTTCATTCTCTAAAGAGCGGTTCGATTCCGCTAGGGACTACTAATAATAAGAAAATAGAAAATGGCAAACCACAAATCATCTGTAAAAAGAATTCGTCAGACGGCGTCTCGCAGACTGCACAACAGATACTACGCTAAAACGATGCGTAATGCAGTACGTAAGCTCCGCGCTACGACTGACAAAGCAGCTGCAACAGAACTTCTGCCGAAGGTTCAGAAGATGTTGGACAAGCTTGCAAAGAATAACATCATTCATAAGAATAAGGCTGCTAATATTAAGAGCGGCGTTATGAAGCACATTAACAAACTTGCATAATTCAAGATTCTTATTGTTTTCATGATGTAAAAAATAACCCTTATCGAAAGTGATTTCGGTAAGGGATTTTTTTGTTATATACCGATTTAATTCAATATACCAAATGTTTGGTATTCCAATAGGGAGGAAATGCTCGTACCTTTGCATCGTCATTTAAAACATAGGACGTTACATCGTATACATTGCTAATGTGAAGGTAAAACATAATGTGAAAATGACATGACTAAATAAGAAAACAATAAAAACAAAGAATATGAGCAAGATTTTTAAACATCTGACAGACCTTGTAGGTAACACTCCTTTACTTGAAGTATCTAACATCGAAAAGGCATTGGGCTTGAAAGCTCATGTGTTGGTGAAACTTGAGTATTTTAACCCTGGTGGCAGTGTGAAAGACCGTGTGGCTTTGGCTATGATTAATGATGCTGAAGAGAGCGGCAAACTTCAACCGGGTGGCGTGATTATCGAACCAACAAGTGGTAATACAGGTATTGGCTTAGCTTGGGTAGCATCGGTAAAAGGCTATCGTTTGATTTTAACAATGCCCGAAACAATGAGTCTTGAACGCCGTAACTTGCTCAAGGCTTTAGGTGCTGAATTGGTGCTTACACCTGGTGCTGAAGGTATGAAGGGAGCTATTAAGCGCGCACAAGAGTTGCAGAAAGAGTACCCAGGTAGCTTTATTCCTCAACAATTTGAAAACCCAGCAAATCCAGCTGCGCATACACGCACTACTGCCGAAGAAATTTGGCGCGATACAGATGGACAGGTTGATGCTTTTGTTGCTGGTGTTGGTACTGGTGGAACTTTAAGTGGTACTGCAAGAGGATTGAAGGCTCATAATCCTGCAATCAAAGCTTTTGCTGTTGAACCTGCAACAAGTGCTGTGCTCGAAGGCAATCCTTCTGGTCCACATAAGATACAAGGTATTGGTGCAGGCTTCGTGCCTAAGAACTTTGATGCTTCGGTGGCCGACAAAATATTCCCTATACAAGACAATGATGCCATCCGCGCTTCTCGACTCTTAGCAAAGAAAGAAGGCTTGTTAGTAGGTATTTCTTCGGGTGCTGCATTGCATGCTGCTATCGAGCTTGCTAAGCAACCTGAATATGAGGGAAAGACCATTGTAGCTTTGCTTCCTGATACGGGCGAACGCTATCTCTCTACAGTTCTCTACGCTTTTGAAGAATATCCAGTATAAGGCTATATATTGAGTTTGAATGAATACTGACTGTTGATAAGGTTATGATATACATAGCAGACAATCAACCTCTTACGTGCGATGCGCTGACCAGTTATTTTACTGGCCAGCCTTTGCATTTTGCTCATAATAAAGCAGAATTGGTGGAGAAAATAGCGCATTATTCAAAGATAGAACAAGAAAGTAAGGGGGCTCAAGATAGTGCTTATTCACTTGTTATTCTCGATTTCTCTCTGTTTGACTTCTCAACACCAGAGAACTTTTTGATATATGTGCGCCGTTATCCTCAGATGAAATGGCTGCTATTGTCTGCCGAATTTACAGAAGGGTTGATACGCTTGTTTGGTAGTGAGGAAAACGTGAGTTTCTTAACCAAGGATTGCTCCAAACAAGAAGTGTTGCAAGGTATATACACCATACAAAAGGGAGGTAGAGTTGTATGTCCATATGTGTCAGAACAACTCACGAATGGCTTTGTACGACAAGAAAATGTGCATCTTACGCCAACAGAAACAGCCATTCTATCGCTAATTGCTCAAGGATTGAGTGCCAAGGCTATTGCGAATAAACGCAATTCATCAGTAAACACTGTTGTGACGCATAAAAAGAATATATTTCGCAAAATAGGCGTATCAACCTCGTACGAAGCAACGCGATATGCTTTGCGATCGGGCCTTGCAGACCCTGTTGAGTATTATATTTAGTAGGGTTTTTATCTTGTTATTTAAAAACGATAAAAGAGATGGTGACATAATCCTCTTTTATCGTTTTTCTTTTTGTACTTAGTAGTATCTATAGGCTTATTGTTTCGCTTGAAAATCCGTGTCTATTGTCATCAAAAATTCGTACCTTTGCAAGATAAAGCGGAAACAGTGTTTCTTTGATGAAGTAAAAGTGCATTACCTGTTGAAACTGATAGGGTATATGAAAGAGAAGAAACGCTTTTAATATATAAAAACGAATTAGATGATTGCTCCCGAAAGCTATACAAACTTGCTCAAACAAACGGTAGAAGAGTTGTCTGATACAGCAAAGATGAAAGGATTGTTTCATCAGCATCGTCATGGCGACCCATTGCCTTCGTCAGCAGCACTCGAAGAGATTATTGGCCTATGTCGTGCGGTGCTTTTCCCTGGTTATTACGGAAAAAGCACACTTAATGCTGTAACGGTTCGTTATCATATTGGCATGGAAATAGAGCGCCTATTCTCTTTGCTTACTGCACAGATACAAGCTGGTTTATGTTTCGGTCAGCAAGAAGATATTCCTACTTGCGGTACTGACTTTCATGCCAAAGCAGAGGCTATTGCGGCAACACTAATTAGCATGTTGCCCCAAGTGCGTCGCGTATTAGCCACCGATGTTGAGGCTGCCTATTTGGGCGACCCTGCAGCGCAGAACTATGGTGAGGTGATAAGTTGTTATCCAGCCATTCGCGCCTTAACTTGTTACCGCATTGCCCATGAACTATATCGTCTTGGTGTCCCCCTCATACCGCGTATTATCACAGAGTTAGCTCATAGCGAAACTGGTATAGACATCCATCCAGGAGCTCAAATAGGAGAGTATTTTACTATAGATCATGGAACGGGTGTGGTGATTGGTGCAACCTGCATCATAGGCAACCACGTAAAACTCTATCAAGGTGTAACACTTGGTGCGAAGAGCTTCCCGCTCGATATGAATGGTAATCCAATAAAAAACAACCCTCGACACCCTATTCTTGAGGATGATGTGATAGTATATTCAAATGCAACAGTACTTGGTCGTATCACTATTGGTAAAGGTGCTGTTATTGGCGCTAACAAGTGGGTAACGCACGATATACAAAAAGGAGAAAAGATATAGAGGGTAGCTTTCTGCTATCATTAAATAAACTGAATTAAAGCAAATGCGTTTGCAAAACGCCTATCATAATAAATACATGCAAGAATTTGAACTCATAGCCAAAACATTTCAAGGCCTTGAAGAAGTATTGGCTCAAGAACTCACCGAATTAGGTGCTAACAACGTGCAGATTGGTCGTCGTATGGTATCATTTACTGGCGATAAGTCGATGATGTACAAAGCTAACTTTTGCCTTCGCACAGCCATACGTATACTAAAACCTATAAAACACTTCGTTGCCAAAGATGCTGATGACGTTTATGAGGCTGTTCGTAAGATAGATTGGAGTCAGTATCTCGACTTGAAAACTACCTTTGCTGTAGACTCAGTAGTATTCTCTGAAGAGTTTCGTCACTCTAAGTTTGTTGCTTACAAAGTGAAAGATGCCATTGTCGATTACTTCCGTGATACAACTGGTGAACGCCCCAACATTCGCATCACCAACCCAGATGTGAAACTTAACATTCATATTGCCGAGGATAAATGCACGCTTTCGCTCGACTCTTCTGGTGAAAGCTTGCATCTTCGTGGTTATCGTGTGGCAACAGTTGAAGCTCCAATTAATGAGGTACTTGCTGCGGGCCTTATTAAACTTACAGGTTGGAACGCTGATTGCGACTTTATCGACCCATTCTGTGGCTCTGGCACATTCTTGATTGAAGCAGCCTTGATAGCTCGCAATATTTATCCAGGCGTATTCCGTAAGTCGTTTGGCTTTGAAAAATGGAAAGACTTCGATGCCGATTTGCTACAAGAAATCTATGATGATGACTCACAAGAACGTGAGTTTACACATCATATTTATGGTTATGACATCAATGTACCAACAGTTGAAACAGCACTGAAAAATGTACGTAGTGCTGGTGTATCAGACATCGTAAGCGTTGAGGCACAAGACTTTAGAAAGTTTAAGAAGCCAGCTGAAAAGTCTATCATCGTTACCAATCCTCCTTATGGTGAACGTTTAACTCCGCCCGACTTGCTTGGATTGTATCAAGCCATTGGCAAGGTACTCAAGAATGAGTTCCAAGGTGGCGAAGCTTGGATTATATCTTCAAAGCAAGAATTGTTTGAAAGCATTGGTCTTCGTCCAAGCCTTAAAACTCAGATATTCAATGGTAAACTCGATTGCGACTTCCGCAAGTACCAGATGTTTAGCGGTAGATTAAGCGATTTTAGAGCTGAGGGAGGAAAGGTAAAGACAGACGAAGAAAAACGTTTAATGAGCGATCAACGTCGTTTCCGCACTCAACGTGACGAGTTTAAAAAGCGCATAAATGAGGAGGATTGTACCGACGATTTCGACCCAGAATATGCCATATTGCGTCGCAAACATCGTGAGTTCGAACAAGTATTGGGCGTTAAGAAACAACGTCGTTCAGAAGAACGTAGCGACAGAGGCAACTACCGTAAAGAAAGTTCATTCCGCAAAGGTGGTGATTATAAAGGTCGTAATGATGGTAGCTTTAAAAAGCAAGGTGGCTTTAATAAAAAGCAAAATGGCTTTAAGCGTAAAGGCGGTTTTAATCGTAATAAGAACTAATATCGGATTATTATTTCCGATAGGTTATAAATCATCAGTAAATCAATGAAGATAAAACATATATTAATAGCAGTGGCAACACTCTTGTTGAGCAATACAGCAATGGCACAAACCAAAAAGAGCTTTACCCTCGAAGATCTTATGTGGGGTGGTAACAACTACGCCAACATCATGCCAAAGTATTATGGCACAGCCTTTTGGGGCGATCGTTTGCTCAAACTGAATGTAGAGGATGTTACCACTCTTGCCAATGAAAAGGGAATAAAAGAAAAAGAACAGAAGTTATTTACCATAGCACAAGTAAATGCAGCTATAGACACTGCAAAAGTGGGTAAGGTATATAACTTGCTCTATTCGCAGTTCCCTTATGCCGATAAAACGCAAGTATTTTTGCGTACTTCTAAGCAAAACATACTATATGATTGGAAGTCACGTCGTGTTGTATGGTCCGCAATGCGTGTTCAAGGAGAGTCACACAACGATTTTTCTTTCGCATCGAAAGCCGAAGCTTACGTAAAGGATTGGAATCTTTATGTACGTACTGCCGATGGAAAAGACTTGCAAGTAAGCACTGATGGAACTCGCGAGTTGCAGTATGGTCAAAGCGTTCATCGCGATGAATTTGGTATACATAAAGGCACATTTTGGAGTCCTAAAGGCAATAGGTTAGCTTTCTATCGCATGGACCAAAGCATGGTAACAGACTTCCCTTTGGTAGATATCAACCACAGAGTGGCACAACTTGCTCCCGAAAAATATCCCATGGCAGGTATGACCAGTCATAAGGTAACAGTGGGAGTTTACAACCCACAAACACAAAAGACCATCTACATAAAGGCAGGTGATCCCACCGATCGCTATTTCACAAATATAGCATGGAGTCCCGACGAAAAGACCATTTACATGTTTGAACTGCCACGTACGCAAGATAAGGCTGAACTTGTGAGCTATGATGCGCAGACGGGTGAACGCAAATCTGTACTTTATACCGAGACTAACGAGCGCTATGTAGAGCCATGTAATCCTATTGTATTCTTGCCATGGGATGCGTCAAAGTTTGTTATGCAGTCGCGTAAAGATGGTTATAACCACCTTTACCTTTTCAGTGCTGATGGCAAGCAATTAAAGCAACTCACTAAGGGCAAATATGAGGTGATAGACGTGCTTGGGTTCAATACCAAGACAAAGAGCATTATCTATAAGAGTAATGCCAACAATCCTATTCAGTATAGCCACTATAGTGTGAATGTAAATACAGGCAAGAGCATTCTGCTCGATGCAGGTCAAGGCACGCACTATGCTTCTTTATCAGCAAATGGAGCCTACTTGTTAGATCGCTGGTCATCGCCTAAAACATTCCGTAAGTACGATTTGGTTAGTACTTCGAAAGTTGTACAAACAACTTTACATTCCGATGCCGACCCATGGAAGGAGTATAATGTTCCTCAAATAACCAGTGGAACTATCAAGGCAGCTGATGGCGTAACCGACCTTTATTATCGTTTGGTTAAACCCGTAGGTTTTGACCCCAATAAGAAGTATCCCACAGTTGTTTATGTATATGGTGGTCCACATGCTCACAATGTAGAGGCTTCGTGGAATTACCAAACACGCCCATGGGAAATATACATGGCACAACGTGGATATGTCATCTTTGTGGTAGATAATCGTGGTTCAGAAAATCGTGGCTTTGCGTTCGAAAGTTGCACACATCGTCATCTTGGTGACAACGAAATGAAAGACCAAATGGAGGGTGTTAAGTTCTTGAAGAGTCTTCCCTATGTAGATGCCAATCGTATTGGTGTGCATGGATGGTCCTTTGGCGGTTTTATGACCACCAATCTTATGCTTACTTATCCCGATGTGTTCAAGGTGGGTGTAGCAGGTGGTCCTGTGATTGATTGGAAATACTACGAGGTGATGTATGGCGAACGTTATATGGACACACCGCAAGAAAATCCAGAAGGTTATGCTTCGTCTTCACTTCTCAACAAAGCCAAGAACCTAAAGGGACGTTTGCAAATAATTGTAGGTTACAACGATCGTACTTGCGTACTACAACATAGTATGTCGTTCCTCCGTGCATGCGAAGATGCAGGCACTCAGCCCGATTATTTTGTATATCCAGGCGACGACCACAATATGATGGGGCACGATATGGTCCACCTTCACGAACGCATCACTCGCTACTTTGATGACTATCTTAAGTAAATAACGATAGCACTTTATTTTACATTTTATATACAACAGAGCCTTTTAGCTACATGCTGAAAGGCTCTGTTGCGTATAGCCCTCTTATGCCAGTAGTTAAAAGATGAAGAAACAAGCAGTATTATTCTATATTTGTAAAATGTGCTTGCAAAATACCTCGGTAACAAAAAGAAATACCGTTTTTTACTCGTATTTACCAATTTTTTACCCGTTTCAATTCAATAGATTTTATCAACTTTGCACCGCAAAAACAAAAATAGGTTACGCAGGATTTTTATAGGCAAACTAAACTCTAAAAAGATATAACATCGTAAAATTATTTATAAAAACAATGACTAAACAAATTACAACATTGTTGTTAGTGTTAATGTGTTCATTCTCGAGCATGTTGGCGCAGAAAGTAGCTTCTCAAGCAACAACTGTAGATGCAATTACGGATGGCTATTACATGATTGTAGTTCACTCTAAGAAGTCGAATACGAATGGCAATCTCGTTTATTTTGATGGCAAGAATGTGCGTGTTGAGCACAAGTCTAAAAACATTGATAGCAAAATCGGAAAGGTTATTCTCGATAATGAAAGTGACAAGTATATTTGGAAAGTAAATAAGTCTGGCAGTTCTATGTCTATTATGAGTTACTCAAATAACAAGTATTGGAATCGCTACGAAAATTGGGGCTTTGCATGGGATAAAGAAAGCATTGTCGATCGTGATAATTTGTCAGTTGGAAATAGTCAAAACACATATACCATTGAGAAAAATCGTGACTACATCCACCTATCAATAGACAATAGATATAGTACTGCAGCATCGAAAAAGAAAACTGTATATATTATCGACTGCCGTGATGAAAACTCTTCAGATGATGCCAACTTAGGTTATCGTCGTACTCCTGGCGATGAGATTGCAGAGTTCTCGTTCTATGCAGTGGAGATGCCAAAGGATATCACCATTACTTACAACCTTTTTGAAAATGGAGAGTATACTACATCAAAGCAAGTAGATGCAAAGACTTACCGCGCATTCCCAGTGCTAAGCACATCAGACTTTGCTACACTCAGCACTCCATTGGCTACTTATGTATCTCCAACCGATAACACTATCGACCTCAACTACAATGTAGCTTTGCCTTTTGAAACCGGAAAACTTTACTATTTGCAGGGCAATGCTTCAACCGATAGTCGTGAAACAGTCACTGGTTCGCTTTCGGTACATGCAGCCTCAGAGCAACCTGCACTTAATGATATTGCAGCCGATTTGTGGCGTGTAGAGGGCAATGTGTTCGACGGATTTAGATTCTTAAATGTAAGTACTGACAAATATCTTACATATAATGAAGGCGGTTTGTTTAGTAGAGCTTCAGTATCGATGAGCGACAACGGCACACTTTGGACTATTCGCGACAACCAAAGCAACATAGACGAGAGTACTATAACAGACGCGTTTGGCAAGGCTCATGGCTTTGCGCTCACTGCAGTAAGTGGTGCTTCGCTTGATAGTAAAAACTTTGTGACAGTTAATTCTACGATAGAAATTGGTGCAGCCAATAATATGGGTACTTTGTACCTTGCCGACCCAACTCTTGCGATAAAACTCAACTATTCTGCAGCAGACGAAGCAACATTTGCCACTTCTTGTCTACCTTACAACGTGGTAGTAGCAGAGGGCGATGCTAAGGCATATTACGGAACATACAATGCCGACAACACTCGCCTTGAAATGAACGAAGTTCAGTCTGTAGCTGCCAACCAAGGCTTTATACTTCGCAGCGAGAGTGCACAAAACAATGTAGTGCTTCGCATTGTAGATACAGCAGATACACAAGCTAACGACCTTAAAGGCACGACCGAGGGCCTTACTGATATGACAAATGTACTCTCATTTGGTCGTCTCAATGGTAATGGTAAGGTAGGTTTCTTCCGTTCAACCAACGACCACCTTAGTGCAAACCGTGCTTATGTTGTTTCAAATAGTGCAGCCAATGCAGTAGCCATGATATTTGGTGGTACAACCACTGGTATCGATGCTATCAATGGCAATGCAACTAATAGCGCAACACCTATTTACGACCTCTCAGGCCGTCGTGTAAAAGCAATGGTAAAGGGTGGGGTATATATTCAGAATGGCAAAAAGTATATTGCCAAATAACAAAGTAGAACATTCAAGATTTAAATAAAAGAACGTTATGAAAAAAATATATAATCGTCCCGAATCGCTTGTCATCAATATGTCTGCAGAGACATCAATGATGCTTTCAGTATCAGCAAGCAATAGTGGTTCACAAGGCGATAACTGGAGCAATGAGCGTCAGTGGGACGGTTCAAATGAAGGTTTCGATTGGAGTAAAGAAGGCGATGAAGAATAATAAGTAGGTATTCAAACTTATTTATAAAAAACAATTAAGAACACCTATCTTAGCTAAAAGACTTTTAGCAATAACAAAGCGTGATAAGCATGATAAGTAAAGCATTTATTATGTTTATCACGCTTTTTTGTATTTCTACTTCACAAATGTTTTTATGCAAGCAAGCTATCTTTGCAGAAAATGCTAATTTTGTTCTTATGAAAGTAAAGATACATCCATCATGGGCCAGTGAGTTGCAACAGGAGTTTGATGCCCCCTATTTTGAACAACTTACCCAATTTGTTCACCAAGAATATGCCCACACTACGTGCTATCCTCCAGGCAAGGAAATATTCAATGCCTTCAACCTTTGTCCGTTCAATAAAGTAAAGGTCGTAATCATTGGTCAAGACCCCTATCATGGTCCAGGACAAGCCGAGGGGTTGTGCTTTTCAGTTAAAGATGGTGTACGTATTCCGCCCTCTCTGGTAAATATATTTAAGGAAATACACGAAGACACGGGGCGCCCCATACCGCAGTCAGGTTCCTTGCGTCGTTGGGCAGAACAAGGTGTTTTATTGCTCAATGCCACGCTAACGGTGAGAGAACATCAAGCTGCATCGCATGCTGGCCACGGATGGGAGTTATTTACCGATGCTGTTATCAAGCGATTAAGTGATGAGTGCAACCACTTGGTGTTTATTTTATGGGGTAGTTATGCACAGAAAAAAGGGCAGGTAATAGACCGCACGCGCCACCTTGTGCTCTGTTCGGCTCACCCCTCACCCTTGTCAGCATACCATGGCTTTTTCGGTAATCATCATTTTAGTAAATGCAATGAATACCTAATAGCTCATGGCGAAACACCTATAAGTTGGTAAGCAACCTAATACTCCCTAATTACAGAAAACAAAAATGCTCAAATGGAAAGAATACCACCCATATTACAAGTTGGCGAGGTGCTACTCTCGTCGGATATTATCACCGAATGTTTTTGCTGCGACCTTGATGCTTGCAAAGGTCAGTGTTGCGTAGAGGGTGATAGCGGTGCACCATTAACCATTGACGAAGTGGGGCATCTCGAGGATGTTCTCGACGATGTGTGGCCCTTACTCAGTGCTAAGGCACAAGCCACAATCGATCACCAAGGAGTAGCTTATACCGATTGCGAGGGCGACCTCGTTACTAGCATTGTCAATGGTAAGGACTGTGTTTTTACCTGTTATGGCAGCGATGGATGTTGCTACTGTGCCACCGATAAACTATTCCGCGAGGGCAAAACCTCATGGTGTAAACCCATATCGTGTGCGCTTTATCCCATACGAGAAAAGCGTTTTCGCAATGGCACAAGCGGTTTGCAGTATCACCGTTGGGATGTGTGCAAGTCAGCAGTAAGGAAAGGTAAAGAACTCAATCTTCGCATATATCAGTTTTTAAAAGACCCGCTCATTTGCCGTTTCGGAGCAGCATGGTACGACGAACTTTGCGAGGTTGCAAAGCAATTTGGATACTGATGTTAAAACATTCAAGGCTATTTTAGTATAAGTAGGTATTATGAACACCTACTTATAAAAAAGAATAGCATTCACGCTTGAAATATAGGTGAATGCTATTTCTTTTTTTAAGTACTTTTAGGTTTATTCAAGTTCTTCAAACAAAGGGTATTTATTGCCCAATCCAGCAAACGAACGGCGGTGATAAGGTGTCAGTCCGTGTTTGGCTATGCCTTGCTGATGCTCCTTGGTAGGGTAGCCCGCGTTGTGGTCCCAACCATAGTAAGGATATTGTTTGTGCAGTTCAAGCATATAGTCGTCGCGGTAGGTTTTTGCCAAGATAGAGGCGGCAGCTATTGAGAGGTACTTGCCATCGCCCTTAACGATAGTCTCGTAAGGCACACATTTGTAAGGCTTAAAGCGGTTGCCGTCTACAATGACGAATTCAGGCTTTAGCTGTAACTTTTCTAATGCACGATGCATGGCACGAATAGAGGCATTCAGTATGTTTATCTCGTCAATTTCTTGCGCTGTAACCACACCCACAGCCCAAGACAAAGCATCGCGTTCGATGATAGAGCGCAAGGCATAGCGGTGTTTTGCCGTAAGTTTTTTAGAGTCGTTAAGTTCTTCGTTATGGTAATCGGGAGCAAATATCACGGCAGCAGCAAACACACTACCTGCCAAACAACCACGTCCCGCCTCGTCGCATCCGGCCTCAATTAGTCCTCGATTGTTAAAAACAGATTGTAGCATGGTTCCGTCTGTTTTTAGATAATAACGGCTGTTCCAGTAGCCACCACCATAAACATTGAATTGCCTTGTCCTACTGCCTCATAGCTTAGGTGAACCCCTACAATGGCGTTAGCTCCCCATGCTTCAGCCCTTTGTTGTAATTCATCGATAGCGTTCTCTTTTCCCTCAAGCATAACCTCTTCGTATGAGCCAGAACGTCCGCCAAAAACGTCGCGTATGCTTGCAAATATATCGCGTATGCAATTTGCACCAATGATTGCTTCGGCCGAAACAATGCCAATATATTCCTTGATAGGATGTCCTTCGATAGAAGGTGTAGTTGTGATAATCATAGTTGTAAAATGGTTTTTAAAAAGTAATAAGAATGCGTTTTTACGTATTCTTATTACTGAGTTTTAGCGTATATGTTGTGGTATGTTTAAAACATTTTTCTTACGCGGTCAATGCCTTTAACAAGTGCATCAATCTCCTCTTTAGTGTTGTAGAGGGCAAACGATGCACGCGCCATACCTTCAACACCACAACGTTGCATAAGTGGTTGTGCACAATGGTGTCCGGTGCGTATGGCAATGCCTAAGCGGTCGAGCAGTGTACCAAGGTCGAGTGGGTGGATGTTGCCCACATTAAAGGCTACCACGGCGTCTTTTTGTTTAGCTGTGCCGTAGATGTGCATGTTAGGTATGAGCATCATTTGTTGCATGGCATACTGCGTAAGTTCGTGCTCATGCGCAGCAATGTTGTCCATGCCCAAGTTGCTCACGTAGTCGAGTGCCACAGCCAGCGCATGGCTACCCACGTAGTCGGGTGTGCCAGCCTCAAACTTAAAGGGTAGGCGCTCATACGTGGTGTGTTCAAACGTAACGCGTGCTATCATTTCGCCACCGCCTTGATAAGGGGGCATTTGGTCGAGTAATGTTTCCTTGCCATATAGCACACCTATACCCGTTGGGCCATATACTTTGTGTCCGCTAAATACAAGAAAATCGCAGTCGAGGTCTTGCACATCCACACTAAAGTGAGGCACACTCTGTGCCCCGTCTACCAAAATGTGTGCACCATGGGCATGGGCTATCTCTGCCATGCGTTTCACGGGGTTAATGGTGCCAAGCACATTGCTTACCTCTGCCACACACACCAATTTGGTGCGAGCAGAAAATAGTTGTTCGTATGCATCAAGGTTGAGTTCGCCCTCGTCGCTCATGGGTATAACCTTGATAACGATGCCTTTGCGGTCGCGCAAGAGTTGCCAGGGCACAATATCGCTATGGTGTTCCATAACCGAAACAATTACCTCGTCGCCCTCTTTTAAAAAGGCTTCGCCATACGACGATGCCACAAGATTGAGGCTCTCAGTAGTGCCACGAGTAAACACAATTTCGTTGGTTGAGCGAGCATTGATAAACTGCCTTACGCGCTCGCGTGCAGCCTCGTGAAGGTCGGTGGCCTGTTGCGATAGGTAGTGAACACCGCGGTGAACGTTGGCGTTTACAGAGTAGTATTCGTTGGTAATAGCCTCTACCACGCAACGTGGTTTCTGTGTGGTGGCAGCGTTGTCAAGGTAAACAAGTGGGCGCTTGTACACCTCGCGGCTTAGTATCGGAAAGTCATTACGTACAAGTTGAATGTCGTACATGATAAAAAAGCGTATTAAAGATAAAACCACATGATGCAGAACTAATCTGCACCACGAAAGCCTAAAAAGCTACTTGGCGCACCCTTTGCAGCCTCGGCATTGTTGCCCGAGTTCGCCTCTGAAACGCATTTCAACAAGGTTTGATAAGCGAGTTTGTAGGTGTTCAATGTCTACGTGGCGCAGCACGTCGTTAATAAAGGCATGTTGCAACAACAAGCGTGCTTCAGCCTCGGGAATGCCGCGCTGACGCATGTAGAAGAGTGCGTTCTCATCGAGTTTGCCGATAGACGAGCCGTGGTTACACTTCACGTCGTCGGCATAAATCTCAAGCATTGGTTGGCTATAAGCATGGGCAGTTGGAGCCACGCAGATGTTGGCATTGGTTTGTTGTGACGCAGTTTTTTGTGCCCCTTCAGCCACGTATACTTTGCCCGCAAATGCGCCAACACTATTGTCGTTGAGCACATATTTGTAGAGCATATCGCTGGTACAATTGGGCGAAAGGTGTTCAACAATGATGTTGTTGTCTACGTGTTGTTCTTTGTCGGCAATCACAGCGCCATAAAGTTCGGTCACTGCGTTCTCGCCTCGTAAGCGCACGTCCAAACGGTTGCGACTTGTGCCACATGTTAGTGTAACAACGTCGTAGCTCAAGCGGCTGTCTGCCTGTTGTTCAACGTATAGGGTTGAGAAGCGAGTAGTATGCTCGTTGGTTTCCTCTATGCTATAGATGCTTAGGTTTGCGCCCTTTTCGGCGTATGCTTCAATTACCTGTGTGGTGAGATGTTGGTGTTCGCCTTCGGTGTGGTCGCAAAATAGGACGGCGCCTTTTGCCCCCTCGTCGGCAACCACTATCACACGGCGAATACTCAACATGTTAATATTGGCCGAAGCCACGTTTACCACCTGTATAGGTGCTTTTAGTTCGGCATGTTTAGGTATGTAAATAAACAATCCGTCTTGAGCCAACATCGTGTTGAGCAAGGTTACACCATCGTGACCAGAGCGAAAGTCGCGGTCGTTGGTTGCTGCCTGGTTGTAGTATTTTTTGAGCAAGTCGGCACGTTGTTTCACTATTTCGGCAAACGAGCAAACCATTACGCCCTCAGGCAAGAGGGCATACGAGCTTTGAGGTGCAGGCATCACGGTGTCGTTCACCACAAAGAATAACGAGGTGCTCAGATTGGGTACATTACACTTAAACGTGTCGTAAGCATTAACCTTAGGCACAATGCGCTGAATGTTCACCCCATAGTTAGGAGCAAATGCCTCGTCAGCGTTGGTGTATTTGTAGCGCTCGGTTTTGTGTGTAGGTAGCCCTTGCTCGCTGAGCAAGGTGGCAGCCGATTCGCGGCAGGCATTCATCACCTCGCAACTATGGTTAGTAACCAAGTCGCGGTGTTGGCGATAAAGTTCAATATATTGTTTTTCGCTGTTCATGGCTGCTACTCCTCAATGCTATTAACAATCCAGTCAAAACCTCTTTCCTCAATGTCGTAACCCAATTGTGCGGTGCCCTCTTTCACGATGCGGCCCTTTACCAACACGTGTACAAAGTCGGGCTTCAAGTAGTCGAGCATGCGTTGGTAGTGTGTGATAACCATTGCACTTGTCTCCTTTGTTTTGAGCATATTAAAACCCTCTGCCACAATGCGTAAGGCATCAACATCGAGTCCGGAGTCGGTTTCATCGAGAATAGAAAACTTAGGTTCGAGCACAGCCATTTGGAATATCTCGTTGCGCTTGCGCTCGCCTCCAGAGAAACCTTCGTTTACGCCGCGGCTCATAAAGTGAGCATCAAGTCCCACGAGTTTGCGTTTTTCTTTAAGCAATTTCAAAAATTCGCCGGCACCGATAGGCTCTTGACCAAAGTATTTGCGCTTGGCATTGAGAGCCGCTCTCATAAAGTTTGTCATCGATACACCAGGAATTTCGGTAGGGGCTTGGAACGACATAAAAATACCCTCGTGTGCACGATCTTCGGGGGGGAGGCTCAAGAGGTCTTTGCCGTTAAAGGTGATACTACCCTCGGTAACTTCGTATTTGGGGTTGCCCACAAGTACGTTGCTAAGGGTGCTCTTGCCTGAACCATTTGGGCCCATAAGTACATGAACTTCGCCGTCGCGAATAGTGAGGTTTACGCCTCTCAAAATTTCTTTGCCTTCGACAGAGGCATGAAGATTTTTTATTTCAAGCATAGTATGTGTGTTGTCTGAAAATATGAGTTGTGTTTACCCTAAAGGGTAAGTGCTATTGAATGAAAGAACAAAGGTAAAAAAAAAAAACGGCTTAGCTTGCTTTCTATCTTGCCCGAGTGGTGGTAAAATTGAATTTTGGATATTCAAGTTGCTCAAAACTCGTTCGGATTTCACCAAACACGTCCTTGGCTCATTTTAAGCGAAAAATGAGTACTATTGCATAAGGTGTTGAATATCAGTGTATTACGTTTACTCTGAGAAGTGCAAATTTTGAATAAAAAGCTTATAAACGCGTTGTAAGCGTACAAGGATACGTATTCTTGTGACCTAAGGATGCGCATTCTTATGCCTTAAGCATGCGTATCCTTATATGATAAGAACACGTATGTTGGGGAAAAAGCGTACGAAAGCGTGTACTTAAAGGCTTCAAAAGATACAAAATGTTGTAATAAGTATTAAATAATTTAACATTTCGTTTCTATTTTACCACATCCAAAATGTCAATATTTGTTACCATTTAGAGCCCCAAAAGAGTACTTTGTTTGGGCCTATCGCAAGTCATTGAAACAATGGTGAGTGGCTTTTTCTTTCTTTTAAAGAATGAATTTGCGCTTAATTTGTACATTTGCATAATGAATGTACTAAAAAAACGAACCATCGAGGAACGGTTTAACACCATTACCCACCTTGCGGGCGTGCTTTTTACGCTTGCAGCAGCATGGATAATCCTAAAGTTGGGTTACGAAAGCAATTGGAAAAATGCCTTTGGTGTTACCTTTTTTACTTGCGGAATGCTCTTGATGTATGCCGCAAGCACGCTCTATCATTGGTGGATGCCAGGCCGAACCAAGCGCGCTTTACGTGTGCTCGACCACATTAGCATCTATGTGATGATAGCAGCCTCGTACACTCCCATCTGCATCGGTGTGGTAGGCGGAGCATTGGGCTGGACGGTGTTTGGTGTGCTATGGGGTGTGGCAATAGGCGGAATGATTTATAAAATCACAGCCATGGGGCGTTGGCCTCGGTTGTCGCTACTTATCTATTTGGTGATGGGGTGGACATTTGTGTTTATAGCCCAACCCGTGTGCCAAAATATATCGCATGGGGCATTGCTTAGCTTGTTGGCCGAAGGGGTGTTCTACACCTCGGGTACCTACTTCTTTGCTCACGATGAACACCCTTATTATCATGGAATTTGGCACATTTTTGTACTACTTGGTTCGGTGAGTCATTGGCTGGCCATACTGCTTATTTTGCACCCCTAATCGGGCTTGAAGCAGCGTGCGATGCACATACACAGAATAAATGTTTTAAAAATATATAAATCAACATAAAATACAACATCATTATGAAAAAAGCTCTTGCAACAACACAGGCTCCTGCAGCCATTGGTCCCTATAGCCAGGCCATCGAAGTAAACGGCACAGTATACGTATCAGGCCAACTGCCCATCGATCCAGCCACTGGTCAGTATGCCGAAGGAGGCATTAAGGAACTTACAGCACAGTCGCTTACCAACATCAAGCATATACTTGAACAAACAGGTATGACAATGAACAACATTGTGAAAACCAGTGTATTCTTGGCAGATATAAACGACTTTGCCGAGATGAACGAGGTGTATGCCACCTTCTTTGAAGCACCATTTCCTGCACGTTCGGCTGTGGCAGTGAAAACCTTGCCTAAGAACTCTCGCATTGAAATAGAGTGCATAGCAGTGAAATAAGCATAAGGCAAAACGTTGAAGATGAAAAAGATTGGTGTATTCTTGTCTTCGAAAGATAATCTGCCACAAGTTTACCAAGATGCAGCCCTACAAGTGGGCGAGTATATAGGCAAAAAGGGCTATACACTCGTCTATGGAGGAGCACGCAAGGGACTTATGGAGATGCTGGCACAAAGCGTTAAGCAAAACGGCGGGCGCATTTATGGCATGGTGCCCGATGTGCTTGTACAGCGTTCGCTCGTAAGCGACTGCATCGACGTAACCTTTCGCTGCGCCGACCTTACCGACCGCAAAGCCATGATGAACCGCGAGTCGGATGTGTTGGTGGCGCTACCTGGTGGCATAGGTACACTCGATGAGGTGTTTACCGTTTTGGCCAACACGTGTATTGGCATAAGGCATCAGCCTGTGGTGTTTTACAACGTAAATGGTTGCTGGGATGGGATGCTCAAAGCCTTAAACCAACTCTTTGACCAAGGGCTTATAAGTGGCTATCCCTCCGACTATTATCATGTGGCTAATAACGTGCTCGAACTCTCTGAAATCATAGGCTAACAAATAACCTCTTGCAAGCAATGATGCAAGAGGTTGTTTTTTTCTAAAAAACATGAACACAATTAGTAACAAGACGAAAAATATTTGCTAATTTTGCAAATGTACTATATAGTGTCAAATCTATGAACGACGAACTCAGAGTTATAATTAGCGGTGGCGGTACGGGAGGACACATCTTTCCAGCCGTATCGATAGCTAACGAAATACGTATAAAACGACCTGATGCACAGATACTTTTTGTTGGTGCTGAGGGCAGAATGGAGATGCAACGAGTGCCGGCAGCGGGCTATCCAATCAAAGGATTGCCCATTGCGGGCTTTAATCGTAAGAGCTTGCTGAAAAACATTCCCGTTCTCTTTAAAATAATGAAAAGCCGCGCATTGGCTCGCAAAATCGTGCGCGACTTTCGTCCACAAGTGGCTGTGGGGGTAGGCGGATATGCCAGTGGTCCCACGCTCAATGTGGCAGAGAGTATGGGCATTCCCACCCTGCTACAAGAGCAAAACTCTTATGCCGGGGTAACAAACAAGTTGCTCGCCAAGAAAGCACGCAAGATTTGTGTGGCTTACGACGGTATGAGCCGCTTCTTTCCCGCCGATAAAATACTCTTTACGGGCAATCCTGTACGTCAGAACTTGCTCGACAAAAAAGTGTCGAAGGTTGATGCAGTGCGTAGCTTCGGCCTTGTGCCAGGCAAGCAAACCATCTTGATTATAGGCGGATCGCTTGGTGCTCGCACTCTCAATGAAAGCATTTTGGGCAATCTACCCTTGCTCAAACAACAAAGCCGCATACAGTTTATTTGGCAAACGGGTAAGTACTATAGTGCCGAAATCAAGGCCGAACTCGAACGTCGCGGATGTCCTGAAAACCTCAAAGTGATGGACTTTATCAGCGATATGAAACAAGCTTATGCCGCAGTTGACCTCGTGATTTCGCGTGCTGGAGCTGGCAGTATTTCGGAGTTCTGCTTGCTTGGTAAGCCCGTTGTGCTTGTGCCTTCGCCCAATGTGGCAGAAGACCACCAAACCAAAAATGCAATGGCATTGGTACAGAAAAATGCCGCTCTGTATGTGGCTGATGCCGATGCACGTCGCACACTTATGCCCCTGGCTATCAACACTGTGCTCGACCACGATAAACTCGAGACATTGAGTAGCAACATCTTGCTTCTGGCGCGTCCAAATGCAGCGTCAGACATAGCAGACGAGGTGATAAAACTGGCTGAGGGTAAATAAGCATAAGGTTAAAATTCAGAAAAAATACGAGAGGGGTATAGCATGTAGCGATAGATTGACAAGGCGTAGACTTAGCAGTCTGCGCCTAAAGTGCACAGCTAAACCCCTCTCTGATTGCTAAATAAGATAAAATGAAATCAGTATATTTCATCGGTGCAGGTGGCATCGGTATGAGCGCACTTGAGCGCTATTTCTTGTCGCAAGGACTATTTGTAGGCGGTTATGATCGTGCGGAATGCCCGCTAACAGAGGAACTTTGTGCCGAAGGTGCACATATCCACTACGAAGACAACCCCGACCTCATTCCACAAGAATGTAAGGACAAAGAGCACACCCTCGTGGTGTATACTCCTGCCATACCGAGCACGCATAAGGAACTTACATACTTCCGTGAAAACGGATTCGACATACAAAAGCGTGCGCAAGTGTTGGGTACACTCACACGCACAATGAAGGGACTCTGTGTGGCAGGTACACACGGAAAAACCACAACAACTTCAATGGCGGCACACCTTTTGCATGAAAGTCATGTGGGATGCAACGCTTTCTTGGGTGGTATAACCAAGAACTATGGTACTAATTATTTGCTCGACAATAATAGCCCATATGTGGTGATCGAGGCCGATGAGTTCGACCGCTCGTTCCACCATCTCCGCCCATTTGCTACGGTTATCACAGCTACCGATGCCGACCACCTCGACATCTATGGTACAGAAGAGGCTTATCTCGAAAGCTTCCGCCACTACACCGAACTTATCCAACCAGGTGGTGCTCTCATCATCCATCGCAACCTTAAGATGAAGCCCAATCCGCAGGAAGGAGTAAAAACTTACACATACGACCGCAACGAGGGTGACTTTCATGCCGAGAATATACAAATAGGCAACGGACACATTGTTTTCGATTTTGTATCGCCTTTAGGCAATATTTCTCAAGTGGAACTTGGCGTGCCTGTAAGCATCAATATTGAGAATGGTATAGCTGCCATGGCATTGGCTCAGATAGCTGGTGCAAGCGCCGACGAGATACGCAAGGGCATGAAAACCTTTGCTGGTGTAGACCGCCGTTTTGACTTTGCTCTACGTACCGACAAGCATGTGCTGCTATCAGACTATGCACACCATCCTGCCGAAATCAAACAGAGCATACTCTCTATTCGCGAAGTATTTAATAACAAAAAAATCTCGGCTATATTCCAACCTCATCTCTACACACGCACACGCGACTTCTACAAAGACTTTGCTGCAAGTTTGTCGTTGCTCGACGAGGTAATTCTCACCGAAATATATCCCGCTCGCGAGAAACCAATACCAGGCATAACAAGCCAAATTATCTACGACAACTTGCGTCCTGGTATCGAAAAGCATCTGATTAACAAATCCGACATTCCAACGTTTGTAGCGAACAAAGATTTCGATGTACTCGTAGTGTTGGGTGCTGGCGATGCAGTAGATTACATACCTCAGATAAAGGAAATATTGGAGAGTAAGGAGAGATAATAAACCTGTTGTTTTTCAGACTGTTACGTACGGAATTTATAATTCGGTAGCATGAAAACCTTTATAAAACTACTGCTTTTGGCAGGACTGATTGTTTATTTAGGATTTGCTTTTGCCAACTTTACACAGCATGGCGATTCTACAATATGCAAGCAAGTTAATTTTACCATTGCCGATAGTTCGCATGCTGGTTTTATCACGCGCGATGAGGCTGACCACCTTTTGCAGATATCAGGACAATATCCCGTAGGCAAAAAAATGGACCAAATAGACGGCATGGCAATCGAAAGGGTGCTGAAAAAGAACTCGTTTATCGACTCGGTATCGTGCTATAAGTCGCCCAATGGCATATACAATGTGCTTATCCAACAACGCCTTCCCTTGCTACGTGTGAGGGCAGACAATGGCGATGACTATTACATAGACAGCAAGGGAAACGTAATGAATCCACAAGGCTATTCGGCCGACTTAATTGTGGCTACTGGAAACATCTCTCGCCAGTTTGCATCGAAGCAACTTGTGAAGTTAGGACGCTTCTTGCGCGACGATGACTTTTGGAATAACCAGATAGAACAAATCTATGTGACACCGCATCAACAAATAAAGATGGTGCCTCGCGTGGGCTGTCACATCATTGCATTTGGCAATACTGATAGCATCAGCCAAAAGTTTAGAAACCTCTATGCCTTTTACGAAAAGGTGCTACCCCAAGTAGGGTGGAACAAGTATGCAGAAATATCTGTTGAACACTTATCTCAAATAGTGGGACGAAAAACTAAGGAACAATAATGCCAACAAAGCATCAGTTAGCTATGCACGCATTGAGCCTCCTTAGGGAGCAAATCTTGGCGTAAATCCCCCTATAATCAATATATTCAGAAAATAAAAAAAACGACATAATTAAATGGAAGACAACTTTATAGTAGCTATTGAATTAGGCTCGTCTAAGGTTACTTGTATGGCTGGACGCAAACAGCCTGATGGTGCTATTCAAGTACTTGCCTTCGCTCAAGAGCCATCAACCACTTTCATCAGAAAGGGGCGTATAAACAATGTCAGCAAAATGACACAGTGCCTCATTAGCATGAAAGACAAGATGGAGCAAAAGCTGCAAAAAAGCATAAGCCGCATATATGTGGGCATTGGTGGCATGGGGATGCACACTGTTGCTAAAGCAGTGGTGCGCCATTTCGACTCTAAAGTAGAGATTACGCAAGAGATGATTGATGCCATGTATGAGGAAAACCGCAACTCTGCCAATGGTGACCGCGACATATTGGATGTTGTTCCACAAGAATATCATATTGGTACGCAAGTAACAAACGAACCTGTGGGCATCATTGCCGATAATGTTGAGGGTAACTTCTTGAATGTGGTGGCTAACTCAAGCGTTCGTGAGGAAATACGCAACTGCTTTAGAAGTGCTGGCGTAACTATTGCTGAACTGCCTATTACTATTGAAACGCTGGCAGACACCATGCTAACTGAACCTGAAAAACGCTCAGGATGCGTGTTTGTGGATATGGGTGCTGAAACAACATCGGTAGCTGTTTACAAAAATAATTTGCTGCGTCATTTGGCTGTTATTCCATTGGGCGGTGCTAATATCAATCGCGACATTATGTCGTTACAAATCGAAGATGACGAAGCTGAGGAACTGAAAATTAAATATGGTTCAGCTATCTCGACCAGCGACGATGAAAAGCATAAACCTATCACTCTTCGCGATGGTAGAACTATTCCTTTCGACGACTTTAGCGGATTGGTTGAAGCTCGTGTCGAGGAGATTATACTTAACATAAAGAACCAAATTTCGATTTCGAAATACGATAAAGGTCAGCTTATCGGCGGACTTGTCATTACGGGTGGCGCGTCGCACATCAAGAATATTGACAAGGCTTTTGCACGTGAACTGAAATTTGAAAAAATGCGTTTTGTGCGCAATATTCGCATTGCTTTGCGCTCATCAGACTATCCTGGCTTGAATAGCGACGGCGATTGTAATGCCGTGATAGCGCTTATTGATAAGGGCAATGAAAATTGCTGCGGTGGTAGATTAGGACAGCCTACAGACCTCTTTGAGGATGTGAACGACGAAGAGCATCGTACAACTGCCGAAGAGGAACAAGTGGCTGAAGAGAAAAAGAAAATCGAGGAGGAAGCTAAACATTTAGCTGAAATCGAGGCTCAAAAACGCGCTGAAAAAGAACGCCAAGAGGAAGAAGAACGCCGAAGAAAAGAAAGAGAAAAGAAAAAGAAAAAGTTTACCAATTTCTTTAAAAAAGCAGGCGAGTGGTTTGGCAATATCGTGAAAGAAAACGACGAAAACGCTTAATATTTTAGCAAGAAAAATGGCAGAAGACAACAATAATAACGACCTACTAATAGATATGGGTATTCCCACTACAACTCCTTCTATCATCAAAGTGATAGGTGTTGGTGGTGGCGGTGGAAATGCCGTTAATCATATGTATCGTGAAGGCATTCACGATGTGAATTTTGTGGTATGCAACACCGACTCTAAAGCTCTTTCTGACTCTCCTGTTCCTGTTCGTTTACAGTTGGGTAAAGAGGGACTTGGTGCGGGCAACCGTCCTGAACGTGCACGCCAAGCTGCTGAAGAGAGCGTAGAACAAATACACGAGATGCTCAACGATGGCACTAAAATGGTGTTTATCACAGCTGGTATGGGGGGCGGTACTGGTACAGGTGCAGCTCCTGTAATAGCTCACGAGGCAAAGTCGATGGGCATCTTAACTGTGGGCATTGTAACTATTCCTTTCCTCTTTGAAGGTAACAAAAAGATAGACCAAGCACTTGATGGTGTTGAGGAGATATCGAAGCATGTAGATGCGCTATTAGTTATCAACAATGAGCGTTTGCGTGAGATTTATCCTGAACTGAATGTGCTCTCAGCATTCGATAAAGCCGACAATACATTGAGCGTGGCAGCGCGTTCAATTGCCGAAATCATCACAATGCATGGCATCATTAACCTTGACTTCCGGGATGTATGCACAGTGCTGAAGGATGGTGGCGTGGCTATCATGTCTACGGGTTATGGTGAGGGCGAAAATCGTGTGAGCAAAGCCATTGAGGGGGCTCTACACTCACCACTACTCAATAACAATGATATCTTCAACTCTAAGAAGGTGTTGCTCTCTATCTCGTTCTGTGCCGAAAAAGAAGGCGATAGTTTGATGATGGAGGAGATGAACGAGGTACACGAGTTTATGTCTAAGTTCCACAACGACGTGGAGACTAAGTGGGGACTTTCTACCGATCCTTCTTTGGGTAAGCAAGTTAAGATTACAATTCTTGCCACAGGATTTGGCTTAAAGAATGTGCCAGGGCTTAAGAGTAAAATTGATGCTGAAGAGGAGGCTCACCGCCAAAACGAGATAGAAGAGAATGAGGAGAAAGAAGAACGTCGCGACAACTTTTACGGAGGTGATAAAAAGAGCACATTCCGTCGTCGTCCACGCTTTTTCTTGTTTGGACTCGATGATCTTGACAACGAAGAAATAATCTCTCTTGTAGAACTCACTCCTACCTTTAAACGCTCTAAAGAAGCGTTGGCAGACATTAAGAGCAAGTCGTATAACAACATTGCTATCGAACCCGAAAGTGCTGATGCACCAGCTGCAGAAACCGCAGGCTCTGTAATTTCGTTTGCATAGGTAGTTGAGGCTAATTGGTATAGTTGCTCCTAAAAGCAAAAGTTGGTAACAACTGATGGTCAGTGCAAAAATATATTTATGGCAGAAGATGACTTAATACAAATTGCAGACGCCAAAACATCATATATTATCAAGGTGATTGGTGTGGGCGGTGGTGGTGGCAACGCTGTCGCCCAGATGTATCGTGATGGTATAAGCAATGTAAGTTATCTTGTTGCCAATACTGATCGCAAAGCTCTCGAAGATAATCCTGTGCCCGAGCACTTGCAGATTGGTCCGGGACTTGGGGCTGGAGGAAGTCCTGAAAAGGGACGTGAATTGGCTGAAACTGAAGTTGATAAAATAGCAGAGGTATTCGATAGCGATACGCAAATGGTGTTTATCACTGCGGGAATGGGCGGTGGCACGGGAACTGGTGCATCACCTATATTTGCACGCGAAGCCCGCAAAAGAGGCATCCTTACTATAGGTATTGTAACTATTCCGTTTCTCTTTGAACGCGAGGTACGTATAGACAAAGCGCTCGATGGACTTGAGATGCTACAAAAGGAGGTAGATGCAATGTTGGTTATCAACAACCAACGTTTGTGTGATATATATTCAGACTTGAGTGTTGTTAATGCTTTTAAACGTGCCGACGAAACCCTCTCTACTGCTGTAAGGTCTATTACCGAAATCATCTATATGCACGGACGTATTACGCTCGACTTTGAGGATGTATGTACCACTTTGCGTAATGGTGGGGTTGCGGTTATGTCGTCGGGATATGCCGAAGGCGACAACCGTGTGACAAACGCCATTAACCAGGCCCTTAATTCGCCTTTGCTCAACAATAACGATGTGTTTAAAGCAACACATATATTACTCTCAATCACCATGAACGATGATCCCAAATACGTGTTGCGTACGGAGGAACTCAACGAGGTTACGGCTTTTATGGAGGCTTTTAACCCCGATGTGCAAACGAAGTGGGGCTTGACAGTGGATAAATCGTTGGATAAGCAGATAAAGATAACGATTGTAGCATCGGGCTTCGGCATCTATGGCCCTAAATCATCTACTGATGGTAAGATTGCAGAGGAAGAACAGATAGATCCACAGGTCGAAAATCGTCGAAAAGTATTTTACACAGACTATCGTTCTAGGCAATGTATTCGTCGCAAACCGCTGTTTTACCTCTTTAGTGAAGACGATTTGTGCAACGAAGAGGTTCTGCAAATGGTTGAGGATACGCCTACTCTGAAACGCACCAATGATATGCTTGAACAGCTAAAAAGGCTTTCAGAGAATTAGAGAAAAAGTATAAATATTGCTAACAATGGATATTTTTGAAAAAGTAAGCAAAGACATTATTGCCGCAATGAAAGCAAAGGATAAAATCCGTTTGGAAGCATTGCGCAACGTAAAAAAGTTCTTTATTGAGGCTAAAACCGCTCCAGGTGCCAACGACACTTTAGAGGATGCTGCAGCCTTAAAGATATTGGCTAAACTCTCAAAGCAAGGTCACGATACAGCAGCTCTATATAAAGAGCAAAATCGCCCCGACTTGGCAGAAGAAGAGGAGGCACAAGCTAACATAATCGATGAATATTTGCCCAAGGCTCTCAGTGCTGAAGAACTTGAAGTCGAAATCAAAGCGATTATAGCTGAGGTAGGTGCTACAAGCATGAAGGACATGGGAAAGGTTATGGGCACCGCAAGCAAAAAACTTGCTGGTCGTGCTGATGGCAAGGCTATCTCTACACTCGTTAAGCAACTCCTTGCATAATTAGTACTTGTTATATACAAGCCTATTTTAATAAAAAAGTACATGGCATTAAGCTGATAAAAACAGCTAATGCCATGTACTTTTTATATAAATAATGGGGAAGAATGGCATTGCATGCAGAGTCTGAGTATTAATTATCTATTAATTAAACTCTTAATATCTACTTGTTATTATAGTTTACATGTTTTCCTCATTTTTATTATAATAGTGTAAAGTTCTGTGCGTGCTTATTTTGAAAACCAAATAAAACAGCATTTAGTTTTGTCGTTTTGCAACCTTACACTACTTTTGCACCATAAAACAGAAAACTATGCAAAAGAACTTAGTGATTGTTGAGTCTCCTGCCAAGGCGAAGACCATTGAGAAGTTTCTTGGCTCAGACTATAAGGTGATGTCGAGCTATGGACACATACGTGATTTAAAGAAGAAGAACTTTGGTGTTGACCTCGAAACATTCGAACCACAATATGAAATTCCAGCAGATAAAAAGAAAGTAGTAAGCGAACTCAAGGCGCAAGCTAAAAAGTCAGAATCTGTATGGCTTGCATCCGATGAGGACCGCGAGGGAGAAGCTATTTCGTGGCACTTGGCAGAGGTGTTAGGACTCGATCCTAAGGAAACACGCCGCATAGTGTTTCACGAAATCACTAAGCCTGCAATCTTAGATGCCATTAAGCATCCGCGTCATATAGATTTAAACCTTGTAGATGCACAACAAGCACGCCGTGTGCTCGACCGCTTGGTGGGTTTCAAACTTTCGCCTGTATTGTGGCGCAAGGTGCGTCCGAGTCTTTCTGCAGGACGTGTGCAGAGTGTAACGGTAAGACTTATTGTTGAGCGCGAGCGCGAAATACAACATTTTAAGCCCGAATCGAACTATCGAGTAACTGCTTTGTTTGAGGTGAAAGGTCCAGCTGGTAAGGTTTCTTTGCTTAGGGCAGAACTAAACAAACGCTTTGGTACAAAGGCTGAGGCTGAGGCATTTTTGAATTATTGCAAACAAGCAACGTTTTCGATAGATAGCATCATAACTCGTCCTTCAACTCGTACACCTGCACCACCGTTCACTACCTCTACTTTGCAGCAAGAGGCTGCGCGTAAGTTGAGTTTCCCTGTGGTAATGACCATGCGTGTTGCACAGAGCCTTTATGAGTCAGGTTACATCACCTACATGCGTACCGACTCAATGAATCTTTCAGACTTGTGCCTAAATAGTTGCACCTCGCTTATTACCGATATGATGGGTGCCAACTATCACAAGCGCAGAGTGTTTCACACCCATTCTAAAGGTGCACAAGAGGCGCACGAAGCCATCCGTCCAACCGATATGTCGCGCAAGCAGATAGAGGGTACATCACAAGAAAAACGCCTTTATGAATTGATTTGGCGTCGCACTATAGCATGCCAAATGGCAGATGCACAGCTCGAAAAGACTACGGTAAACATACAGGTAAGCAATGCTGAAGAGCATTTCCAAGCTATAGGCGAAGTGGTGAAATTTGATGGCTTCTTGCGTGTATACAACGAGAGTCGTAGCGACGATGATACCACTCAAAGCATAAACAAGAGCGATGATAGTCACCTTTTGCCACCAATGAAAGAGGGCGACATCTTGCAACGTCGCGAGGTTGTAGCCCAACAACGCTTTAGTCAGCAACCGCCTCGTTACACCGAAGCATCGCTTGTACACAAGCTCGAAGAGTTGGGCATAGGTCGTCCATCAACCTATGCTCCTACCATCTCTACCATACAACAGCGCCAATATGTGGTGAAAGGAGAAGACGAAGGTACCCCTCGTAATTATGAGCAACTTACCTTGGCAAACGACGTCATTACAGCAGAAATATTATCCGAAAAGGTGGGAAGCAACCGAGGCAAACTCGTTCCAACTGATATTGGTCTTGTAGTAAATGACTTTTTGATGCAATACTTCCCTGAGATAATGGACTACAATTTTACGGCAAACGTAGAAAAGCAGTTCGACGAAGTGGCAGAGGGAAAAGAAAATTGGACACAAATGATAAGCGGCTTCTACAAGGACTTTGAACCACAAGTAGAACGCACACTCAACCAAAAAACTGAACATCGTGTAGGCGAGCGCGAATTGGGTACAGACCCAACATCGGGCAAACCCGTAAGTGTCAAGATAGGTCGCTATGGTCCAATCGTACAAATAGGCTTGCCAAGCGATGAAGAAAAGCCACGTTTTGCCAATTTAGCAAAAGGTCAAAGCATCGAAACCATAACACTCGACGAGGCACTCGAACTATTTAAGTTGCCACGCGATTTAGGTGAGTTCGAAGAGCAAAATGTTCGTGTAAATGCGGGCCGCTTTGGACCTTACGTTCAGTTGGGCAAGTTGTTTGTATCTATCCCAAAGGGTGAAGATCCGCTTGAAGTAACGCTCGATAGAGCCATCGAATTGATAAAAGAAAAGCGTGCAAAAGACGCTGCGAGCCACCTTAAGCAATTTGCCGAAGAGCCAGAACTTGAGGTACGTGCTGGTCGTTGGGGTCCTTATATTTCATATAAAGGAAAGAACTATAAGCTACCTAAGAAAGATGCAGAGCGTGCTACAGAACTTACCATCGAAGAGTGCCACAAGATTATCGAAAGCGAATCTTCGAAGACTAAGAAGACAACCACACGTCGCACAACAAAGAAGAAAACCGAATGAAAAGTATCATACTCGTAGGATATATGTGTGTGGGTAAAACCACCATAGGACGTGATTTGGCAAAGGAACTGAACAAGACCTTCTACGACCTTGATTGGTATATAGAAGAGCGTTATCACACCAAGGTTGCACGGATATTTGCCGAAAAAGGCGAAGCGCACTTCCGCGACCTTGAACGTCGTATGCTACATGAGGTGGCAGAGTTCGAAGACATAGTGTTGTCGTGTGGTGGTGGCACACCATGTTTTTTCGACAACATAGACTATATGAACCAAGTGGGCGAAGTGTTCTATCTCAAGGCATCAGTAGACACCATCATGCAGCATCTCACGATGAGTAGGAGCGAACGACCATTGCTTAAGGACAAGTCGCCCGAAGAGTTGCGCACGTTTATTACTGAGCAGATCGCGCAACGCACGCCCTTTTACGAAAAGGCCCAACATGTGATAGATGTGAATGTGCTCGACTCGTTCGACAAGATAGAATATGTAACTAACGAAATAAAAAAATCTTTACCATAATCAAACTATGCGTAAGTGGAGAATAGAAGATTCTGAAGAACTTTACAACATAAAAGGCTGGGGTGTAAATTATTTTGGCATTAACGACAAGGGACATGCCTATGTTTCGCCACGCAAAGATGGGGTGTGTATCGACCTCAAAGAGGTGGTAGACGAGCTTAATTCGCGCGATATTACAGCGCCCGTACTGCTGCGTTTCCCCGACATACTCGATAATCGTATTGAGAAAACATCCGACTGCTTTAATCGTGCAGCAGAGGAGTATGACTACAAAGGCGAGCACTTTATTATTTATCCTATCAAGGTAAATCAGATGCGCCCCGTTGTAGAAGAAATCATTAGCCACGGCAAGAAGTACAACCTTGGACTTGAGGCTGGTTCAAAGCCAGAGTTGCATGCTGTGTTGGCTACTAATATGGACAGCGATAGCCTTATTATTTGTAACGGACACAAGGACCAAAACTTCATTGAACTGGCACTTTTGGGGCAGAAAATGGGCAAGCGTGTGTTCCTCGTGGTCGAAAAGCTCCCAGAACTCGTCACTATTGCACGTACTGCCGAGAAACTTGGTGTGCGCCCCAACTTAGGTATTCGTATCAAACTTGCTGCCAGCGGAACAGGTAAGTGGCAAGAGAGCGGTGGCGATGCATCGAAGTTTGGACTCAATTCTTCAGAATTGTTGCAAGCCCTTCAGATGCTCGACGAGATGGGTATGCACGATTGCTTAAAGCTCATTCACTTCCACATAGGTTCGCAGATAACCAAGATACGCCGTATATCTACCGCTTTGCGCGAGGCTGCTCAGTTCTACGTACAACTCCATGCAATGGGTTTCAACATTGAATTTGTAGACTGTGGTGGTGGTTTAGGTGTAGACTATGATGGTACGCGCTCAAGCAACTCCGAAAGTTCAGTAAACTACTCTATACAGGAGTACGTAAACGACTGTGTATATACCTTTGTTGATGCTGCCAACAAAAACAACATACCTCATCCCAACCTCATTACCGAGGGGGGACGTTCGCTCACGGCGCACCATTCGGTGCTGATTGTCGATGTGCTCGAGAGTGTTTCAATGCCCCACATGGACGAGGATTTCCACCCTTCAGAGCAAGATCACCAATTGGTACACGACCTTACTGAGATATGGGACAAGCTTTCGCCACGCTCTATGCTTGAGGATTGGCACGATGCACAAGACATACGCGACGAGGCGCTCGACCTTTTCCGTCATGGCATTATCGACCTCAAAACGCGTGCACAGATTGAGAGTTTATATTGGAGCATTACGCGCGAAATAAGCGAGTTAGCGCACCACCAAAAGCACGTGCCCGACGAGTTGCGCACGCTCGACAAGATGATGGCAGATAAGTATTTCTGCAACTTCTCGCTCTTCCAGTCGTTGCCCGATTCATGGGGCATCGACCAACTTTTCCCGATTATGCCTATCGAACGTTTGAACGAAAAACCCACTGTTTCTGCCACTTTGCAAGACATTACTTGCGATTCAGATGGCAAGATTTCGGCATACGTTAATTACAATCAGCAAACCTCTTACATTCCGCTCCACACGTTCCATGAGGGCGAACATTACTATATTGGAGTGTTCCTTGTAGGCGCTTATCAAGAGATTTTGGGCAATATGCACAACCTCTTTGGCGATACCAACGCTGTGCACGTAACGGTAGACGAAAATGGTTATAGCATAGACAAGACCATAGATGGCGAGACTGTAGCCGACGTGTTAGAGTATGTTCAGTACGACCCTAAGCGCCTTGTGCGTCGCCTTGAGGCATGGGTAAGTAAGGCTGTAAAAGAAGGCAAAATTACCAACGAAGAAGGCAAAGAATTTATCTCTAACTACCGTTCAGGACTTTATGGATATACTTATTTGGAATAAGGAATAGGTATTCAATATAATAGAAAAAGGCTGTTCAATGCAATTTGAACAGCCTTTTTTATGATTTGTAAGTTTGGCAGATTAGCAAACCTTTTCGAGTTTCTTCATCACGCTAAAGATAAAGATAAACGAGATGAGGCAAAGTGCAACGAGCACACTCCACACAACTACCAAGGGCACCTTACCCCAAAGGAAACCAGGGATAGAAACCAATAGATTGCCAGCGGCAGTAGCTACAAACCAACCGCCCATCATGGTGCCTTTAAGTTTAGGAGGAGCTACTTTCGATACAAACGAGATACCCATTGGAGAGAGCAAAAGTTCGCCAAAGGTGAGTACCAAGTAAGTGCAGATAAGCCAGTTAGGAGATACTTTATCCTCGGTTGATGTGATACCGAGCGAAGCCAAAATCATGATAACGTAGCCAACGCCTGCAACGAGCATACCCAAACCGATTTTGCGTGGTGCAGAAGGCTCTTTGCCCTTCTTAGCTAACCAACCAAAGATAGCCATAGACACAGGAGTAAGACCCACTACAAAGCATGGGTTGAACTGTTGGAAGATAGGAGCTTCAATGTTGATACCTTCAGGAGTGAGTGCATTATATTTGTAGCCTAAGGCTGCCAAACATGCCAAAATCACAACACCAGAGATGGCTTTACCTTTACCCGTTTTGCTTTGGAACAAGGCAAACAATGCATAGATGATAAAGATGCAAAGCAATAGGTTAGTAACATCAAACAACATGCTTTCAGCACCAATAGCGTGATTAGCTGTATATTCCTCGGCAAACAAAGTAAGTGTAAGTCCATTTTGGTGGAATGCCATCCAGAAGAAGATAACCACCGCAAACACAAGTACAAGTGCCACAATGCGCTCTTTCACTTCGCTCTTGCTTAGTTCTGGTTCGTTTGAAGTTGCCGCTCCGTTGTCATTGCTCTTGCTTGAGTTCGACACCGTAACTTGCTTGAATGTACCTTGAAAACCATAGTAAATGCCGATAGAAACAATGAGCGAAATACATGCCACACCAAATGCGTAGTGGTAAGAGTCTGCCACGCTCACACCTAAACTATGCTGTGCATACTCCATAATCTTAACGGCTGCAGTAGGAGCAAAAAGAGCACCAATATTGATAGCCATGTAGAAGATAGAGAAGGCAGAGTCGCGTTTGCCTTGCATTTCGGGCGAGTTGTAGAGGTCGCCCACCATTACCTGTAGGTTGCCTTTAAACAAACTTGTACCCACGCTGATAAGGATAAGTGCACCAAACATCAGCGTAGCTGCCAATGCACCAGCACCTGCGGGGATAGAGAGTAATGCGTAACCTAAGAACATCACGATGATGCCAGTAGTAACACATTTACTATAGCCAATCTTATCGGCAAGTATACCACCAAACAATGGTAAAAGATAAACAAGAGCCAAGAATACAGAGTAAACTGCTCCTGCGGTGCCTGCCTCCCAACCAAAGTTGGCTTTAAGGAATAGCACAAACACAGCCAACATGGTGTAGTAACCAAAGCGTTCACCCGTGTTGGCAAGGGCAAGGGCGTAGAGCCCTTTAGGTTGTCCTTCGAACATAGAAATTTGTTTTTGTTAGATAATTATTGATTGTATTTATTATTTGCTAATTTCTTTGGCTTAAAGGTTTCAGTTCCTCTTTCAAGAACTTGCCAGTATAGCCCACACCGCTCTTAACAAGGGCCTCGGGTGTACCCGCAAAGAGCAGTTGTCCACCCCCTCTGCCGCCTTCTGGTCCCATTTCAATCAAGTGGTCTGCTACCTTTATCACGTCAAGATTGTGTTCTATAACAATTACAGTGTTGCCGCGGTCCACAAGTTTTTGCAACACATCCATCAGCACCTTGATGTCTTCAAAATGCAGTCCTGTTGTTGGCTCATCAAGTATATAGAGCGTTTTGCCCGTATCGCGTTTTGAAAGTTCGGTGCCCAATTTCACACGTTGGCTTTCGCCGCCCGATAGAGTAGTAGAGCTTTGTCCCAGTTTGATATATCCCAAACCTACCTCTTGTAACACCTTGATTTTGTGCAGAATGTTGGGCACATTTTCAAAAAACTCTACCGCTTGATTAATGGTCATATCCAGCACATCGGCAATGCTTTTACCTTTAAATCTAACCTCAAGAGTTTCGTGGTTGTAGCGTTTGCCGTGGCATGCTTCGCATGGCACATACACGTCGGGCAGAAAGTTCATTTCTATTGTTTTGTAGCCATTACCCTTGCACACTTCGCAACGTCCGCCGCGCACATTAAAGCTGAACCGTCCAGGTTTGTACCCACGAATTTTGGCTTCGGGCAGGTTTACATAAAGGTTTCTGATGTCAGAGAATACCCCCGTGTAAGTAGCGGGGTTAGAGCGTGGAGTGCGCCCAATAGGGCTTTGGTCTACAGCCACCACCTTGTCAATGTTGTCAATGCCTTCAATATGGTCGTAGGCAAGAGGTGCTTGCAGTGAGCGGTAGAAGTGTTGCGAGAGGATAGGCAACAGCGTATCGTTGATGAGCGTACTTTTGCCGCTTCCCGATACACCCGTCACGCAGATAAGCACTCCCAACGGGAACTCTACCGTCACATTTTTAAGGTTGTTGCCTCGTGCGCCAATGAGTTTAAGCGTTTGCCCATTGCCTTTGCGTCGTTGCTTAGGTATTTCAATGGCACGTGTGCCGTTTAAGAATTGTGAGGTAAGTGTGTTGGTTTTCAGCATCTCTTTAGGCGTACCTTCAAATACTACTTCGCCTCCCAATCGTCCAGCCTTTGGCCCCATGTCTACTATATAGTCGGCAGCCAACATCATGTCTTTATCGTGCTCAACTACCACCACCGTGTTGCCAAGGTCGCGTAGTTCCTTTAGCGAGTTAATCAGCCTAACATTGTCGCGTTGGTGCAGACCAATGCTTGGCTCATCGAGGATGTAAAGCACGTTTACTAGCTGCGAACCTATTTGCGTAGCAAGGCGAATGCGCTGGCTTTCGCCGCCCGAAAGCGTCATTGTTGAGCGAGAGAGCGACAAATAATCAAGTCCCACATCGAGCAAGAACTTGAGGCGAGAGAGCAATTCCTTCAGAATTTCGTGGGCAATGGCAGCCTTCTTCTTATCGAGAGAACTCTCTACATGGCTCAAAAAGTCATAGAGTTCGGCAATGTCCATATCAGCAAGCTCGCTGATAGTTTTACCAGCAAACCGATACGACATGGCCTCCTTGTTGAGGCGTGCGCCGTGACATTCAGAACAAACTATAGTTTTAGAGAATTGTTCTGCCCAACGTTGCGATGCAGCGGTGAGTTCAGCCTCTGCCACTTGCTGTATAAACTTAACAAGTCCGTCAAACTCCACGTAGTAGTCGTCGGTAGTATGTGCAATAGCAGCAGGTATGCGCAAACGGTCGGCACGCCCATTAAATATCTCGTCCATAGCCTCCTCTGGTATGTCGCAAATGGGTGTTTTCAAGTTGCAATCATACTCATTGAGCACGGCTTCAATCTCCCAAAATATCAGCGCATTGCGATATTTGCCAAGTGGTGCAAGTCCGCCCTCGCGTATCGACTGTTTGGGGTTAGGCACCACTTTGTCGCGGTCGATAACACTCATATATCCCAATCCCTTACACTTTGGGCAAGCGCCTTGCGTAGAGTTAAACGAGAAATTGTGGGGTGCTGGCTCGCGATAAGAAATGCCCGAAACAGGGTCCATCAAGTTTTTCGAGAAAAAGCGCGTATCGTTGCTATCGTGGTCAAGAATCATCATGATGCCTTTGCCCTGAAGCAGCGTTTCGCTCACACTCTTTTGAAGCCGTTCGCGGTCTTTCGCTTTCACCGCAAGTTTGTCTACCACCACCTCTATGCTATGGTTTTTGTAGCGGTCGAGCTTCATTTGCGGTTTAACTTCGTGCAAAGTGCCGTCTACTCTCACCGTAAGAAAGCCCTTTTTGCGTATGCTCTCAAACAGTTCTTTGTAGTGTCCCTTGCGGTTGCGCACCAACGGAGCAAGCAGGTATACTTTGTGTCCTTCGTAGGCAGAGAGTATGAGGTCCACAATTTTCTCTTCGGTATATTTCACCATTTTCTCGCCCGTCACGTAAGAGTAGGCGTCGGCTGCTCTGGCATAGAGCAATCGCAGAAAGTCGTAAATCTCGGTTACCGTTCCAACCGTCGAACGAGGGTTTTTGTTTGTGGTTTTTTGCTCAATGCTTATAACTGGGCTAAGACCTGTTATTTTATCAACATCGGGCCGTTCGAGATTGTCCAAAAAGTTGCGGGCGTATGCCGAGAAAGTTTCTATATATCGGCGTTGTCCTTCGGCATACAGCGTGTCGAAAGCGAGTGAACTCTTGCCCGAACCACTCAATCCTGTTACCACCGTTAGGCTATAGCGGGGTATGGTCACATCCACATTCTTTAAATTGTGCACCCTTGCACCAAGTATTTCAATCTTCGTGTCCGACATGTGTTGTGCTATATATTAATGTGTATTTGTTTCGGTGTATCCACGAAGCAAACTAATAACTTTCTTTATATTATACTTTTTTCCGTCAGCTCCTTTGGCCTGTATGTTTAAGTAGTAGCCACCATCTGGCACATCGTGGCCATTAGCCTTACCATCCCAACCGTCAGCAAGGTCGGTCCACTCGTAGAGCTTTTTGCCCCATCGGTCGAACACCATAGCTTTAAATGAGATAATGCTCTGATAGCCCTCTTTCACCTTAAACACATCGTTCACACCATCGCCGTTGGGCGAAAAAGCGTTTGGCACTTCGAGTTTCGACTCTGATATAGTGATAGCAAAGGGCGAGTCCATGTTGTAGGCAATGGTGTCGGTGCCTTGCACAAAGCTAACGCGCAACTCCACTACGAACGATCCCGACTCGTTAAACGTGTATTCGTTGTCCTCGTCGTAGCGCACTAAGAATGGGTTGCTCTCGCCACTTTTCGTAAATCGCCATTCGTAGAGTGGGGTATAGCTCCCCGTGTTTTCGGGGTTAGCCTTAAAGGTTGCCACCAATGGGGCTGACCCATCGTATTGCGTTTCGCTAACCTCTTGTCCATCCTCGTTGGTGTAAGTCATTGTTGGACTAACAGAGGGCAAAGCTTCTTGAGCATTCAGCGCAAGGAAACAAGTAGCAAAGAGTAGCAGTGTTATCAGTTTTTGCATAAATATCAAATTGCCTATTGTTGTTTTGAGTATACATGGCTTAATGGGCAAAGATACTAATAAATGTGCAAAATGCTTGGTTGTACAAGATTAAAACTATTGGTTATGCTCTTTACCCACGTTCAATAGGTGCATACATGGTGTGTTGCAGTAGCCCCTTACGTTTTAACTACCATGAACAACAAGTAGTAGTAAACCTTAAATGTTGTGCTATCTTGTTGAAAATGAGAAGTTTATGTGTCTATCTATCGAATGCTTCTGTTTGAAGATGCGTAAGTAGTTAGCGTATCACGCCCACGATACGCCCGTATCACGCCCACGATACGCCCGTATCACGTCCACGATACGCCCGTATCACGCCCATGATACGCCCGTATCACGGCCGTGATACGCTAACTACATTCGTATACTTGTTGGCATATAATCGGATTGTCAAAACATATGCTTACAGAACTCTTAAGTAAAACGAACACTGATTTTACGGATTATGCGAACGCTACGTAAAAATTTGTAATATCCATGAAATCTGTGTTCATTAACTCCATGCTATTGCCATAACCATAGGCTTCATCTTTTGCTCTTTCAGAGCGTCATCGCTATATGTATAGTTACCTAGGGCGCTGCCCTAGGCTGTAGTCTTTTGGGCTTTCAGCCCGTGCCTTTCAAAGTTAATTTTGAGTTCTTGTTCAAGTAGTTCGGGCTGAAAGCCCAAAAGATACTAGCCCAGGGCAGCGCCCTGGGTAATAGTGAGTAGTCCGATGCCGC
>CAKQOG010000008.1 GCA_934255485.1 uncultured Prevotellamassilia sp. | reverse complement strand
GGTGCCACCAGGAATCGAACCGGGGACACAAGGATTTTCAGTCCTTTGCTCTACCAACTGAGCTATGGCACCTTGCTTATTTGCGAGTGCAAAGGTACAAGAAAGTTTTAAATAACCAAAGTCTTTCTGTATTTTTTTTAATAAAAATATTTTTTTACTTCTTAAATAGTAATGTTTTGCGAAAATTCATCACCTTTGCATATATAACTACCATTTCACATATCTACACACGTTTGATTATGGAAGCCTCTTACACTCCTGAAACACATACATTCCACATTAAAGAAAAAAGAGCAAAGCAAGAAATCGGCAAAGAGCTGATTGTTCTTGACAACATTGCATGGGAGGATTTAAAAGAAACACCTATGCAAATAGGCTTGTTGCTCTTTGTGCTCTGCACCGAAGGAGAAGTGGCTTTTACGCTAAACAACCATAAGAGAGAAATGAAACGTGGCGATTTGCTCATTCTGTTTGGTGACCCAGTGATTGAAGAACAAAGTGTAGACAAAAACTTTCATGCTAAAGTGGTGCTAATGTCGCGTTCGTTTGCCCAAAACTGCATGGCAGGCCTCAGCAAGATGTGGCCTTATCTGCTATATCTTACCGAGCATCCTATTGTCACTACTAACAATGAAGAACAAAATTGGTTAATAGACTGCTACAACTTAGTGTGCCGCCGACTTAAGCGACAAACGGGCAAATACACCCAAGAGGCCACTATTTCGCTCGTTAGAGCTTTCTATTTTGAAATGTGCAATTTGCTCGACTCGCGTGTAAATATTGAGCCATCTGAGGCACAAACACGTGCATATGCCATCTTCGATGAATTTGTGCGTCTTGCATCAGACCATTTTAAACAAGAGCGTAGTGTTGAATGGTATAGCAACAAAATGTGTCTTACACCCAAACATCTCTCTGAAGTGGTAAAGCAAGTGAGTGGCCGTACTGCTGGTCAATGGATAACCTCTTTGGTTATCATCGAAATCAAATCTATGCTCAAGCTCAGCACCATGTCTATCAAAGAGATTGCACAAGAAATGAATTTTCCAAACCAAAGTTTTATGGGTAAATATTTCAAAAACATTGAAGGTGTTTCGCCTTCTGATTATAGAAAAACGTTTTAAAAACAGAAAAATAGCGAAAACGCACACATAGCGTGCCATACCTAAAAGCATGTGCCCTATGTGTGCGTTTTCTGTTTTTTAAAAATTACTTATCTTATCAGCGCAACGTTCCATAAGCCATTTGGGAGTAGATGTGGCACCACAAATGCCTACGCTACTGGCCTCTTTAAACCACTCTGAACGTATTGCCTCGGGAGTATCTACAAGATAAGCATGCGGATTTACTTGTTTGCAAGCCTCATGGAGCACTCTGCCATTTGAACTCTTTAAGCCACATACAAACACCACAACGTCGTGGCGTGCAGCAAATGCTTTTATATTAGGCAAGCGGTTGGCTACTTGCCGACAAATGGTATCGAAATAGCGAAAGGTGGCAGGTTCTTGCATATGATGAGTAATATAATCAACTATTTTGCGAAAACCCTCAAGCGGTTTGGTTGTTTGCGAAAAGAGGGCTATAGAACGAGAAAAATCGAGTTTTGCAGCTTCTTCCACTCCCTCTATCACAATGGCCTCACCATTGGTTTGTCCCACAAGCCCCAACACTTCGGCATGACCACGCTTGCCGTATATAACTATTTGAGGGTGCTGTTTTTCGGAATATACCTTCTTTATTCGGCGCTGCAACTGCAACACCACAGGACAAGTAGCATCTATTATACAAATACCACGCTCACGTGCCAAATCGTAGGTTGCAGGAGGCTCACCATGGGCACGCAGTAACACCTTTGTACCTTTAGGCAAGTTGGCTAATGCAGAATGGTCAATAGTTTGCAAGCCCAATGTATGCAGACGCTCACACTCACTGCCATTATGCACTATATCGCCTAAACAGCAAAGCGAAGCAGAGGTTTGCAATTCCTCTTCAGCCTTACGTATCGCAGTTGTCACGCCAAAACAAAAGCCCGAAGATGCATCTATCTCAATATGTAATTTCATAGAGGGAGGGAAAATGTCAGTTTAACTTAAAATCAATAGGCATGGTTATCTTTACCTGTGTAGGATTGCCATGTTCATCAGTTCCAGGTTTCCACTTAGGCATGCTTTTCAGCGCATTCATAGCCGAACGAAATATCTGTGTATCGAACGCATTTTTCACATCATAATCTGTGGTATTGCCATCAGCATCAACAATAAAACTTATAGTAATAGAACCTTGTAATTGCCTATTGATACACGATGTGGGATAAACAATATGTTCGTCCATCCAGCGCATAAAAGCGCGCATGCCCCCTGGAAACTCAGGAATTAGCGACACTTGCTCCGTAGGCACAATCTTTTGTTTGGCCAAGGGGAGGGTTTCATCGTGAATGCCTGTAGTGTCTACAAGAGGGGTGGTTATCACCTTATCACCAGGGTCGTATGTTATAGGACCTTCGATGCCTATTGATTCAAGCGGGGGCAAGCCATCCACTATTTTGGGGTGAGCTGCCGATTTTGCATTGGGACTCATGCGTTGCGAGGGCACTTGGCGTGCAGTTGCCAAGAACTTTACTTTATACCCCTCTTTTAAGTCGGTAGGCTTTTGAGCAAACGCATCCTCGGCAGCTTTCATGTTGCGTGCTGCCATGATATGGAGATAAAGCGCTGTGCCACCATGAATAATGCCCACACAAGTCAACGTGCCTAATATAATCGTCAGAACACGGCGATAGCGAGCACCTGTTTGCTCGCGCAGTTTATAGGCACCATATTCCTTATTGCGATTGGAAAAAACCATATCGCACCATTCTTTAGATAATAAATCAGACGAATGCACGTTATATAAATAATTCTTTTTAAAAGAGTAGAACTAAAAATCAATGCAAAGGTAGTGCAAGGTGAGAGATGTACAAAAAAGAAAGCAAAGTTTTTGATTTCTTTTTAGAACATCCGAGCCGCAGCCTAACTTATTCAAAGGTAGTGCAAGGTGAGAGATGTACAAAAAAGAAAGCAAAGTTTTTGTTTTCTTTTTAGAACATCCGAGCCGCAGCCTAACTTATGTAAAGGTAGTGCAAGGTGAGAGATGTACAAAACCTAAAACTAAAAAAAACAATTGTAACAAGGCTACCTTTTGAAAAGTTAGTAACTTTGAACGCAAAATTAACATTCGCCCACATGAACATAAAATTATGCTGCACATTGTTGGCTTTCTTGCCACTTGCGGTTGTAGCACAAGAATATTCATCTTCATACAACACGCTCAAACTGCCTACCTCAACGCACACTGCTGCCTTGGGAGGAGTAAACGTGACTGCTATCGAAGACTCACCCGAAGCTGGATGGCAAAATCCTGCGCTCTATGCCAATGTTAGCGACAAGTCGTTGTCACTCAACTTTATGACCTATTTTGCCAGCACGACATGGATGGGAGCACACTTTGTAAAAGCTCTTGGCGAACGCCACACACTGGCTGTAGGAGCACAATACATGAACTTCGGCAAGATGGACGAAACCGACGAAGACGGCAATACATTGGGGCAATTTTCTGCCAAAGATATCGTAGTAGGAACTGGCTATAGTTACCTCTTGTCTGACAGATGGTCGGGTGGTGCCAATGCTAAATTTTTGTTTTCTAACATAGCCAGTAGCTCTGCAATATCAATGTCGGTTGATGTAGGCTTAAACTATTACAACGAGGAAACAGACCTTTCTGTATCTGCTTCATTACAAAACTTGGGTGTGCAACTCAAAACCTACGAGAGCGCTTCGCGCACCCACCTACCACTTACACTATCGGCCGGACTAAGCAAAGGCATGGACCATTTGCCCGTGAGATTTCACCTAACACTTACCGACCTCACCCACTGGAAGTCGAGCTACTATGTGCTGCCCGAAAGTAAAGACAAGGACAAGAGCGACAAGGTAAGTTTTAGCAAAATAGCCCTTAACCATGTGGTTGTAGGCATTGACATTTTGCCCACCGACAATATTTATTTGTCGCTTGGCTACAACTTTAGACGTGCCTACGAGCTTAAGGCATCCGGCAGTTCACATTTGGCTGGTTTATCGGTAGGTGGTGGCATCCATGTCAAGCGTTTCCAATTGGGTTTTTCGTATGCTCGCTACCACCAAGCAGGCAACTCTATCATGGCTAATGTGGGCTATAGCTTGTAGGTTTTGGCTATTTAAAAGAAGTATATCAAACTCTCATTATATAAGCATTTTCTATCATGAAAAAAATAATCGTGGCTATTGATGGTCACTCTTCATGCGGTAAAAGCACTATGGCTAAAGCTTTGGCTCGCACCGTTGGATACATTTATGTAGATACTGGTGCCATGTACAGAGCGGTAACACTTTATGCTCTTCGGCAAGAACTTTTCAATGCAGATGGCAGCGTTAAGTCCAACGAACTGCAAGCACTTATGCCCAACATCGAAGTAGGGTTTAAACTCGACGAAACTACTCGTTTGCCACTCACCATGCTCAATGGCGAATGTGTTGAAAACGAAATCAGAGGCCTCGAAGTTAGCTCGCACGTGAGTGTAATTGCGGCTCTACCCTTTGTGCGTCAAGCCATGACTGCACAGCAACAGCGCATGGGCAAAGATAGAGGCATCGTAATGGATGGTCGCGACATTGGCACTATTGTATTTCCTGATGCCGAACTCAAGATATTTGTTACTGCATCGGCAGAAGTACGCGCACAACGACGCTACGACGAACTTACTGCCAAAGGGCAACAAGTAAGTTACGATGATATTTTGAAAAATGTTCAAGAGCGCGACTACATTGACTCTCATCGCGAAGTGGCTCCACTGCGCCAAGCCGACGATGCTCTACTCTTAGACAATTCGCACCTCACCATTGCTCAACAAACCGAATGGTTGCTGAAACAGTTTGCACAACATACTGCGTCATGGGCAAGCTACATCAACTATACACTTGAACAAGTAGACTATCCCACCCATCCCGAGGGCCTATACGAGCCTATTGAATATGTGCTTTCAATGGGCGGAAAAAGACTGCGCCCCACCTTGTTGCTCATGGCTTATACATTGTATAAAGACAGCATAGAACAAGCCTTGCCTGCAGCCATCGGACTTGAAACTTACCACAACCACACCTTGCTTCACGACGACCTTATGGACCATGCAGACATGCGTCGGGGAAAGCCCACCGTGCATAAAAAATGGAACGAAAACACGGCTGTGTTATCGGGCGACACCATGCTTATCATGGCTTTTCAGCACATCATGCAGTGCAATTGTAGCCGCCAAAACGATGTTATGAAACTTTTTGCGCAAACCGCACGCGAGATATGCGAGGGGCAACAATACGATGTTAATTTTGAAAGTCGCAACGATGTGTCAGAAGCCGAATACATTGAGATGATACGTCTAAAAACGTCGGTTCTCTTGGCTTGTGCCACAAAAATGGGTGCTCTCATAGCCAATGCGCCACAAGCTGATGCCGATGTTCTCTATCGCTTTGCCGAGAAGATAGGCCTTGCATTCCAACTCCAAGACGATTATCTCGACGTTTATGGCGACCCTAAAGTGTTTGGCAAAAAAATTGGTGGTGACATTCTTTGTGGCAAAAAAACCTTCTTGCTCATCAACGCTTATCAACGTGCTGATGCTTCTACCCAACAAAAACTCATGGCACTAATCAACAACCACGACATGGCAGCAGACGACAAGATTGCGCAAGTAACCCACATATACAACGAGCTTAACATTCCCAACATTACGCTCCAAGCCATCGACAACTTCTACAACGAAGCGCATGCCGAAATCCAAGAATTGTCGCTTCCCCAAGCGCAATGGCAACCTTTGTGGGAGTATGCTCAATCGTTGTTACGACGCAACAAATAAGTTTTACAATTATTTTATAAAGGGTGATTTTAAAATACCAATTGTTTTAAAATCACCCATTAAACATCCGTAGAGTTGTGTTTATAGACACTCACACCCATATCTATACAGATGATTTCGATGCCGACCGCAATGAGGTTGTTGCTCGTGCCCAAGCAGCAGGAGCAAAGTTGCTATTATTGCCCAATATCGACGAGGCATCTATCACCCCCATGTTGCAGTTGTGCAGTGAATATCCCAACGTATGTTACCCCATGATGGGACTTCACCCTACTGAACTGCCCAACGACCCATGGCCTTTGCTTCAACAAATGAGCTCTATGCTGCAAGTGGCTAACAATCCGTTCATTGCTGTAGGCGAAGTGGGCATTGACCTTTACTGGGACCAATCGCGGCGCACCCAGCAGATAGAAACATTTAGGTTTCAAGCACAATTGGCAGAGCAATTGTCGCTTCCGCTAATGATACATAGCCGCGCAGCACATGCTGATTTAGTAAGAACCCTTTTGCCACAAAAAAATGCCATATCGGGTGTATTCCACTGCTTTGGTGGCAACCAAGAAGAGGCCGAAGAACTGCTACGAACCTTCCCTAACTTTGTGTTAGGCATAGGCGGTGTGATCACGTTTAAAAAGTCGATATTGCCCTCCGTGCTACATAGCACCGTACCGCTCTCACGCATTGTTATCGAAACAGATGCACCTTATTTGGCCCCAACACCCCACCGTGGCAAACGCAACGAACCATGCTATTTGCCATTGGTTATAGACAAACTATCTGAAATTTATGAACAACCTAAAGAGGTTATAGAACAAACTCTTTTAGACAATACCTACCGCATATTTACAAAACTCAAAGCACTTAAAACATGAAGAAAATCATTACACTCGTAGTGGCTATTGCCGCAATATTGCTACTTGCTCTTACTTGTCCCAATAAGCAAGCACACCAAGACAAAATAAAGGTAACAATGTCCAGTATCGTTGAAGAAGGCCTCAACAAAGAAGCCTCAGACGATGAAAAAGGCTTTGCTCTTTTAGGTTCGCTCTTTGCCACAAAAATGGTTGAAGTGGCTTTAGACCAAAAACTCGACGTCAGCAACTACGTTGTTTGCAGTGTTGGCAAAGTAAGTTTTGAGGGCAAAACCCACTACATATCCTTTGGCATACTCAACCAAGTGTTTGTGTTAGGCCAAGACAAAATGCGCCAAACCATCAAGGAGATTGAAAGTAAGTAGAACAGCTGTTTATAAGTAGGTATTCAAAATTAAACTATATAATCATGTTCAGCATTATATGAATTTTGAACACCTACCTAACCTTTAACATAATCTATGTGCATAAAACCAATTGCTGTTTCCTTGCTCCGGTTGTTGCTTTGGCTACTACCATTATCAGCCCTTATCTCTTGCAACAACAAGTATCAGCACAACACCGAAAAACAGTATACCGACAGCGCACTAAACACCAATGCCGACCTGTTATTTACCACACCACAAAAGGCTAAGAGCAACCTCACTAAGTTGCAACACATAGTTAAAGACAGTGCCAATTGGTATAAAGCTGAAGTGTTTATCGGCACATGCAACCTCTTCCTTTCAGACACTATAGCTGCCCACAAATGCTACAACCATACACTGCAATGGTGTAACCGCAACCCTCTGCAAACCGAAGTTGCAGGCTTGTTGTGGAACCACTTGGGGGTGAACTATACAACTAAAGGCAACACCGAAAAAAGCAAAGAATGCTACAAACGAGCATTTAACTACCTAAACACTCCGCCCAAAAGCAATTCACTTATATCGACCACCATCAATTTGGCAGATATTTATTTTCAACAAGGCAACACGCCTGTAGCTGCCTACTATTACCGCTATGCACTCTTTCTCTGCGACTCGTTGCACGAAACACGCAGCCGCACCTCCGTGCTATGCGGATTGGGACAGGTGTACACTGAACTCGAAAATTATAAAGAAGCTCACTATTATTTTGATACTGCTGCAAAAAACATTGCGCATGAGCCTAAGCAAACGCAATTCTTCTACTATTTTACCCTTGGCAACTGCTATTACTTCGAGAAAGATTATGCTAATTCGCTGCTATCGTTTAAGAAATCTGCCATACTTGCTCATAAAATAAACAACTACTTTTGGTACTTTAATAGCAAAGCCAATATGGCTGAAATATACCTAATGGAGGATAGTTTGCAACAAGCACATACGCTTTTAGACGAATGTCAAAACGTCTTAAAGCAGAAAAAAATGGCATTGTCTGCATCATACGCATTCTACTTTAACAGCCTACTCTCAGACCTTGCCATTGCCGAAGGACGCGAGCAAGATATCAGCAAGTATGTATATGCTCCCGTCAATCAGAGCTTGATAAACTCGCAACGTTACCTGATGCTTCACTACCGCCGCTTGCAACGCTACTCTGAACGCATGGGCAACTATAAAGAAGCTTATTACTGCATGAAGCGAGCCAATGAATATGCCGATACACTTAGCAGTTTGCAGGCCCGCAACAACGTGGCTGAACTAGGTAAACGCTACCAGCGCGACACCACCTTGCTGCACCAACAGATTGTGCTTTCAAACTATGAGATGCAAAATACACGGCAAGAAAAGTACATCATTGCAGCAATTGCGCTCATCGTTATCCTTATCCTCAGTGCATGGCTGATTATAATGTTCAATCGTCGCAACGCACTGAAAAGACTGAACAAGCAGACCGAACGCATTACCGAACTGCGCATGAGCGTGGTGCGAAACCGTGTGTCACCCCACTACATTTTTAACGTATTGGGCACTATTATCCCTAAATTGCAACGCTATCCCGAACTGGTTGAACCTACGGATATGCTCATAGATGTGTTGCGCGGCAACCTGCTTTCATCGAGCAAAGTAGCCGTGCCTTTACGCGACGAAATTGCACTCGTAAAACGCTTTATCAACCTCTATCACTATAGCAAAAATCCATATCCCATCGTCATTTGGGACATTGCCGAAGGACTCGAAGAAAGCCTATCGCCTATTCCCTCTATGTCAATACAAATACCTGTTGAAAATGCACTTAAACATGCTTTTGTCACACTCAATAGCGAATGTAAGATGCACATCTCTGTAACACAACAAGACGACATGATAACACTAAGTGTAACCGACAACGGACAAGGATACAACCCTGGCAATACCAAGCGTACCGAGCGTGACACTGGCACAGGTCTGCTACTTATCAATCGCACACTACACATTCTCAACCAATATAATCGACAAAAAGCTACATTCAGCATAACCAATGTGCCATTACCTCATCACGGAACGCACACCCAACTGACTATACCTACAAACTACGATTTTTCTGCTTTTTCATAATCAGAAAAGCTGAAACCTTTAAATATTACCACTTTTATTATTTCAGTTTTTTCTTTATGTCATAGAAATCCATAAATTTGCAACAGATTGACAAAATATGTCTATCCTTGCAAAGCTATTCACCATTACAAACATTTGTCTATGAACAAAAAATTACTCTTTATAGGAGCACTCGCACTTTGCTCCATAGCAAGTTCAGCACAAGAAATTAAGGTGTATGATACCCATCGCAAATGGTCGGCCTCATTCGATGCACTCATTCAGGGAAAAACAGTGAAACGCCTAAACACCAAAGGCCTAACAACAGAAGCAACCACTAACACACTACGAGTTAAGGTAATAACAACCCCCAACCAATCAGAAAGCATAAAAGACCTTTTAGAGAAAGCTGGCTACGAGGCTGAAGTTGCAACCAACCAAATGGTTGTGGCAAGTATATCCGCACACTACATACCCACACTTGCCAAGCAAGACGATGTTCTTTACATTGAAGAGCCACGCCAGTTCCGTACGTTTATGAAGGATGTTCGCACCGACATTGGTGCAACGAAGGCACAAAAAGGCACCTCACTCGACACTCCATATGATGGCACAGGCGTTATTGTGGGGGTTATTGACCAAGGTTTTGAGTTTGACCATCCAGCATTCAAAAACAGCGCAAAGCGTTGGGGAGCAAGCATTAAAAATGGTAGTTTGCGCACAACAGCCCCCAACTCTGATAGTACAGACGATGTAGGTCACGCAACCCACGTGAGCAACATTGCCATTGGTCGCAAAGTTTCTGGTAGCAACTACAGCGGTGTGGCTCCAGGCGCAGAGTTCTTGCCTATGATGTCAGAGCTGAGCGATGACGCTATCATACTACAAGCCAAAGCCATTAAAAACTATGCCGAAAGCCAAGGCAAGCCATGGGTTATCAACATGAGTTTTGGTGGCGACAATGGTCCACACGATGGTTGCACAAGCTATGACCAAAGCCTAAACAACATGTGTGGCAAGGGCGGTATCATGGTTGCAGCAGCAAGCAACTCTGGCAACATCGAACACCATGCTCAATACACCTTTACTGCCGACAATGACACAGTGTACTTATACATAAGGCCAGATAGCTATAATACTGATCACATCATTCTTTCTAACATAGCATCTAATAGTGCTGATGGAAAAGAAGACATCAATGCTAAGTTGGTAATTTTCTATAACGGAAAACTCTATACCCCAACCCAAGCCCAATTAGATAAAGGCAATTTTTATTTTGAATCAGAGATAAATCCCTATAGCAACAAGCAGAACATCTTGGTGAGTGGCTACGGCGAAGATTTGGCTAAGGTAATGGGCATTAGAAATGTCAAATCATGCTATTTTATGTGGGAACTCTCGGGCAAAAAGGGCACATCGTTCCATGCTTGGGCAGCGTCAGATTATTCAGATTTTGCACAAATAACAAAAAAGATCAACGCTACAAATAAATCAATTACTACCTTATCGGGCGACACCGACTATACTTATGGCGAGGGCGGAGCCTCTATCCCCAACAGTATCAGTGTGGCATCATACAACATGCGCACCACATACAAAAATATTAATGGTGGTTATAGCTCTTACAAAAGTTTGGGTTCACCATCAGATATCAGCACATTCTCAAGCAAGGGCCCTGGCATACTTCCATCACAAACCATCCCTACCGTGGCTGCCCCTGGAGGTGTTATAATCTCTGCCTTTTCAAAAAATTCAGAAGACTTTGATGAAGGAAGTAATGAAAATGTGCAAAGAGTAACAGTAGACGGCAAAAAGTACTACTATGGTGTTATGAGTGGCACCTCTATGGCATGCCCCGTTGTTACAGGTACTATTGCTTTGTGGTTGCAAGCTAACCCAGACCTCACCCCCAATGATATCAAGGACATTATCAAGAAAACTGCACGCCATGACACCTACACTGATAACATTACATGGGACAAGTCGTGGGGATATGGCAAGATTGATGCCTACGAGGGACTGAAACAAGCTATTCTCTTGCGCACTGCTATTAACGAAACTTTCAACACATCAACTCCCATCAGCATTGAGAAGAGTGCAGATGCTTGGAAAGTTCTCTTCAATAACGACGAGTCGTATGCCCACATTCAGGTAGTGGCAATAAACGGACAAGTGATTAAAGAACTTCGCATCGACCAACCCCGACATGGCAACGAAAGCATCATCAACCTTCAAAATCTCACACCTGGTGTATACCTCTTACGCGTTAATACAACAGCAAGTAGCGCAACCAAAAAGATTATTGTAAAATAAGCCCGATTGCTTGCTTATAACTCCATTAAGCACCCGCTGAACCACGCAACAGACATACTTCTTCCCCCATTAGATGAGGCTCTTTGTTGTGCAGTTCAGCGGTTTTTTGTGTATCACTACCACATACAAGAGCAATATACCCACTTGTGGTGATTTTTACCCGATACATCATTCAGCGCATGCAAAGCTCCTTGTTTTTTCGTACTTTTGCATTCAGAATAAAGAATAAACAAACAGTATGACCAACGTACAGCAAAGATCGACTATAGAATTAGAGAATACTAAAGTCGAAATTTCAAAGTTTGAAATACCTGGCGGAGTGAACGAATATCACGTAATGATACACGCCACACATCCTGAACAAACATTTAAGGAACAACTCTATGCCGTTCTCGACACCTACTACGAAGTGTTTGAGAAAGAACTACCAACTGCATACTCTGTATTTAAACGTTACTATTTAAGTGATGCAGCCAACCAATATGACATGCTCATGGCCACTGTGCCCGAGGCACCTGCATGCGCTTGCTCTGTGGTAGAACAAGCACCACTAAACGGCACAAAAATTGCCATGTGGATATACTTGCAAGAAGAAATTGGTGCTGGCATTTTTGATAACGGGCTATACAAAGTTAAGCATGGTGCATACACTCACCTTTGGGGTGGAACTGCTATTAGTCACGCAGCCAACTCTGAGGAACAAACAAGTTTGCTACTTAAAGAGTATACTATGCAGCTTCTTAGCAACGGCGGCAACTTGCTCAACAATTGTGTGCGTACATGGTTCTTTGTGCAAAACGTTGATGTAAACTATACAGGTGTGGTAAAGGCTCGCAACGAAGAGTTTTATACACAAAACCTTACAAACAAAACCCACTTCATATCGAGCACTGGCATCAATGGGCGCAATGCCGACCCTTCAGTACTTGTGCAGCTCGACACCTATGCAGTGTTAGGCATAAAACCCGAACAAATGCGTTTTCTTTACGCTCCCACTCACCTCAACCCAACTTATGAATATGGCGTAAGTTTTGAGCGTGGCACAAGCATGGAGTATGGCGACCGCCGCCAAGTGTTTATATCGGGCACAGCCAGCATCGACAACAAGGGTAACATTCTCTACATGGGCGACATACGCAAACAAACCGAACGCATGTGGGAGAACGTAGAAGCATTGCTCACCGAAGCCGACTGTACATTCAACGATGTTGGGCAGATGATTGTGTATCTTCGCGACACTGCCGACTATGCCGTGGTACACGAAATGTTCGAAAAACGTTTCCCGGGCATTCCTAAGATTATTGTTCATGCTCCTGTATGTCGGCCGGGTTGGCTCATCGAAATGGAATGTATGGCCACTAAAGCGGTGACCAACAGCGAGTTCGAACCTTTCTAAACACAACATACACAACAAGCTTCATCAATAGTAGGTGCATCGTCGTGTGCACCACTGCATTTCTGTTAGTAGCTATGCCCTGTGATGACCTTTTGCCAAACGCCATTTGTTTGTGCCAACGTCACAAGGCATAGCTTTTTATTTTCTGCATCGTTATGAAACGCTTTATATTATTACTCTATAGCCTCATCATCGGTTTGCTTGCCGCAGCCACATGGATAGAACACACCCACAACACTGCTTTTGTGGAGCAACACATCTACCACACTTGGTGGTTTTGCGCGCTTTGGGCTATGTTAGTAGCCTTGCTTGTTGCCACAATTATCAAGTTTAAGTTATGGCATCGGGTAGGAATATGTATGCTTCATGGCTCGTTTATCGTAATTTTGGCTGGCTCATTAACCACTTATGTCACCTCGCGCAAGGGCTATGTTCACCTTGAACCCGATGTGCCAGTAGGCTCATTTCTTAGCGACGACAACACCCAAAGCTATGCACTACCCTTTACGCTCACTCTCAACAACTTTAGTGTGATACGCTACGACGGCACCGACACACCATCTGACTACGTGAGCCAACTCACCATTATCCCTACAAATGGCGATAGCATTATGAGCCGCGCAGTGTCAATGAATCGCATACTTACCATTGATGGCTACCGCCTTTACCAATCGTCGTACGACGAAGAGGGCGGCGGCAGTTGGCTCTCAGTTAATTACGACCCCTACGGCACTGCGCTTACCTACGCAGGCTACATATTGCTCTTCATATCCATGCTGATAACGCTATGTAGCAAACACGAAGAGTTCCGCCGTCTATTGCGTCACCCCTTACTCAAAAAGGGAGGGTTTATCTGCCTATTGCTCTTAGCCTCTGTGCCCACACAACTTTGTGCCCGCACCTTGCCAGCCTTTAATCGCCAAAAGGCCGATAGTTTGGCCACTCGACAGGTTGTTTACAACGGACGCGTAGCCCCATTCAACACCTTGGCACGCGATTTTGTGCTTAAAATATATGGCAGTTCGTCATATCAAGGTCTCACAGCCGAGCAGGTGGTTAGCGGATGGTTGTTGCGCCCCGATGCGTGGCAAAACGAACCAATGTTCTACATTAAAAATGCCGAACTACGCTCATTGCTCCACATTGATGGCAAGTATGCACGATTTACCGACCTTTTCGACGCTCAAGGCAACTACCTTTTGCAACACTATTGGAAGGGTGGTAACACACAAACTGAGCCTAACGACCCACTGCAAAAGGCCATTATGGAGACCGACGAAAAGGTAGGACTCATCATGATGTTGCAAAAGGGCACACTCATCACACCGCTACCTACTGATGGCAGCGTAAAGCCATTGTCTGACACACGCATACAAGCCGAACTGCTTTACAACCGCTTGCCACTCACCAAGATTCTCTTTATGGTTAATCTTGCATTAGGGCTATTGGCTTTTGGGTGGCTCATCTATCGCAACATTCATGGCTGCTCCACCACTTTTGCCGACCATTATGTGTTGCCCTCAGCCATGTATCTAAGCACCCTTTTACTGCTATTTAGCTACGTGTTGCGTTGGTATGTGGCGGGACATATCCCCATGGGCAATGGCTTTGAAACCATGCAGTTCATGGCGCTCATAACGCTCGTTGTGTCGTGTTTGCTCCATAGGCGTTTTGCAGTGATGCTGCCCTTTGGGTTGTTGCTTTCGGGCTTTGCACTCTTAGTGTCACACCTTGGGCAGAGCAATCCACAAATCACTCACCTCGTACCTGTGCTTGCCTCTCCCTGGCTCAGTCTGCACGTATCGGTGGTTATGATGGGTTATTCGCTCTTGGCATTTGTTATGCTTACGGGCATCATGGGACTTTGTGTTAAGCGCCAAGCCGAAAGCCTTATGCTCTTAGGCCGACTGCTACTTTATCCAGCTGTGTTCTTTCTGGGGATTGGCATATTCTTAGGAGCAGTGTGGGCCAACCAGTCGTGGGGAAGCTATTGGAGTTGGGACCCTAAAGAGGTTTGGGCTCTTATCACCTTCATGGTATATGCCCTTGGTTTTCACTCGCAGTCTGTTGTGTGGATGCGATCTGCTCGCCACTTTCATTTGTTCAGTGTGTTGGCATTTGCAGCTGTGCTCATTACCTACTTTGGCGTGAACTTTTTGCTTGGTGGCATGCACTCTTATGCTGCATAAATAGTGTGACAAATGGTGGGAGCAGACCACTATGTTTTCACAATATCTCTTAAAAATCAGCATATAGAGGCATCACAATGTCGAAAAATCATTAAATAGTTTGCACCTATCAGCCAAAATACATAACTTGCACCGCAAAACAAAGCATTTTTGGGCAGACGAGTCCCTTTTCATAAGCCATTAAGCGTTTGTCCACTAACCTATTCAACACAAACCGCAACAATGAAAAAGATTAAATTATTTGTACCATTGATGGGCCTGTTGCTCATGACAAGCTGCGTTAGCAAGAAGCAATATGCCGAAGTGCAGACCAACTATAACAACCTAAAAACTGAGCACGCAGCCCTACAAAAGGACTACAACGATGCACAAGTGCGTATAGCCGAATACACAAGCGACTCGAAGAGCCTTGCAGCCCGACTCAAGGAAGAGCAAGAACGCAACAAGGAGTTGCGCAACGCCTATGCCAAGTTGCAAAACAACTATGATAGCAATATTAAACAGGGCAATGTAAACATATCTAAGCTTGTAGACGAAATTAACGCCTCAAACAAGTTTATCAAGCAATTAGTTGATGCCAAAGACAAGAGCGACTCATTAAACGTGGCACTTACCAACAAACTTACTCGCTCACTCAGCAAACAAGAGCTCAACGATGTAGATGTGCAGGTGCTCAAAGGCGTGGTTTACATCTCGCTTGCCGACAATATGCTCTACAAGAGCGGAAGCTACGAGATTGGCGACCGTGCTGGCGAAACGCTATCGAAGATTGCTAAAATCATTACCGACTACAAGGACTATGATGTGCTTGTTGAGGGTAATACCGACAATGTGCCCATCTCGCAAAAGAATATTCGCAACAATTGGGACCTCTCGGCATTGCGTGCATCATCGGTGGTTCAGGCTCTGCAAAACCAATATGGTGTAGACCCTAAGCGCCTCACTGCTGCTGGACGTGGCGAGTATAACCCCATTGTGTCTAACAATACCGAAGTTGGCAAACAACGCAACCGCCGCACACAAATTATCATTACTCCTAAGCTCGACCAGTTTATGGACCTTATCGACAAGGCACCCGAACAAAAGGATTGAACCACAAGCATCGTAACACAAAAATACATTAATATATAAACGATGGATGCAAAGCACGCATAATAGTTGTGCTTTGCATCTTTTTTTGCTCCATTACACCTAAAAGCAAAGATACAGAAAGACACTTCTTAGTTTCTACTAATACAAGGGCCTTTCCGTATCCATTTCATCTCTATATAAATCTCATAAAGGCTATCTAATAAAGGTTGTTTATCATTAAATAGCATTGCAAATATAACGATTTTTTTTGTTTGCACATCGAAATTACCCCCCCCGATAAATAAATTGCAGATTATGGGTTTTTATGGTAAAATTGTATACATAAAATACACTTTTTCTATCATCAACCGTGGCTTTGACGTGTTATAATAGCTCTCTTTGCATTTAACCATAAGTATTTGCTTGGGGGAATAAAAAAAGGGGTGTGCCACCAAAAACGTATGCTTTCAGCCTTATACCTCGCAAGCTGCTACGCCCATGATATGCATTTAGTTGGCGTATCACGGCCGTGATACGTGCGTATCATGGGCGTGATACGTGCGTATCGTGGGCGTGATACGTGCGTATCGTGGGCGTGATACGCGCGTATCGTGGCCGTGATACGTCAACTACTTACGCATGTTACCACAGAAGTATATAGGTTGTAGCACTACTAACACGCATGATTATCAATAAGATGCGCATATTCAGAAGGGAGTTAAAGCACGACATTAACAAAGGCAAACAAAGAGTCTGCGCATGACAGGGTTTCTTTGTTTGCCTCAAATATCTTTAAAATTTTTCTACTTCATGATGCCCCATTGCTCAAAAGCTTGTTTAGCACATTTATAGCCCTCTTCGTAAAGAGCTGTGAGCTTTTTAACATCGCTCGTCAAACGGTCTACCTCTAAGGGATTTTGCGGACGGATTACGAGTATTTTGCGCTCATCCTCGAGCTTTTCTACAAGGTCAAGTTGAGCATTATAGATGGCATGGCGCTTGCTCAACAATAGGCGCAAACGCGGAAAACGACGATAGACGTACTTGGGAATTTTAATGTCACGCGAACTTTCGCGATAGCCCCTGTTGCGAGTAACTACCACCACATTAAAGGCATGGCCCCGCTCTATGGCGTGCTCTATGGGTATAGAGTCGATAATGCCACCATCGAGCATAGGCTGGTGGTTAATCCACACAATGGGACACACGTAGGGGAGCGACGACGAAGCTTTGGCAATCTTGACCAAGCGGTCGGGGTCGTGATGCTCTGTTAGATAGCATGCCTTTCCTGTAAGACAATTGGTTGTTACCATCTCAAACTCCATGGGGTTGGCAAAACAAGCATCGTAATCAAAGGGCAGAATTTTGTTGGGCAAGGTTTCGTACATCATCTTACGATCAAAAATGCTATGCTGCGTCCAAAAATGCTTTAATCCGATATACCGATATTTTTCGAGCATATCAATGTTTACCAACTTGGCCCGGCCACGCTGCAAACTCTTGTAAGACAACCCGTTGCAAGCACCTGCCGACACAGCCACACAATAAGGAAACGTTATGTGATGATCAAGAAAAAAATCAAGTACACCATCAGTAAATACACCACGCATTCCGCCCCCTTCGAGCACTAATCCTGTATTATCTGGTAGGGTATTCATCGTCATCTATATCTGGTAGTTTAGTTGTGTTTGCTTGTATAAATGAATAAGTAAGCAAATAAAGCTATCTATACCCATTGCTTTGCTTAAATATTCATTGCAAATATACTTATTCTGAAAGAAAATCCGTACTTTTGCGTATATAAATGTAAACAGATCAAACAAAATGCAATCTTACTGCATAGATATTTAGATAAATCATGAGCAAGATTGTTATAATATTATAAAACAATATTTATTTGGTATGCTATTTTCAAAAGAAACCTACGTTGAACGCCGCAGAAAGTTGCGCGAACTAGTAGGTAGCGGTTTGATAGTGTTGTTTGGTAACAACGACAGCCCCAACAACTACCCCTCTAACGTTTATAAATTTCGTCAAGATAGTGCTTTTCTTTACTTCTTTGGTCAGCACCGCGACGGACTTGTGGGCGTAATCGATGCTGACTCTGGCAACGAAGTGCTCATTGGCAACGACATCGACATCGACGACATCGTGTGGTACGGCTCGGTTACTTCGGTATCTGAAATGGCTCATGAATGTGGTGTTGAAGCCTCGGCACCTATGTCGCACTTGGCTACAATTGTTGAACACGCCGTGACCGACGGACGCAAAATTCACTTCTTACCACCCTATCGCTACGACACACAAATTCAAATAATGGACCTACTCGGCATTCATCCTTCGCAACAGCGCGAGGCTGCTTCGCTGAGTCTTATTAAAGCCGTAATAAAATTGCGCTCTATAAAGAGCGACGAGGAAATTGAAGAACTCGAACGTGCTGCCGAAATAGGCTACAAAATGCACACAATGGCTATGCGCTTAGCACGTCCAGGCATCACAGAGCAATATATCGGTGGTGTGCTCGATGGCATAGCATCAAGTTATGGTGCACAAGTGTCGTTCCCAAGCATCGTTACTATGCACGGCGAAATTCTGCATGGTTATCCCTCTACTCGCCAGCTCGAAGCAGGACGCCTGTTGCTGGTTGATGCTGGTGCCGAAACCAACGAGAACTACTGTTCAGACAACACTCGCACCACACCTATCAGTGGCCACTACACGCAGAAACAAAAGGATATTTACAACATCGTGGCCGACTGTCACGACCTTACACTTAGCCAAGCTAAGCCTGGCGTGCGCTGGTGGGATGTACACATGGCTGTGTGTGCACTCATGACCGACCGTCTTAAAGAACTTGGCTTGATGAAGGGCAACACCGATGATGCTGTGCGTGCTGGCGCTCATGCCCTATTCTTGCCCCACGGATTGGGCCACATGATGGGCATGGATGTTCACGACATGGAGGGCCTCGGACAGGTGTATGTAGGCTTCGACGAGGAAACTCGCCCCTCTACTCAGTTTGGCACCAACGCATTACGCTTTGGTCGTCGCTTGGAGGTGGGACACGTTATTACCGACGAACCTGGCATTTACTTCATTCCCGACCTCATCGATGATTGGCAAAAGAATGGCACAAACGCCGACTTCCTTAACTTTGATAAAATAAACGAATACCGCGACTTTGGCGGCATCCGCATCGAAGACGATGTGCTTATCACCCCCACTGGTTGCCGCTTCTTAGGCAAGGAACGCATCCCCTACCACACCGACGAGGTAGAGCGCTTTGTACAAGAACACCAAGAAGAATCGCCCATTATTTATTAATGAGCTAACACACATTAAAACTACTGCATATTTTTATCTAAAAACAATAAATTAAAACAAATGAAAAAAACTCTCCTCATCGCAGCAACCCTATTGCTTATGCTGCCAGGAAACTTGGCTGCCCGCAACAAAAAGGCTGCTCAACCTAAAAAGGACGAAATTACCTTTACCACAATCAAAGCTAATCCTATCACTTCTATCAAAGACCAAAACCAAAGCGGTACGTGCTGGGCATACTCTTCGCTCGCTTTCTTTGAGTCTGAACTTTTGCGCATGGGCAAAGGCACTCACGATCTTTGCGAGTCGTTCCTTGTATACAACACCTACATGGACCGCGCTGACAAAGCTATCCGCACACATGGCGATGTAAGTTTCTCACAAGGTGGCTCTTTCTACGATGCAGTTTACTGCTTGAAAAACTATGGTATGGTGCCACAGTCGGCAATGCCTGCTCCTGGCACACTCTACGGCGACAGCCTCTTCAACTTCAACCAACTCGATGCTGTAACCTCGGCTTATGTTTCGTCTATCGCAAAGGGCAATCTTAAGAAGATTTCGCTTACCTGGAAGAAAGACCTCTCTAACATCTACAAAGACTACTTTGGCGAATTACCAACAGAGGTGAAGGCTGAAGACGGAAAAACCTACACACCAAAAACCTATGTTACCGACTATCTCGGTTTGAACATGGACGACTATGTATCACTTACATCATATACTCACCACCCCTTCTACTCAAAGTTTGTCCTCGAAATACAAGACAATTGGCGTTGGGCAGAAAGCTATAACTTGCCTCTCGACGAGTTTATGAACGTAATGGATAGCGCTGTTAAGAGTGGTTACACCTTTGCATGGGGTGCCGATGTAACAGAGGAGTACTTTGGTCGTCGCAATGGCAAAGACTATGCTTACGTACCTAAAAACCTCAAAGTGCGCGACCTCACAGGTTCGGACGCTGCACGTTGGGGCGGCACAATCAGCACTGGTGCACAAGTTCCATCAAACGATGAACTAACTATCACTCAAGACCTTCGCCAACAAGCATACGATAATTGGGAAACTACCGATGACCACGGCATGGTTATCTATGGCCTTGCTAAGGACAACAATGGCCGCGAATACTTTATGGTTAAAAACTCTTGGGGCGACTATGGCAAGTACCATGGTATCTTCTATGCCTCAAAAGCATACGTGGCTTACAAAACCATGAACATCCTTATCAACAAGAAGGCTATCCCTGCTAACATTGCCAAGAAACTTGGTATCCAACAGTAATCCTTCCCCTTTCTGTGAGCCAATTACTCGCAGTTAAAACATAAAAGAGCCGACCTCAACAATGTGTGAGGTCGGCTCTTTTTAGGTTGTATTTGAGCAATTGAATGTTGCTTATTCCTTTGCTCCACTATTTATCCATTCCTTAAGCAACTTAAGGTTTTCGGCATCTGTTACCATGATTTTTGAATGGTCGTACTTCCATTTTTCGTCAAGGCTGATGTCGGTAGATAGCACTTCGTAGAGCACACTACTATCGGCATTACCTGGCGTAACACGGTTCTTACCTTCTACCTTTACAGAGGGTACATTAACCAACTGGCTATAGCTCTTGCCTTCGTTAAGACTGAGCGATACAGCCCAAGCACTACCACTATGACAATGCGCACATTGCTTGTCGAAGAGGTTGGTTTGTAGGTATGAAAGCATACCTACAATCTTTATAGACTCAGAGGGTACAACCTTTATAGTATCTGAAGTGTCAGTTGCTGTTATACTGTAAAAAGTGAGGACACGCTTGCGTATGCTATTGATAACACACACCTCGAGTTTGGTTACATCATCAGGTATACCAGCAAGCTCTATCGACACATGGCCATCCTTATCGGCCTTAATGTCTTTAGATATTTCAGCATACGTGCCGTCGTCGGTAAAGCCCGCAAACGACACGGTGTATCCTTTGGGCCATTGGTCAAGTCCCGTTATATTAGCTTCGAGTTTGGCCACGCGGCCTTTTTCATTGAGGTCGCGCACCGTCTCTGGTATACGCCCTTCGTCGCACGAGGCAAACAAAAGCGCACCACAGAGCAAAGCACTTAATGTATATTTCATTTCAGAAAAGATTTCATTTGTTAAACAAATCAGAAGCAATATTGCAACTGTACGGTAGCTGAGTGAGTGGCAAGTCCGAGGTTGTCGTTATCACGATCAAGTTGGTTGTCGTGATTAGTACGGCCTATGTATTGATACATGGCTTGCAACTTGAGATTGCAACCTTTGAAGAAGTAGTTCACACCCACAGCGGGCATATTGAGGAAACCATCCTTGCTTGTGCTATTACGATTCATAAAGTCGTAACGCGCAGCAAGTTGTACACGGGGTGCAACAAAGTAACCAGCTTGTACATAACCACCTAAGTAGTTGTAGTGTTCGCTAATCTTTTGTCGTTTAGTAAAACCTACATTCATCCAATAAGCCTCTCCTGCAAAATACCAACGATTGTAGAGCATGGCAAACTCAAGTCCCATACGTGCATCGTTTGTGCTCTCGTTCTCACTTTCAACGTTCATAGAGCCTGAAAGTCCAATAAGCATCTTACGTTCGTTTAGCAAATTAGGATTACCTTGAGTTGAAGGCATCACACCCCAAGGCATATAAGTAAGGCGTCCAGCATAAAGCAAAGAGGGAATATGCCAATCGTCGCTAAATGTTTTGCTTGCTGTATTTACGGCAGATCCTGTACCATTAAACAAGCCCAACTCATAGCCAAAGCGGTCTTTTACAACACCATGAAGTTCAACACCGAGGTCGAAGCCTGTGCTCATTGATGGAGTTACAGCATTGAGTACATAGGGCATAATGGTGGCTGTAGTGAGCGATGTAGGCAGTTGTGGGAAGAGCGTTTCACCCAATGTGGTGAGATAAACATGCGAGAATGGAGTTTTAAACTTACCCACGCGCAACTGCAAAGCCTTTTTAAATGCTACATCAAACCATGCTTGTTGCAAAAGGTTGCCGCCTGTTTTAGCAGCATTGAGCGATAGGTTAAACGATACCTTGCCAAAGGCTCTACCCGTAAAACCAAGTATGGCATTGGGGATGGCAAAACCTGAGTTCTCAACGTTATCTTGGTTGTATGCCTTGTCGAGTCCCTCATCGTCGTACCAATTAAAGTTGCCACTTGTTTGTACAAGCATATAGGGTTTAAATACAAAATCACCCTTTTTGCTCTGAATAACAAAGCCTTTGCTACCAGCCAAAGATACCACACCATTGTCGGTATCGAGGTCGATTGGTTGGTACTTTATCTTTGTTTCCTTAATTTCATTCTTGGGCTGTGTTGTTTCGTGTTCAGCGTTGTTAGCTGTTTCAACTATTTGAACAGAAGTTGCCTCAGCACTGTGTTCATTAACTGTTAGGTTGTCTGCATGAGCAGAGAGCGAAGTGGCCGCAACGAGTGCTGAGAGTGTGATTATATGACGTTTCATTATGTAATATTCTTTTTGTTAAATAAGTAGTTTATAGAGATTCCAAAAATTTAATAAGAGCATCGCGATCCTTCTTCTGCATCTTTTTGAAAATGTTTTTAGAAGCTTCGCCTTCGCCTCCGTGCCACATGATAGCCTCAACAAAATTGCGTGCGCGACCATCGTGAAGGAAGTAAGTATGCCCATCAACCTTGCGCTGCAAGCCAATGCCCCATAATGGTGTGGTACGCCATTCGTTGCCACGTGCTAAGCCACTGCAGTAGTTATCGTTAAGGCCTACACCCATTATTTCAGAGCCCATATCGTGGATCAAGTAGTCGGAATAAGGGTGAATTGTAAGCCCACCGAGCCAGGGCAAATGAGTACCATTGAGTAAGGTTGAACCCGACTTTTTGGTGTGTAAGGTTGTTACATGACATAGGTGACACTTAGCTTTATAGAAATTCTGTTCGCCAATGCTTACCATTTCGCGTTCGGTGATTTGTTTGTCACCATATTGCACCATTTGTGTGGTAGACCCCAACCGACGTGCTGGCACACCCAAACATTGCATGTAAAGGTCTACGTCCTCCATTGCTTTTGTTGATACATCCAAGCGATTAGAGTAGCTCAACCCCATCATGCTACCATAGATTTGTTGCATCTGTCCCTCGCACACTTCCTCAGGGAAACGGCTGTTGGTAGCCCCCATATCGCTCGAGAAGCCAAGCTCTACAGTAAGGTCAAGATGTTGTGCTTTGTTACCCGAAAGTCCTACGCCACGCACGCCTTTTTCAGTAACATAGTTGCAACGTCCGCTAATGCCATATTCGGGATAATTGCTCTTAGCAGCAAGTGCTTCAATCTCAACAGGGTCGAGTGCCATCATCGGTCCCATACCCACATGGCGCAATGGTTGGCGTACGGATATAATTAAATCTTCGGGTTTAACAGCATCGGCTATAGGTTCGCCATAGTTTTTCAGTCCGTTTGTATACCATTCTGTTATGCGGTATTCAGGATAAGCAAGTTGGTAAGGTTCGCCATCAGGAAAACTAAAGTCTTGAGTATGCCATTTCACCTTCAGTTTGCCTTCGGCCTTCATTTCAACCTTGTTGCCATCGCGGTCAGTGTAGGTACCTTGTACGCATTGGTCGTGGAGCACACGGCCGTAATCGGGGAAGAACGAACCATTTTTGCGTGTAATATAAATCAAGCCAGAGGTAAAACCAGTTCCGCCAGATACCTGCACAAAGCCATCCTTATCGGCTTTTGATACATCGTAGTTAGTCCATGTTGAGGGGGCAGTACGCCCTGTTGTCATGTGGCAACTTCGACAAGAGAAACCCGCATAAAGCGGACCAAGGCCACCAGCTTGGTTATCTTTACCACTTGGTATAGCATTGTCATAAAGCGTGTTGCCCGCATTAAAGCGCGACATATACTTGCCCGAAACCCAGTCGGCTTCAATATCGTAAGCCGTTGATGAGTTTTTAAAAATGGTTGATATATCGGCAGAAAGAGCGTAACCTTCTGGCACATTGATGTCGCTTGCAACGATTCCATCATCGTCTGAACAAGCAGCAAGCGAAAGCAAACCGCCGAATATCAAAGAGTATTTAATTATATTTATAGTCATAGTTTGATATATTTATTTTATATCGCACAGAAGGAGTAAAGTCCTTTTTACGGGCCTTCACTCCTATTTCTCAATGTGCTGACACGCTCTGTTACACAATATAGAGCAGCCGCACATCAGCACATTGAAATATGCTATTATTTAATGGTACGAGCCTTACCATCCTTAAAGATAAGGAACTCAAGTGTGTGGAAGCCACGTACGTTTTGAGCAGATTCGGTTACATTACCATCTTCGCCAGTTTCCTCGATATCAGCCCATTTCTGCGACATCAAGATGTTCTTAATACCTTCTGCATCAAGTGGCCAAGAGTCCATGTTGGGGTCAAGACCAAGTTCGTCTACAGGACCAAAGAGGAATGCTTCGCTTGTTTCCCAAGGCTTACGAGCTTCAAGCCAAGCTTGTGCACATGCCTCAAAACCATCGTTAGTTGGGTTCTTTTGAAAAGCTACTACAGTGTTGTAAAGAGCTGCATTCTTTTCGCTCAACTCTTGGTAAGTAGGCACTACGATGTTATCAACAAAGTTGTTGATGATAGCTTGCTTAGTAGCATCGTTAAGCTTAATAGCCTCATCCTTAAGGTTGGTTGATTCGCCTCCCTTGTCGCCTTCTTCAGTTTCGATTTCACCAAGGATTTTCTGCAATTTCTCGCAAGCTTCCATTGCAACAACTGTTTGTTCAGAACCGATGTGGCTGCGGAAAGGCTGAACAATAGCTTGAATGGCATCCTTAGCTTGATAGATGTAGTCTCTAACCTTGCGGTCGAGTGTTGGGTTAACAACAGCCATTGCGCTTGCCAAAGAATTTGCTGCTACAGAGTCGGCTGTATATACGTCGCGTGTACCATAGTAAGCGTTGCGGATAGAGTTAATGTTGTTGGTATAGTCGTCGCGTGAGTGCCAGCTATACCACGACTCAACAGCGAGTACTGCATTAGACTCATCACCATCTTGCCATTTTTGGTATGGGTCGCCAATCTTTGAAGAACCTACCTCGTTGGCAATCTCACCCATCTTTTCAATCATTTCCTGGATGCAGTTGTCTACATCAGCATAACCCGTTCTGCTATCGTGATTTTTAAAGAAGTTAGCATAAGAGTCGCCCTGTGCTACATCGATACCATTCTCGTGCTTAGTGTATTGAGTAGCCCATTGGTTGTAGAGGGTGTTGGCATCGTTCTTCAATAAGAGAGCGGTATGTGCCATATAATTACCCCACTGCTTGGCATTGCCAGAGTTGTATTCAAGGTTCACTGCATCGCCTTTAAAGGGGTCAGGATCATCGTTACTACACGATGAAACAGTCATTGCTGCTACGGCCAAAAGAGAGCCGAACAAGATTGTCTTTTTCATTTTCGTTTATTGTGTTATTAGTTTATATTTCTGCTTAAAGAGTGCGCATGGTGCTTGTGCTTAACATTTAACGTTTGGTAAACCAACCTACGTATGCCACACCGATAGAGAACTCGTTTTCGCTATTATATTTGCCTTTGCCAAACATTTTGTTAGTGCCGATCTGACGGGTTGAATAGTCAGCTTTAATCACAAGGTTAGGCAATGCATACCAGTTTACACCTGCTGTCCACTTGCGTACTTCGCAACGGTGGTCTTCTATGTAAAGACCTTCACACTGCTTTTGAGGGTTGTAGTAGTCGTAACGAGCAAACGGATAAAGCACTGGGCAGTTGGTGCCACGGAAGATGCCAGCAAGGTTAAGTCCTACCTCTGCACCATAGCTAACAGCCTTATGTGCCACAGGCACTACGCGTGTATAGGGCGCTTGATTAGCGAGTTTTGTATTGACTGAACTAACTCTATCGGCGTTTGTAAGACTTCCCCACATAAAGTTGGCACGCGCTGTAACCACTGAGTTTTTGTATTGTGCATCTGCAGTATAGATACGCAATGGGGCGCGAAAGGCATATTCAGTAAGTTTATCTGAATTAGCTGTAGTATTGGCGCAATAGTAGAACGAAGCGCCAACTCGCAAGCCTGGCACGCCATTGTAATTGAGGCGGAAGGTGTAGGCAGGCGACGTAAAGTTGTCTTCTTCAAAGATGCCTTGTTTGCCACCTTGCACCCAATTGTTGCGATCGAAGCCACATGCATTTAGGCCTGTCGAAACAATTGCTTGGTAATCAAAATTGGCATAACCACGGCCAAAAGAACCAAAAATTTCAAGACCATTTTCGTGCCATGTTGATGGGATAATGGTGGTTTCACCCTCTGGACGTGTAGTGCCAAAAAAGTTGATAGGCTCGTGATGTTCGTTGGTTAAGCCTATAGGCAAAATGAGATGACCAGCACGAACGTGTAGCCAATCGAAAGCTTTATACGTGATGTGGAACTGCTCAAGCGCAACTTCACCGCCCTTTTCAACCTCGGTTTCATACTCGCCGTTTTCAGCATTTTCTATTTCGTAAGCCGTGCCTACGCCACCTGATTCAAACTCTATTTCTGTGCCAAGAGTCCATCTTGGCGAGAACTTATAGTCGAATGCAAACACAAAGCGTGGTATCGATATGGTGTTACGATGGTCTTTTTTATTACCCGTACTGCTACCGCGAAAGCGGTTGATGCCGTAGTCTTTAAATGCTACAACCATTTCGCCATATCCGCCAAAACGAAACTTTTGGTAGTCATCATCCTGACTTACTTGTTTAAGCTTTGAGTTGTGATTTTGAGCAACAATGGTTTTTACTACATTTACGCTGTCGCTTTTTGCCTCCGTATTCACGTCGGTAGCATAAGTGGCTTGCGCTGCCGTGAGTGCTCCCAATGCAAATAGTGTAATTTTAGATTTCATTCTTTATTCTATATTATTTTATGCTTTTGGTTTAGCTATGGTATGTGGGTTAAGAGAGAGTAAATAAACAAGGTGCGAACAACTTGATTGTGATGCGTGTGAATAAAGAATGAATGAGTGCAAAGTGTGAGCATCTGGCAGCTGGTCCGATAATAATGCTCTGAGTCCCCTACGATATTGGAATGTGATGAGGCTGTTAGAATCATTTTCTTTAACTTGTCGGCATGTTGTCCAGACTTTGCCTGTGTTCACTTCAATGCCGTTGTTCGCCACCTTGTTTGTTGATGTGCAAAAGTGGGATGTTGCCCTGCATGGTGCCTATTGCAGTGCCACAACAGATTGCTGTTTTTTGCCCTTACGCTTCTGCTTTTGCTTTTTAGTTTTATCTTTCTTTTTAACAGGAGTTTCTACTGGCGTTGCAGCCGAAATGCCGTCTACTTGAGTTGGAGCCATACGCTCTGTATTGGCTGTAGTTGGTAATACCATCATCATAGTTAGTAATGTCACACCTGCTATCAGTTTGAGTGTTGAAGTGTTCATAACCTCTTATTGTTATTTTTCGAGTGCAAAGTTATGGTGGTTCTGAAAGTTTAACAATCACTCACTTTTAGCAAAAAAAACAAAGTATAGGTAATCATTTTTTTACATTACTAACCCTTATTTGCATAAAATACCCACTATTGGGTAGTATTAAATTATCAAGAAAAACATATTTTTGCAGATAAAAAATAGGGATAACATATACTATGTTATGTTTCTCACGGCGTGGGCCACCATAGCCATTCATTGTTTGAGGTGAGGGATAAGGTTATTCCGTTTTTATACTTAACAAAACTAAAGGATGGTATATAACAGTTCTTATAACTATAAGGAAACAGACCACATGTGCGATGTTATTTGCGACAAGCCTTCTTTGTTGCAAATGTTGTCGCGTTTCGGTATTCCACTTGGTGTGGGCGACCAAACTGTTCGTCAAGTATGCGAAGCGCACAATGTAGACACTCCTACCTTTCTTTCTGTGGCCAACTTTATTCGTCGTGGGGCACGCGGTGCAGCCGATAGCATAGACCAAGTGTCGGTAAAATGCTTAACCAACTATCTAAAGCAAGCCCATTCTTACTTTTTAGACTTTCAGTTGCCCAATATCCGTCGAAAACTACTCGAGGCTCTTGACTGTTCACAAACGGGCGAGGTGTCTTATCTTATACTCAAATTCTACGACGACTATATGTCTGAAGTGCGTAAGCACATGCAACACGAAAACCGCAAGGTGTTTGGCTATGTTGAGCAACTTTTGCAAGGCCGACGCACAAACGATTACTCCATATCGCAGTTTGCACGTGGTCATAATAGCATTGATGTGAAGCTACAAGAGCTTAAAAATATCATTATCAAATACTATGCTCCCACCGAACAGGCCGAACTATTGAACAATGTGCTCTACGACATATTTACTTGTGAAGCCGACCTTAGGATACACTGCCAGGTGGAGGACGATATATTTGTGCCTGCTGTTAAGATACTCGAGGAGCAAGTTGGTACGCAAGAAGATGTAGCTGCCTCTGCCGATGAGGAGAAGCGTACCGAGGATGCACTATCCGACCGCGAGCGCGAAATTGTTCACTGCGTGGTGTGTGGCATGTCGAACAAACTGATAGCCGAAAAGCTTTTTATATCACTCAACACCGTGCTTACGCACCGCAAAAACATTGCACGCAAGCTCAACATTCACTCTGTTGCAGGTCTAACCATTTATGCCATTGTTAATAAGATTGTAAACATCGATGAGCTGCAGCAAAAGGCAGAGTAAAAACAAATAGCATTGCTACTTAACACATATTAGCAATGCAAGGAGAAAAATAGAACACTTTGTTTTGTACAGATTTTGGTTCAATCTGTACAAAAAATAGCCTAAAAATGCTCACTCTTTGTGCTTACGCATGCAAGGAATGAGCAAAATCGAACTGTTTTTTGCTAAGGATACGTATGCTTGTAGTGCAAGGATACGTATCCTTAGCTCACAAGGATACGTATCCTTAAGGCACAAGAATACGTATCCTTGTGTTGTTATAAAGGCTTTCTTGTAGTTTTATATCACATTTTCAAGCATCGATAGGTTCGTTTTTTGGAAAGGAAACAACATAAATAATTGATTATCAATACTTTATAAAATATCTCTCATAATTTGCGCGAAATATTTTTTTTAGTTTGTGCTTCATTTTGTCGCAATTATGAGCATTAAAAAGGTGGTTGGAAGAGAAAAATAGAACACTTTTGAGCGCTTGGTTTGTTAAAATAAGTGAGTGGTAATAATCGGCCATATATAGCTATATGCCGTGAGCTGTTATTAAATACATTGATTTTTGCAACTCGCTGTAATCAATAAAAAGCATTTATAAAAAGATGATTTAAAAATTTGTTTATTATCTCTATATACAACCCTCGATGTGCATTATTCGTTATCTTTGTAGCGTGAATAAAGAATAAAAAATGAATGATGCAATGAACTCTACTAAGACCTTAAACGAGAGGAAACGCGAGCACACCATCTATCGCGTTACGCTGGGCGGAAGCGTGGTAAACTTTCTGCTCTTACTATTTAAGTTTGTGGCTGGTATATTGGGTGGTAGTGCTGCCATGATAGCCGATGCCGTGCATTCACTATCCGACTTTATAACCGACGTTGTGGTTATCTTGTTTGTACGCATATCGGGCAAGCCTTGCGACCAAGACCACGACTTTGGACACGGCAAATACGAAACACTTGCCACTACCTTTATAGGTATTATGTTAGGCATTGTTGGCATAGGCATATTGTGGTCGGGCATGGAAAAAATTATCAGTGTGTGCCGCGGTCAGATGCTCGAAGAGCCAGGCATGATAGCCCTTGTAGCCGCCTTGCTTTCAATCGTGGCCAAAGAGATATTGTTTCAGTGGACAGCTCGTGTGGGCCGACAAGTAAACTCGCCCGCAGTGGTAGCCAACGCATGGCACCACCGCAGCGATGCACTATCGAGCATTGGCACAGCCATTGGCATTGGAGGAGCCATTGTGCTCGGACCTCAGTGGCGAGTGCTCGACCCTGTGGCAGCTGTAGTGGTAAGTGTGTTTATCATACGTGTGGCATTAAAGTTGTTCAGACCAAGCATCGAGGAACTGCTCGAAAAGTCGTTGCCAGCCGAAGATGAGCAGTGTATTATGCACACAATACTCGAGGAGCCCGGCGTGTCAGCCCCTCACAACCTGCGTACCCGCCGCATAGGTAACAACCGCGCCATCGATGTGCATGTGCGCATGGACGGAAACACACCGCTAAACATTGCTCACCAAGCCACTTGCAACATTGAGAAACGCTTGCGCAAACAATTTGGAAACCAATTGTTTATCAACATACATGTTGAGCCACTACAATAAACAACAAAGAGGATAAAACTGCCACTTCTGTGCAGTTTTATCCTCTTTGTTGTTAGATGCACACAATGAACCACCTTTTGGTGAGAAAACAAGCATCAACAATCGTCTTCTTCGGCCTCCATGATGCTTGCGGCAAGGCAATCGCCCGTGTGAACAATCATTACCAAGGGATAGAGCGTGTGAGCTGTGTCGTAGTTGCGTTGGTCTTCGTAAGAGTTCATGTTTAAACCCCAAGGCCCCATGTGCCAACGTATGGCAAGCATTTCGGCATCGGTGAGTTCGAGCCCTGAACAGAGCAGCAAGATAACCGACTTTTCGCCATGTCCCATCGGAAAGTTCTTGTAACTCACGTTATATCCTGGCACGTCCTCCCACACCCCAAGAACGTTTTTCTTGCGCTTCATTGTGGGCTGATAAATGTCGGTTTTACATACATCGTGGAGCAAACTGGCTATGACTACACTCTCGCGTGGAACCTGCTTTTCAACCGTTGATTCGAGTTGTTTCATGCCCTCCCACACCTTGAGTGCCGCCTTACAAGTGTTGAGCGAATGGAGCAACAATCCGCCTTTTACATTGAGATGATGCCCCGCCGAAGCAGGTGCTTCAAAGAAGCCCCATTCCTCAAGGTCGGCTATCACATCGTCCATGCCCTCGCGGTTGCACCCCTTGAGCATATCAATAAACTCTTGTTTGTAACTTGCAATGTCTATTTCCATATTTTAAATTCGTTTTTGCCATACTGACTTATGCAAAGGTAAAAATAAATATGTACACCTACTTGAAAAACCTTTGCATACTCGCCGTTTTTTACCTAAATTTGCACACAACATAAGTAACACCACAAATTCCTACAACAAATATGATTCAGTTTTTTACAACTCCGCAAAAGAGTGTGATCGCTACACAAGTGGATCACAAACTCTCTGACGCTGAAGTGGAAGAACTTTGCTGGCTCTATGGCGAAGCTACGCCCATAAACGAGAGCGAAATAAGCGGTTGGTTTGTCGGACCACGCCGTGAAATGATTACACCTTGGAGCACGAATGCCGTTGAGATTACACAAAACATGAATCTCCACGGCATTTCGCGTATTGAGGAATACTTCCCCGTAAAGGACGAAAGCGCTGAGCACGACCCTATGCTACAACGTATGTATAACGGCTTGAATCAAGACATCTTTACCGTAAACATCAAGCCCGCTCCTATTGAATATATCACCGACCTCGAAACCTACAATGAGAAAGAAGGTTTGGCACTCTCGCCTGCCGAAATAGAGTATCTACACGGCGTTGAGAAGCAGCTAAACCGCCAACTTACTGACTCTGAAGTATTTGGGTTTGCACAAATTAACTCCGAACACTGCCGCCACAAAATCTTCGGTGGCTCGTTTGTTATCGACGGCAAAGAAATGCCTTCATCACTCTTTGCCATGATTAAAAAAACTACAAAGGAGAACCCTCACAAAATCATATCGGCCTATAAGGACAATGTGGCATTTGCCCAAGGACCAGTTGTAGAACAGTTTGCTCCTGCCGACCATTCTACAAGCGATTGGTTTAAGATTAAAGACATTGAGAGCGTTATCTCTATCAAGGCCGAAACACACAATTTCCCAACTACTGTAGAGCCATTTAATGGTGCCTCAACAGGTACGGGTGGCGAAATACGCGACCGTATGGGCGGTGGTGTTGGTTCGTGGCCAATTGCTGGTACAGCGGTATATATGACTGCTTATCCTCGTCTTGATGGTGGACGCGAATGGGAGGACATACTACCCGTGCGCAAATGGCTATACCAAACACCAGAGCAAATATTGATTAAGGCATCTAATGGTGCAAGCGACTTTGGTAACAAGTTTGGCCAACCATTAATTGCAGGTTCTGTATTGACCTTTGAACACCAAGAAAATGGCGAAAAATATGGCTACGACAAGGTGATTATGCTTGCCGGTGGTGTGGGTTATGGCACCAAACGCGACTGCTTGAAAGGAACTCCTGAAAAGGGCAACAAGGTGGTTGTAGTTGGTGGCGACAACTATCGTATTGGTCTTGGCGGTGGCTCAGTTAGCTCGGTTGATACGGGTAGATATAGTAGTGGCATTGAGCTTAACGCTGTGCAACGCGCTAACCCCGAAATGCAAAAACGTGCCAACAACCTTGTGCGCGCATTGTGTGAAGAGGACGTTAATCCTGTGGTTTCAATCCACGACCATGGCTCAGCAGGCCACGTAAACTGCTTGTCGGAACTTGTTGAAGACTGCGGTGGACAGATAGACATGACTAAGCTGCCTATTGGTGACCCCACCCTATCGGCAAAAGAAATTATTGCCAACGAGAGCCAAGAACGCATGGGATTGCTCATTCAAGAAGAACACCTTGAACACGTTCGTAAGATTGCCGAACGCGAACGCGCCCCAATGTATGTGGTGGGCGAAACTACAGGCGATGCTCACTTCTCGTTTGTACAAGGCGATGGCAAACGTCCATTCGATCTTGATGTGGCACAAATGTTTGGCCACTCACCTAAAACGGTGATGGTAGACGAAACCGTTGAGCGCAAATATAAAAACGTTAGTTACGACGTAAAGAACCTTGATAGCTACATCAACCGTGTGCTTCAGCTCGAAGCTGTAGCTTGTAAGGATTGGCTCACCAACAAGGTAGACCGCTCTGTAACTGGCAAAGTAGCACACCAACAAACACAGGGTGAACTGCAATTGCCATTGTCTGACTGCGGTGTTGTAGCACTTGACTATCGTGGCGTTAAAGGCATTGCCACTGCTATAGGCCATGCTCCACAAGCTGGATTGGCTAACCCTGCAGCGGGTTCTGTACTATCGGTAGCAGAGTCGCTAACCAACATTGTTTGGGCTCCACTGAGCGAAGGACTCGACAGTGTATCTCTCTCAGCCAATTGGATGTGGCCTTGCCGCTCGCAAAAGGGCGAAGATGCACGCCTCTACGAGGGTGTTGAAGCCTTAAGCGATTTCTGCTGCGCTCTTGAGATTAACGTGCCTACAGGCAAAGATTCGCTATCACTCTCACAACAATACCCCAATGGCGAAAAGATTATCTCGCCGGGAACAGTGATTGTTAGTGCTGGTGGCGAGGTGAGCAACATACGCAAGGTGGTATCTCCGGTTATGGTAAACAACGAGAAATCTACCTTCTACCACATAGACTTCTCATTCGACGAACTGCATCTTGGTGGTTCAGCTTTTGCTCAGAGCCAAGGCTATGTGGGTAGCGATGTGCCTACTGTAAAGAACCCCGATTACTTCCGTTCGGCTTTCAATGCTGTACAAGCACTTGTTGATAAAGGTCTCATCTTGGCTGGTCACGACATCTCTGCAGGTGGTCTTATCACCACATTACTCGAAATAACCTTTGCCAACACCGAAGGGGGTATGGATATCTGCCTCGACAAGTTTAAGACAGACGACCTCGTTAAGGTGTTGTTCGCCGAGAACCCTGGCGTAGTGGTACAGATTAGCGATAAGAACAAAAAAGCGTTTAAAGAACTGCTCGACGAGGCTGGTGTGGCTTACGTAAAACTGGGTAAACCTGCCGAAGAACGCCAAATCATGGTAACACTTCACGACGCTACTTATCAGTTTGGCATTGACTATCTGCGCGACATTTGGTACGAAACATCTTACCTACTCGACACCAAACAGAGCATGAACGGATGTGCCAAGAAACGCTACGAAAACTACAAGCAACAACCACTTGAATACCACATTCACCCCGAATTTACAGGCAAGTTTAGTCAGTTTGGCATCAGTCCTGAGCGTCGCACCGCCTCTGGCATTAAGGCCGCAATTATCCGCGAAAAAGGTACTAACGGCGAGCGCGAAATGGCTTATGCCCTCTACTTGGCTGGCTTCGATGTGAAAGATGTGATGATGACCGACCTTATCAGCGGCAGAGAAACACTCGACGAAGTGAACATGATAGTGTTCTGTGGCGGTTTCTCAAACTCAGACGTTTTGGGTTCAGCAAAGGGTTGGGCTGGTGCATTCCTCTACAATCCTAAGGCTAAAGAGGCACTCGACCGCTTCTATGCACGCGAAGACACCCTTTCGTTGGGCGTTTGTAATGGCTGCCAATTGATGGTTGAACTAAACCTTATCAACCCAGACCACAAGAAACGTGCACACATGTTGCACAACGACTCTCACAAGTTTGAGAGCGCATTTCTTGGTGTTACCGTGCCTACTAACCGCAGCGTAATGTTTGGTTCACTCTCGGGCGACCAACTCGGCATTTGGGTGGCTCACGGAGAAGGTAAGTTCTCTCTTCCCTACCCTGAAGACGATTATAACGTGGTATTGAAATATACCTACGATGAGTATCCAGGCAATCCTAACGGCTCATCTTATAGCGTGGCTGGTATTGCAAGTGCCGATGGTAGACACCTTGCTATGATGCCTCACTTGGAACGTGCCTTCTTCCCTTGGCAAAATGCATACTACCCTGCTAACCGCTTGGCAGACGACATCACACCTTGGATGGAAGCCTTTGTGAATGCTCGTAAGTGGGTTGAGGAACACACTAAATAAGTTTGAAAATGGGCTTTCATAATTATTTTATAATTTGATTAGCTTCTCTCCTTATTTGCCCTTTAAATTGGGGTAATTATATAAAAAGCAATGGTTGCACCTATTAGTTATTAGGTGTAATCATTGTTTTTTTATTGTATTTTGCTAACACCAAAATACATCGGCCAACAATAAATCATAAAACCATGTAAAAAAACATCTATATGCTTGACTATTTAAGATAAATGCACGTATATTTGGGGCGTTAAAGAGAATTATAGATATAAAAACAGCGAAAATTATGGAATCATTCAACGATGTTATTTCGACTGATGTACTTGTATTGGTCGATTTTTACGCCACATGGTGCCAACCATGCAAGATGATGCATCCCATATTAGAACAGGTAAAAACGACTCTGGGTAATCGCATCCGCATCATCAAAATTGATGTAGACACTCATCAACAACTTGCAGCCGAATATGGCATACAAAGTGTGCCCACACTGATGCTTTTTAGACAAGGAAAGAGGTTATGGCGTACAAGTGGCTTTGTGCAAAAAGCTGATTTGCTTGCAACACTATCACCTTTTATTAAATAACATGACGCACAAATTCATACTTGAATATAACCTAAAGAGCGAGGTTCACAAAATGCGAACCTCGCTCTTTAGGTTATTTGATAGTTTGTTTGCTAAATGCTTGTTTAACTACTACATGCCAATAACCTCACGTTGCAGATAATAAACAAAAATGCCTGCCATATAACCTACAAAGGCTATCCACGTGATGTGCTTCATATACCAACCAAAGGTAATCTTTTCGAGTCCCATCACTACTACACCTGCAGCCGAACCAATGATAAGCATTGAACCGCCTACACCCGCACAGTAAGCAAGCAACTGCCAAAAGATGCCGTCTTGTGCAAAGTCGCCAATCTCTGCAACTGGGTACATGCCCATGCAACCTGCAACAAGAGGCACATTATCCACAATGCTCGAAAGCACACCAATAATGCCTGTTACCATAAAGTGGTTGCCACTGAACGCTATGTTCAAACCAGTGCCTAAAGAGGTTAGCACACCTATCGTTTCAAGGCAAGCCACAGCCATTAATATGCCCAAGAAAAAGAGAATTGTGCCCATATCAATACGCGAGAGCATGTTGGTTACACGCTTTTGCATAGCCCCTTTCTCTTCGGCATGTCCAAGGTGACGATAAAATATTTCGGTGGTAGTCCAAAGCACGCCCAACACTAACAAGATGCCAACAAATGGAGGCAAATGGGTGATACTCTTAAAGATAGGTACAAATATCAATCCACCCACACCTAAAAAGAAGATTGTTTTGCGCTGACGCACTGTTAAGTCGCTAACAGATCCAGTTGCCTTTGCACCATTATCGCATTTAAGCTCTCCCTTCAGCGAATACTGCAGTATGAGTGCAGGGATAACCATTGAGACAATTGATGGGATAAGAATTTCCTTTATCACACCTGCAGCTGTAATAAGCCCTTTGTTCCACAACATGATAGTTGTTACATCGCCAATTGGCGAGAATGCACCACCCGAATTGGCTGCAATCACTACAAGAGAGGCATAAATAAGGCGGTCTTTGTGGTCGTAAACCAATTTGCGGAGTATCATAATCATTACAATACTTGTGGTTAGATTGTCGAGTATGGCCGATAGAATAAACGTCATCCATGCAATGCGCCATAACAATCCGCGCTTGCTCTTGGTGCGCATAAGATCGCGAACAAAGTTAAATCCTCCATTTTGGTCTACAAGCTCAACAATGGTCATTGCGCCCATAAGGAAGAATAAGGTGGTTGAGGTACTACCTAAATGTTTCTCAATTACCTCGCTCACCACAGCGGGTATTTTGTCGCCTACGGCCGCAGCTAAATACTGCCCTGGATCGAACATAAAAATGGTCCAGCAGCCCACAAACATAAGCAGTGCAATGGCGGCTTTGTTGATTTTGGTTAGACTCTCAATGGCTATGAGAAAATAGCCTAACACAAAAATGGCTACGATCAATGTTGTGATAGTTGTCATGTTATATTACTTTTGTTTTATGATTTTTTCATCTGTTTTGTAGAAGGTTTTATTTAAAGAACTTTTCGAGTTTTTTAATGCCTCCACTTAGGCAAAAAGCCACTACTGTATCGCCTGGTTGGATGAGCGTAGAACCATTAATGAGCTGTCCGACTCCGTTGCGAACCAATCCACCAAGCGTAACACTGCTTGGCAAGTCAAGGTCTTTAACAAATTTACGTGTTATCTTTGCCTCGTTCGACACGCTGAACTCTGCCACATCTGCTTGCGCCACGGTAAGGCTCTTTACCGAAGTTATATCGGCTTTAAGCATCATTTGGTAGATGTGGCTTGCAGCAAAGGTTTTTTTATTGATAATTGTACCAATGTCTAAACTTTCAGCCATGCCTATATAGTCTGTGTTTTCAACCATAGCTACCGTTTTGCGCACTCCAAGCCGCTTTGCAGCAAGACATGCAAGGATGTTGGTCTCTGAATTTTCGGTTAAAGCACAGAATGCTTGCACCTTGCGTATGCCCTCTTCCTCGAGCAATGAAAGGTCGCGTCCGTCGCCATGTATAATCATGGTGTGACGATTGGTAACAACCTCATTGAGATGTTCGGCACGTTTCACATCGCTTTCAATAATCTTAGAATGCATGTAGTCGGGCATGGCATCTGCAAGGTGAACTGCCGTACTTCCACCTCCCATAATGATAACATTTGATACATCTGGATACTCCTCCTTGCCTGCAATATCGCGTATGTAGTTTACATATTTAGGCGTAGTCATAAAGTACACCACATCTTGTGCTCTAAGGCAATCGGCACCATGTGGAATAACAGTTTCGTCGCCACGTTTTACCGCTACAATGTGATAAGGAGAGTCTGGACCGCAAAGGTCTTTGAGCGGATGGTCGAGTATTTGGGCATTGCTTCTTACCTTTACACCCAACAGAATGAGTGCGCCATTTTGCACCTCCCACCACTGCCTTATCCAACTGCGCTTGATGTTGTGAAGTATTTCTTGCCCCGCAAGCATTTCGGGATAGATAATAGAACCTATACCTACAGTCTTAAAGAACTCACGGTGTTGGGGCAAAGTATACTCATAATTATCTACACGTGCTACTGTTTTTTTAGCTCCAAGTTTCGATGCTAACATGCAAGCAGTCATGTTATGAGCTTCGTCGGGAGTAACGCCAATAAACAAGTCGGCCTTGCCCACCTCTGCCTCTTGTAAAGCTGATATAGACGAGGGCGAAAGCGGCAATGTAAGTATGTCAAAGTTGGATGAAAGGTCTTCGAGTTTCTCTGACGACTCATCCATTAGCGTAATGTCGTGGTTTTCGTGCGAAAGGAGTTTGGCTAAGTGTGTACCCACAGCCCCTGCTCCTGCAATGATTATTTTCATTGTTATTCGTTTTCAAAAAAAAGATTGATAAACTTCGTTACAAAGGTAAGCTATTTTAGTAATACATACAACTCAAACGTATGTCATCATTATGACACTTTTGTTTCGAAAGCCTTTTTTAGCAGTCTGATTGAGTCGTCTTCGCCTACAATCCACATGGCATCATTGCGCTCTATTACGTGTGTAGCCGTTGTGGGAACAATGTTTCCTTGGTTGTCTTCAAAGCCCACTACCATGCAGTGATGATGAGAGCGAATGCCACTATCTTTAATACTCATTCCGATAAAAGGATTGCCTGTGCGCACAAGCAATCTTTGCAACTGCAACTTGCTCGATGCCATAGGTAATTGTAGATGCTCACTCGCCATGCGCTGTTGGAATATCTGCATGCTTTCGTCGCTACCTATCACTTCTAAACGGTCGTTAGGGAATATCGTGGTTTCACCATCAGGTATGTTTAGTCTGTACATGCCGCGCACAATAGCAGCTATCATCACACCGTCATGATGACTAAAGCCTAAATCTTTAAGTTTGCATCCAGCCCATTTTGAGTTGTCAGGAACATCCAATTCTGCAATATGTATGTTATGACTATTCAAACGATTGGCATAGCCAGGCTCTGGATTTTCGGCTTGTATCATTACATCACGCAAACGAAGATTTTGCAAGAATGTACGCTCAAGTTTGATGCTCACCCACTTGGTGTGACGCGATGCAATCATCAGCCCCACGAGTAGCAACGACGCAAGTGTATTCCATACCCACCAAAAGGGCGAAAGGAAGTTGATAACGTAGTATACTGCAGCTGCTGCAATGGCATAGCGCACAACAAATGTGAGCCATAGTACCAATCGATTGCTCTTGCTACGACTACGAAGTTCTTTCCATTCTTCAGAATGGTTTTTACGCATAACAATGGCACGTAAGAATGGTGATGACACTAACAACGTAAATATGCCACATGATACATTGCCCACCCAATGTCCGAAAACTCCTCTACACAAAGGCAACAACACCGAAAACGATAGCAAAATAACAGCTATGCTTAGTGTGATATAAGCCCCCACTTGACCAACAAGCGCCGTGAGCAAACTGCGCCACATATTGTTCTGGCGCGTATCAGATACATGCGTATTGCGGGTTTTGAGATGGTGGAGCATGGTTTGCGGCATTACCTTTTCAAGGCATGAATAGGCTGGCAAAGCCGCACGTATCATGTAGGGTGTGAAGAAGGTAGTGATGATGCTCACTGCTACTACAACGGGGTAGAGAAAGTCGCTTGTTACGCCAAGAGAGGTGCCGAGAGAGGCAAGAATAAAGGCGAACTCACCTATTTGTGCCAAAGAAAAGCCACCTTGTAAAGCCGTTCGCAATGGCTGCCCAGACAACAAGAAACTTACTGTGCCAAACAATGCTTGCCCCACAATGATGATTATACATAGCACCAATATAGGCAACCAATAGGTAATAAGCACACCTGGATCGACAAGCATACCTACTGATACAAAGAATATAGCACCAAAAAGGTCCTTTACAGGCGATACAACACGTTCTATTTGTTCAGCTTCAATTGTCTCGGCAAGAATGCTCCCCATCATGAATGCTCCAAATGCAGAACTATAGCCCACTTTATTGGCAATTACCACAAGTAAGAAGCATAAACCTATGCTAAAAACGAGCAAGGTTTCTTTATTTATCCACCGATGAGTCTTACGCAAGAACAAGGGAATAACGTATACACCCACTACAAACCATAGTATCAAAAAGAAACCAAGTTTGAATAAACTGCTTACAAGCTCCATACCCTCAAACTGCCTTGACACTGCCATTGCACTGAGTATCACCATAAGCAATATGCCCAAAATGTCTTCGAGAATAAGCACTGAAAGCACCTCACTGGCAAACTTTTGTTGTCGTAATCCTAAATCGTCGAACGCTTTGTAAATGATAGTGGTACTCGACATAGCCAACATACCACCAAGGAATAGGCTATTCATACTGCCCCACCCAAAGATATGCCCCACCATATTGCCAAGGCTCATCATGCAAAACATCACGCTGCAAGCTGCTATGATCGGTCCTATGCCCATCTTGATTATTTTCTTAAATGAAAACTCAAGTCCAAGCGTGAACATCAAGAATATTACACCTATATCCGCCCAAATGTGTATGTTAGTCATATCTGTCACACTGGGAGTATAAGGCATATGTGGACCTGCTAAGAAACCAGCCACGATATAGCCCAACACAAGAGGTTGCTTCAGACGCTTAAACACGATGGTAACAATACCTGCCATAATCAGTATGAGCGCCAAATCTGATATAAGATTCTCCATTACGTGAGTATACTTTTATAAAAATGCTGGCGTGTTGATGTTAAAAAGCAATACAACACGCCAGTTTTTATCATGTAAAAAAGTTTTTATCTCTTAGCCGTTATCTCTATTATCTTTACCACTAATTCAGAGGCTTTTTGCATAGAGGGGATTGGCAAGAACTCGTGTGGACCATGAAAATTAAGTCCACCTGCAAAGATATTAGGACAGGGTAAGCCCTTAAACGAAAGCTGTGCACCATCTGTACCACCACGAATGGCACGTACTTTAGAGGGTATGCCACACTCTTTCATGGCCTCAATCACAATGTCTACTACATGTGGAACTGGCTCTATCATCTCACGCATATTGTAGTATTGGTCTGCAATAGTAGCAGTTACCACTCCTTCGCCATAACGTTCGTTCATCCACAATGCAGCTTTCTCAACAAACTGTTTGCGCTTTTCAAAACGTGCATGGTCATGGTCGCGTATGATGTAAGACAATGTAGCGTGTTCTACGTTGCCTTCGATGTTTAGCAAATGATAAAAGCCTTCATACTCCACCGTTTGTTCGGGAGTTTCGGTTGCGGGCATTTGCGCAGCAAACTCTGCTGCCACACGAGCCGCATTTATCATTTTGCCTTTAGCATAACCCGGATGCACGCTAACTCCATGCACCTCGATTTTGGCACTTGCAGCATTAAAGTTCTCGTATTCAAGCTCGCCCAATTCGCCACCATCCATGGTATATCCCCATGCACAATCAAACTTTTTAACATCGAACTTATGCGCACCTAAGCCTATTTCTTCATCAGGATTAAATCCTACGCGCACACGTCCATGTTTAATTTCTGGATGTTCAATCAGATAAACCATGGCCTGTACTATTTCAGCTATACCAGCCTTATCGTCTGCACCAAGAAGCGTATGTCCGTCTGTTACAATTATGTCTTCACCTACATGGTCAAGCAGTTCGGGAAACTTGCTTGGAGATGTAACAATACCAGCCGTCTCATCAAGCACAATGTCCTTGCCATCATAATTCTTTACAATGCGTGGACGAATGTTTGCTCCAGAACAATCGGGACTTGTATCCATGTGCGATATAAATCCTATAGTCGGAATGTCTTTGTCGGTGTTGGCAGGAAGCGTGGCATATACATAACCATTTTCGTCCATTTCAACATCTGAAAGACCAATTTCTTTGAGTTCATCGCGCAAGTATTCTGCCAGTTTTAATTGCTTAGCCGTACTTGGAGTTGTATTGGTATCTTCGGCACTCTGTGTGTCGAAACTTACATACTTTAAAAATCTATCTACAATATTCATTGTCTACAAAATGTTTTACTTTTTATAAGTTATATTTACAAAGATAAGGATTATCGATGAGAAAGCTGCAAATTTACTACTGAAAACACGTTAATAATTTCTGCTTTTTATATTGATTTATTAAAAAATACGTATCTTTGCATATGATAAGTTACACCCCAGCAATTAAAACGAGTATTATTGCATTCGGCTTGCACTATTTTTTCAAATAGATTTAGAACAAGTTTGGTTAATTTTATAGAGTGAAACTACAAATAGCATCAAACATTTTGATGAATATATACAATTTGAATGTACATCTATTGTTGGGGCTTGAGCTTGTAAATAAATAATAAATATAATACTAACAGAACATTTACAAAACTTGAGATGTTACGTATATTTCAATACTTTTCTTTGATAAAGTGTAACGGCATTACCAATAGAAAAGAATTGGCATATTTACACTTTAAGCCATTGGAACAAAATCCAATCACATCTCACATTAACTAATTAAAATTACCCCCCCCGATATGAAAATACTAGGCAAAATTTTCAATTGGTACTTTGGTCGCACAGCTTTACCATATTGGTGCATTGTAGTGCTTGACGCATTCATATGCTTTTTTGGAGGACTTATTATGATGTGGGGGCGACACCCTGCAAGTGAGATGCTAAACCATGGTCCAGCACTTATCCACACCTTTTTAATTCTCACACTAACCAACATCATTGGTTCAAAAGTATTCCACACCTATTCGGGCATACTACGTTACTCACAATTCATTGATTTATTGCGCGTAATATACTCAAGCATATTGGCTTTTGTTATAGGATTTGCCTTTAACATGGTAGTTATAAATTGCGATCTCACCAACATTTTCATGCCGCTTACGGGGCGTATGCTATTTGCCATTTACTTTGGCACAGCAGCAATGATGTGTGGTGTGCGTGTGCTTATCAAGATATTGTTTGAAAGCGTATTAATGAGCAATTCTTCTGAGCGTGTGCTTATCTATGGTACACATGCAGGTGCCATTGCTATGACTAACGAAGCGCGCAACACTAAACCTGTAAAACATCTCATTGTAGGCTATATTGGTGATAGCAAAAAACATTACTCTGAGCGTTTGATGGGACAACGCATCTACTCTACACAAGAAGATCTGCTTTCTATCATCAAAAAACGCAATATACAAGCCGTAATGGTAAGTCCACTAAAGCACGATAAATTCTTAAACAACCGCAAGTTTCAAGATATGCTAATCAATGCAGGCATTAAAATCTATATAGCATCTAATGCCGAAGAGTGGAGCAAGCACCAAGGAGAAACAAATGGGAAAGTGCAAATGCGCGAGGTGAATATCGAAGATTTGCTTCCACGCGACGAAATCCAAGTAGATATGGATAGCGTAGGTGCATTGCTCAGCGGTAAGAAAGTGCTTATAACAGGTTCTGCTGGTAGTATTGGTTCAGAAATGGTGCGTCAGATAGCAATATACAAACCTTCATACATGATGCTTATAGACCAAGCTGAGACACCACTGCACGACATTCGTCTCATGATGAAGAACAACTATCCCGACATTAAGGCCGAAACTGTAGTAACAAGCATTTGCAAGGCCGACAGAATGGAGGAGATATTTAGCACATTTAAACCCGACTATGTGTTCCACGCAGCAGCCTATAAGCATGTGCCTATGATGGAGGACAACCCCAGCGAAAGCGTACAGAACAACGTATGGGGAACCAAGATTATTGCAGACCTTAGCGTGAAATATGATGTCAAGAAATTTGTAATGATTTCGACAGACAAAGCTGTTAATCCAACTAACGTAATGGGATGCTCAAAGCGTATATGCGAAATCTACGTTCAGAGCCTCGACAAAGCAATTAAGGAGGGAAAGGTTAAAGGCATTACACAGTTTGTCACAACACGCTTTGGCAATGTGTTAGGTAGCAATGGTTCAGTCATTCCATTGTTCCGCAAGCAGTTGGCAGCAGGTGGTCCACTTACCGTTACTCACCCCAAGATTATTCGTTTCTTTATGCTCATTCCAGAGGCTTGCAAACTTGTACTTGAAGCAGGAACACACGGCAAAGGTGGCGAAATCTTTGTGTTCGATATGGGCGAACCCGTACGCATTGCCGATCTTGCCAAACGCATGATAGCACTCAGCGGCGCAAAGAATGTGGAGATTAAATACACAGGTTTACGTGAGGGTGAAAAGCTTTACGAAGAGGTTCTCAACGAAAACGAAAACACATTACCTTCGTTCCACAAAAAAATTCGCATTGCAATGGTTCGCAATTACGAATACGAAGATGCAGAGAAAGACATTGAAGAACTTCGCGAGATTGCATCACACTATGATAATATGGCAACTGTCAAGAAGATGAAGGACATTGTTCCTGAATACATCAGTAAGCACTCTCGTTATGAGGCCTTAGACAACAAAGAGGACAATGTAAAAGAGAGCGCACAAGCGTAATAAACGCACAAGCCTAATTAAATAAGAAAATAACGAATGCAGAGAGATTGAATATAAATCGTTCAGTCTCTCTGCATTCTTTTTATGTATGTTACTCAAAGTTCAATGAAGATTGAGCAATCTCATTTTAGTTTTATGCCTTTTCTTGCGTGTTAGGTAACAGGCCAGCAATAATGCCCATAAGAGGCAAATAAGCACTTACTTGAAAAATGTATTCAACACTTGTCTTATCAGCAAGCCAGCCAAAAAAAGCCGAACCTAAGCCCCCCAAGCCAAACATCAATCCGAAAAACACACCCGCTATCATACCCACTTTATCGGGCATAAGATCTGTGGCATAAACCACTATCGACGAGAATGCAGATGCAATAATAAGTCCCGACATAAAGGCACATACAATGGTCATACCCAACCCGACATAGGGCATAAAGAGAGCAAAAGGTGCTGCACCCAATATAGAGAACCATATCACATATTTACGACCAAACTTATCGCCAAGCATACCACCAGCCACGGTCCCAATAGCAAAAGCAGCCAAGAAAGCAAATAAGCATAATTGCGATGTTGCTACACTTACACCAAACTTGTCGATAAGAAAAAAGGTAAAGTAGTTGGTGATACAAGCCGTATAAAAGTACTTTGAAAATACCAATATAATAAGGATAAGCAAGGCTCCATATTTTGCACGTTTTGAGATATGGTTGTTCAGCAATGGAATTCTCTGTGGATGATTTACCACATACGAAAGTCGGAGTTTATACCATGTTCCCAATCTTACCATAATCAGTGCAGCAAGCAAGGCTGCAATGGCAAACCACGATATAGCCCATTGTCCCATGGGCAAAATAACAATAGCAGCCAATAATGGGCCAAGTGCCGAACCCCCATTACCACCCACTTGAAATATAGATTGAGCCAAACTTTTCATGCCCCCCGAAGCCATCTGTGCCACGCGCGAAGCCGTTGGATGAAACACCGATGAGCCAAGTCCCACGATGCTAACAGACAGCAATATGAGCCAATAACTCTCTGAAAAAGCAAGCATCAACAACCCAATCAACGTAAAACACATACCCACCGACAAGGCATAAGGTCGCGGGTGTTTGTCGGCATACAATCCAGTAAAAGGCTGCAGTATAGACGAGGTCATTTGGAAAACCAATGTGATAATGCCAATCTGAGCAAACGAGAACCCAAACTCATCTTTAATTATCGGGTAGATAGAAGGAATGATAGATTGTATCATATCATTCAGAAAGTGCGAAATGCTACATATTATCAATATTGAATATACTGTCCCATCTGTCATTGTGGGATTACCCTTTATTTTATTCGTCAATTCTTTTATACTCATAAATTTATTACTCGTATATCAATGTTTTAAAACAAAACTCGAGTAGGCATTCTCAATAGTTTAAGCACCTACTCGAGCAGTTATTTTAATCTATAAATCTACATTTCAATTCGCCAAATTCTTCGATACGTCTATCTCGAAGGAAAGGCCACCAACGACGCACATTTTCGCTTCGTTTCATATCAATATCTATTACCACATTCTCTTCACAATCCTTAGGAGAGCGGTGCAGCAATTCGCCTTGTGGACCAGCCACAAAGCTTGATCCCCAAAAGTCAATACCATTTGTCTGCCCCGAAGGATCGTCCTCATGCCCTGTGCGGTTCACTGCAATCACAGGTAAACCATTTGCCACAGCATGACCACGTTGCACGGTAGTCCAAGCTTCGCGCTGACGTTCTTGTTCCTCGGGAGTATCGCTACTTTCATATCCAATAGCAGTTGGATAGATAAGCAACTCTGCCCCTTGTAGTGCCATGAGGCGCGCTCCCTCTGGATACCATTGGTCCCAACATACCTGCACACCCAGTCTGCCTACCGAAGTATCAATGGGGTGAAATCCCAAGTCACCAGGCGTAAAATAGAACTTCTCGTAATATGCGGGGTCATCGGGAATATGCATTTTACGATATTTGCCAGCAATGCTTCCATCCTTCTCAAAGACTACGGCCGTGTTATGGTAAAGCCCTGCTGCACGACGTTCAAAAAGCGAAGTAACTAACACGATGCCATGCTCTTTAGCAATCTTACCATAAAAGTCGGTAGAAGGTCCGGGTATAGGTTCAGCCAAATCAAAATTCTCAGTACTCTCTACTTGGCAAAAGTAGAGTGAGTTGTGCAACTCTTGCAATACAACAAGTTGAGCACCTTTTGCAGCAACATCAGCAATGTTGCGTGCCAATTTCTGCTTATTAGCCTCAACGTCGGCACCACAAGTTTGTTGTATAATACCAACCTTTAGTATATTTTCTCCTTGTTTCATTTTCTTTGCAAATAAAGATAAATTTTGCACCTATAATCTTATCCTATTATTTCTCAGCCATCACCCCTTTGGGGTATTGCATCGTGGCACAATGTAGCGAACCATGCTGCTTGATAAGTGCACGGCAATCAACACCTACAATGTCACGACCAGGGAATGCTTTGGCTAAAATACGGGCTGCTTGTTCGTCGTTTGCTGTTTGTGCATACGTGGGATAAAGCACAGCATCGTTCATCACCAAATAGTTAGCATAAGTGGCGGGTAAACGTTCACCTTCCTCATCATAAATTGCTTGTGGCATTGGCACTGGCAGCAAGTTGTAAGGCTCTCCCTTAGAGGTTCTAAACGTTTGTAGTTGCTCTTCCATTTGCTTTAGCGCAGCATAGTGTTCGTCGGCAGAATCGTTACATTTCACATAAACAATGGTATCGTTAGGACATAAACGCGCCAACGTATCAATGTGCGAATCGGTGTCATCGCCAGCCAAATAGCCGTGATCGAGCCATAAAAAACGATCTACACCCAAGCGTTCGCTCAACAGAGCCTCTATATGTGACTTATCAAGATGTGCGTTGCGATTAGGATTGAGCAAACATTCCGACGTAGTGAGCAACGTGCCATTTCCGTCAGTTTCAATGCTTCCACCCTCAAGTTCAAAGTCAAGACAATCCACATATCTACCTTTCAGCAAGGCCTTTTTCTCTTCCACCAACTGCTTATTGATAGCATTATCGAGCGAGGCTTCAAACTTTCCGCCCCATCCGTTAAACCTAAAGTCCATAAGTTCAGCCCCCTCAGTAGCCGACACTACAGTAAGAAAAGCATGGTCGCGAGCCCAAGTATCATTTGTATTGCATTGGCAATACACAATGTTTTCAGTAGCCTTTTGAGGCAAACGCTCATCAAGTAAGTGTTTCACTTGTTCTACATCGGGAGCTACTATCAACAAGCGTTCACGTTTGCTAATTTCGTATGCCAATCGCACATAGCATTCCGTAACCTCTTCGAGCATATATGCCCAATCAGTATGTGCATGAGGCCATGTAAGTTGAATGCCACTTTGTAGTGCCCATTCAGGTGCAAGCGTTCGTTTGATGTGCATACTATTGCTACCTGCACCGCTTCCTCCTAAAAACATAGAAAGGTTGAGATCCGATTGGGGTGCAGCAGGTGGAAGTGAAAACAATGACATGGTTCTATAATAGGTTTTACTCTATTGTTTTTTTAAGTTTCAAATAATTAATAAAAGCGTCTGTAGTAGCAGGCATCCCCTCAGTCTTTATTTCTTGACTTTTAGGGAAAAAAGCAGGATCATAGCCATCGCCCCCATTGGTGATAAACTCGTCTGCCACCAGGTAGTATTTCTTTTTATCTTTTATAACCACCTGCTTGCCGTTAGGAGTCACGTAAGTAAGTTTCTTCACGTTACCATCGGCATCTTTATCAATGCGCAAGAAGCCTGTTTGCAACCATCCATAGCGTTGGTTATGCATACCAAATTGCACCAAATTATAGATTTGCTTACCAGTGAGTTGGTATACTTTCAGCGGATTTGAGAATGGCAATACCTCGCCCACATCGAGCACCGAAATTTTGCCTTTTACAAAGCCCGAACGTATGCTACCAAAGTGGCTGCAACCAATAATGGGCGTGTTATCAGCAAGATGTGCCCATTTACGATAAGCATCGGCATAAGCCTCACATACAAGTTCACCCACCTGAGTTTGGCGATATTTTGATGTGCGGTCGTGCTCCATATTGTCTAAGGCAGTGGCCAGAGGTGTACCAATAGGAGTACCACCAGCGGTGCAAGTATGGTTCAGCAACGAGTCTATTTGCAGTTGTAGTCGGGTAGCACCAACGTTTAGTTTTGCTTTTTCTGTCACAGGGATAATGCGCGGTTCCACCTTCGTAACCTTGAGTGTTTGGTTGTCTATGGTACAAAGCAACATGCTGATGTAGTTGCCGTGCCATTGTCCTTGCACAATGGGGTAATGCGCTTGGTTAATGTAGCCACACACAGGTTCATGACTATGCGACGAGAGAATGCCATGCCACATAGGAGAATTGATTTTCAACAAATTCTCAGCATCTTTATCATCCCATTCAGGTTGTCCATTCTTCATGCGCGAACCCACATGAGTAAGCAACAAGCGCAAGTTAGCATCCTTAACTTTTGCCCCTTCTGGCAGTTTAATCACAGAATCGAGCACTTGGTCATAACGTCCATCAAAGCTCAGTCCCGCAAGTTTTCTAACGCTTGCTTGTTGTGGAGTAGACGAAGCAATCAGTCCTACAAAAGCCACCGTAAACGTGCGTCCATCAGCAAGTTGCAATGGTACTATTGCCACAGGTTGCGCAAAAGCAGGCACACTGCCCGTTTTCACATCGCGCACATTGGCCGACACGTAGGTTATGTCCCAATTCTTTGGCCGCATAGGACTATTGTTCCATTTATTTGCCAATGACAGTTGTCCGTCATCAAACTCATGGTTGCCAAGAGCAGAAAGCCTTATATCCAAATCGTTAAAGAACACAGGCATCAGCTGACCATGCGTAGCGTTGTAAAAGTAGCTACCTCCAAAGTTATCACCAGCCGACACCGTTACGTTGCACGGATACACTTGTTTCAGCGAATCGAGCGTTTGCCACACAGCTGGAGCCCCCATAATACCTTTGTCTTTGTTGGCCACAAAAGCACCATGAAAGTCGTTTATCGAAAACACAGCTACTTGCTGTTGTGCCATGGCTGTTAAGCTCATACAAGCCGTTAAACAAGCAGTTGTAAATAGTCTATTGAAAGTTAGTTTCATTTTTCTATCCATTTTAATGTGCTCAAAGGTCATTAGCTTCGACTTACTTGCAAGCCTTTGTCAGACACGCTCATCTCTACAAAACGAGCACGATTGTTCACAGGGTTATCCGTAAGAATTTTGCGTATTTTGCGTGCTGCATCCTCGTCCTTTGCCACCATATACATAAAGCCACCGCCACCTGCACCAGGCAGTTTGTAGCCATAGCAAAGGTCGTCAATCATGCCACAAATATGCTCAATCACATCGGGCGACGTACCCGCATCAAGTGCCTTATTCTGCTCCCATGTAGCTCTTACCATCTTGCCATAATAAGCCAAGTCGTTCGATTGTAGCGCGTCAAACGCCTCGAGTGCATGTTGCTTCATGCTGTTAAGCAGATTAAGGTGGCGCGAGTTGTTAAGAAACATACCTCTCACAATCTCTGCCAGAATATTCTTGGCCGTACGTGTCACCCCCGTATAGTAAAGCAAATGGCATGCTTTGGTTTCGGCAGAGGTAAAAAGCGTGTCGGGTAACCATCTCACCGTTGCATTTTGGTCGAAGCCCGAAGAAGTTTGTAAAAGTTTCACCCCAGGCAATACACCGCCATATTGGTCTTGCCATCCGCCTCCTGTGGTGAGCAGTTGCTCAAGCACAAGCGTGCGGTTGCATATCTCGTTCTTGTCCCAATTCAGTCCGCAAAAATCGCTTATAGCAGCCAACACCGTAGCCGATAGCACACTGCTTGTACCCAATCCCGAACCTGCAGGAATAGCTGCTAACAACGTAATCTCCAGCCCGCAGCCAAAAGCCTTTAACTGTTCTTGCAGCGAGCCATACCTTTCGAGTGAGAAGGTGGGAACAAAACCAGCCAATGCAAGAGCCGCTTTGGGGATAGAGAAAGGAGAACACACCTTGTTAAACTGCATGAGTTCATCGTAAGTTTCAATGCGTTCCATAGCTCCCAAATCAATAGAGCGACATATCACAACAGGTTCTTTGCAAGGCTTAACATATACTTGCAATGGCGGTTGGCCATTAAGATTTATGGCCAAATTCACCACGTTTCCGCCCGATATAAGGCTATAGGGTGGTGTGTCGGTCCATCCGCCTGCCACATCAATGCGCACACTGCTTCGTGCCCACACTATTTGGTCAGGATAGATGGTAAGGCGAGGCTGTTGTTTTTGTTGCACCACGTTCTCTGTAAGCCCCTTACGGAGCAGTTCAAATGCCTTTTCACCATATTGTTCAGCCTTTTCGCCATCACGTTGGCGCAATGATTCTGAGCGAAACATGGCATCGTGTATGTGGGTCATCAGCGGTGCCGTTGTGGGCAGTTCATTGGGCAGAGTCCAACTATTTTTAGCATATTTCTCAGCCAAGTCTTTAAGGTTTACTTGGTAGAACACACTCTTTTGCCAGTTGTTAGCCAATGTCGGAATGGTACGTGCTTGCAATTCGCGACGTTGCACAAACAATCGTGGCAGATTGGCTGCCACCGACAGTTCATCGGCACTATATCGAGGCAACTGTCTCCACTCCGCTGTAACAGCAGCATCGGGTTGTTCGGCAAGGAACCACGTGATAAGGCGTTGCAATTGCTCCATGTTGGCCGACACAGGGAATAGACTTGCAGCTTGCAAGTCGTCGGTTCGTCCGAGTTCTGTTGGTGCTATACCACGCGCTTTAAGCCAATTACCAACAGGTTTGCCCATATAGTGAGTATGCTCATCATCAATTGCACCACGAAAGGCATCGTCAAAGCCGTATGCCCTCACCGCAAAGCCTTTATCACCCACTGGCACCATGTCAATGCACTGCCCGTCGGCCAAGTTTACTTGCCAATCGTTGTTGGGTATGCCCGTTATGATGTTGTTGCTTGCATAGTGCCAGCCTTTGCCCAAGTAGGCATTTTCTATCCACACGTTCTTTGTAGACAGTGTGGGTCGGTTGTCAATAATTGTATTTTGCGTAAATACCGATGTTTGCGGTTTAATGCCTTTTTGCAGAATGTAACGTTGGTCTTTCACCAAGTTCTGAATATCTACCGTAGAGTTTATCATGTCGATGCTTGTGCCGTAATGATAAAACTCGCCACCTGGCAAGGGCAATATAGCCACCTTAAGTCCTGCCAAAGCACTATCTGGTTTTGAGGGATTATTACCCAATGCACAACCAAACTCGCTATACAAGTCGTAGGCTGTAGGCAGGGGTAATGCATGGTGTGCAGGCGTTTGGCAAGTGTCGGCATCGCAGGTCGGAGCGGTTTTTTTGAGCAAACATTCCACTGCCTTATCCGATAACAACCACACCCCAATGTCCATCAACATCAAGTGTGTAGAGAGTAGTTGTGCTTGTTGTTCGGTCGAAGGCTTTTGCAGCATAAAGTCCAATTCATTCGGTGTATTGCGGTTCATCACAAACACTCCGTGGTGCGAAGCTTGCTGTGGCGAAGCCCATAGTCCGTAGCACACCACATCGGCCTCGGGCACATTACCCAATGGTTCTTTAGCACGCAGCAATACATCGCCACTTGCCACCAGTGTGTGGATGTTAGCGGGTGCCTTGCGCATAATTTCACGATAGAGTGGCATTTGCAGGTCGAGCAATGTTTGGTCAATGCGTTGTCCTCTTGCCCATCTAAACACGGGGATAGGTGTAAGAACTTTGCCACTCGGAGCGTATGCAGGCAGTCGTCGACTTTGGCCCCCAGCGTGCAATAGTATGCGTTTTTCAGCCGATAGCCATTGGTTAAAATCGGTATCGCCAGCTTCGTCAGCATAAGCCGACTGCAAGAGCCATGCAGTGCCACCACCCGAACCGAGCTTTCGCCCCACGGGGTCGGAGGTGCAATAGCAATCATTGTGGTTCTCTCCCGTAATATCGTGAAACACACCCACTACATTGGGTGGTAAGGATAATAATTTCTTCATGTATTAAGTTGTGTTTTTGTTTCAAAAGAACAGACGTGTGGCATAGTTATTTTTCCTCCATAGTTATACTATGTAAAAAAGTTCTGAGGACTTAAACCTATCATCGTGCCAAACACCATGCAAAGTTAGCACAATTTAATGCCGAAATCAAGTTTTGCTTTTTGTTTTCATATGGGATTTTTGTTAGTCACAAATTATCATGAATTACTCACTAAATATTACGCCTTTTAGTAAGTAGGTGTTCATATAATTATTGAATTTTGATGGGGCATTTCATCGGATATTCATCCTATTTTATTAGCTCAAAATCCCTTTTTATTCTATTTTTCCTTTATCGTTCTATGGTTACAGAATACACCTCGCCCGCTTTAGTATCAAACCTTATGCAATTGTTTTTACGTCTCTTTGCCGAAACCCTTTTGTCGTTACGAGCTACCACAACCTGTGCCCTTTCTATGCCAGGGTAGGCCAGCACCAAGGGCATGCCTTTGAGCGAACGTATGCGAAGTGTGTGCAAACGTCCACTCTCCCACTCCATGCTCACCTCGAAATTGCCCATTGCCTTGAGTCCGTTTATATGTCCGTTTGCCCATTCACGTGGCAATGCTGGGAGCAACACGAGCGAGTCGGGACGGCTCTGCAGCAGCATCTCGGCAATGCCTGCGGTGGCTCCATAGTTGCCCTCTATTTGGAACACACTTGTGGCATGAGCATCAAGCATATTGTCGTAAAGTCCGCCGTACCAATCGTAGTGAGTGCTTGTGGTGTGGTGCGCAAAACCTCTCAACGTGGTGTAAGCACGCTCACTATTGCGTGCTCTGGCCCAAAGCGATATGCGCCAAGCCCTTGCCCATCCCGTAGTTACATCGCCACGGTCGGCAAGCGATTTTACGGCTGCATTGAATAATGATTTGCTCTTTCCGGGGTCGATATCAAAGCCTGGATATAGTGCCATGAGGTGTGATGTATGGCGATGTCCCTGCCAAATGTTGTGTTCATCGTCGGCAAAGTAGTCGGTATCGGCACTCACGTTGGGAGTATTATCTTGGTATTTCCATTCGCGCAAAAGGCCGTTATGGTCTATACGCAGTCCACGGTCGAGTTTGCTAAGAGTTTGCTTTAGTTGTTTCACAAAAACCTTGCTACAACCAGCAGTTCTCCGCCCAGTTACGGCAAGCGCTTGCAAGGTTTGTTTAAAGAGTTGCGTAACGAGTTGTTGCGAGTGTGCGGTGGCATTTTGCACACATCCTTGTTCGGGCGAGTATTCATTGGGGCATTCAAGGGTGCCATCACCATTTTGCGAAGCAACGAGTCGTTCAGCCCAGAAACGACATGCCGATAGCATTACGGGCAGTGCCTTTTTACGCAAAAAGGTGGTGTCGCGCGTGTAAGCAAAGTGCTGCCAAAGGTGCGAGCAAAACCACGCATTAGCCACTGCATATTTGCCTATTTTATAGGCACTCGACCCACCAAAAATGTTACCAGCTGTGTTTACCACCCACCCTTGGTTTATGCCCAAGTTATGGGCATTTTGTTGCCACTGTCCGTTTGGGCGCATGGATTCGTTGCAAATGTAGTTAAGAAAAGGCATGTGGCATTCGCTCAGATTGGTAGGTTCGGTGGGCCAATAATTCATTTGTACATTGATGTTGGCATGAATGTCTGAGGCCCACACCGCATTGCCTTCATGATAGCCATCTTGGTTCCAAATGCCTTGTAGATTAGATGGTACATCTATGCCACGCGAGGCTGCTATAGTGAGGTAGCGACCATATTGAAACACTAACATATCTACCATATTGGTAGCCTCTGTTTGGGGCATTGTGAGCAGTTGGTTTGTAGCACATACGTTGCTTGCACCATTTAGTTTAAAGGAAGTACGACTAAAGAGTTGGCCATAATCTGCCATGTGTTCTTGTTTCACATGGTCGTAACCACTTGCGCTTGCAGATTGCAGTGCATGGCGTATGTGGGTGCTCACTTTGGTGGTATCGGGCGCAAGATGATTGCTTGCCGCAGGGTTAAAGTTTGTGGCGCACGAAAGGTAGATAACCACTTCTTGTGCACTGTCGATAACGATGCCACGCTCCGTTGTTAATGCTTTGCCCGCCTTGTTCTCAACAAGCATCGATGCCGCATAGTACATGCCATTGCTCAGTGTGCCACCAAACGATGCCCCCCGATGGGTGTAAGTGGTGTGAGCGCCTTGAGCACTGGCAAGTTCAATGCAGAGCGATAGCGAGCGTGTGCGTTTGGCACTATAGCGTATGGCTATCACCTTATTGGGATAGCTGCAAAAGTACTCGCGCGTGTAGGTATCATCGGCTGTTTGGTACGACACATTGGCCACGGCTGTGCGCAGATTTAGGCTACGGCTATAGTTGCTAACTGCTTTGGCTTGAAGTGGTGTTATTAGCACATCGCCAAACGGCAGATACGACCCAAGGTCGGTTGCTCCAGAGGTGCCTTTCCACAAGGTTTTGTGGTTAAACTGCACCCTGTCTTGCTCTACGCCGCCCATTATCATTGCGCCCATATCGCCATTGCCTATGGGCAGTGCTTCGCGTGTCCAGTTGGTGGCAGGGGCGGTATACCATAGGGTGAGGGGCTCGGAGGGTTGATGGGGTGTAGCCTCTATTGGCACTTTGCCCATAGCAGATGATATATACAAGAGAGAGAATATGAAAAAGGTTAATATCTTTGACATGTGCATGTATGTTACTGGAGTTATAAAAAAGTTTTTGGTCACAAACGATCTTGAGTTATCCACAATTTTTCACATCATGATTGTGTAGAAAATTTATGACTAATTCATGATTATTCGTGACCAAATCACAAGGTGTGCAAGGCGCACACATTATTGTATAAAAGATTTGTTTTAAGAGGGGATATGGCTATGAATGACTCTTAGCCATATTGTATTTGCGTGCATCGTTGATAAGTTGTGCACACTTGATAGGGTCGGCTTTACGCTCGGTGGCATAACACTCGGCAAGCATGGCAAAGAAGGCCTCATCGCCCGATAATTGTGCCAAATTTTTGCATCCATTTTCAATGCTCACGGCACGTCCGCACTTAATGTTGTTAGTATCAACCAGCGAAAAGTGGTAGCGACCATCAACTATATCGTATAAGATGTTCGACGACGAAAAGTCGCGATGCAAAAAACCATCTTCGTGTAAATGGGCTGCAAAACGAGCAAACTGTTTGATTACCTCGCGCTGCTGCTCAATGGGTGCCTCGGCAAGATTTTGCATGTTGTAACGATAGTCTGACATAAGACTCACAAAGTAGGTGGTGCTACGCCACAAACCATGCTGATAGCGCACAAAGGCTATCGATTCGGGACTTTCAAAACCGCGTTCACGCAGCAAAAGTGGACTGAGATATGCTAATTTGCCTTTCGACTTCTTAAACAACGTTTGTTGCACTTTGCGACTCAACGAGGGCGGTGCAAAGCGTTTAACGCACAAGGTCAAGCCGTCGGTGTGTAGGGTGCGTATAACGTTCCGTCCTGTATGCAGTTCGTTGCCCTCATGTTCAAAATGCTCATCAAGATGAACCAAATAGGGACGCAATCTTTCGTATTTTGGGTTTAGGATGATTTTCATAGGTAAACCGCCAAAATAAGGCTTTTGAATGTTCGATTATTAATATAAAGGTTGCTTGCTGTTGGATGTTAGTGCAAAGTTAGATATTTCTATCTAAAGCACAAAGTCTTTGACTATGAATAGAAATGATGATGGGGGATGAGTATGTTCATTTAATATTAATTTAACATTTAAAGCGGATAAAAGTGTTCTATTTTTCCTTTTTATAAACAAAATAACCGCTCATTACTGCCACGAAATGAAACACGATTTTTGGACTTTATTTTGAGTAAATTACGAGCATATTTTATAATTCATTGATAATCAATACGTTATAAAAATTCCTTACCACATTTCATTTTCAATCACCACAAGAAAGCCTTTATAAGCACCTAAGGATACGTGTTCTTATGGCACAAGCATACGTATGATTGCAACACAAGGATACGCATTCTTGTGATACAAGGATACGTATTCTTAGCTCTAAAAGCACAAAAACACGTGTTTCAATCACTCATAAACGGGCTGCAACTGCCTTTAAAAATGCAAAAAGGCTATTTCTGCGTTACAGATTGCAGAAAAACGTGTACAAAATGCATTGTTCTATATTTCCGTCTTAAATGCTAATGTGTGTTAATATTGCAACAAAGTTATCTCAACTATTTGAAATATACACTTCACTCTCCTTTTTGCACTTGCTATGCAACATAGGCATTTGCACAAACCATATATCACAAAATAATGAAGATTACGCACCCTATAAACACACATTTTGATTATTTTTGTAAGCAAATAATAATAATTTAATCATACTTCTTATCAATCATTTTTAATACACACATTTATGATAAAAGAAATTCCTCAAAAACTGCCCGTTACGGGAGTGATGCAAGAGCAAAAAAGATTTATTGTAGAACTAGATGGTAAAGAATATTTAGTAAAACAATTGCAATTTCAATATGGTAAAGATAAACCCGAAACACTGCCATGTATCATTAAACTTGACGACAACAATGAGGTAAGAGAGATAAAACAAGATTATAGGCCATACCTTGAAACATTTTATAAACGAGGCAATATATACACCTTTATCGTTAAAGCCGACCGCATGCAAACAGGTAACTACTACGAGGTGAACGATACGCTGGGCTTTTTTTCGAGAGTATACAACGTGCGTAGCGTTAAACTTAAAGTGGGACAAAAAATAAAGTGCATGATAACGGGCATTTTGGGCTGTATACTAAAATTGATATTTGTTGAAGTGCAACCCGAAGAGGAACTACTCAACAATTTGCGAAACGACCTGAAGGAGAAAGCTGTTAATTCTATCCGCAAAGGCGATGAGTTTATTGAACTTTTGCTCAACGACTCTGCCAACAACAGTTTTGAGGTGCAAATTGACGAATGGCTCATGCAATACACCTTGCAAGCTTCAACAGATAAAAATACCACTAAAAAGAGCATCGACGAAGTTGAGCAACCTATAAGCTCTAACCAACAAACAGAACAACTCGAAAACATAAAAGCCTTTTGCCTATATGTGCTCGAAGAAACCGACATGTTGCGCAAACTCATGCCTGCCGATATGAAATTTGTACAAAAGCACTTTTCGATGGCAATTGAACATATAGAGATGATGATGCAAGCGGTTAGAGCTATCAGTCATGACGAACAAGAGAGTGTGGTTACGCAAACCTTTAGCCGACTATCAACATCGGGTTTTCTCTACGATGCTGAAAAGAAGTTGCTCTTAACCGACTTTGTGCTAACCCTATGCCCTAAACTATTTGAGAGCCAAATTGAGCAACTATTTGCGGTAATAACGCTCGAGGCTAACACCGAAATGCGCGAAACAATGCCCTACGTAACGATGTTTGTGCGTATGCTCGAGCACTACATCATGCAATGCCGACTTATAACTGATAACGTGGACTCAATGGAGGGGAACGACGACCTTCAAGACCGCGTTACAAGCGTAATCAAGGCGCTTGCCATACAGCAATTGCTTGCCGATAAGTGCAAGGATTTGCCCTTTGATGTAAACATTAATCGTGCTCGCCTTTATCGCTACCTCACCTACTTAAATGGCTGTAACATTCCACGTTGTTTTGAAAAGGCTTACTACTGCTTAATGGGCGAACACGTGCCACAACTTGAGTTTGCATGGAGAGATGTGCAAGCCCCATTACTCATTATGATGCGTGTGTGTGAGCATGGTATGGCTGGCGAACTGGCCACCACACGCCACTTTGTTACGAACAAGGTAGACCTTAAACTCTCCGACACTATATCACTATCGCCTTGCCATGCCCTACCCATGTGCAAGAACCAACTGCCTGCCGACCTCCTGCCGTGGCACCACGTAGAGGTGTGCCTTAACGACACTGTACACTTTAGTCAAGTAGCAGATAAAGACAGTATGCGCCCCTACGAAGAACTTTGGCGCAACCTTGAACGTCACCTCTTTGCTGCCGAAGAAGTGGTGCGCGGTTTGCCCTCGCACACACAGGTTAATGCCAAACGATTTCCCGAACGTGGCGACGAAGTGGTGGTGCGCATCGACCGCGAATCGTCGTTTGATGGCGTATTTCATTGCGTAATCGAGGACAAACATTTTCAAGGCGAAGGCGTAATTGATGCCAACGAGATTGTGCGCTACCGCGCCTACCCCGACATTCACTCTTTTCAAGACGAACACGGACTGCAACTGCTATTGCCCGTATTGGTAAAGAGCATCGACGATAACAACCGCTACGTGTTTGAAATGAGCACATTGCTCAACAATGCTATAGATGAAAACTTTCTGTATGATGAAGACGAAACCTTCATGGCTGTGGTAACTAACTATAGTGAACAAAAGCACACGTATGCCTGTGTGTCTGACTATGGACTTACCTTTTCTCTGCCCAGAGCGTGCACCAACGAAATGCTGCCTAATGGCACTTTTATCAACGCGCAAATCATTGAACGTAAACACGGCATTGGCCTACACTTAGGCCGCTTTATGGGCTATGCCGAAGCGGGACGAACATTTACTACACCAGAGGCGTTTAATAACCTCATGGTGTGGTATGCTGGCGAAGGAGCAGTGTGGACACCAACCGATACACACACCGACACCGACCACGACGAAGACACCGACATGGTTGATGCAGACGAAACACTTGAGGCTTGCTACGTGGAGGAACTGATGAAAATTACCGACCGCGTGGCTGTGGTGACATCAGACTATAAACAGGCATACAACTACTTGGGATTTACACGTTTACTTGCACTTACGCTCAACGACCAAGCACAAGCCGACTACTACACAAAACGCATGAAACTCATCTTATTGCTCAAGCATTTTGAGACAAACGGACGCGTTGATTGGAACGAAATGAGCGAATACGAGCAGATGGGCGACAACGTGCAAAACTATCAAGGACTCTACACACAATACCTGCAGTTGCAAACGGTTAGCTACCTTAGCGAGGTTTCGCACAACGAAGACCTTTGGAATCTTTCGCTCTCTGCCAGCGAACCTTTGCTTAAACAACTAAGCAAACTGGTGTTGGCATACAACCTTATGGGCGAGTTTAAACTGCAACAGGCTCAAATTCAAATTCATAAAAAGATTAATGCCTTGCTCAACATTCAAGAGCGACAAAGCAGTCTTATGACCTTTGGCGAGGAAGACCTTCACACTGAGTTTAAAACAAGCATTGTATACCCCGCTGGCAACAGCATGCGCGAGGATATTGAACGACAAACTTGGGTGATACTGCACGTGGTATGCGGCTTTCTCAACGCTGAGGGTGGACGCCTTTACTTGGGTGTAAACAACGAGGGCATGGGCATTGGTTTGCAGAGTGATGCCGCATCGAGCATGTTTAAAAACAAAAACTTCCGCGATAGTTACGAGCGTTATATCATCGACAACATTTCGTGGAAAATGGGCAACGACATGCTATTGCTCATCAAAACAGAGTGGATTGATGCTAAAGGACGCGACGTGCTCTGCCTACACATTCAGCCCTCGAGCAAGGTGGTTAAACTCGATGGTGTTTGCTGGTGTCGCTTTACCTCTGAGACGCGCGAACTGAAGGGTGAAACCTTGCGCAACTTTGTGGCATCGCGCCAAGCGGTGTATGCTACCCTCACCGAAAAGGCTTTGGCTGAGAAGGACGACACTACTGCCGTTGCCAACACGATGCCCGCTATAACAGAAGACAAAAAGCCTCAATCTGCTCCTACCGCTGCAACACCAACCAAGCACGACACTACAAAAAGCCTTCCTCCCATTCACACCAGTGTTTTACAACTTCATGGTGGAGCGTATGCCATGGCATACATCAACTTCCTTGACGAAAAAACGTATATGCACTGCGAAGATACCTACTATGGCAAGGCCAGATTGACCATACCCGTATACGATGGTTACGAAAACAACTATGTGGTGGTGGTATACACCAACGGCAAAATGATGCGTGTACCCATAAGCCATATACTCGAGCAAAACGAGCGACAAGCATACTCACTCTATGTGGAACCAGGCGTAGACATCTTCTTTGCAGCACTTGCTAAGCCTACTGATTTATTGCTATCTATGCGCATCGATCACAAAAAGAACCGTAACGCTACTCGCTGCGATAGCATCGACTGCTTGTGCGAAGAAAACTCGCTAAATGCCAAGGGCGAAGAACTTTTGACACAACAGTCAGAACTCATCTTCTGCGCTATTATCAACCAAAATCTGGGCAAATTCAAGAAAATAACTAACATGGCTAAAACGACCCTGGGAGCTGACATTTCAACGAAAAGTTTTGAAACGTTACGACGCTCTATTGAGGCTGCTGGCATCGTATTGCCATAGTGCTATGTAAAGAAATGAAGTAAGTAAATGGATAATTTTTAATTAGAAGAAATAAGGATTAAAGTACGAACTGAAAGCCCATGACTTCCTAAATTAATTTTGTGCATTTACTTAAGTGCTCCGATTATTATTTCACAATAAATCGGAGCACTTGCCATTTATGCTCCTTACTTCATAATTTGTTAATTAAAAATATATAATCTTGTTAATTTTATTAGAATAAAGTTTACAACACCCTAAAAACTTGGCTAATAATTAACATTTGACATTACCTTTGCTACATGAAAAAGTCAACAATTTGGATAATTGCAGCTGTTATGGGAACACTGTTCCTTGGATTGCTTTTTTTGCAGACTAAATACTTTGAAGAAGTTATTAACATGCGAAAAGAGCAGTTTGACGAATCGGTTACCCATAGCCTTTTCCAAGTGGCAAGAAATCTTGAACTAAACGAAACCAAACGCGGACTTGAGGCACAATTTCGCCAACAAAAGCAACAAGATGCCACCACCAATAACGCAGAGCATGTTGCTACTAAGCCCAACACAACTAACCATAGCGACGAGCAAGTTACCATACCTGCCAATGTGCCCAAAGGCATGTTTTTAGATAACTTAAACGCTAATAGTACCAATGAAAGCGTGCGCGACTCTGTGAAACAACGCTATGTTTACCAAAAAGAATTGCTCGACGAGGTGGTGTATTCCATACTCTACAAAGCAAGCGAAACCCCTCTGAGCAAGCGCATCGACTTTAGAGCTCTTGATAGTAACTTGCGCTCTGAACTTAGAAATAAAGGCATAAACATTGACTATCATTTCTGCGTAACCACATCAGACGGACGAGTGGTATACCATTGCCCCGACTACACTAACGAGGGGAGCGAATATACTTATAGGCAAGTGCTCTTCCCCAACGACCCTTCGCCACAAATGGGTATTCTATACATCAATTTCCCCGATATGAAGAGTCTGCTCTTATCGAGTGTTAAGTTTATGATACCTGCCATAATCTTTACATTGCTGTTACTGATAGTGTTTATATTCACCGTATGGTCTATCTTTAGACAAAAGAGGCTCAGCGAGATTAAAAACGACTTTATCAACAATATGACGCACGAGTTTAAAACACCTATCTCTACGATATCGCTTGCTGCACAAATGCTTAAAGACCCTGCTGTGGCTAAGAGCGAAACCATGTTTAAACACATATCGGGCGTGATAATCGACGAAACAAAACGCTTACGCTTCCAAGTGGAAAAGGTGCTGCAAATGTCGCTATTCGACCGTAAAGGTGCTACATTTAAACGCAAAGAGGTGGATGCTAATACACTTATTCACGACACAGTAAACACCTTCAGACTAAAAGTAGAGGCCTCGGGCGGCAAAATTGACGCACACTTAGATGCCGAAAATGCCATTGTGTTTGTAGACGAAATGCACTTTACAAACGTTATCTTTAACCTACTTGATAATGCAGTGAAGTATAAAGATGCCGAACGAAAATTGCATCTGGTTGTGTCTACCCACAACCAATCAGACAACAAATTGGTTATTACAATTAAGGATAACGGCATAGGCATTCACCGCGAAGATTTGAAAAAGATTTTTGAAAAGTTCTACCGCGTTCACACGGGTAACCGCCACGATGTAAAAGGTTTTGGATTAGGATTGGCTTACGTACATAACGTGGTTAAGGCATTGAATGGCTCTATTCATGCCGATAGCGAATTTGGCAAAGGAACATCTTTTGTTATAACCCTTCCACTCATGGATTAAACTTATAATAACGAAATATAAACAATAAAATCATACAATTATGAACACATCTGAAGAATCATTAAAAGTATTGCTCTGCGAGGACGACGAGAACCTCGGCATGTTGCTTCGCGAATATCTTCAAGCTAAAGGATATGATACTGAACTTTGTGCCGACGGCGAAATTGGCTATCGTGCTTTTACACAAAAGAGCTTCGATCTATGCGTGCTCGATGTAATGATGCCCAAAAAAGACGGCTTTAGTTTGGCACGCGACATTAGACAAATCAACGAGGAAATACCTATCATATTCCTTACTGCTAAAACGCTTAAAGAGGATATTCTTGAGGGCTTCCGCATTGGTGCCGACGACTACCTAACCAAACCTTTTTCAATGGAAGAACTCACCTTCCGTATGGAGGCTATATTGCGTCGGGTACGCGGAAAGAAAAACCGCAATCGCACACACTACAAGATTGGTTCGTTTGACTTTGATACACAGAAGCAAATTCTTTCGCGCGGAGACAAGCAAACCAAACTCACCACTAAAGAGAGCGAACTCTTGGCTTTGCTTTGCGTTCATGCAAACGAAATATTGCAACGCGACTTTGCCCTTAAAACTATTTGGATAGACGATAATTATTTCAACGCTCGCTCAATGGATGTGTATATCACCAAACTGCGCAAGCACCTTAAAGACGATGAGAATGTTGAAATTATCAACATCCACGGCAAAGGATACAAGCTTATTGCTCCTGACATTGAAGAGTAACTCTTCGCTACCCATATTTCACTAATTGCCCTTTAAATAGGCTTCTTATAAAATATTCAGATAGCCCATTCATGCACTTTATTAAGTCAATGAATGGGCTATCTGAATATTTTTTTTGATATAATAATTACGAGGATTTGCTTAAAGTTAGTATATCAACAATCCAAGCAAGCCACCGATAAATAGCAGCAAAATAGGGTTGGCCTTTTTATACCTTGTAGCAAAAAATGCTGCTAAAAACACCACTACGCTATAGCCAAAAAGCATGGGCGATTGTGTAGGCGAACCAAAGTTATCGCGGTTCATAAGCAAGAGAGCTGCTGCACCGATAAGACCTATAATTGTGGGGCGAAGAGCGGCAAATATGTCTTGTACCACCTTTGAGTCTTTATGGCTGAGCAAGTAGTGACTAATGGCTATCATCAACAAAAAGGGCAACCACATGATAGAAAGTGACGCTAAAACCGAACCTATCACAGCAGCCCACGTAGGGTAGCCTTGGTGCAACACCGCCGTATAACCAGCATAGGTGGCTGCATTGATACCAATAGGTCCAGGGGTTGATTGACTGATTGCTACCATATCAGTAAACTCGGCATTGGTGAGCCAATGATTCTTAATAACTACCTCGTTGTGAATAAGAGACAACATGGCATAGCCACCACCAAAATTGAACGTTCCTATCTTGGTAAACACTAAAAATATGTGCAGAAATATGTTCATAACTACATTGTGTAATGATGTAGAACAATGCTACTTTTTGATTTTTCCGTAAATATAACCCAACACACCTGCAACTAAGATGATGAGAACGGGCGATACATTGAACAAGGCTATAAGTGCGCAACAAACGATGGGTATCCATATCGTGCGCAAGGTGATGTGTGCCGATTGAGCCATCTTGAAACAAGGTGCTGCAATCAGTGCCACTACCACTGGGCGCACTCCCTTAAAAAAATGGTCGATATACACATTATCGCGAAAAGCATGGAAGAACATAGCTATAAGCAATATGCACACTATAGATGGAAGGGCTATGCCCAATGCCCCAACTATGCCTCCCCAAAAGCCACGCAATTTGTAACCAATGTGACTTGCAAGATCGATGCTAAAAATACCTGGTGTAGTCTGCGCCACCACCATTACGTTCATAAACTCTTCATGATCTACCCAATGATTTTTCTCCACAAAGTCGCGTTCCATAGCAGGAATCATGGCATAACCACCGCCAAGCGTAAAGAAGCCTATCTTTGAGCAGGTTAGAAAAAACTTTAAAAGCATAAGTAATAATTCGTTTGGGGTGCAAATTTACGAGTAAAATATTTTTTTTAACGTTGTTACATAATAAATCTACACATTTCAACGTTAAAATCAAAAAGACCTTTTTGCATGCAATGCTATGCAAAAAATGCTTACCTTTGCAAAGCAGTATAGTCCACCATTAAAAATGGGTATACAAATGTTGTCGTAATGGATTACACCTTTCCGATAGAATATAGAATATCTATAATTACAACTTATAAAATCTCTCTTAAACGATATTGAACTCTTTAATCACCTGAAGTTGCTCTGCTAAATGAACATTATTATATACCTTATTTTGAGTTTTATACTCAGTTCTTTACTTACCTCTGCCGTCATTCCACAAATTATATGTATTGCATTTAAAAAAAGATGGTTTGATACATTAGACGCTCGCAAAATACACCATGGTCTAATACCGCGTGTGGGTGGCATGGCCTTTGTGCCTTCTGCTATAGCCACATGTATTATGATGTTAGTAGCCTATTGCTTGTTAGGAACAACTGACGAAATTTGGCCTTGCAGTAGTAGCAAATTTTGCCTAACATCCTTTGTTATCAACCTTATAGCATTAGGACTTATCTATGCTGAAGGCTTGACTGACGACATTAAAGACATTGGGTATAAAGTGAAATTCATGGTACATTTCTTATGCGCCATACTTGTTGTTGCCTCTGGTATTTGGATTAACAACTTCTATGGTTTGTTTGGACTTTATGAAATTCCATGGTTCTTTGGCATGCCCTTCACGGTTCTGCTCATTGTATATGTTATCAATGCTATTAACCTTATCGATGGCATAGATGGCTTGTGTTCGGGTTTAACAATGGTAGCTTTTTTGTTTTTAGGCTCACTCTTTTACATACATGGTAACGTGATTGATGCTTGCCTTTCGTTCTCTATGTTGGGGGCTTTGACTTCATACTTTTGGTTTAACGTATATGGCAAAGTTGAAAAACGTAACAAGATATTCATGGGCGATTGCGGCAGTCAAGTCTTAGGTCTACTGCTAAGTATGCTTGCCGTGAAATATGCTATGCACCAAGCAGAAGAAACAAGTTCAGGCGATGCACTCATTGTGGCATTTTCGCTCATGATAATCCCTTGTTTAGACGTAATAAGAGTAACGATTGGACGTATTAGCCGTGGTGTTAATCCATTTCTACCCGATAAAACTCACATCCACCACTTGCTACTTGCTAGAGGATGGAGCCAACGAAAAGCACGCAACTTTATTATTGTTGTTGCCTTATTCTTTGTTATTCTCAATTTATTGCTCGACACTCACATCAACATTAACATCATATTTATAGCCGACATAATGCTCTACATGCTCCTACTATTATGGATTTCAAAAGGAGCACACACGCAAAGCACTAAAGGCTAACGCTGTACGCACATAAATAGACTTTCAAAGAATACATGCTTTATAATTGCTAACACTCACAATTAGCGATTATAAAGCATGTATTGCTTAATGCTCGAAAGTTATCTAACACTAAACCCAATTGTAAAAAACACTTTGCAATTTTGCATTACATAGATAAAAAGTGTACCTTTGTCCATAGCAATACAGATTATAATCAACACATTTGTTTAAATCTAATAATTACTAACTACATATCCACAATCTATGAGGAAATTTACACTCTTCTTCTTTGCTCTTTTTGCCTTTATAATGGCAAGCGCACAGAGCGAGTTACCTACTTTCTCAACCGAAAGTGAGCCAATGTATTTCCCCGTTAAATTCAAAACGGGAGGGAACTACTTGAGCGACAAAGGTTCGGGTAAGAACATGGTAACAACAAAAACAAAAAGCAACAAGACCGAGTTCCAATTTATCGGAACGAAAGAGTCATTTGTAATGAAAAGCAAAGAGGGAAACTACGTTGGTTTCTCTTCGAGCCGTTTTATCACAACAACCAAAAACAAAGCTGTAAAACTCGCTATTATCAATGGTTCTGCGAGCAAGTATTTCGAAATTAAGCGTGTTGGCCAATCAACCTGTATGAACCAATGGGGGGGAACCTCTGCAGGCGTGCAACTTGGTGAATGGAATGCAGGCGACAACAACAACCAACTCTACTTTGAAGGCGCTACAGGCGACCCTTTGCAACTACTTAAAGATGAATACAACACACTTGTTGGACAAATTAATACAGCTGCAAACTACAAATACTTCTACCACGATGCATCGGCTGCCGTAAAAGCCATACCAACAACAGCACCAACTACTAAAGAGGGTTATCAAGAGGCAATTACCTCTTTGCAAACTGCCTACAATGCTATTGGTAGCGGTGAATTGCTTGGCACCGACATTGCTGGCAAGCACCTCTTTATCGGCAACAAACTACATACAACCCTATTTGCTTATGCCAATGGAACCAACATGGGCTCAAACAATGGTCTTTACACAAAGAACCACATTTGGGAATTTGAAAAGGCTGACACCGAGGGCGATTACTACATCAAGAACATTGGAACAGGTCTTTACGTAGGTGCATTGCCTACTTCCAACAACAAAGCTGTGCCACTCGTTGCAAAAGATGCTGCTGGTATTTACACTGTAATAGCCTCATCAACCAACGGCCATTGCGTTATTTATTCTAAAACAGGCGAAGCTAATCTCGAGGCACTCCACATGGTAGATTGGAATGGCATAGTACGTTGGGCTAAAGATGCTGATGCTTCTCAATTCAACCTTTTTGATGCTGCAGATGCAGAACAAGCATTCGAAAAATATTATACCATCAAAAATGGTAAAGGCGGATATGTCAGCCTTGCCGAAGGCTACAAGGATGGTAATGGATTGTTGCTAAGCAACACAAAGGCTCCTTCAAGCATAAATAGTTTGTGGCACATACTGAAAACTGCTGATGACTCTTACCGCTTTATCAACGCTGGAGAGGTTGGTGCAGGCCAAGTACTTGGTATCAAAGGTAGCGAAGCCGATGCACGTGCCAACATGGTATCTCCAGGTCTTAAAGCTTACGATACCGAAACTACTACCTACTTCAATGGCGACATTAAGATTGGTAGCAACGAGCCAAGCTATATCAAACTTGCCTCTTCTGAGCACAACTACTTGAACAACCGCGATAATTATCTTGCTCTTTGGGACAATGCTGAAGCAACTAACAACGATGAAGGTTCTCAGTTTTACATCACAGAGGTCCAGCCAAGCAATGACTTGATGTATGCAGAATACAATGCCTATACTCCAGGCCAACGTCCTTCGGATATTAACGACTTCTCTCTTTGGTACAACCAACCTGTTGAGATGACAAACTCTTCAGACACATGGATGGAATATGCACTTCCACTTGGTAATGGTCAAATCGGTACAACTATCCGTGGTGGTGTATTTAAAGACGAAATTCAGTTCAACGAAAAGACCCTTTGGAGTGGCTATACAACCAATGGTAGTAGCGTAGGACAAGGTTATTTCCAAAACTTCGGTTCTATTCTTGTTACCGACAAGAGCGAAGCTTTCTCATTTGCCGACGACTCTAAACCTATTAAGGAATACACTCGCTACCTCGACATTATCGATGGTGTGGCAGGCGTAAACTACAAGAGCGCAGACGAGGCTACCACCTACCAACGTCGTTATTTCGTATCAGCTAAAGACAAAGTGTTTGTGGCTCACTACGAAGCTAAGGGTAACGACAAATTGGCTATGAACATTACCTTTGTACCCGACACTAAGATTAATGCAAGCGAAGTTTCTTACGCTGACGATGGAGCAAGTTTCCATGGCAGTATGCAAACTGTTAGCTACAACGCAGCTTTCAAAGTTGTTGCTAACGATGGTGCTAAGGTAACAACAACCGAGAATGGTATACTTGTTGAAAATGCAGAATGGGCCAACATTGTTATGGCTGCTGCAACAGACTATGATGCAACAAAGAGTGGTTGCGTAAGCGGTGAAAGCGCTGAGCAATTAGCAACTACCGTACAGTCGCGCATTGAACCTGCTATTGAACAAACCTTCGAAAGTTTGCTCGACAGACACACAACCATTTTCAGCCAACTCATGAATCGTGTTAGTTTGAATCTCGGTATGAAGAGCAACAAAACAACCGAAGATCTCATCAAGTTCTATGCAACTGATGCCAACAAAACTACTCCCGAGGGGTTGTTCCTTGAAAGTCTCTACTTCCAATACGGACGTTACATGACTATCGGTGCAAACCTCGATACAAGCATTCACGCTCCAAGCAACCTTCAAGGTATATGGAACGACCGCAGCAACACCAACTTCTGGCATTGTGATGTTCACGCAGATATAAATGTTGAGATGAACTATTGGCCTGCAGATCCTACTAACCTTAGCGAGATGCACTTGCCATTCCTCAACCACATCCTCGATCTTGCTACTGCTGATAACTCACCATGGGTAGCTCTTGCTAAGAATATTAAGAGCGGTGCTCAAGGTTGGACTGTAGCCGTAGAAAACAACATCTTTGGTGGTAGTTCTACTTGGGCAAACACACAAATTAAGACTCTCGGTGCATGGTATTGCACTCACCTTTGGCGCTACTACAAATACACTCTCGACCGCGATTTTCTCAAAAAGGCTCTCCCTGTAATGTACGATGCAGCACTCTTCATCAAGAGCATTGCAACCAAAGATAGCAAGGGCAAATACGAAATTAAGAACGAATGGAGTCCCGAACATGGTCCTACTGATGTAACAGCTTTTGCACAACAATGTAGCTACGAACTCCTTGATGAAGTGTTCAAAGCACACCAAGAACTTGGTGAAGACTCTCCACTTACTGCTGCACAAATCACTAACATCACAGCTCTTTACAACAAATACGACAAGGGTTTGTGGACTGAAACCTACGATGGTAAGACTTGTATCTCTGAATGGAAGAACAACAAACTCTCTGATCTTGGCCACCGCCACCTCTCACACTTGATGTGCCTCTATCCATTTGCTCAAGTAAGTGCATTCGACAACACTACTCAAGGCAAGAAACTCTTCCAAGCTGCTTACAACAGCATGATTGCTCGTAATGGTGATGTAACTGGTTGGAGTATGGGTTGGCAAACCAACACTTACTCTCGTTGTCTTGATGGTAACAATGCTCGTCGCAACCTCTCTTTGGCTCTTCGTCACTCAGGCTCTTATGTAATTGAGATGGGTAACTATGGTGGTTGCTACTACAACCTCTTCGATGCTCACTCACCTTTCCAAATTGACGGAAACTATGGTTGCACAAGCGGTATTGCAGAGATGTTACTTCAGAGCTACGACGATGTTGTTACTATCCTACCTGCTCTACCTTCTGCATGGAAAAATGGTAATGTTAAGGGTTTGAAAGCGCAAGGTAACTACACTGTAGACGAGGAATGGAGCAATGGTAAAGCACAGATTGTTAAGATTACCAACAATCTTGACAAAGACCGCAAGGTTTCTGTTCGCCTTAAAAAAGAAGTTGTTGTATACGACATCAAGGCAAACGAAACACTTACTATTGACTGTTCTGCTGGTAACCTTCCTACAGGTATAAATCAAACTATTAACACTATCAACGTTACTCCTACTACTATCTACGACCTCAGCGGTCGCCGTGTAGAAAAAGCAGATAAAGGTGTATACATCGTTAATGGTCAAAAGGTAATCTTTTAAGTAAGCTATTTAGGTGCATTCTGCCACAAAGCAAATGCACCTAAATGCAAACAACAACGACAAAGGATATTCTCATTATTATCATGGGAATATCCTTTTTTTATGCTCTAATCTTTCAATTATCTATGTTCTATTGGGCTGTACAACAACGACTATAGAGCAATAAAATACTATCTCTATTGCCGTTTGTTTTGTTTCCATAATTTTAGGTCTGATATTTTATAAATTGTGATACCTATTTAAAATTTTATATCTTTGCATAAGATAAGCTGCGGTTCGGCAGAGCTAAAGCAAGCTTTGTTCTGCACTCACCTTGCATTATCTTTGCATAAGATAAGCTGCGGTTCGGCAGAGCTAAAGCAAGTTTTGTTCTGCACTCACCTTGCATTATCTTTGCATAAGATAAGCTGCGGTTCGGCAGAGCTAAAGCGAGCTTTGTTCTGCACTCACCTTGCATTATCTTTGCATAAGATAAGCTGCGGTTCGGCAGAACTAAAGCGAGCTTTGTTCTGCACTCACCTTGCATTATCTTTGCATACTACATTACTTTTAACGAAACACATCTATGGTAAATCCCGATAATCTTTCAGAACAACTACGATATATCAAACGCTCTATGCACGGCATGATGAATGGTCCTATAAGTGCATCTATGCGCGATAAAGGCTTAGGTTATAAAGTTATTTTTGGTGTAGAACTTCCGCGTCTTCAAGACTTTGCCACCACCTTGCCTCATACATACGAACTCGCTGCTGCTTTGTGGAAAGAGAATATACGCGAGTGCCGCCTCTTGGCTGGAATGCTCATGCCAAAAGAGTGTATGGATGAGGATTTAGCAGAACTATGGATAGAACAAATGCAGTATGTAGAAGAAGCTGAGTGCACCGTATTTGCTCTTTTTAGCCACGAACCTTGGGCATCAACTAAGGCTTACGAATGGATTGCCTCTAATCAAGATATGAGGCAACTCTGCGGTTATCTGCTCCTTTCGCGCCTTTTTATGAATCACCTTATCCCTTCGGAGCGCGATGCTGCCGAGTTTCTTGACCAAGCAGAGAGCGTATTACACACGCCGCAAAGTGCCACAGCAAGAGCTGCAAGCAAAGCCCTTATTAAGTTTATGGATTTGGGGCAAAAGCAAGAGCAACAAGCCGAAAACATGCTCAAAAAACTTGCTTAAGACCTCTACAATGTTGGGCGTTGTTTTTGTATAATCTACGCATTGTTCTTAAAACAAACATAGCTTCAAGATAGAGTTCAGTTATTCTATCATGAAGCTATATTTTTTGAATAAATTTATCAGTATATCATTTTGCTCATAAACATAGGCTTAGGTAGTTGCATAAACTGCATCATACGACTTTCTCCTCTAATCAACCATGTCTATCTCCTCGCATGTCGTACTTTTCTTAACTACATGATGCCTAATTACACTCCCCCTCAACCTATGCTTTTGAACAAAAATCTATACATATTTATTCTCCATCTGTAGATGGCATAAAGAACCTATTCATAACCAATAATAGCCGTGGTTACTTGGTTTTTGCAGGCTTTAGCGTATCAGCAGGAATTACAGTATCAGCCAAAGAGCTCTCACCTTTTTCCTTGCTTTCTTTCTTAGGCGCTACAGTGTCAGTTGGTGTAACAGTGTCAGTTGGCACCACTGTATCGGCAAAGCATAGTTTCTCTGTTTTTGTGGTTGTGTCCTTTTGTTCGGGCACAATAGTATCGTTAGGCACTACAGTATCGGCAGCAAAAGTAGAAGCGTTGCTTACCAAACCACGAGAGTTAGCAGAAGTTGTGCCTGCGAAAGCTGCACTGCTCAGTACAACTACGCCCATTGCTACAATAGCAGAAATAGTGAACTTTTTCATAATCGTTTGTTATTTTATGTGTTGATTAATTATTTAGTTATTTCTGCCTATATAAAGCGCAAAGGGCGTGCCAAAACATACCAACATTTCGTATTCAGCTGATATTCAAGCCATTACATTTTTCTTCTATTTTTTGGCACGCTTTAAAAGTGTGGAAAATGTGTAGAAACTGTAGAATAATTCCACAGTTATTCCACACCTTTTACATTTCTACTTCTACAATTCTTCGCCATATTGCTTTAATTTATTGTAGAGTGTCTTTCGGTCAATGCCCAATAACTGAGCAGCGCGGCTTTTGTTTCCATTCGTTATTTGCAAAGCCTCACGAATGCGTGCAAGTTCTTCATTAGTTGATGGCTTTATGGCGTAAGATGTAGCACTTTTTATGTTAGAATGTTTAACTATGGGCAGGTTAAGATGTACCACAGAGATGTAGCTTTCTCCCTCAGCCATGAGCGCAGCTCGAGTTACCACATTGCGCATTTCGCGCAAATTACCAGGCCAAGCATATTGTAGCAGAGCCATTTGTGCATCGCTCGTAAAATCTATAATATTACGTTTTAATTCAACATTGGCTTGTTGCAAGAAATAGCGGGCAAACTCCAACACATCGCCTCCTCTGTCGCGCAGCAAAGGCATGTGTAGTGTAAACTCGTTGATGCGATGATAAAGGTCTTCGCGAAACGTGCCATGCTCTATAGTTTCGGGCAAATTCTCGTTTGTAGCACAAACCAATCGAATGTCTATCACTCGTTCTTCTGCACTACCCACAGGGCGTATGCGCCTTTCTTGCAACGCTCGCAATAGTTGCACTTGCACATCATAACTAAGGTTGCCCACCTCATCAAGAAACAAAGTGCCTCCCGATGCTTGTTCAAAAGCCCCCACTTTGTCGGTTATAGCACCCGTAAAGGCCCCCTTTACGTGTCCGAATAGTTCTGACGCAGCAAGTTCCTTAGTCAGTGCGCCACAGTCTATAGCCACAAACGGCCCATTGCTTCGGTTACTCTGTTCGTGAATGCGATGTGCCACATATTCTTTGCCCGTTCCACTTGCACCGATAATAAGCACCGACATGGGGGTTGGTGCCACAAGTTTTGCCAGTTTATAGAGTTGGCAAGCCACGGGCGAATGCCCTTCGATGCCCTTAGCGCACTTACCTTTTGCAGACGATGCGTCGGCTGTTTTATTGCCATTAGCTGTTTGTTTTTCAGCGTTGTTATCAGCCTGTTGCGTTTTATGCGGAGCAGCTTTTAAAGCGTCATTAATCTTTTGCAGTAACAAGTCGGGCTGTACGGGTTTACTTATATAATCGGCTGCACCAAGCTTCATAGCCTCCACTGCATTTTGCACATCTGCATAGTGTGTCATAACAATAAAAGGCACAAACAACTTTGTTTGTTGCATCCACTGCAACAAATAAAGCCCATCATGGTCGGGCAATCGCAAGTCTGATAATATCAAATTAGGAGTTTTCGTGCCACGCAACAATAGCTTAACAGCCCCTTCTACACTTGAGGCACACTCCACAACAAAGCCTTTTTTCTGTAGCCATGTACTGAGCATGGTGCTAAATGTAAGGTCGTCTTCAACCATTAAAATATGCGATGCCATTCTTCTTTATTAGTGTTTAAATATATTTTGTTTAGCCATTAGTTTTAGCTCTGCCACAACTTGTTGACAAAGTTGTTCATCCTCACCGCTCCATGTATTGTCGGTTCGGTGTGCCTCTAACGTCTGCAAAGCTGGTAGCACCTGCGAACCTATCAACGTAAACGTTGGAAGCATTTTGTGTGCAATACGACATGCCTCAGCTTTATTTTGTTCGGCCAAAGCCTGTTCGAGTAGCTGAAGGTGTTGTTGGCAATCACTTGCAAACTGCTTGAGTATAGCCTGTTCTGCCTGTTCATCACCATCGGCAAAGGCCGTTAATGCACTAAGCGAACAAGGGCAAGCCTGCTTTATAGCGATATTTTTGTCCTCCAATGCAGTTTGTTCACCCGATTGAATGCCTTGCAGCATTCGCAGCAAATCGTTTTGATTAAAAGGTTTAAATAGTACATCGTTAAATCCTCGCTGCTTAAAGTCGTTGATTGGCACAAGCAAGTGAGAAGTCATTGCCACAACATAGGTAGTGCTCTCACAAGGTTGGTGTTGATGCACTGCTTTCAGCACCTCATAGCCCGACATACCAGGCATTTCAATATCTGTTAGCAAAAGTGTTGGGCAGTTGCCATTGTCTAACCATTGCAGCAATTCATCGGTTTTAGTAAAGGTCTTAACAACCGAATCTTCGGGCAACACGTTGCAAAGCATAGCCTCAGTTAGTTGCAGTTGTAGCACATCATCGTCTATCACCGCACAACATATCGTAGAGGGCAATAACTGCAGCACTTCCCCCTCATTGCTTGTTTGTAGAGGCTCTTGTTGGGCGGGTTTACAAACTTTTAGCGGCAATGTCAGCACAAAACTACTACCATGCCCCAACTTGCTATGAGCCACCAATGTGCCACCTAATAGTTCAACCAACTTGTGAGTTATGCTAAGTCCTAACCCACTCCCCTCGTGTCCTTCACTCCCCTTTACACGTGTAAAAGGGTTGAAAATGCGGTCTAAATCGTACTGCGTCATTCCGCATCCCGTATCAGTAACAGAGAGGTTGAGTTGTGCCGTTTGAGCATCCCATTTGGCGCTTAATGTTATCTGCCCATGAGCTGTATATTTCACAGCATTACTCATTAAGTTCTCAACAATTTGCTGTAGGCGCAAAGCATCGGCATCTGCCCAAAGTGCTGTTGGCAAGCACAAATTGGTGCTTAATGCCACCCCCTTTTGTTGCGCAATAGGCAAGAAGGCATCTGCCACATTTTGCAGCACTTTGTTGATGTGTGTGGGGGCATTGTGCACCACCTCTTTGCCTGCCTCAAGTTTATGATAATCAAGCAATGCGACAACAAGTTGCAACAAGTGTTGCGAAGAGGCTTCAATAGCTTTCAGTTCAGTATGTTGAACTATTAATGAGTGTGGCAACAACCGCAAATAACCCAATATGGTATTAACGGGAGCCTTGATGTCGTGCGATATGGTGAGCAACAGTTGTTCGCGCTGCGTCATTAGTTGTTCGCTTTGTTCTTTGGCCAACTCAAGGGCGCGACGATAGCGATTTGAGCGTTGTATGTCGCGTACGAGCCACACAATGAGTAGCCCCGAAAGCACTATTGAGAGCACTGCCATTGTAGCAAGTTTCACGGCAGCTATTTGGCGTTGCCTTCTTTCCTGGCTAATGGTTTTGCTAATAAGTTGCAACTGTGCCGTGGTAAAATTCTCAATAAGTTTAGCCATATGTTGCGACAACACCAATGAGGCAGCTCGCAATTGGTCTGAGTTGAGATAAAGTTTACGAGTGTGCGACAAAGAGTCGCGTTGCATATCGCGATGCACATTTGTGAGCAAATGGGCCAAAGTGTCTGCTATGTTCACTTGCGTTTGCGCGGTGTCGTAGGCAGCTTTGTGTTGCACCACCTGCGAGTGTATCGTGTCGTCTTTAGCTCGCCTAAAAGCATCGCCCAACCTTCTGAAAAAGCCACGTTTTCGGCGTTCTATCACCAACTGTTCGCCCCTCTCAACAACTGGCACTTCCACCTGCATCGTAACAGGCCGATGACTCTTGTGCAAAGCTTTAATTTGCTGCTGCAAGTTGCCCCCAATGTGGTTTTCGGTGCGCAAGGTGCTTACCAATCTTACTGTGCCATCACGCCTCATCCACAATAGGTTTTGCAATGAGTCGATGCGCTGCAACTGTGTGTGGTTTGCCACCATCTTTCTTAGGGCTGATAGTGCCGTATCGGTTTTTGCCGATGCCACTAAGTAGCGTTTCAGCTCCACATCGTCGGCATACTGCAATGTGGCAATTTCGGCTTGGGTAGAGGTATTAAGCAGTTGCCTATACAATTGGTCGGTAGCCTTTCGTTGTTTTGTTACCAAGGCTTCTGTTTGTGTTACACTACTCACTTCGCGTGCCGAATGCACCACTAACCATACCGAGGCTGTCAGTGTGACAGAGAGCAACAAAAATGCCAATACCAACGTGCTTGCTGCAGGCTTTTTGCCTTGTTCTATATTATTATTTGCCATGAATTGGTACGTATTAAATAATAAGTAGGTGTTCAAAATTATTTATAAAATCAGTTCTGTTATTTTTACATTTGTAGCACTTTCTGTGGCGCATCTTAAAGGTTAGTTTTCAGTCACATAGCCCGCTATGCTCCTTCAAACTAACCTTTAAGCTACATCCACATAAAGCACTTCAAATATAAAAATAATTATGAACACCTACTTATGAGTTCAAATAGCGAGTGCAATATTACACACAAAGTTTGAATGATGCATCCTTAAGCATCGAATTGTTTTAAACTTTTTCTTTTCGCTTGTTCATTCTTCCTCTCTTATAATTTTTGAAAAGCAAAAGTTTTAAAGTCAAACGCTCATAAATCGAAAAAAATTGAAGAGATGAACATTTGAGCCAAAATTCTGCAGTTTTGAGCAATTTTATCTAATATATTGAATATCAATAAGTTAGCAATCATTCACTCATTACTCGTATGCGCATAAAAGCTAAGGATACGTATCCTTATAGCTTAAGAATACGTATCCTTATGCCACAAGAACACGTATCCTTGTGTGCTTACTAACGTGTTTTAGAGATGCAAGGATACGTATCCTTGTGCTAAAAGGGCACTTATACTTCATGCATATCCATTAAATAAATTAAAATAATAGCACTTAATAGTTAATTTCATTAACATTTCATTTCTATTTGGAGCTTTCAGAATGTCAATAAATGTTCACAAAATAGGAGGTAGGTTGTTAAGAACTAACTGGTATCGTCATCTATATTTCGGCCTACATCATCGGCTTAAAAAACATTACTAAGTAAGTGGACACAAAATAAAATTAGAAGAAATAAGGTAAAGAATAAGTATTAAAGTACGGGCTGAAAGCCCAAAAGACTACAACCCAGGGTGCTGCCATAGGCTATAGTCTTTTGGGCTTTCAGCCCGTGACTTTCTAATTTTAATTTGCCTACTTACTTATCATTTAAGCAGGTGCTTGTCAATGCATAAATCAGATAGGCAAACTAAGCACTTTTAGCGGACAGTAATACTTAAAAATGCCATTTAAGGTCGAAACCAACCGTGCGAGGCGCAGCATATTGCGCAAAACGATTGTTCATGCTGTCGAAGGCAAAAGTGGCATAGCGCGTATTGGTTAGGTTTTGCGCCCAAAGGTTGAGCTGCCATTGGTGCTTTAGCTCTATGCCCATGCGCAGAGCTAAAGTGGCATAAAAGTTCTGCCCAAAGGTGTTAGCCTCGTTCCACATCACATTGCCAGCTCCCTTAACATCGGCTCCCACGCTGAAAGCTCTAACAAAGCTACGGCAAGGTTGGCAAAAATCTACCGAAGCACTAAAGGTGTGCTTTGGCACAAAAGGCACACGATTACCCGTGTAGTCTACCGCTGCTGCATCGGCTGATGCCTTGCCAAGATAATAGCTTGTAAACTCGGCAGAGGTAAGCCCGTAGTTGGCAGCAAGGTTCAATCTGTCGGTCAACAACTGCGAGCGTAAACCCACCTCAACACCACAGCTGCGACTACGACCTGCATTTACCATCACACGGCCCATACCACTCTCCGAGAAACGTGCTATCTGTTGATCGCGCGTCTTCATATAAAAGGCTGATAGGTCGAGTTGCAAGGCTTTGTCAGCCAAATTGTGATGTATGCCAGCCTCATAGCTCCAGGTGTATTCGGGTTTGTAGTAGAGCGTTTCGGCGTTAGGTTCTTGGGGCGTAATGGCATCAAGCGTGCTTGTCATGCCAGCTATAGCTCTTTGCTTTACTGCATCGGGCAAATAAGCTATGGCATTGATGCTCTGTATGCTAAACTCGCGCACACCAAGCATCATCTGGCGACGCAACTGCGTTTGTGCAAGGTCTGAGTACGACTGAATGTTATATCCGCCCGAGCGGTATCCCTTGGCTACACTCACATAGATGTTTCCCAAGTCGTTGGGTAAGGTGTAATTGATAGCAGCTTTGGGTAGCACCTGCCAATTGGTATGGCTGAGTTTGGCTGCAAGTGATGGGTCGGCACTGAGGTTGGTATTGAAGTTCATGGTTGGCCCCATACTCATACTAAAATGGTAGGGAACGCCTTCAGCACCAGCATCCGACGTCATGTTGAGATGTTGATAATCGTAGTCGAGACGTAGGCCAAGCGTCATGCTTAAACCCGCAAAGAGTTTCAAGGTGCTTTGGTGAAAGAGTGCCGCATTAACCGAGGGCGTTTTGAGTTGCGATGCAAACGGTATTTCGTTGCCAGTAAACTTAATGCCAATGTTAGGTCGTGTGGGCAAGTTGGCACCAATTTGATTATTTAAGTATGCCACACCAGACTTATAAAAGGTTACAGGACACTTGGTTTGCATGTGTTGGTACATGGCAAAAAGGCCCGTAGTCCACGTCCATCGGCTATCCTTAGTAGGGGCATTTTTCAATGCTATCTCCTCCGACACGGTGTTCATGTTTTGGCGTTGGCACAACGAAAAGATATCAGCCTCTGTAAAATCTTGATCCATAAACAAGCGGTCTGACAAGTGCTGATAGGCTGTGATTGAAGTGAGCGTTACGCGCGGCATCTTATGCTCTACGCCCAAGCCCGTATTCAGCAAATGGCGGCGATAGGTACTGGGACGGTTCTGCTCAAGCGTACCCAACGAAGCCACACGATCTGAGGCTGTACGATAGCCACTCTCAAAGTTCGATGTGTGGCCAAGCAGGTAGTAAGGACAAGCCTTTTCGTTGCTATATTCATACGAAGCAGTCCAATCTATCTTTACAACCTCTGTAGGGCGGTACGACATGCGCAGTCTGCCACCAGCAGCATCGCTGGCATCTTGCTTCTTACCCGTAACTTGGTTAGTAAAATATCCCATCTGCCCTTCGTAATAACCACCCACGCTCCATGCCATGCGATTAGAGGGGTGTAAGTAGGTGGTAAAGGCTGCATGGCGCGACATTGTGCATTCTGAGCGCAACGCAGAACCAAGACCTAAACTCACATCGGTGCCATGATGCGTAAACGGATTGGCGGTGTAAACACGTACCAAACCACCCATTGTGTTTCGTCCATAAAGGGTTCCTTGCGGACCACGCAACACGTCTACACGTTCTATGCCTTGAAAAGAAAAGTCGTAAGCAGTTTTATCCATATAGGGCACATTGTCTACATATAACCCTACGGCAGGCGTATTGATACGCGACCCAATGCCACGCACATAGCAGGCCGACGTAAGGCGGCTGCCATAGTTGGGCATATAAAAGTTTGGGACATACCCCGAGAGGTCTTTCATTGCCTCAACGTGGCGTTGCTTAAGCATATTGGCATCGAAGAGCGAAACACTCACAGGCTGTTTGCGCAACTGCTTGGTTTCTTTGGGCGAAGCCACCACAATAGCTTCCTCTATATCAAAGTTCTTGAGCGTGTCTGCCTCAATAGGCATTACTGTGGCTAATAACGAGAGTAAGAGCATTTAGTTGTTGTGTGTTTAAAATCCTTGTGTTGGTTTTTATAATATTTTTTAAAGCAGAGAGCAATATGCTATCTACCCAAATTCCGACTGCAAAATTACGTGCTTTCTGCATAACAGACAATCCCTATTAATGTGGAAGAAAAGGCAATTTGTCACAGGGTGACATTATGGCATAACAAGAAACTAACTTGCCTTTTTTACCAAGTAAAAACGTTTTTATTATTCGCCACAACACATTTTGGCACGCTTTTGGCATAAGACATAGCGAATGCCTAAAGTAGGCAATTAACCTAACACTTTTGATATAAACAAAAAAATTAAAATAGCTATTATGAACATTCAACCGTTAGCTGACCGCGTGCTTATCAAAGCCGCTCCCGCAGAAGAAAAAACTGCTGGTGGTATCATCATTCCAGACACTGCTAAAGAAAAACCACTACAAGGCAAAGTGCTTGCAGTTGGCAAAGGCACTAAGGACGAAGAAATGGTTCTGAAAGCTGGCGACACCGTATTATATGGTAAATATGCTGGCACAGAAGTAGAGTTTGAAGGCGAAAAGTACTTGATTATGCGCCAAAGCGATGTTCTCGCCATCTTGGGCTAATCTTAAAGCATAAGGCCTCAACCAAAAACATTTTTCTCTTAACAATTTTCATAATACAACTTTTTAAATAGAACATATTCCATTATGGCTAAAGAAATAGTATACGATGTAGATGCTCGCGAACGTTTACGCGAGGGTGCTGATGCATTGGCTAATGCAGTTAAGGTAACACTTGGTCCTAAAGGCCGCAATGTAGTTATCGACAAGAAGTTTGGTGCGCCTCGCATCACCAAGGATGGTGTGAGCGTAGCTAAGGAAATCGAACTCGACGATGCATTCCAAAACGCTGGTGCTCAACTCGTTAAGAGCGTAGCATCAAAGACTGGCGACGACGCTGGTGATGGTACAACTACTGCTACCGTACTTACACAAGCTATCCTCACTGAGGGTATGAAGAACGTGGCTGCAGGTGCCAATCCTCTCGACGTTAAACGCGGTATCGACAAGGCTGTTGCCAAGGTTGTTGAAAGCATCAAGGGACAGAGCGAACAAGTTGGCGAAAGCTACGACAAAATTGAACAAGTAGCTACTATCTCGGCTAACAACGACCCCGAAATTGGTAAACTTATTGCCGATGGCATGCGTGCTGTGAGCGTAAATGGTGTTATCACTATTGAGGACGCTAAGGGGCGCGACACCGTGTTGAAGACAGTTGAAGGTATGCAGTTCGATCGTGGTTATCTATCAGCATATTTCGTTACCGACACTGAAAAGATGCAGTGCGTAATGGAAAATCCTTACATCCTTATCTACGACAAAAAGATTTCTAACATCAAGGACTTCTTGCCTATCCTCGAACCTGCTGTACAGAGCGGACGTCCTTTGTTGGTAATTGCTGAGGATGTTGATAGCGAAGCTCTTACTACATTGGTAGTAAACCGCTTGCGTACTCAACTCAAGATTTGCGCAGTGAAAGCTCCTGGTTTTGGCGACCGTCGCAAGGCTATGCTCGAAGATATTGCAGTGCTCACTGGCGGTGTAGTTATCAGCGAAGACAAGGGCTTGAAACTTGAACAAGCTACTCTTGATATGCTTGGTTCTGCCGAAAAGGTTACTATCTCTAAGGAGAATACTACCATCGTAAACGGCAAAGGCGACAAGGCTAACATCAACGAACGCATTAACCAAATAAAGAACGAAATTGCTAACTCTACCTCATCTTACGACAAGGAGAAATTGCAAGAACGTTTGGCTAAACTCTCTGGTGGTGTATGCGTACTTGAGGTTGGTGCAGCAAGTGAAACCGAACAAAAAGAAAAGAAAGACCGTTGCGACGATGCCCTCTGCGCTACACGTGCAGCTGTTGAAGAAGGTATCGTAACTGGTGGCGGTGTGGCTTATATCCGCGCTCAAAAGGCTCTTGAAGACATGAAGGGCGACAATGCCGACGAAACAACAGGTATCAACATTATACGTCGTGCCATTGAAGAACCTCTTCGCCAAATCTGCCGCAACGCAGGTATTGAAGGCGCCGTTATCGTAAACAAGGTACGCGAGGGCGAAGGTTATTATGGCTATAACGCTAAGACCGAAGAGTTTGGCGACTTGCGTGCAGCTGGTGTGGTAGACCCTGCTAAGGTTACTCGTGTAGCCTTGGAGAACGCAGCTTCAGTAGCTGGTATGTTCCTCACCACTGAGTGCGTTATCTGCGACAAGAAAGAAGATAAGCCCGAAATGCCTATGGCTAACCCAGGCATGGGCGGCATGATGTAATGCTAAGCTTACACGCTCAGAGACACATCACTTCTGAATAAAAATATCATTACAACGATGCCCAATTGCTATATGTGAACTCTCACTTATGGCGATTGGGCATCGTTTTTTTTATTTCTTAAAACAAAGAGCAATGCGTTTGTGACAATTTAAATTTGTATTCTTTTTGCTCGTAACAAGCTATTTCTGTAATTTTGCTCTCAAAAAGTTTTAAAATTGTCTAATACGATGAGTAAATCCTCTTATCATCAAGCGCAGAAACAACCCAAAGCTGTGCCTACGAGCACAAAAACGCGAGGCAGAATTACTGCTAAAAAATCGCGTTTGCTCACCTATTCTATCGGATTCTTAGGGCTCTTACTTTTCTTTACATGGGGCTATGGCGACGTGATGTGGCGTGCCGAACAAGAAAGCTATATCTCTACATCTGCCGACACCATGCACTACCTACTGAGCCAACCCTTTGGCAAGTTATTCTGGCTTAGCCGCTGGGTGCTGTTGCTATTTAAATGGCCTATTGTAGGCGGTGTGCTTATGGCTGCCATCTATACACTCACTGCACGTTTATCTGACAAAGCTTTTGGCGTAAGACATAAGTGGGAGGGCATTGGCTTTTTTATACCTGTAGTTCAAATAGCTTGGATGCTCTACCGCGGCTTCAATCTTTACTATAAAAATGAGCCTTCACTCTTCATTATCATTGCGCTATTAGTGCTTGCTATTGTGGCAATAATAGCACTTGTCACATGGTTTGTAAGCAGAAAAAAACAACAGGCTGAAGCACCTGCAAGCGTTCGTCCCTATGGATTGTTAGTGGCACTATTACTCATTGGTGGCACAACTGGTGCAGCTCGCTATTTTAACCAAAACGTTATCTTTACGGCTCAATTACAAAAAATGCAATGGAATCAAGAATGGGACGATATGGTAACATTAGCTCGCTCAGCACGCCAACCCTCGCGTAGCGTGGCTGCTTATCACGCCATTGCTCTCGAAGAAACCGACCAATTGCTCGATGGCATGTTCGACATTGCATACGACTTTCCGAAACTCAAACTCGATAGCATCGAAGGCAATGAAGAGTACACGCTTTTCCTTGAAGACTGCAATTTCCATGCAGGACTACTCAATGCCTCATACCGCAATTGTATGGACCGCATTGTGATGGACGGGCCACGACTTTACTACTATAAACGCATGGCTGTTTGCGCCTTGCTCAATGGTGAGAAAGCGCTTTGCCGCAAGTATTTAGCCTTGATAAACAACGTGCCATTTGAGAGCGATTTTGTTGATAAATACACTGCAATGCTTAATAACCCCAAGCTCATCAAAGAGGATGCAGAGTTAGCTCACGTGCTTTCACTCAATCCGAGAGAGAACACCTTTGAGCAACAATTTACCACACCGCTCTTTCTTGGCTACAATGTGGGTCTACTCACGGGTAGCGATGCTACGCTAATCACCTCTATTGCAGCTTGTCTTTACGGCAAAGACTTACAAAATGCTTTGCCACGCATACAAGTACTCATACAAAAAGGCATGCCCTTGCCTATGTGTGTACAACAGGCTCTTTGCATAGCTTTCTTGAAGAACCCCGACATGCTCAAACAAATTCCGCAAGTAGGCCAATACGTCCCTAATGAGATTTCAGCGTTCTTGATGGATGCTAAACCCTACATCAACGATCGTTTAAAACTCCGTCATGAACTGCGCAAACAATGGTTAGGTAGCTACGTTTACTACTATTACACCGAAAACAACGACCCTGACCAAGTAAAGAAACCACAAGTTGATTCTAAATCGAGCGTAAACTAATATCGTCAGACATTAAGCTAAAGATATACATGACAATCTCTTATATATTACACATCAACATTAAGAAGGCACTAAAGCAAGCCAAAGTGTGCAGTTTGCTATTGCCTATGTTGGTAGCATCGTGTGCCACATCGCCCACTTTACCCACCAACTCTACTCCAACAACAGAATTTGCCCAAATATACCCCGACTATCGCAATGTGATTATTCCTCCCAACATTGCACCACTCAACTTTAAGGTTAATTCGCCTGCCGATGAATATGTGGCAAGCATTGAGGGCGGCAACCACCAAGTGCTGGCATCAGCTGGCAATGATGGCGTGTTGCAGTTCGACTCTATTGAGTGGAAAGATATGCTTGCTGCTGCACGTGGCAAGAACCTTAATGTTACCATATATGCACAACGTGGTGGTAATTGGATAAAATTTCCATCTTACCACTTATCGGTGGCACAAGAGAATATCGACCCCTATTTGTCGTACCGCCTTATAGAACCTTCGTACGAACTCTACCGTCAAATGGGACTATATCAACGCAATCTTGAAAACTTTAACGTACAGACCATTTATGAAAATAACCGCACCTACACCAAAGACAACCATTGCGTAAACTGCCACAATTATCAAAATTATAGCACACATCGCATGCTCTTTCATGTGCGTGCTGCCCATGGAGGAACAGTTTTTGTAGAGGATGGTAAGGCTGAGAAACGCACCATTAAAAGCGACTCTATACTTGCTGGTGCCACCTATCCTACATGGCACCCAACACGCAATTGGGTGGTGTTCTCGTCAAACAAAACAGGGCAAACTTTTCACATATCGAATCACCAGAAGATTGAGGTTGTAGACTATGCTTCAGACCTTATCTTTTACGATGTAGACAAAGGCCAAGTGCGTAATATACTCAAAACCGACTACGACCTTGAGAACTTTCCTTGCTGGTCGCCCGATGGCAAACGCCTCTTTTACACCTGCGCCCATACGCCCGATGTAGCAGGTCAAACCGACTCTATGCGCATTGTGTTCATTAAAAAGAATTATGACAAATTGCACTACAACATTATGAGCATGAGTTTTAATGACGCCACACAAAAGTTTGGTACACCGCAAGTGGAGGTAGACTGTGACGCCATGCAAAAAAGTGCCTCGGTGCCTCGCATTAGTCCCGACGGACGTTATGTGCTCTTTACACTTGCCGACTACGGGCAGTTTCACATTTGGCACAAAAGCGCCGATCTTTGGGTAAAAGACCTTTTGCTCAACAAGATATATCCACTCACTGCCACCAATAGCAAAGATGTTGATAGTTATCACACTTGGAGTTCAAATGGTCGTTGGATTGTGTTTAGTTCACGTCGCAACGATGGTTCTTACACACGTCCTTACATTGCCTACTTCGACAAAAACGGACAAGGACACAAGGCTTTCTTATTGCCTCAGCGCGACCCAATGCAAAACATTTGGCTCAACAAAAGCTACAATGTGCCCGAACTAACTAAGGATGCAGTAAACGCTAAAGACCTCAAAGAGGTTATTTATAAATAAAATAAAAACCGCCATACCTATCACAAAATAACTTATTTATCTCTCTTTTAAAGGGCCATGTTTGTACAACCATTTCAAGTGCAAACATGGCCTTGTTGTATCTTATAAACACTCTTTCATGCAACAATTCGCCCTTAATTTAATATTTTAACATCTTTTATTACCCCCCCCGTTAAAATTAGTACTTATTATATAATTTTGCAGTGTGAAAGACTATAGAGATGAGCTATTAAGCATAAATGGAGTACGTGATAAGGCTTTCACAAGATAACTTAAGCAAAGTACTAATTAATCATAAAAATATCTGTCTATCTATGAAAAGATTTACTTTTCTTTTTGCTTTGCTTACGCTTTTAGCAAGCATAAGCACAACGAAAGCTCAGACACCTACTGCCACGCCTATTACGGACGCTGAGGTGCCAACGGGCTACTATTTCATAGCCAGCACCGCTGCTGCTGCCTATGATATTACATCTCCTTACATCGCTGCCAATGGTAATGGAGCTATGAAATTAGTTGCACAAACTGCTGTTACCACCAATCTTTCAAGCAGCAAAGTTGGTTTGTGGTATATTCAAAAAACGGGTACTACAAGCAACAACAAGGCCTCATATAGCATTAAGAGTGTCGATGTTTCTGCTTATTGGACATCAGGTGTTGCCTGTCCGTTAGGCAGTGGAGCAGGTGTTTACAACATTGTTCAAGCCGACGACCAAAGCGGTTACTATTTTAGCGGAAACGGCGGTGGCATCAACAATAATGCCTATGTCAATGCCACATCTGCTACAGCTTTTGAACGCAACAATAGCGGTTCATACAACAAGTGGAAACTCATCCCTGCAGGTGTAAAAGATGTTACTTTGGCTTATACTGCTGGTAGCCATAAATTTAAATTTACACAATTAAGAGCTATAGGCGAGCAAATCTCTACGGCGGTTGATTTCTATAAAGACATCACTCCCGCTACCGTTACAGTAACCGATGATGCAGATACTTATGACGTAAAAGCTACTGCCAACTTCCCATTCGTAGAGGGCAGATGGTACAAAGTTAAATTGCGTTGGAAGAACCCCAACGACAATAAGAACGACATGGCAAATAACGTTTACACCTATCGTTCGCTCACATGGGATGGTGTATGGAACTCACACATCAACACACGTGATGTTGTTACTGAGAGCAACTATGCGCTATGGTCGTTTAAGCTAAAAGAAGGCACTGCCAACCAAGTGTATATGTGCAACGCTATAAACAATGGCAACGCTTATGTGCGCATTGACAACACAAATAATAACGGTAAAGCCTACATGAGCCCTACGGGTACAGCCTTTATCTGCAAAAAGGGTAACACGGGCGATGGTTACACAAATGGTTTCCGCTTGCAAGACCTCAACGAAGAAAATGCCAACCTCAACGACATTAGTGGAGAACTTGGCTATTGGAATGATGGCGGTAGTAAAACCGACCAAGGCTCTACCTTTACGCTGTATGAACCCGAAGCTAACCCTGAAGTTGTTGCATTTAATACCATCGTTGCTACCAATAGCAACACCAATGAATCTCTCACTTTCAATAATGCTAACGAAACTATCATTACTACTAAAGCAGGCAATGATAAATTTATAGCTTCTTCAAATAGTTTCTTCCAAATAGCAAGTCGTTCATGCGATGCTGAAAATCATACACTTACTATCAACTATACCTCTACTGCTCCCTACACCCTATCAAGCGATGATACCAAGCACTGGATGGTTATTCGCTCACGTTATGACAGCAACACCGACCGCTACCTCAAGGCAAAAGACGATGGCAAAATCCTGTCACGCAGCAACTCTTTAGACCGCACTTCGCTCAGTGCTATCAGAAGTTTCAATGAGATTGATGCTAACAAATGGGCCATTATCCCCGCAGACATTAGCTTCAATCTATTCTACTTGGTAAACAAGGCAGATGGCAAGAAAGCCTATCTCTCTGCCGAAACTCAAGGCACTGAGGTTGAGATGTCGAGCACAAATGCAACTGCTTTTTATCTAAACCCACAGCCCACATTCGATGGCATCACAGGTGGTTTTACCATCCAACCCAATGCAAGCAACACTCACGCAGTAGGCGACCACGGAAATGGTAACCTTAACTATTGGTGTAATCGTGGTCAGTCTGAACTTAACGACAATGGTTCTATATTCCGTGTGGCAGACCTCTTAGCCGATTGCAAGACTATTGCTACCAACAACACCAACACACATTATGTAGGCGACATTTCAGCCGCTGCCAACACCACATTGGGCGAGCAAACCTCGGTTGAAGATTTCTTTACTAAGTATGATGAATTGGCAAATGCAGGCACTCTTTACTCTGCTCCTGCACAAGACAAACTCTACCGCATCACCTTTACTCGTGGCAATGTATCGCCCGCACTCACCAATGCCAATGCAAGTGCCGATGGCACAATTAACCAAGGTTCGGGTTCAACTCCCGATGAGCGCCGCGTAACCTACGTAGCACAAGCTGCCACCACCCCATCGGCTATCGTACGTTTTGTTCCCGTTAGTGGAGAAGATGGTTCATACCTCATTCAAGATGTCAATTCACAACTCTACTATGGTAGCAAGAACCCCAACAGCGATGGCGACGGCAAACTCTATGCAGTAAAAGACTCACAATGGGCAGGCCACTATGCAGTAGATAATAGCATTAATGGCACACTTACCAACGTAGGTATTAAGAACACCAAATCCACCAACATCACCGATCAATACCTATGGTGTCGCGGCGAAAACGAGAGTTCCATTCTCTCAACTTATAACTATGTATGCTTCCATAGCCCATATAATGGCAATGCCCAAACGGGCAACCAAAACTCTATAGAAGCAGGTTGCGTTGTTAAAATTCAAGAGGTAACATCATTCCCTCTCACCATCTCTGAGGCTCAGTATGCTTCGCTTTGCTTACCATTTAGCGTAACGCTTCCCGAAGGAGTTACTGCCAACAAGGTAACTGACGTAACAGGCGATAGCAAAGAGCTTACGCTCAAAAGCATTGGCAATACTATCCCCGCCAACGAACCCGTTATTCTGCAAGGTGCTGCTGGTAGCTACACACTCACTATGAATAGTACTGATGGCACTAAGAAGAGCAACGACAACCTTCTTACCGGTGCATCGGTTAAGCGCACAGGCATTGCCGACACCTACTATGCTCTTGGTTACAAAACCATTGGCGATGCTACTGATAAGACTGCTGGCTTCTACAAGGTAAGCACGGGTAACATGCCTGCTAACAAGGCTTATTTGCTCAAAAGCAATATACCTGCATCGGCACAAGCTGCCATGATGTTCAGCTTCAACTTTGGCGGAACTACCACTGGCATTGACCATGCCACCACAACCCAAGAGGCTGAAAACAACGTATACTACGACCTCAATGGTCGCCGCGTGCTCTATCCCTCTCACGGCATCTACATAAAGGGTAATGGCAAAAAGGTTTTTATTAAATAAGCTATAAAACGACACACACGTTATGAAAAAGAATTATATTGCTCCCCAAAGCACTCCCTACGCACTACTTTGGGAAAATGGTGTCGCCCTCAACATTCTCTCGGGCGGCAATGCGCCAACCATTGGAGACGACGAAATCCTCTCAAACAAGAAGGAAAACCCCGTTTGGAAAAACAATGGCAATGGCGGCATGTGGGACGGAATGAACGACTAACCTCGACACGAACTTCTCACGCCCTCAACGAGAAATCATTGAGTTTTTTTAAATAAAGAGACACGCGCAGACCGAGCAACAAATGCTATGGTTTGTGCGTGTTGTTTTTATAGAATATATAAGCAGAAAGTGTGGTTGGTCAATAAAAAGTCTTAGTGAGTTTTTATAATTCAATCATCAATCTTACCAGTTTTTGAATTAAAAAGTCACGGGCTGAAAACTGAACTGCACCCCAAAAGTTAGACACAAAACTTTTGGGGTGCATTATGTATAGACGCCACAATTATGAAGAACGG
>CAKQOG010000007.1 GCA_934255485.1 uncultured Prevotellamassilia sp. | reverse complement strand
CCGTCATAACTATGTGCTGATGGTGTTTTGCTGTAGTTTGTTGTAGACTATATTTTAGTGTTTATAGCCCGTCATAATTATGTACTGATGGTGTTTTGGTGTAGTTTGTTGGGCTATATTTTAGAGTTTATAGTCCGTCATAATTATGTGCTGATAGTGTTTTGCTGTAGTTTGTTGGGCTATATTTTAGAGTTTATAGCCCGTCATAATTATGTGCTGATGGTGTTTTGCTGTAGTTTGTTGTAGACTATATTTTAGTGTTTATAGCCCGTCATAACTATGTGCTGATGGTGTTTTGCTGTAGTTTGTTGTAGACTATATTTTAGTGTTTATAGCCCGTCATAATTATGTACTGATGGTGTTTTGGTGTAGTTTGTTGGGCTATATTTTAGAGTTTATAGTCCGTCATAATTATGTGCTGATAGTGTTTTGCTGTAGTTTGTTGGGCTATATTTTAGAGTTTATAGCCCGTCATAATTATGTGCTGATGGTGTTTTGGTGTAGTTTGTTGGAGACTATATTTTAGTGTTTATAGCCCGTCATAATTATGCGCTGATGGTGTTTGAATATGGTCTAATTGCTATCTCCTTTGCAACTTTTATGTTTGTTATTATTGGGGTGATAAAATCATGTAAACATGCAAAGCACGGGCTGAAAGCCCAACAGATTATAGCCCAGGGCAACGCCCTGGGGTCCTCATGTCCCCTACGATGACGCCCTGTAAGGGCAAAAGATGAACCCACGAACAATCTTTAATCATTAAACAAATATTTCTCGTCGTACTCCACGTTATATAGGTTAAGGAGTGAGATATATTCTTTTTTAAATGAATGTTTCATGTGATGCTCATGTTGGAGACTAATGTATTCGACAGTTTTATTAACAACAGATTGACTTACAGAAAAAGCGCCATACCCATTTTGCCATGAGAACATACGATAATGTTTTCCTAACGATTTTATCCACCTACTACTATTTCTTTTTAATTCTTCCACTACGTGTGCGATGTTATCAGTACGTGATAGTGTTAATAATATGTGGATATGATCTTCAACACCGCCAACTTTTATTATTTTGCAACCAATTTGATTAGTTAATTGTCCGATATAGGCGTGCATGCGCCCCAAATCTTCGGTTAATATGATAGGGCTATTTGTTTTGATGTGAAAAATTACATGCACGTATAGTTTACATAAAGATTGTGCCATATGGTAGATTTAGGGGGGGGAGTGTGATGTTGTTTTTGTTTGTTCGTTCGTGGGTTTATCTTTTGCCCTTACAGGGCGTCATCGTAGGGGCATGAGAACCCAGGGCGTTGCCCTGGGCTGTAGTCTGTTGGGCTTTCAGCCCGTCATAACGATGTTCAGATGGTGTTTTGGTGTAGTTTGTTGTAGACTATATTTTAGTGTTTATAGCCCGTCATAACTATGTTCAGATGGTGTTTGGTGTAGTTTGTTGTAGACTATATTTTAGAGTTTATATCCCGTCATAACTATGTGTAGATGGTGTTTTGTTGTAGTTTGTTGGAGACTATATTTTAGAGTTTATATCCCGTCATAACTATGTGTAGATGGTGTTTTGGTGTAGTTTGTTGTAAACTATATTTTAGAGTTTATAGCCCGTCATAACTATGTGTAGATGGTGTTCTGGTGTAGTTTGTTGGACTATATTTTTAGTGTTTATAGCCCGTCATAACTATGTGTAGATGGTGTTTTGGTGTAGTTTGTTGTAGACTATATTTTAGAGTTTATAGCCCGTCATAATTATGCGCTGATGGTGTTTGAATATGGTCTAATTGCTATCTCCTTTGCAACTTTTATGTTTGTTATTATTGGGGTGATAAAATCATGTAAACATGCAAAGCACGGGCTGAAAGCCCAACAGATTACAGCCCAGGGCAACGCCCTGGGTTCTCATGCCTCCTACGATGACGCCCTGTAAGGGCAAAAGATGAACCCACGAACAATCTTTAATCATTAAACAAATATATCTCGTCGTACTCCACGTTATATAGGTTAATTACTATCTGTTTTTATTGGGTGATAAAATCATGTAAATATGCAAAGCACGTACTAAAAGCCCAACAGATTACAACCCAGGGCAACGCCCTATGGCCACTGACAACCAAAGTCAATAGTTATGCCTTCACCTACCTTTATTTACCCAATTATCCGCCAAACATCCTCTTCGGTGCGTGCAAATGGACCTGAATGTTCCAATTTTAGTGTAGACATGGCGGCTGCAAAGTGTCCCGCCTCGTCGGGCGATGCACCGCGCGAACGCATATATAAGTAGCCCGTAGAGTAAGTGTCGCCACAGCCAGTAGCATCTACAACAGCCTTAGGCGGATAGGCGCAGATGTCGTAAAAGTGATTGTTCTCCAAAATAATAGAGCCGTAGTCACCCAGTGTTACACACACCTCGTTTACGCCCCATTCAGCCAATTGCAAGGCAGCATCGTGGGGATCTTTTTGCCCCGTAAGCACCTCCATCTCGTACTCGTTTACCTTTAGTACATCAATAAAAGGCAACACCTGGCGTTTGTTTGCCCAATCGGTGGCATACACCTTTTCGTTGCGCACCTCGCGCAAATAGCCTTGTGAGTCTACACTCACCGTGCCGCGCTTGCTTAGGTTCTCTATCAGTCCGTCGGCAAAGTCGTCGGCAAGTAGCGAACCCAAGTGGAAGATGCTGGCATCAACGTCGCTAAGAGCTTCGGGTGTAAACGGGTCGGCCTTGGCAAGCACACGCTGCGTGCGGTTGTTTTGGTTCTCTCCATACTTGTTTTCAAAGTATACGGTGTGGCGCGAGGGCACAACGGTCACCCTTACCCCCAGCTTGCGTATCTCGTCTACGGCAGCCATATCGGAGGGCGCAAGCGAGGTGATGAGTTCAAAATTTTTTGCACCATTAAGGTGGTACATGGCGTGGGCAAAGTAATAAGATGTGCCTCCAGGCATATCTACCTCATGGTATGGAGTAATAATTTTATCGTGTGTTATATGTCCTATGCAGCAAATTTTGTTCATAAAGTTTATACATTTTTAGATTATGCAAAATTACAATTTTATCTCATGTCATGTTGTTTTTGCCTATCGTAATGTAGTGCAGATGAGTACTATAGAGCAATAATTGCGGCAAAGAGACATCTTGCATGGCAATGCCTCATGCTGCTTATAGCACCTATATGCTACTTGTGCATGTTGCTGCTTGTAGCTTGCGTATGCTTCTATAGCCTAATAGCGTAAAGTGCTGGCGTATCACGCCCGTGATACGCACGTATCATGCCCGTGATACGACCGTATCATGCCCACGATACGCACGTATCACGGCCGTGATACGCGAACTACTTTTGTATGCTTGTGTTGTTATAACCGCTTTGTGCGCTGATAATCAACGTATTATAGGTATACTTCGCACTATTTTCAAAATGCCAATAAGCGATAAAGGTTAAAAGTGTCGCTATTTGTTATAAGTAGTGAAAAAGCGTGTAGAGATGTTTTAATGCTCGTTTGACAAGTGTATATTGCAATACTGAAAAAAGGAATAACCAAACAGGCTACATGTTGCTAAAAATCAAGAAATTAGACGAATTACCGTCACATTTTTTTGTTCCTTAAAAAAAGGAAATGTATTTTTGTCATACGAAAAACATTTAGATGAAAATATTTTTTAATCAATACATATTTATTTTTTTAACAACATCTGTAAAAGTATGAAGAAATTTACTTTTATGCTTGCACTCTTGGGTTCTATCTTTACAAGTGTGCAATCGGCTTTTGCAACAGACGAGAAATGGGAGAACAAGAAGATTGCTACCGTTTCGGCTGCTGTTGATGGCCTTGATAACCTTGCTGATGGTTATTATTTGTTGCGTAACGTTGGCCGTAAGACATTCCTTCGTGAAAACGATGGTAAAGGTCTTTACCTTTGGAATGCTACCGATGGCAGCGACGACTTGACAACAGTTCAAGCAAAGTTTGTTAATAGCAATGCTTACATGAGCTCTGTAGTTTATGTAACAAAGAACACAGATTCAGACAAGTACACCATGCAGTTTAAGTCTGGTCAGTACCTCGGAACTTCTTTGCCTCATGGCAGTGCTGCAAGTTCAAATGCCACTGCAGGTGAGGTAGAGTTTGCTGATCTTGGTTCTTCACAATTAGCTTTCCGTCCTACTGGTTCTGAATGGGCTAATGGTAATGGTAATGGTGGTTATTCAGAAGGCACTTTCACTGGTTGGGAAACAACAAAACCTGGTGCAGGTGGCAATGGTGCATACCAATTCTTCCCTGTAACACTTGCTGAGGTTACAACTGTTACATGTACATGGACTGTTAAGGCAGGTGAAAACACTCTTGGCACTTTCACTACAGAAGTAGAGAATGGCACTGTTATCAGCGAACTCCCTACAATGCCTGAGATGTCGTACTTCTACACTAACCCAATGCTCGTAACTCCCGAGAACAATGTGGTTAGCACAGACAACTGCAACTTTACAATCAATGTAGAAGAGGCTAATGCTCCTTATACTGCTTCTACGGCTGCTAATCCCACTTGGTACACCATTAAGTTGCGTAACGATGATACACACTACATCTGCCACGTATTGCCCACAGATAACGGTATTGGATCTCATCGTTCGTTTACAGCTGAATTCTGTAAGAACCAAGGCAAGTTACAAACTTACGAAGGATTCTTTTGGGCATTTGTTAAGGATGGCTTTGGCGTGAAGTTGCTCAACAAGCAAACTGGTAAGTATGTTAAGGCATCTGGTCAAAATGCTGCAACACTTGATGCAAATGGTACAACGTTTATTGTTAAGACCAACTCTAACAACAATAGCATCGGCTTTAGCTTGCAAATCCCTGGTTCTGCAAATATTCATATTGGTGACCACGTTTCTGGCGGTATTCTTGGTGGTTGGAACAACCCAAGCTCTCAAAACGACAATGGCTCATGCTTCCAAATTACATTGGCTTCAGATGCGACTTCTTTGACTATAGGTAAGGAAGTTGCTATTGACACACTATCAAACTTTGCTGTTGTTGAGGCTAATAAAACAATGGCTACTGCACGCACTCAAGCTTCAGTAGACGCTGCAAAGGCTGCTGTAGAAGCTGCTACTACTTTTGACGGCATCTTTAATGCTTGCAACATGGTTTATGTTCCTGCATTTGAGACAGGTGCTTACTATCGCATTCAAAACATCAATAGCATCACTAAGAAGTATTTAACTTCTGCTTCTATCTTTGTTGGTAAAGATGGTACATTGACAACATCTTACAATGCAAGTCTCTCTGGCGACCGCGTAATCCGTCGTGTTGCTGACGATGCTAACTTTGTATCTCAACTTTGGCAACTCGTTTCAAATGGTGATGGCACTTACAAAATTAAGAATGCCAACACTGGTTGCCGCATGAGTTCAAATGCTTCGCCTATCGATATGCCTATTGACGTAAATGCTGGTGGTAACTACACGCTTAAGGTTGTTCCTACAGCTACATTTGCTGATAACGATGGCTCTACTATGTTGCAAATGGTTGTCGATAATCACATTATTAACGCATTTAGTGGTGATCATGCAGACTATATTGCTGCTTATGATGATGCAAACGACAAGGGTGGTTACTGGCAATTTGTTAAGGTAACAGAAGTTCCTGTTGAGATTAGCGCAGCTAACTATGCTACAGTTGGTTTCCCATTCGCTGTGAAGGTTCCTGCTGAGAGCGGTATTAAGGCATTCTATGTAAGCAGCATTGCTGATGGTAAGATGGAGCTTACTGAGTTTGAAAATGGCATTATCCCTGCTAACACAGGTGCTATCCTCTATCGCGATGGTGCAACTACTGCAAACCTTGCTATCACTACTACTGATGCTACTGTAGACAACAACAAACTCACTGCTACTACTGCTAAGCGCGTTGGTTATGATGCTGAAAGCACTTACGTACTTGCTCTTAACGGCGAAGGCAATGCTGCTTTCTTGAAGAGCAATCTTACTTCGGTTCCTGCAAACAAGGCATACGTTAGCGCAGACCAAGTAACTGAAGGCGAAGGTGCTGCTGCTGTGCTCAACTTTGTATTTGGTGGCACTACTACAGCTATCAATGGTGTTGAGGCTAACAATGGCAACAACGTAGAATACTACGACCTCAATGGTCGCCGTGTGCTCTATCCAGCTAATGGTATCTTCGTTACTAACGCTGGCAAGAAGGTTTTCATTAAGTAATGAAGTTCTAACTGCTAATTAAATTTATTACGATTATGAAGAAATCATATATTATTCCCTCTTCAACTCGCATTAATCTTGTGGTTGAAGGTATGATGGCGCAAAGCCTTGCTATTGGTGGCGACACTACAGTTACTGACGAAAACCAAGTGCTCTCTAACGGTCAAGGTTGGAGCAGCGACAATTGGACTGCTAATGACGAGGATTAATCCTTGCTCATATACATAAAAATCGGAGCGTTTGCCAAGCGGCAAACGCTCCGATTTTTTTGAGCGGATAAATAAAGTTAGAAGAAATAAGTATTAAAGTCACGGGCTGAAAGCCCAAAAGACTACAGCCCAGGGCAGCGCCCTGGGGTATGTATATTTCGTTATGATGGCGCTCTGCAAGAGCAAAAGATGAACCCACCGCAAAGCATTTGAGGCTTCATCTTTTGCTCCTCCAGAGCGCCATCTTCGTATGTATAAGTACCCAGGGCGTTGCCCTGGGCTGTAGTCTTTTGGGCTTTCAGCCCGTATCTGTCTAATTTAAATTTGTCCGTTTACTTATCATTTAAACAGGTACTTGTCAATGCGTAAATCAAATAGCATACTAAGCACTTTTAGCGGATAGTAATACAAATGTTTATACGTCATAATAATACCCTAATAGTGATGAATACCTATTTATGCACCATTTTGGTACCAATATGGTTGCCAAGAAAGAATATAATTCTTACCTTTGCTTAGTATAACGCTAAAGCAAGCATTGTTTTCTGCGTTCGCTTTGCTATATTTTTTACGATATAAACAAAAATAATTATAGTTATGATGATTGTTAGTGCAAGAGATTTCAGGGCCAATCAAGGCAAATACTTCTCAATGGTAAATTCTGGCGAACATGTTATTTTAAAGTCTCGTGAAGGAAACTTTCGTTTGGTTCCTGTTACTTCTTCAGACTCTATCTCAGATGATGAAACGCAAAAGGTAGCAGCAGATTTAAAAGGTGCTCTTCGTGAATTGAAGGAGGTTATTGCAGGTAAAAAGCAGCTCAACACACTCGATAGCTTGATTGATGAATTATAGAATAATCACATCAAGTTATTTTGATGTAGCTGCTAAGAGATTAGCTAAGAAATACCCAAGTTTTAAGGAAGATTTGAAAACTTTTCGTCGAGTATTATTGGATAATCCATTTCAAGGTACAGAATTGTCGCCCAACATCCGTAAGATACGTTTTGCAATCAAATCTAAAGGAAAAGGTAAATCAGGAGGGGCAAGAATTATCACATATAATTTCTTTGCTCACGAACAAGATGGTGACATAGTGTTGCTCCTTGTCTATGATAAAGCTGATATTTCTTCGGTAAAAACTAATGTACTAAAACAGATAATCAAGGACGAAGGTTTCCCTATTGAATAAATATGTTGTTCCTTATAATGTTATTGGCAATGAGGCATTATTAGAACTGCTATAAAAATAGATAAATAAGTAGGCACTCAATATTATTTATATAAGTAAGCGTACAAATTAAGTTAGAAGAAATAAGTATTAAAGCCACGGGCTGAAAGCCCAAAAGACTACAGCCCAGGGCAACGCCCTGGGGTATGTATATTTCGTTATGATGGCGCTCTGCAAGAGCAAAAGATGAACCCACCGCTAAGCATTTGAGGCTTCATCTTTTGCTCCTCCAGAGCGCCATCTTCGTATGTATAAGTACCCAGGGCGTTGCCCTGGGCTGTAGTCTTTTGGGCTTTCAGCCCGTATCTGTCTAATTTAAATTTGTCCGTTTACTTATCATTTAAATAGCTGCTCTCCATTCCTTCTATCAATTTATACGAATTGGTTCAGAATATTTACCTATTTAAAAAAAGATATGAAGGAATAAGTAGTAGTACTTGGGCATTAGTGCGCCTCTAACCAATTGTCGCCCTCACCGCAGTCGGCAATAAGGGGAACACGCATTTTATAGGCATGCTCCATCTCGCTGATAACAATGTTTTTTACCTTTTCTAACTCATCGGGAAATACCGAGAAGTTGAGTTCGTCGTGCACCTGGAGTATCATTTTAGAGCGTATGCCTTCTTGTTCAAAACGCTTGTCAATGCGCACCATGGCAAGTTTGATAATGTCGGCTGCTGTGCCCTGTATAGGAGCATTTACGGCATTGCGCTCGGCATATCCATGCACCACAGCATTTTTTGAATGAATGTCGGGCAGATAGCGACGACGCCCAAATTCTGTGAGAATGTAACCACGTTTACGCGCCACGTCGATGCTCTTATTAATGTATTCTTTAACCTTAGGATAGGTGTTGAAATAGTTGACTATCAATTCTTTAGCCTCTGTGCGCGACACTTCCATACGCTCAGCTAACCCAAAGGCTGATATGCCATAGATAATGCCAAAGTTGGCAGTTTTGGCTTTGCGACGCTCATCGCGTGTAATTTCATCAATAGGCTTGTGAAATACGCGCGAGGCGGTTGCAGCATGAATGTCTTTGCCCTCGCAAAAGTCGCTAATAAGGTGTTCATCGCCGCTTAAGTGTGCCATGATGCGTAGTTCAATCTGCGAGTAGTCGGCAGAGAAGAAGATACAACCTTCGTCAGGCACGAAAGCCTTGCGTATCTCGCGTCCGTCTTCGCCACGTACAGGTATGTTTTGCAGGTTAGGGGTAGACGAAGACAAGCGCCCGGTGGCGGTAACTGCTTGATTGAACGAGGTGTGAATATGCCCCGTTTGGGTGTTGATAAGCTTAGGCAAAGCATCTACATAAGTGCTTAGTAGCTTTTTGAGACCACGGTGCTGCAATATCTTCTCTACAATAGGATGGCGGTCTTTGATAGCCTCAAGCACCTCCTCACTTGTAGAGTATTGTCCGCTCTTAGTTTTTTTTGCTTTCTCGTTAAGTTTGAGTTCGTCAAAGAGTACTTCGCCAACCTGACGGGGCGAGGTGAGAAGGAATGAATGACCTGCAAGAGCAAATATCTCAGCCTCGAGTTGGTGCATGCGCTGCTCAAAGTGCTGGCTTGTTTCGGCAAGTGTCTTGGTATTGAGACGTACGCCATTGCGTTCCATTTTTGCAAGTACGGGCATAAGCGGCATCTCAATCTCGTTGAACACCTTTGTAAGTTGGTTATCTTCAAGTTCGTGCTTGAGTGGTGGCATTAGTCGAAGCGTGATGTCAGCATCCTCGCAAGCGTAGTCGCAAATGTCGGCGGGCGAAAGATCAGCCATATTCTTTTGCTTCTTTCCCTTAGGTCCGATGAGTTGGTCGATGTGTATGGTTTGGTAGTTGAGGTACACCTCAGCCAGGTAGTCCATGTTATGACGCAGTTCGGGTTGCACTAAATAGTGGGCAAGCATGGTGTCGAATAGGGGGGCTTGCAGCTTAATGCCATAAGAGGCAAGAACCGTGAGGTCGTACTTAAGGTTCTGTCCAACTTTTAGGATGGTGCTGCTTTCGTAGAGTGGTTTGAAAATTTCAACTCTTTTCTTCGCTTCTGCCGTTTCACGTGGAACGGCAACATACCACGCCTTTCCTCCACCCACAGCAAAGCTTAAACCTACTAATTGAGCGCTGATGGCATCGACTGATGTTGTTTCTGTGTCTAAACTGACAGTGTGAAATGTCAATAAATGTTCACAAAGCTTGTTTGCATCATCGTCATTATCAATGAGTTTATAACAATGTTCTGTAGAACTCAAATCGCTGAGAATTGATTTTTTTTGAACTTCTTCATCGTTGGCTTGAATTGAGCTAAATAAATCGCCTAAAAAAGGAGTGCTTTCGGTGGTATTTTCCTCTTGCTTGTCGAGTTTGTTAATGAACGAACGAAATTCAAGTGTTTGATAAATTTTGCGAAGAGCATCGTTGTTGGGTTCTACATGGCGCAAGTCATCAAGGTTGAGTTCAATGGGTACATCCGTTTTGATGGTAACAAGATACTTTGACAGTTTTATCTTTTCTATATTTTCCTCTACCTTCTTTTTGATAGCTCCCTTTAGCTGATCGGTGTGCGATAATAATTGGTCAATGCCACCAAACTGATTGATGAGTTTGACTGCTGTTTTTTCGCCTACACCAGGACAACCAGGCACGTTGTCGGCAGTGTCGCCCATAAGTCCTAAAAGGTCGATAACCTGTGAGGTAGAGGTAATGCTATACTTTTGGCAAATTTCAGTGATGCCCATCTTTTCCATGGTTCCAGCGTTGTGTCCTGGACGACGCATATACACGTTGTCTGCAACAAGTTGCGCATAGTCCTTATCGGGGGTTACCATGTGTACTTCCAAACCTGCGGCTGCAGCCTTGTGTGCCAAGGTGCCTATCACGTCGTCGGCCTCGTAGTTTTCTACTTCGAGGATAGGGATGTTATAAGCGCGTATAATGTCTTTTATTACTGGCACAGCCCAACGTATATCCTCTGGAGTAGCCTCACGTTGTGCCTTATATTCGGGGTACTCTTTATGGCGAAATGTGCCACCCTTAGGGTCGAAGGCTATGCCAATATAGTCGGGCTTTTCGGTGTTAATCACATCGTTGAGCGTATTAACAAAGCCAAAAATGGCAGAAGTGTTCTGCCCCTTGGAGTTGATGCGTGGCGAGCGAATAAGTGCGTAGTAGGCACGAAAAATGAGTGCGTATGCATCGAGTAGGTAGAGGGTTTGCATGATAGACGTATATATAAGTTATGATTTAAAAGATGGAACCATGACACATTCATATAGCTTGTTGAATGGTTGTAAATTCCACTTTTTGTTACACAAAATTAAGCATTTCATCTTGTAACAACTAACTATTTATTAATTTTGTAAGCTGAAACTAATAGGTATGGACAAATTATCCATTATACGCCAACCAGTTGAAAGTGAGTTGGCAAAATATAAAGACTTGTTTGATGCGGCACTGGCTCATGATGATGATTTCTTGGGTCAGGCTTTGGCGTATGTGCGCAGTAGAAAAGGCAAAATGATGCGCCCGCTTTTGGTGATACTCATCGCTCGCGAATTGGGCGAAGTAGGGGAGAAAACGCTTCGCTCTGCTGTAACATTAGAGTTGTTGCATACGGCATCGCTCGTACATGATGATGTGGTAGATGAGAGTGGCGAAAGGCGTGGGCAACGCTCGGTAAATGCTGTTTACGACAACAAGGTTGCTGTGTTAGTAGGTGATTATTTGCTTTCTACATCGCTTTTGCAAGCCACATTAACGGATAATATCAAGGTGGTGGAACTGATTTCGCGCTTGGGTGGAACACTCTCAGAGGGCGAAGTTTATCAGCTTGCCAACATACGTAGAGAGGCGATAACAGAGGAAGCTTATTTTCATATCATACATCACAAAACGGCAGCTTTGTTTGCTGCTTGCGCTGAGCTGGGTGCTATCTCTGCTGGTGCAGATGAAGTGTATGTGGCTCGTGCCAAGCGATTTGGCGAGTTGGTTGGCCTCTGTTTTCAGATACGCGATGACATATTTGATTATTACGAAGATGCTAAGATTGGCAAGCCTACAGGCAACGATATGGCCGAAGGTAAACTTACTTTGCCTGTTATCTATGCAGTGTGTCAATCGGGCGATAATGAGGTAGTGCGTTTGGCAAAACTTGTGAAAACGGGAGAGGCAACGGCTGATGATATTGCTAAATTAGTAGAACTAACCAAGCATTATGGCGGTGTAGAATATGCTGAGAAACGAATGCTTGAACTACACAATGAGGCAGTAGAATTGCTTGATAGTTGGAACAATAACGATGTTAAACGCGCCTTGAAGAGCTATATAGACTTTGTGGTTGATCGTAATATCTAATGTTTAAATAATATTTTAAACAAGCATTTATACATAACAAAACTCCGTGACGAAAGTTCTTATATATAGTTTCGTTACGGAGCTTTATTATAGTTTTAAATGTAGCTCAAATGTAGTTTTTTGTATGCTTAGAAAGGCTTTACATCTTTGCCTAAAATGTCGCTTACAAGCAAATTGGCAAGGCGGCTTGTACCAATACGGAAGAGTCCTTCTTTGATAAAGTCTTCGCCTAAAATTTCGCGCACAACGGTGTAGAAGTCTACAGCCTCATCTACAGTCTTAATGCCTCCAGCCGCTTTAAAGCCTATTTTAGTACCTGTAAGGTCGTAATATTCTTTAATGGTAGTGCACATTACATACGCTGCTTCGAGCGTTGCAGCGACCTCTATTTTGCCTGTAGAGGTTTTTATAAAATCGGCACCAGCGTACATTGATAGGATAGAGGCACGCTTGATGTTGAGCGCAGTTTTAAGCGCACCTGTTTCAAGAATAACCTTCAAGGGCTTTTCGTTAGCGGCTGCTTTAATCTCTGCAATTTCGTCTGCACAGGTTTCATAATCGCCACTAAGGAAGGTGCCAACGCTCAGTACGCAGTCGCACTCGTCTGCTCCATCGTGTACAGCAAGGGCTGTTTCGGCAGTTTTAATCTCAATAAACGTTTGTGACGAAGGGAAGCCACCAACTACACAAGCCACTTTTACACCATCAGCTTCGAGTGATTCGCTTACAATCTTGGCAAAGTTGGGATATACGCAAATGGTTGCCAAGGGTGGGAGATCGGGGTGTTCGTTAGCAAAGTTATTTACGTTTTCGGTGAATTTTAGTACACTCTCTTGTGAGTCGGTAACCTTTAGTGTAGTGAGTTCAACTGTGCTCAAAAGTTGCTTCTTAACCTCAGGAGTGTTGTATTTGTCGCGATTATCTGCCACAAGTTTATGCACAGCGGCACTCACAGCATCGTCGTTGAGGTGTAAGTTGAACTTTTCAAAAGCTTGCTCATATTTACTCTTTTGTGGAGCAACGGCTTGGTTGTCATCAGTCTTGTTGATGTGTAATTCCATATTTATAATTGTTGGGTGATTGTGTTATATTTACAAATAAAGGTTGCTTAGAAATAATAAATAAAGATTGCTTAAAAGCTCTTTTATTGCGATTATTGACGCAATTTGGGGTTATTAAGATGGCGTGTAGCATCGCGCTGAGTCTTCTTGTTAAAGCTTTCTTGTAGGGCTTTTGTAAGGTCTACTCCCGTTTGATTGGCAAGGCAAACAAGCACCCATAAAACGTCTGCTATCTCTTCGGAGAGGTCGGAAGTTTCGCCTTTCTTAAACGATTGATCGCCATATTTGCGTGCAATAACACGTGCCAATTCGCCAACCTCTTCTGTTAGACATGCCATGTTGGTGAGTTCGCTAAAGTAGCGTACTCCATAGGTGTGTATCCAATGGTCTACTTGCTTTTGTACTTCAGCAAGTGTAGGCGAGTGTAGTTGCTCTTTGTTCATGTTATGAAATGAGATGTAGTTCGTGATGAATGTGTTTGCTCTTTCGTTGTTCTTACTCTTTGTTATGCGTGTCCATACAGATGGTTACGGGACCATCATTGAGCAGTTCAACCTTCATGTCGGCTCCAAATTCGCCTGTGCCGATAGCCTTGCCTAATGCTTGGCTAAGCGTTTGGCAAAAGTAGTTGTAGAGGGGGATGGCATGTTCATGTTTGGATGCTCGAATGTACGAAGGGCGGTTTCCTTTCTTGTAAGAAGCCATGAGTGTGAACTGGCTAACCACAATTATATCACCTTTAATATCTTGTATGCTACGGTTCATAACGCCCTCTTCGTCGTCGAATACCCTTAGGCCTATTATCTTACGACAGAGCCAATCGGCGTCTTCGTTTGTGTCGATATCTTCGATGCCAACAAGGATGAGATATCCTTGCTGAATAGCAGATTTTACTTTGTTGTTGATGGTAACAGATGCATGTTGCACCCTTTGTATAACAACTCTCATGCAGTGTAGTGTTATGGGAATGGCAAGGCGTTCATTCCTCGGTTTTATATGCTTTGTAACAGTGTTTTCGCAAAGGTACATTTATTTATTAGTTTGCGTGTAGATTGTTGTATATTTTTTCTCCTCGCACGTTTCCAAGGGCTTTTTGCAGTTCAATGAGCGTGGCGTCTTTAATGCCTTTTACGCTTTTAAATTGCTTTAAGAGCAGTTGCTTAGTAGCTGGCCCAATTCCAGGAATGGTGTCAAGTTCCGATGCAACTTGTCGCTTAGAACGTTTGTCGCGGTGAAAAGATATAGCAAAACGGTGTACTTCGTCTTGCATATAGGTAAGTGTACGGAATAATTGGCTCTCGGGTTTAACGCCTATTACGGCTGGTGGAAAGCCATAGAGCATCTCGCGTGTACGGTGGCGATTATCCTTTGCCAAACCTGCAATGGGTATTTGTAGTCCCAATTCGTCCTCAATTACCTCGCGTATCATCTCCATTTGTCCGCGTCCACCATCGGCAATGATAAGGTCGGGCAGAGGCTTTCCCTCGTTCTTTAAACGTGTGTATCTACGGCTCACCACTTCTTTCATCGAGGCGTAGTCATCAGGTCCAACAACGCTTTTGATGTTGTACTTACGATACTCCTTCTTTGCTGGCTTAAGCTTTTCGAACACCACACATGCAGCCACGGCATCGTCGCCGCTAATGTTAGAGTTATCAAATAACTCGATGTGTAGGGGCATTTTAGGTAATCCAAGGTTGGTTTGTATCTCTTTCATCAATCTTGTTTGCTTCTGCTCAGGGTTCAGTTTCTCTGCTTGTTTGAGTCTGTCAAACTTATATTGCTTTACATTAAGTTTTGACAAATCGAGCAATTTCTTCTTATCACCCTTTTGTGGAATGGTTTGTTCGACCATTGAATCGGGCAAATCAACATGAAATGGCACAACGATCTCTTTGGAGTCGCTTGCATATCGCTCTCTCATTTCAACAATGCCAAGCGTAAGTAGCTCCTCGTCGGTTTCGTCGAGTTTCTTCTTATATTCAAAGGTGAAAGCTTGATTAATGCATCCGTTTTTAACGTGCAAATAATTGATATATGCCAATTTTTCTTCGCTTTCAATGTTAAATACATCGATGTTGTGAAGTACGTTAGATACAACTTCGCTCTTTGCACGATAATTCTCAATAAGGTCGTAACGCCTCTTTATCTCTTGAGCCTCTTCAAAGCGCAATTCTTCTGCCAGTGCTATCATCTTTTGGCGCATAGCTTTGGCCACTTCTGATGTATTGCCCTTGAGTATCTCCTTGCAAGCCTCAATACATTGCATATAGTCGCTATGACTCTGTTTGCCTACACAAGGTGCTTTGCACTTGTGTATGTGGTAGTCAAGACATACGTTGTATTTGCCCATTTCAACGCCTTCTTTTGTCATAGCTGTGTGACATGGGCGTGGTTGATATAGCTCTCTACAAAGGTCGAGTAGTGCGTAAAGTGTAGGTACATGGCTATACGGACCAAAGTAGATGGCACCGCGTTTGCCCCTTTGTCGTGTTTTAAAGATACGCGGCAAATACTCTGTAGTAATGGCTATAGAAGGGTAGGTTTTATCGTCTTTAAGCAGCACATTGTAGTGTGGCTTGTATCTTTTAATTAGGTTGTTTTCGAGCAAAAGTGCGTCTTCTTCGGTCTTCACTACCACATATCGGATGTCGCGAATATGCGCAACGAGCAGACGTGTTTTGCGCGTTTGTTGTTCTTTATTAAAGTATGACGATACTCTACGTTTGAGGTTCTTGGCTTTTCCTACGTAGATAATAGTACCCGAATCATCCAAATATTGATAGCATCCGGGTGATTCGGGTAAGTTGTTTACAATGCCTTTGATGTAGTCGTTCATAGGCCTAAAAAATAGTTATGTCGCTGCTCTTGTTGCTCAAATGTGCTTCAGTTGCAGTTTCAAATAGATAGAATAGCAACAAATAAATTGCGTTTAAAAAGAGCAAAAGTAGCAAAATAATAACTTATTCTTTAATAGTTAATAGCGTTGTAATGTCGTGGTTTTTTCCTAAGAACTTCCGTCCTTCCAATCCTTCCATTTGCAACTCTATAATGAAATTAATATATGTTTTCTTTGGTTTAAAAGCTTGAACCAAATCGTAAACAGCTTGCATTGAACCACCAGTTGCAAGCAAATCGTCATGGATAAGCACCACATCGTTAGGTTCGATGGCATCGGTGTGGATTTCGATAGTATCGTATCCGTACTCTTTTAAGTAGGTTGCTTTGCGCGTTTCGGCTGGGAGTTTGCCAGGCTTGCGAGCCATTACGAAACCTGCTCCCAACTTTTCTGCAATGATTGCGCCCATAACGAAACCGCGGCTTTCAATGCCTACAACCTTAGTTATGCCCTTATCCTTGTATAAACGGATTAGTTCGTTAGTCATTTCCTCGATGCAATCGTGGTTCTTAAAAAGGGTGCTAACATCTTTGAAATGTATTCCGGGTTTAGGAAAGTCGGGAATGGTTCGTAGGTTACTTAATAACAATTCTTTATTCATAAGTTTCTGATAATTATAATCTTTAGTGGTGTTTGTTTCACGTGGAACACGAGGTAAAATGCGATAGAATGGACGTTTTTATCCGTTCTGTACGTGTATTTTGTCCTTATGGTTAAAGTTTTACTTTAGGTGAATATGGGCGCTTTATCGACCCATTAGAACAAGTAGAACGCTTATATCACTTGGCGAGACACCCGGTATTCGTTCAGCTTGTGCAAGTGTTTCGGGGTCGATGACAGTGAGCTTTTGTCGGGCTTCGGTACTTAGTTGTGTAATGCTATTATAGTCGAAATGGCCACGGATTTTAATATTCTCAAGTCGCTGCATTTTGTCGGCTAAGGCACGCTCGCGTTGTATGTAACCATGATATTTCATTTCGATTTCTGCCGCTTCTATCGTCTCTTCAGTATCGCTTGTGATATTTGCCAAAAACGATTTAAGCTCTTCATGATGGTCTGATAAGATGGCAACCGAAAGTTGTGGACGATTAATTAAGTCGTAGAGTTTGCATCCCCGTTGCAGCGGTTCTGTGCCCAAGTCCTTTATCCAATCGTTCACATCGGCGGGCTTAATCGAAGTTTGTTTGCAATAGTCGATGATGCACTGAATGTTTTCTTTCTTTGCATTGAAACGTTCAGTACGCTCTTGGGTTGCCAGACCAAACTTTTCAGCATAGGGCGTAAGTCGTATGTCGGCATTGTCTTGACGCAGCAAAATTCTGTATTCAGCACGCGAGGTAAACATTCTGTAGGGTTCGTCTACCCCCTTTGTAACCAAGTCGTCGATGAGTACGCCTATATAAGCTTCGTCGCGGTGTAGCACAAAAGGTTCACTGCCCGAACACTTCAAGGCTGCGTTGATTCCGGCTATAATACCCTGTCCACCTGCTTCCTCATAGCCCGTAGTGCCATTAACCTGTCCTGCAAAGAAAAGACCATCAACAGCCTTTGTCTCGAGCGAATGATGCAATTGGGTAGGGTCGAAGAAATCGTATTCAATTGCATAGCCCGGACGGTAAATAACAATGTCGCGGAAGCAGGAAATTTGTTTCAGCGCCTCAATCTGAATGTTCATTGGCAAGCTTGATGAGAAGCCATTCAAGTAAAGTTCGTTGGTGTCAATACCTTCGGGCTCAAGGAAGAGAGGATGGTGGTCGCGGTCGGGAAACGTTACAAGCTTTGTCTCAATGCTTGGGCAGTAGCGTGGCCCAATACTCTTTATTTGTCCATTGTAGAGAGGTGAGTCGGGCAAGCCAGAGCGTAGCACCTCATGAACTTGTGCGTTGGTGTTGGTAGTCCAACATGGTAGTTGGGGTAGCGGTCGCATGGGACTAATGTACGAAAAGCGGTGGTAGTCGTTCTCGCCAGGTTGCAACTCCATTTCATCGAGGTGAACAGAACGTTTGTCAATGCGCACAGGAGTACCTGTTTTCATACGTGCAGATCGTATGCCCAAGTTGTTGATGCTCTCTGTAAGAAAGTTTGCTGCGGGTTCAGCACATCGTCCGCCCGTTACCTGTTTGCGTCCAATATGCATCAAACCACGCAAAAAGGTGCCTGCTGTTACCACCACTGCACGAGCCATGATTGTTGCCCCCCAAATGGTTCGAACGCCGCAAACACATCCGTTCTCAGTAAGTATTTCGGTAGCCTCGTCTTGCCAAATATTAAGGTTCTCGGTGTTTTCGAGTCTATATCGCCATTCGTGGATAAAGCGTGCGCGGTCGCATTGAGCGCGTGGACTCCACATGGCAGGTCCCTTTGAACGGTTCAACATTCTGAACTGAATGGCTGTGGCATCGGTAACCTCACCCATTTGTCCACCCAGGGCATCAATCTCTCTCACTATTTGCCCCTTAGCAATGCCACCCACTGCAGGGTTGCAGCTCATTTGGGCTATTTTGTTCATGTCCATCGTTATCAAGCAGGTCTTTGCTCCCATGCGTGCCGCAGCACTTGCAGCCTCGCATCCAGCGTGACCAGCACCGATAACAACTACGTCATAATGAAAAACAGTATTCATAGATATGCGTAAGTGCTTAAGGCTTGTATTAAAATGGTTGAGCGCAGTTTGCTGCAACCACATCGCACAAGCTAACTTTTTAATATGTTTTGATGCTACAAATTTACAAGTTTTTGTTCGTATCACCATCTTTCAGACTTTGCAATGTCTGTGTAAGACAACATAATAAGCCAACAACCAACAATAGAGTAAGTAAGAAGAAAAGAAAATAGAGAAAGAAACCATGCTAAGTGTTAACAAATTGCGTCAGATTTCATACCTTTGTCCTTTTCAAACCCCACCTCAATCCCAATGAGCAAAGGTACATACCCATGTTGTGGTGTCCTCTGCCCAAGTAAAGCAATAATCAAAAAGTAGCTATGGAATATCTCGTACACTATGTGTGGCAGCATCGCGTTTATGGTGCATTGCCCTTATTTACCACTGATGGGCAGGCAGTTGAGGTTATAGACCCAGGCGTGCATAACCTGCTGAATGCGGGCCCCGACTTTTTTAATGCAAAGGTAAAACTTGATGGCATGTTGTGGGCTGGCAACGTAGAGATACACGAACGCTCGTCCGATTGGTATCGGCATCATCATGACCAAGATGCAGCTTATAACAATGTGGTGTTACATGTGGTAGCAGAGGTAGACGAAGAGCATATATGCACACAAGATGGCAAAACACTTCCGCAACTGCAACTCATGGTGCCTACGTCATTAAAAAGTAGATACGAGGAACTGCAAAACGAGGAAACTTATCCCCCTTGTTATCGCATTATTCCGCATGTGCCTATGATGACAGTGCACGCTTGGATGAACCGCTTAACGGTTGAACGACTTGAAGAGAAAACCCGTCGTGTGCGCAACTACCTTATGCGTACGGAGGGCGATTGGGAACGTGCCTTCTTTATAGCCTTGGCACGAAACTTTGGGTTTGGGATAAATTCGCAAGCTTTTGAGCAATGGGCATTTACTATTCATCCGCAGCAGATAGGCAAACATCGCGACGACGTGTTCCAGGTAGAGGCTTTCTTTATGGGGCAAGCAGGCTTACTGAATGATAGTTTAGTTCCGCCCGAACGACGCGACAGCTACTATATGCGTATGAAAACAGAATATGCTTTTTTGAAAAACAAGTTCAATCTTCAATCGCTCGATCCCAAGCTATGGCGTTTTGGCAGATTGCGTCCACAAAATTTTCCGTATGTGCGACTTTCGCAGTTGGCACGCCTATTTTCTGAGCGCAATGTAAACTTTTCGCAATTGCTTGAAACAAAAAGCATCGACGACTTGCGCAACCTCTTCAGAGTGGGTGTAACCGACTATTGGCGTACGCATTATGCCTTTGGCGAAGAAAGCAAGGAGGCCGAAAAACGTTTGCAAACCTCGTCGCTCAACCTGCTAATCATCAACACAGTGTCGCCAACACTCTTTGCTTATGCCCGCGAACAAATGGATGAGGACATGGCAGAACGTTCGTTTGATTTGCTCGAACAACTGCCTGCCGAGCGCAACTATATCACGCGTAGTTGGGAGCGTGCAGGGCTCACTGTGGCGCATGCTGCCGACAGCCAAGCCCTCATACAGTTGCGTCAAGCCTATTGCGATGCCAAAGATTGCTTGCGCTGTCGCTTTGGGTCAGAATACCTAAAAGCAAGGTAGGGCAAGAGTAAAAACGCTCACTTTTATCACGTTACAGTTTATAAAAAAATAAATCTATAAAATGCAATACATCTTTGAACTCCCCTTTAAAGTGCGCGATTACGAATGCGATTTACAAGGCATCGTAAACAACGCTAATTATCAGCACTACACCGAACACACTCGCCATGAGTTTTTGCGTTCGCGTGGTGTGAGTTTTGCCGAACTTCATGAGCGTGGCATCGATGCAGTGGTAGCCTCTATGCAGTTGCGCTTTAAGGTGCCTTTGCGCAGTGGCGACGAATTTGTATCGAAATTGGCATTAAAAAAAGAGGGCATTAAGTACGTATTTGTACAAGACATTTATCGTTTACCCGACATGAAACCAGCATTCAAATCTACAGTCGAAGCCGTGTGTGTGGTTAACGGCAAACTGAGTGATTGTGAGGAGTTAGACAAAATATGCCATTAATAAATTCACAATACCCCCTCTATTCTTAAATAATAATAAGCTATGCTCAGTCGCGAAGAAACCGAAGAAATAATCTCAACACTCACCCTTACTCGCTTGCAAGGGCTTTCGCAGTCGCAAGCATTGGCGCTCGTTCAGTACTATGGCAGTGCTACGCAGGCATTGGCCGACAAACAGTCGCCAGAACCGCATTGGGCTGCGCTTTTGCGCAACACTTCGGCTCTCAGCATGGCACGCGATAGAGCCTTGGCAGAGTACGATTATTGCCAACAACATCACATCAAGGTTTTGCCCGTAACGAGCGATGAATACCCGTCGTTGTTGCAAAGTGACGAAGTGGTAGATCGTCCATTGCAATTGTTTTATCGTGGAACGGGCAGTCTTAATAGGCGCCATATCATTAGTGTTGTGGGCACACGCCAAATAACCGAGTATGGCAAGCAGATGTGTGTAGACTTGATGCGCGACCTTTCGCAGCTCTTGCCCGATGTGCTTGTTGTGAGTGGATTGGCTTATGGGGTAGATATTCATACCCATCGTGCAGCATTGAACAATGGGCTTGACACAGTGGCGGTGTTAGCGCATGGCTTAGATCGCATTTATCCGCGTATGCATCGCGACACAGCCTTAGAGATGATGCAACATGGCGGTGTTATAACAGAATATTTCACACATACCAATCCCGATAAAGGAAACTTTGTGCGTCGCAACCGCATAGTGGCGGGAATCTCAAGCGCAACGCTTGTTGTCGAAAGTGCCAATCATGGTGGCTCGCTCATTACGGCTACATTGGCCAACAGCTATGGTCGCGAGGTGTTGGCAGTGCCAGGTAGGGCAACCGACGAATGTTCTGCAGGGTGTAACCAATTGATTTTTGATAACAAAGCTACGCTCGTTACCTCTGCCAAAGACATTATAGATACCTTAGGCTGGAAGGCAGCAACTACCTCTAAGCAACCCATTCAGCCATCACTGTTTCCACTCTTTACCCCCGAACAAGAACAACTGCTTGCTACGTTGAAAAAGGCAGATGAGTTTACGCTTGACCAACTTGTTTCGCTTACTAATCTCTCGGTGTCGCACCTTACAGATTTACTCTTCGATCTTGAAGAAGCCGCTGCCGTAAAGCGCATGCCTGGCAATCGTTATAGGCTATGTAAGTAGGTGGATGAATAAAGTGCAAAGCTTGCATATACTGCAAGCATTTGTAAGTTTATATTGTAAGCATTTGTACGTATCTGTTTAAACATGCGTGATATGTTCGCGTATCACGCCCACGATACGCACGTATCACGGCCGTGATACGCGAACATCATACGTATGTTGAGATAGAGGAATACGTAGATAAGCATGGTAAAAAACGTTTCTTTTATAAACTAACTGCATGAATATCAACGATTTTCACACCCATAATCTCATGGCTAAGCACGCCATAATCAATGTACCAAGAGACTGGTTGCTTTGTCCCGAAAAAATTGTTATGCAACCCGATGCCGTTTATTCGGTAGGCATACATCCCTGGTGGACCTCCGACCATGCAGCCACAATATGTATGTTAAAAGCTATGCCACAATTGCTAAACCATCGCCAAGTGGTGGCAGTGGGCGAGTGTGGTATAGACAGAATGCAAGGAGCCGACATTGACGAACAAATAAGTGTGTTTACCGAACAAGTGGCCTTGGCTGAGCAATATAACATGCCTATCACCCTACATGTAGTGCGTGCTTTCGATGTTTTGCTACTCCTTCATAAACAGCTACACCCCACAACACAGTGGACGGTGCATGGTTTCAGAGGAAAACCTGCACTTGCCACCCAACTACTCAATGCTGGCATCGACCTAAGTTTTGGTGCCAAATATAATGTTGAAAGTTGGGCACTAACACCAACCAACAGAAGACATGTAGAAACAGATAGTGAATAATTATAAACATTATGTGAAAATATTAGCATAAAATATGACAAAGTGCTTTGTCTGTATTAAGAAATGTAATATATTTGCAACGAAAACAATAAATATGCAAAAACCATGAATGTTTATTGTATGAAGTTGATACAATGACTATTTGCTATGAGAGAAGAGTTGCACGGAGGTGTGAATACGAAGAAAGCCAATAGAGCACTCACAGCATGATGTGTACCAACCTTGACGACCTTTGGTAAAACACATAGATACGTAATAGGTGTTAAATAATGGTTATTAAAAAAGAAAAGAGTGGAGTCGGGCGAGATATCCTCTCTTTTTTTGCGCCTCAACCCACGTGAAATGCTTAAATCTTAATATTTATGTATAAAGAAAAGCATAGTAGTGCATAAGAAAAGCCAAAAGCACGTTTTACCACCACTTTTTTCGTAACTTTGCACTTATTAATAATTAAGTAGGTAATCAAAATTAATTTATATAATTGTGTCTGCATTAATTGATATGCATTAGCACATTGTTTCCGCCATAATCATAGGCTTTGTCGGTCACGTAGCCCGCTACGCTCTCTCTTCAGCCAATGCTTCTGACAAAAGCAATGCACAAATTCATATCAATTAATTTTGAACACCTACTTACTCAAAAAACATTCTCATACGATGAATTTTGTAGACGAACTAAAGTGGCGCGGCATGCTTCATCAGATGATGCCAGGCACAGAAGAGCTTCTTGAAAAAGGCATGACCACTGCATACGTAGGTATTGACCCTACTGCCGACTCTTTGCACATCGGACACTTGTGCTCAGTGATGATGCTTCGCCATTTTCAACATGCCGGACACAAGCCATTAGCGCTTGTAGGTGGTGCCACGGGTATGATTGGCGACCCCTCTGGCAAGAGTGCAGAGCGTAACCTATTGACCGAGGAAACCCTTCGCCATAATGTGGCTTGCATTAAAAAGCAATTGTCGCACTTTCTCGACTTCGACTCTGATGCACCTAATGCGGCAGAACTTGTTAATAACTACGACTGGATGAAGGACTTTACCTTTTTAGACTTTGCTCGTGACATTGGTAAACACATCACCGTGAACTACATGATGGCTAAAGATAGCGTGAAAAAACGCTTGAATGGCGAGGCACGCGATGGCTTGTCGTTCACAGAGTTCACTTATCAGTTGTTGCAAGGTTACGACTTCCTTCACCTTTACGAAACCAAGAACTGTAAGCTACAAATGGGTGGCTCAGACCAATGGGGCAATATCACTACTGGTACTGAGCTCATCCGTCGTACCTTAGGCGCAGAGGCTGATGCATACGCACTTACATGTCCGCTCATTACCAAAGCCGATGGCAAGAAGTTTGGCAAAACAGAGCAAGGCAACGTATGGCTCGACCGCCGTTACACAACACCTTATAAGTTCTATCAGTTCTGGCTCAATGTAGGCGACGAAGAAGCAGAACGCTACATCAAGATATTTACTTCATTGCCTCACGAAGAAATCGATGCGCTTATTGCTGCTCATCGTGCTGACCCAGGCCAACGCATCTTGCAAAAGAAGCTTGGCGAAGAGGTAACTTGCATGGTACACAGTCGCGAGGATTACGAGATGGCTCTCGAAGCATCAAATATCTTATTTGGCAAGGCTACAAAGGACAGTTTGCTCAAACTCGACGAGGATACTTTCTTAAGCGTGTTCGATGGTGTGCCCCACTTTGAGGTTTCTAAAGACCAAGCTCTTGGTGCAAAGGCTGTAGACCTTTTTGCCGAAACTACCAAGTGTTTTGCCTCAAAAGGCGAAATGCGCAAGTTGGCGCAAGGTGGTGGTGTGAGCCTTAACAAGGAGAAACTTGCTGCTTTCGACCAAGTGATTGCTGCCGAAGACCTTATTGATGGCAAGTACCTATTGGTGCAACGTGGCAAGAAAAACTACTTCCTCATCACTGTGAAATAAGAGCCTTTTAAGACTAACATACACACAAAAGCGTAACGCTTTTCTTACTCCCTTTATCATGCTTTATGGCATGAAGTTGTAAGAAAAGCGTTACGCTTTTATGTTTACTTTGCTTGTGATCGCTTTAATTATGTGCAGACTATTAATCTATCGTAACGAAGGTTGTTGTAAGCTCTTACGCAAAATAATGCGGCTCTCTGGCCCCATATTGAATAAGAGGTCTACAATGCTAAGGTTTGGCAAGAATCCTGTGTGTGCTGCAAACACTTGGTAATAGGGGAAAGGACGGAAAGCATTGTCTGCATTGAGTGGCTTTTTGGGCGTAATAACGTTGCGTAAGTCAGTTCCCATAGCCTCTGTAGGCACTACGTATTTGTTACTCACAACAATATCCTTTTGTAGCGACAAAAGATTTAATATGGTATGGAGTAGAGCCTCGTTAAAATCAACAAGATACTTATAATTTTTTTCATAGAAGCCTCTAAGATCGTCTGCATAGTACTCAAAGTAGGGGCTACTTTCGTAGGCTGAAACAAGAGCCGTCCAGTGTATATGCTGCCAATTGCCGTGGTCTGAAATCATAATGTCGCGTGTGGGTGTGTGCGATGCTTCTGAGCGAATAATGGGCAATGTGAGCGCTTGTGCTCCCATCGGAGTTGCTATATAGCAGCGATTGCGGAAGGTTTGTTTAACATAATGTTCGCCTCTGTCCTCTATAACTTGCGAGGCTGCATAGAGGTGGGCATAATATTGAATGGGAGCTAAATAGGATGTGCTTGTAATCAAAACAAATAAGAGGTTTTATAAAAAGAAATGTAAGAATAAGAATATAAGAAAAAAGTGTTAGAACTTCTTGACAACTTTACCTATTAGAGCATCGTGTGGAATCATTAAGTACTCATTAGGCGCAATTTCTATCCAATAATAGTCGCGCTGCATGCGTACCTTTTGTAAGGTTTTACCGTCGAGTTGCAGCACACCTTGATGGGTAATCTTAAGGTGCTTGCACGCCTCGAAGTGCGATAAAATGTATGCCAATAATCGTAGGTTAAAGGGGGTTATCTCTACGCTATGGTCCTTGCTGGGGATGGTAATGGGCTGCGCATCGGGACTTGTCTTACCTGGCAAAATGCGTTGTTCTATGGGGTCTATCCATACGTTTTCGTTGGGCAAAGCAATGCATTTCCCGCTCAAAACGACCTCTTTGCTTCCCCCCGTAGTGTCAATAGAGAACACTACTTCGTCACCCTTTTCCGGATGGCAATATCCCCACCGATGATATCCCCAAAACTGTTCGCCAGGTGTACGCAATCCGTATGAAACGAGGCTTACAAAAGCCTTTTGCTTGCGTGGTAACACAACTACCGATAGCAAAAAAAAGCGCACTATGACAAAGAGAAGTAAGACGATAAAGAATGGTCTTACCCCCCACAACAATCCCTTGTGCTTGGCGATGGATTGTGTATAACCTTGATGTTTCCACTTAAAGGATATTTTCATAGTGTGCTAAGTTGCCGTTTTAAAATAACTTACTATTTCTCTTTAGCAGCTTAAAATAAAGGGTGGGGAATATACTGATATTCCCCACTGTTTAGTATTGTTTTTACTTAATGTCCCAAACCCGTTTGAACACTCTGTCCCAACGTACATGGCCATCAAACCAACCATAATCGGGGTTGAGCGAGAGCCATATAAAGAGCGGTTTTCCCACAATGTGGTCTTCAGGGACAAAGCCCCAAAAGCGAGAATCGGCACTATTGTCGCGGTTATCGCCCATCATCCAATAGTAGTCGAGTTTGAAGGTATAGCTATTTGTGGGCTTGTTGTTGATGTAAATTTGGCCGTTCCGAACCTCAAGCTTGTTGCCTTCGTACACGCGTATGGGGCGCTCATAAATGGGCAGATTGTTGAGATTGAGCTTGAGCGTGGCACCCTTTTTGGGTATCCATACGGGACCATAATTGGCTGTAGACCAATCTTTCACCATGTTTTGAGGATAGAGCCAACTTGCTTCAGCAACAGCAGGTTTTATAGAGCTTACGTAGCTTGTTTGCTTAGCAAGTGCGGCTTTAACCTTACGTGTAAGGGGCATCCATACGGTGTTGCCATTGCGTGTAGTGTAGAGATCTTCATCGGTAATGCCGAGTTCTTTCTTTAAGTCGATAGGTAGATCTTGCTTAAATGTTACCTCGTAGGCATACTGTGAGTTCTCTGGTTCACGATTGGGTTTTCCGTCAAGATATATAACATTGTTGCGTATTTGCAATGTCTGTCCGGGCAAACCTACACAGCGCTTTACATAGTTTTCTCTGCGGTCGGTAGGACGTGCAACTATGTCGCCAAACTGTTCGGGCTGCGAGCGCATATATGCCACACCTGCGGCATAAACCTTCTTAAAGAATGCTTGCTGCTCTTCGTAGTTCATTGAGCGATTGAGCGATGCTGAGGCAGGAACAACCTGTTCGCTGGGCACGTTTGACTGAGTGCCAAGCATCTGATCGCCAATTTGATATGCCAAACGATAGTAGTCTTGGTTTTGCTGATTAAGGGCTACGGTATCACCTGCAGGGTAGTTAAACACAACAATGTCGTTGAGCTGAACGTGTCCCAAGCCTTTCACACGGCGGTAATCCCAATGTGGCCATGTGCTATAGCTACGGCAGTTGAGCACAGGCAAAGTGTGCTGTGTGAGCGGCATAGAGAGTGGTGTTTGAGGTATGCGTGGACCATATGATAGCTTTGAAACCAACAGATAGTCGCCCGTGAGCAATGTTTTTTCGAGCGATGAAGAGGGTATAACAAAGTTTTGAAAGAAGAATTGGTTGAGAAAGTATATGGCTACTAAAGCAAACACAATAGCATCTACCCAGCCCATGATAAAGCGAGTGGTTGGAGCTACTGCAGGGTTGCGCCACCAGCTCCAATTAATTTTTCGTGAGATGTAAAGGTCGTAGATAAAGGGAACAACAATGAGTCCCCACCATGAACCAACCCAATATAGAAAGGCTAAATAAAGCACCATGACTATCGAAAACGTTAGCCACGATGGTTTTCGCTTTTTGCTTTTTACATCGCCTGTAGAAGTTGTATTTATAAAGCGTTTATTTACTGACATAAGGTGTCTGTGTGAAAATGTATAGGTGTGAAACGAATATTGTGTTGATATTCAAAAACCGCTGATATGCGTTGGAAAATCGTGTGCTAAGCAAGCACAACTTTATGCCTCTTTGTTGAGAATACCAACAATTCATTTTGTCTTTACTCTTAGAACTTAAAGAGATCGTCTGTAGACAACAATCCTTGGTGAGTAGCTGTAAATTCAGCAGCCAATACCGCTCCTAATGCAAAGCCTTCGCGGTTGTGTGCAGAATGGGTGATTTGTATCATATCGGCAGGCGAATCGTAGGTGATAGTGTGTATGCCTGGCACTTCGCCCTCGCGGATAGCGTCGATACGCAGTAAGTCGTGAGGGGTGTTTTTGCTTCCAGAGATGGTTCCGTCGGCATTGTGAACCTCACCTTTTACCCAGCCCGTTTTGCGATCAAGTTCGTTGCACACTTGTTCGGCAAGGGTGATAGCCGTGCCACTTGGTGCATCGAGTTTGTGAATGTGGTGGGTTTCAACCTCGCTTACATCATAAGTGGGATAGGCATTCATGATGCGTGCCAAATACTTATTAACGGCGGAGAATATGGCTACACCCAATGAAAAGTTAGAGGCCCAAAATAGCGTATTGCCTTCTTTGCAAGCCTTACGCACGTCGGCTTCGTGTTCCTTGAGCCAGCCTGTACTACCGCTTACAACCTTAACTCCTTGTTTCCAAGCACGTAAGTAGTTGTCGTAAGCTGCTGTAGGATTGGTAAATTCAATGGCAACGTCTGCACTACGAAAGGCGTCGCTATCGAAGTCTTGCATATTGTTGATGTCGATGATGCTAACGATTTCGTGACCGCGTTGCAATGCTATTTGTTCAATCATGTGGCCCATTTTACCGTAGCCTATAAGTGCTAATTTCATGTGTTATGTGTGTTTTGTATGTTATTCTGAATTGCAAAAATAATGTTTTATGTTGATATTCACAAATCTTGCTAAACCTTCTTATGTTTAATGCTAAAGGCATTGTTACATAAACATAAAAAGCCGATTTCTGCATTTGAAATCGGCTTTTATTTTTACTAAAAGAGGTTGTTATGCTTTTTCTTGCATAGCTGCTTCGCGGATGAGTGGGCGTGTGCTTTCCATGATACTGAAAAGTTGCTCCACTGTTTCGGCACGCAACATGTCTATGCGTGTTTGCCTAAAATTAGGTATGCCCTTAAAGATAGGTGTGGCGGCAAGATGGCGGCGAATGTGCAGAATGCCTCTGTATTCGTCAATTCGTTCAACGCTTTGGCGAACTTGTTCTTTCAGTACATCCAGTTTCCAATCAACGCTCATAGTGGGGTAATCACTGGGTATTACATGGTCTATGTCGTGATTGTTGTCAAGGTGTAAGGCATCATGAATTTCTTTAAAAATCCAAGGGCGTCCAAAGGTAGCACGTCCCACCATTACAGCATCAACTCCATATCTCTCGAAGTTTTCGAGCGCTTTTTGGGCAGATGTAATATCACCATTGCCAATGATAGGGATGTGCATGCGTGGGTTCTTTTTAACCTCGCCAATGAGCGTCCAATCAGCATCGCCATTGTACATTTGTGCCCTTGTACGTCCGTGAATGGTGAGGGCTTTTATACCGCAATCTTGCAGTTGCTCAGCTAACGGAACAATTATTTTATGATCAGCATCCCAGCCCAAACGTGTTTTGGCAGTAACAGGCACGTTTACGGCGTCTACAACGGCACGTGTTATCTCGAGCATACGAGGCACGTCTTGTAACAATCCAGCTCCAGCTCCTTTGCCCGCTACTTTCTTTACGGGGCAACCAAAGTTAATGTCTAACACATCGGGGTGGGCGCGTTCTACTACAATTTGGGCTGCATCGCGTACTGCAATAGGGTCTTTGCCATAAATCTGTATAGCCACAGGGCGTTCGGCATCGCATACGGTGAGCTTGTCTAAACTCTTATTGACCATGCGTACCAAAGCATCTGCTGCAACAAACTCAGAATAGACCATAGAGGCGCCAAGTTGTCGGCATAACAAACGGAAGCCAATGTCGGTAACATCTTCCATAGGAGCTAATAATACAGGGCGTGTACCGAGGTCTAAATTGCCTATTTTCATTGTTCTTGATTAGTTGTGTTGGGATGTGTTGTTGTTACTGTTTCTGCAGAATATGGTCTCAGACTATATGCTAATAACAAAGCACCTGCGAGAATAGAGATGATGCTAAGACACATGCCAGCCCCGGGCACATTGGGTAGGCAGGCAAGAAGCATTGCAAGGGTATTGTTGATAATATGTGCTGGCAAACACAGACGCAAATCGCCCGTACGCAAGTACATTAAACCAAGAGCAAAACCTATAATAAGGGCCGCTGAACCTTGTGCAAGGTTTCCATGCACAAGACCAAACAAAAGAGCGGTGATAAAGGCTGATAGCCAACCTGCAACTTTAAGACGATAGAGCGAGCGCAAAATGCCTACTCTGAAGGTTAATTCTTCGGCAACTGGCCCTACTATGCACATAAGTAGCCAGCAAAGCGGATTGCCTTTCATTTGTAAGAACATGTTGGTCGTTCCATCATCAGAAAAGCCAAAGTGCTCAACAATGCCCGAAACTCCTATGGCAAGCAGCAAAGTTGCAACAATACCATAAACCATATGTTGCCTACTAATATGTCGGGCGACAAGTTCTCTTTTTACAGGTTTAAACTTGAAAATACTGCCTAATTCGGGGTTGGCTGCACTGCGTAGACGCACAGGTTTCTCTACTTTGTTGAACCACCACCATAGGCCGAAGGCCAATAAACCTTCGCCAATGAGCATCGTTATACCCAATGTTACGGGTTGTATGCTGAGTTGGTTAAGTGGCAATCCACTACCTAATTTATCAATGTTAGAGAATAATAGAGTTGCTGCTCCGCATATAAACTGAACGGCAATAAATAGGATAAATACACTAATAGCGGTTATCATCATTCAACATTTTCAGCGAGCATTTCCCTAATGGTTAGCTCGTCAATGGTTAGTTGCTTCTTTAGCTCTTCAATATTGGCAAAGCGATGCTCGTCTCGCACTCTGCGGTAAAAAAATATTTGCATGTGTTTGCCGTAAAGGTCGTTAGCATTGCAGTCAAGTAGGTGTGTCTCTATGGTTTGGTCGTCGCCATTGTTCATGGTTGGGCGCCAACCTATATTGAGCATGCCCTTATAGTTAAAGCCATCTATACACGCTTTAACGGCATAGACACCTCGGCCAGGAATAAGTTGCTCGTTGCAGTCGGGCTGTAGGTTGGCAGTAGGAAATCCCAGTTCTGAACCTTCATGGCGCCCCCTTACAATTGTTCCTTCAAGCATGTAGGGGCGACCAAGGCATGCCTTGGCCATTTCAACATTGCCTCCTATTAGGAACCGTCTGGTGGAAGAAGAACTTATTTGTAACTCATTTTCTTCAAACTTGCGCTCCTTGATTACCTCTATACCAATCTCTTTTCCTTGTATAACATAGTTTCTATAATTAGACGAGAGATCAGAACCAAAGTGATGGTCGTAGCCCACGATGAGGCAACGAACATGGAGTTGCTTATGCAGAACAATCGACATAAATTCACCCGATGTGAGCATAGACATTTCGTGGTTGAAATGCAACATTACGCATCCATCAATGCCCGTTTGCTGCAAAAGTTTAAGCTTCTGTTCATTGGTTGTAAGCAATTCGGGCCAATAAGGTACTTGTGAAAGTGCAAGACGAGGATGCTCTTCAAAGGATATGACAATAGGTTGCAAACCACGTTTAAGAGCTTCGCGCTTGACTTGTTCTATTAAAAATTGATGTCCTTTGTGCACACCATCAAAGAAGCCAATGGCAGCACAAAAGCCTTGCTCGGGCTTTACGTTATGCTTAAATGCATGGAAGGTGTAATTTGCCATAGTTGTCAAAATATTTAAGCCATTCACCGCCTGCAGGGGCTATATATGCTTGTAGTCCACAATTGCGAGCGGCTTGGCAGTTTACCTCGCTATCATCAAAGAATATAATATCGTTGGCTGGTACATTAAGTTTGGAAACAACTCTTTCAAATAGTTCAGGATCAGGCTTCTCAATGCCCTCTCTGCACGAGAGGAATATGTGATCGAAGAAGTCTGTAACCCCCTTATCTTTATACTTGAAAAAGATGTTTTTGGCCATATCCCAGTGTACCTCGTTGGTGTTGCTTAAGAGGTTAATAGAATAATGTTGTTTAGCCTTCAGAAGCATTTCGAGCCGATTGTGTGGAACATTCACCAAAAAGCTTTGCCATGCCTTTATGATTTGCTCATCGCTTGCTGTAGGACAGTTACAAAGTATGCGCAATTCTTTGCAGAAGTTGTTGATGCTTATGCGTCCTTGCTCAAGTAGCGAAAATATGCCACTTTGTTTGTAGTCGCCAAGAAAACTACTGATGTCTATGCCAATATTAGCAAATGATTGTAACACGCGTTTGCGGTCGAGGTCTACAATCACTCCTCCAAAGTCGAAGAGTAAAACGGGGTTATGCTTCATTCTTGTTGCTAACAATTTTATAGAGTTTGTCGCTTGGACGCACCTTTTCTGTTACGGGAATGGCTACGCGCATACCTTTAGTGGCTTTCTCAACGGGGCCGTTGTCGCCATGAATGTCGGTTGCTGTAAGATAGAGTGCTCCAGTAGTAGGACCAACAATGAGCAGTTTGTCGCCTCTTTGAAATTCACCGGCTTCAATCAAAAATTCGCCTACACCGAGTTTTGAAAAATACTTTTGACCTTTACCAATATACTGTTTCTTTTCGGTTGCGGCAGAGCCATAAACATTGCTCCATTCGCCAAGTTTTTGACCAAGATAGTATCCATCCCAGAAACCGCGATTGAACACAGTCTTTAAGCGTTCGGTCCATTGTTCCACTTTCTCTTGGCAGAAAGTTCCATCTTCAACGGCTGCAATTGCTTCTTTATAACATGACACTACGGTGTACACATATTCGGCGCTGCGAGCTCGTCCTTCAATTTTGAACACTCGAACACCAGCTTTCATCATTTTGTCGATAAAGCCTATGGTCTTCAAGTCTTTGGGGCTCATGATATACTTGTTGTCTACATCCAGTTCTATACCCGTTTCGCGGTCGCGTACGGTATAGCTGCGTCGGCATACTTGCATACATTGCCCGCGGTTGGCAGAACGTCCAAGGTTATCGAGCGAAAGGTAGCATTTTCCGCTAACAGCCATGCACAAGGCACCATGGCAGAACATTTCAATGCGTATGAGTTCGCCTGAAGGTCCGCAAATATGTTCTTTTTCAATGGCTTCGTGAATATGAGCCACCTGTTCCATATTAAGTTCACGAGCAAGCACTGCAACGTCGGCAAATTGAGCATAGAAACGCAAAGCTTCAACATTTGATATGTTAAGTTGAGTAGATAGATGAACTTCTTGCCCTATGCGGTTGCAATAGGTCATTACTGCCACATCGCAGGCAATGATAGCTGATATACCAGCCTCGTGTGCTGCATTACAGATGTGGTGCATAAGTTCAATGTCTTCGTCGTAAATAATGGTGTTTACGGTGAGATATGATTTTACACCATGTTCATTGCATTGTGAGGCTATATCGCGGAGGTCGTCAATTGTAAATTTGCTTGCACTATGTGCGCGCATGTTCAATGCTTCGATGCCAAAATATATAGAGTCAGCTCCAGCTTTTAGAGCAGCGGCAAGACTTTCGCGCGACCCCACGGGAGCCATAATTTCGTATTGTTTCATATTGTGGATAATATGGGAGAGAAATATATATCGTTCGTAAGTGTGGTGATAATTGTATTATGCAATGATGGTGCCTTCGAGCGTGCTTATTTTGTCTGCTCGGGTAATGATAACTCGGCTTACGCCTGCAGATACAGCTGCAAGTGAGTTTTCTATTTTGGGCAACATGCCGCCTGATACAGTACCATTGGCTTTTAGCTGTTCAAAGCTGCTGTGGTTTATTGAAGGAATAACGCTACTTTCGTCGTCAGGATCAGTGAGTACACCCGCATGTTCAAAGCAGTAAACAAGGGTCACATCGAAGTCGTTGGCCAATGCTTTTGCCGTTTCAGCAGCAATAGTATCAGCATTAGTGTTGAGCATGTGTCCCTCACCATCGTGTGTAAGAGGGGCCAATATAGGTGTGATGCCCATATTGAGTAGTTGCTCGAGTTGTGAGGAGTTTACTTGGTCTACATCGCCAACAAAACCATAGTCTATGCCGTTTTTAAGAGGGCGTTTATGCGAATGTATCACGTTCATATCGGCTCCTGTGAGTCCTAATGCATTCACACCACAACTTTGTAACTTGGCTACCAAATTCTTGTTTACAAGTCCGCCATATACCATAGTAACAACTTGCAGCATGGCCTCGTCGGTGATGCGTCTGCCCTCAACCATGTGTGTTTCTATGTTTAGTTGATTAGCAATTTGAGTGGCTGTGCGTCCGCCTCCATGCACCAATATTTTGTTCCCTTTAAGTGTGCTAAAGTCATGTAGCAGGCGGTCGAGGGTTTCGGGTGTTTCAACTATCTTGCCACCTACTTTTACTATTGTGAGTTGCTGTTTCATACTGCAAAGATACTAACTTATGTGTGGTTATAAACGTGTGTATTGTTAATTGTTAAGAGGGTGGTTCTAAAAAATTAGTCTTTAGAACCACCCTCTGTCTATCTAAAAGAATATGCCCTCATTGATGAGGCGTCGGATAGCGTCAGGGTCTTTATTAGGACAAATCATAAGTGTGTTGCCTTGCTGTGCTACCAAAAAGCCATCAAGACCTGCTATAACGGCTTTCATGTTAGCAGGAAGTCGCACCATACAGTTTTGTGTACCAGAGAAGAGCACTTTAGGACCGCCGCTAACTGCGTTTCCGTCTACATCAGTGTGCGAAACTTCGTGCAGTTCGGTCCAACAACCTACGTCTGCCCAACCAAAATCGCATGCCTGTACCACAACGTTATCACTATGTTCAAGTACAAGTAAATCTACGCTTTTAGGCATTCCCTCGGGTATGCAAGAGCGGGCATAGTCTACTTCTTCAGCAATAGTAATGGTTTGTTGTGCCACTTCTTTTACGGGGCGGTCTACTTTGTTAGAAAGGTGTGCAAGCAATGTGCCCATTGTACTTCCTTTCCACATAAAGATACCTGTATTCCATAAGAACTCGTCGCTATTCATAAACATTTGGGCGTAGCTTGTTTCGGGCTTTTCGCTAAACGACTGCACCTTGTATAGTCCTTTGTCTACTTCGTCGCCCATTTGTATGTAGCCGTAAGCAGTGTTGGGGTGTGTTGGCTTAACGCCCATAGCCAGTAAGCAGTTGTGTGTGCCCACATAGTCAAGTCCTTTAAGAATTTGCTCCTTAAATCGGTCGAAATGTTGTACTATTTGGTCGGCGGGCGACACAATTACATTGGCCTCTTCGTTGTCAAGAACAGCATGCCATGTGCCCCAAACGGCTGCGGGTGCAGTGTTGAGTTGTACGGGTTCGGGCAAGATATTTTTTATGGGAACTTCGGGCAACTGTTGGCGTACCAATGGCACGTAATCTTGAAACGTGGAGATAAAGATATGTTCAATTGGAATTAGCTTAACAAAACGATCGAATGTTTGCTGTAAAAGCGTTCTTCCTGTTCCAAAAAAGTCTATAAATTGTTTGGGATGTTCCTTTTTGCTGGCGGGCCACAAGCGTCTGCCGTTGCCACCTGCCAAAATGATGCAGTAGTTGTTATTGTTTGTTTCCATCATTTAAGGATATTGTTATGGCGTTAGTACATAGTGTGTGTTATGCTATATAGGGCATGGTGAGTGTACTACATAGCACATCATCTGCTCAATGGCAGTGGGGTTAACACGTTGCTAAGATAATGATTTTTTTGTACTATTGCTTAGTTTTATGTTTTTAAAAATTCTAAAAAGTACTTTTAGAATGTTCTTGCAGTAAAAAGGCACACATACCTTGGGTATGAGTACAAGTTGTTAGCATTAATAAGGGCACACATAGGTGTTATTGTGCCTATGTGTGCCCTTATAGCGTTGGTTAGACATATTAAGGAACGGGGTCGTATCCGCTTCCGCCCCATGGATGACAACGCAGAATGCGCCTAATAGCTAAGTATAATCCTTTTATCAGTCCATGCTTTTGCAATGCCTCTATAGCGTATTCAGAGCATGTTGGTGTAAACCTACAACTGGGGGGTGTAAGTGGTGATATAAACTTCTGATAAAAGCGTATGGGCAGAATGAATAAACGAGCCAAGAGGTTCATGCAAAGGGTTGATATTAGAGGTTACAAACGATGCTTATTTGCAAGCATTGCTGTTTACATTTCGTGTTGAACTTTATCGGCAATTCTTAGCAAGATGTTGCGCATACGTGTGCTTACAATGTCTGATTTGATGGGTTTGTTCGATAACCATATAAATGCTATGTGTGCAGCTTTGTCAGAGGGCAAGGCGTTGAGTAAAATGCTCTTTTGCAGTCGGTAAGCCTCGCGCAACTGTCTTTTAGCTCTATTGCGGTCTACAGCATGCTTAAAATGTTTCTTAGATACGCTAAGCAATATTTTAGCTTGTGGTCCATTGCCGCTATAGTCTATCAGTCGGAACGTGGCTCGCAGTGGAAACATGCTCATAGATGAGCATCCTGCGCTAAAAAGCGCTTCGATTTCTGACTTTAAGCACAAGTGTTCGCATTTTCTAAAGGTGAAACGTTCCATATAGATAGGTTTTTAAAAGAATGTTTGCCACATCTCGCACACAGCATGGAGATGGGTTTTTAAAATGCAAAAGGTAAAAGTTTGTAGTAGGGTGTTACTATCAACTTTTACCTTCTATGTATGATTTGTGGTTGAGAAAGAACAAGCTATGTTGTTATTTGTCTTTCTCTAAGTACATTTCGATAGCAGCCGTCATTGAGCGGGCTTGAGGTGTAGGAGCAAAGAGGTCGCAACGCAGTCCTGATTCCTCGATAGCCTCTTTTGTAACATTGCCAAAGCAAGCCAATTTTACTTCGCCTTGCTCAAAGTTTGGGAAGTTTTCAAGCAACGATTTTACTCCTGCAGGTGTGAAGAGTACAATCATGTCAAAGTCGAATGGTTTGTCTTTGGGATACTCGTCTGTTACGGTGCGATACATCACGCATTCAGTATGCTTTAGCTTTTTATCGTTGAGCATACGTGCGATGTCGTCGTCGTGAACATCCGAAAGAGGCACCAAATAGTTCTCGGCTTTGTGTTTAGCCATCACCGTAACGAGTTCGGTCCAACGTCCAGTACTACCGAAGAATACCTTTCTTTTGCGATACTGTATGTATTTTTGAATGTATAGGGCAATTGCTTCAGAAAGAGCAAAGTACTTCATCTCTTCAGGTAGAGTAATGCGAAGTTCTTTGCATAGAGTGAAGAAATAATCAACCGAATGGCGTGATGTAAAAACAATCGCTGTGTGGTCGAGAATTTGCACCTTCTGTTGGCGAAATTCGCGTGCTGATAAGCCCTCTACTTTGATGAAAGGATGAAATGTAAATGCCACGTCTTTTTTCTTTTCGATATCGAAGTAGGGCGACTTTTCGGAAGTGGGTTTCGGCTGTGAAACAAGTATCTTCTTAATCATGATTGCCTTTCAGCTTAATAGGCAGCTTTTCGTTAAAAGCTGTCATAGGTTGCGTCTTTATGTTATTAATTAATTGTAAGTAAAAAGTTGTTCGCGTATACCAATGCGCGGAAAAGAATGAAAATCGGTACGATTTCAAGGGTGCAAAAGTACAAAAAAAGATGCACAAAGGCGAATGTGTAGTTGAAAAATATGTGATGGCACTTATAAAATAGCAGTATCTTGTCGGCTATTACAATACAGGCAAAACAGATGGCTGTATTCTGAAAATTAAAGTCGAAGTAAACTACTAAAAGTGCTAATGGGAGTAGGGCTATACCCATGCCCAACACGCACAATAGGTATGATTCGTTCCACTGTTCATTCTTTTTGCGGTCGAAGAATATGCTGTTTACGAAGTTGTATACACCTATTTTAAGTGCAAAATATAAGCAGCAAATACCCATTGACACACCCAACACTTTGTAGGGCGAGAGTTGGTTAAAAACCTCTGTTTGAAACTCTTGCGTATAGTCAAAAAAGAGTATAGCAAGCAAAAAGCAAGTTTGAAAGATAAGAAAAACTTGTCCACGAAGCTCCGTTTGTGTACGTTCTGAGAAGAGGTTTTCACGTTGCCGATACAAGAAGAAGTTTTTTATCTGTTCGTGCAGATAATGCCTTGAGAGCGACATCACCCATACCATTAAGAAGAAACTTACCATTAGGATAGAGGTTACGATGTCATCTGTTCGAAACTGGTAGGGTACGGGGTCGCCAGCTATGCCTGTGGGCTTTATGCCTACAAAGGTTGAGTCTGTAATATGCGTAATGCTATCAAGTTCTTGAGCAAACTTTCCTTTCTCTGTGTGTATAAGTCCCTGCTGCCAATAGTCGTTGTCGAGCAGATGAGGCTTCATCTGTAAGGGTTGTCCAGGAGCAAGGGGCTTCATCTCCTTGGGGCTTGGTGGTATGGTATCTGCAGCTTGGTTTGCAAGCGCTTTTTTGCGCAGTTTGCGTATAGGTTGTATTTGCTCCTCGGCTTCGTTCTCAGCTTTCTCAGTAGTGTTCAGAGAGTCGGTTACGGCACACGCTGCCGCGGCACAACCATGTGTGTCAGTCGAGCCCATGACTGGTGTGCTTATAGAGGTTGTGAAATAAAAAGTTCGTGCCATAAGTTGAGATGTATGTTTTTTGTAAAGGATGCCGAAGCATTACATAGCTGCAAATTTACGTACTGAGGTGTCCCATAAGGGAGTGGTAAGTGCAAGGTTTATAGCCTCTTCGGGAGTATGTGCTACATGCCAAATATCTGCATGTTGTTTGCGCATAAAGTGCTCGTCGATGGCGTGTTGCAGTTGTTCGAGCAATGGGTTGTAATAGCCATCGGTATTGAGAATGATGATGGGTTTTAGGTATAGTCCCAATTGCTTCCATGTGATGATTTCGAGTAGTTCTTCGAGTGTTCCCACACCTCCAGCCAAGGCTATGCAAGCATCGCTCATCTGTGCCATTTTTTCTTTGCGTTGGTGCATGTCTTTGGTTACGATGAGTTGCGACATCCCTTTGTGTTGCCAGCCTTGTTCTATCATAAACTGGGGTATAACGCCAATGGCCTCACCTCCTTGCTCTATGCATGCATCTGCACAGGCTCCCATAAGCCCCGTGCGTCCGGCACCATTAATGAGGGTGTGATGATTAATGGCAATAAGGCGGCCCAAGTCTTGAGCCGCCTTAATGTATGTTGTTGGAACTTGTCCGCTCGAAGCACTATATATGGTGATATTCATGTTATACGATGATAAAATCGTTTTGTATCTGAGTTTGCGGAGCAAAGTTAGTTATTTCTTTTGTTAGGGTAGCCCCCAAGTGAATTGTTTTTGGGGAGGTCCTTACGAAAAGTTGTGAATGCTACTTTTAAGTAGGTATTCAAATATAAAAATAATTATGAACACCTACTTATAGATCAAAAGCCTCTTTGATGGTGTCTACCATGTCGAGTTTTTCCCATGTAAAGAGTTCTACCTCAACTTGCTTGTCGGGCTGACCTGGCGAGCTAAAAGTTTTAGTCTTTGTTTCGGGTTGGCGTCCCATGTGGCCGTAGCTTGCCGTTTCTTCGTAGATAGGTTGGCGAAGTTTTAGGCTACGTTCTATGGCAGCAGGGCGAAGGTCGAAGAGTTTGCCTATGATTTGGGCTATCTCGCCATCGGTTTGCTTTACGTGGCTACGTCCGTAAGTATCTACATAGATAGATATAGGTTCGGGCTTACCAATAGCGTAACTAAGTTGTACGAGCATTTCATCGGCTACACCTGCAGCCACCATGTTTTTAGCAATGTGTCGTGCAGCGTAGGCAGCAGAACGGTCTACTTTTGAAGGGTCTTTGCCTGAGAATGCTCCACCGCCGTGTGCTCCCTTACCGCCGTAAGTATCAACTATTATCTTGCGGCCTGTAAGTCCGGTATCGCCGTGAGGACCGCCAATAACAAATTTGCCAGTGGGGTTTACGTAATACTTAATCTCGCCTTTGTGAAAGAGTTCTCTAATTTCAGGTGTGTTAACTCGCTCGTCTATCACGCGTGGAATAACGATATCTTCAACGTCCTTTTGTATGCGTTCAAGCATTTGGCGGTCTGCTTCGGTTTGCGAACCAGCTTCTTCGGCGGTGATAAACTCATCGTGCTGTGTGCTCACTACAATGGTGTCGATGCGCTGTGCTACGTTGTCGTCGCTATACTCCACAGTTACCTGGCTTTTAGAGTCAGGACGCAAATAGGTCATTACCTTTCCCTCACGACGTATCTCGCTGAGTACATAAACAATGTCGTGTGCAAGTGAGAGGGGTAGGGGCATGTAGGTGTCGGTTTCGTTGTTGGCATAGCCAAACATCATGCCTTGGTCGCCAGCGCCTTGTGCCATGGGGTCGGCATTGTCTTTGCGGTCTACACCGCGGTTAATGTCGGCGCTCTGTTCGTGTATGGCGCTAAGTATGCCACAACTTTCAGCCTCAAACTTATATTCGGCTTTGGTGTAGCCTATGCGTGCAATGGTGCGACGCACCACGTCTTGTAGGTCTACGTAAGCCTCAGATTTTACTTCTCCTGCCACAACCACTTGTCCGGTGGTTACGAGCGTTTCGCAAGCTACTTTAGAGTTGCTATCGTAAGCAAGCAACTGGTCAAGCACGGCATCAGATATTTGGTCTGCTACCTTGTCGGGGTGTCCTTCTGACACCGATTCGGATGTAAATAAGTATGCCATTTTTATGTAAAAATGTGTGTTTAAAAAAGTTTCTTTTATAACGCAAAACAGCCTATTTCGCATTTCCGAAATAGGCTGTTTTGTATATTTTTTGCGTTTCGCTCACCTATTGCCTTATTGTCATCGGTTGGCAGGTGTACACGAGTTTTAGCATTGTTTTTAAGAGGTTGCAAGCAGCCAAATCTTTCCTCTGAATGCACTAAGCGTTAGTCCGTTTTTATAGTAAGTAGGGACGAACGGGCTCGAACCGATGACCTCTGCAATGTGACTGCAGCGCTCTAAACCAACTGGGCTACGCCCCTAACGCTCATTTGTGACTGCAAAGTTACGCTTTGACTTTATAATTGCAAAGTTTTTCAGTGCATTTTTCTTGTTTTTTATATTCGTGTGTGCTTTAGCAAGGATAGGTAGTGCTTATTTATGCAAACAAAAGCCTACTTGTTGCTTTATAAAAGGGTGCTTGTTGTGTAAGCATACGCTTATAGTTTGCTCATTCCGACCGCAATGAACACTCATTCCGACCGCAATGAGCATTCACTCCGACCGCAATGAACATTCACTTCGACCGCAATGAGCAAACAATGATATGAATGCTGCGCTTACTATAAACGTGGTATGGCACAGCTTGTTTATGCTTCCTTGAATAACTGCGCATATTCACTTCTCTGCTATAGAATGGTTTTATAATGTATTTCAAATGCTTAAATACCCAATATTAGGTATTGCCCTTGCATGGCAAAGGCCGTACCTTTGCATCGAGTTAAGTAGAATACTAGATTGTTATGTTCTTGTCCTAAATGAGGCTATGCAAAGAGTTGCATAGCCTCGTTTGTGTTGGTAGATATAAGCAAACGGCTCTGAAACCAAGGTCTCAGAGCCGTTTGCTTTATTCTCTTTATAAAATGTGTTTAAAGTTTATATCCCAACGATATGAGTGCAGACACATTGCGTTTGCCCGCCGTATTGAACTTGCCTATACCCCAATCGGCTTCGATGCCGATGGTGAAACTTGTGGGGAATTGGTAGCCCAAAAAGGTTTGCACGCCATAGTCAAAGCGGTGGGTGCCAGGTTCGCTAAAGGTTTTACGCTCATAATAGTAGCGGCTTGCACCGCTCTTGTCGGTGTCGCCTTTAGTTTTTTGCTTGCCATTTACGCCGTATGCCACATAGGGGCCTGCGGTAAAAACCACATAGCGCGATTCGCCCGTGCGTAGGTAGTAAGAGAAGAGTAGAGGCACCTCAAGATAGTTTTGAGTGGCGCTACGGTTCATTATTCCCGTCATGGGTGTGCCGTCTTCATTAAAGAGTTGTTGGTGTGTTTTATCGTCAAAAACAAATACGGTTTCATTGGGGTCTTTCCATCCCTTGCCGTATACTTCGACAGAGGGTGTAAACGACCAATGCTGTGTAAGCTCAAGCTCATAGCCCAAGCCAATCTTGAATGCTCCCACCATTTGCGATGGGCCATAGTGTGAGGACAGGCCACCGCCCACTTTGAAATGCAAGTTTTGTGCATAGACATTGGCTGTGCACATGAGTAAGAGCACAAGGCATATGTATTTGCAAAGATGTTTCATTGTGTAAAGAGTAAACGCTACTTCCTAATGTTTTATTCAAAGAATTGTCGCCAATCATCCTTCTTGCCTTTGCGCTTGGCTGGTTCGGTATTTTTTTGCTGCTTTTTGCCGTTGCGCTTAGCCTTTTTCTCAGCACGCCATTGAGCCTTCATCTCGCGTGCATCGGGCGTTTGAGCATATGTATGGCGGTTGTTACGACGTGAGGGACGCTCAGCATGCTTGCTTGGAGTGGACTCGCCATCAGCCTTTTCAGCTTTGTCTACTACAACCTTGCGGTCGCCCACTTTTACGCGCTTCATTTTTGAGAGTACAAGGGCTGCATCCTCTTCGGGCACCTCAAAGAACGAGCAATTATTAGTAAGGTCGATGCGCCCAATTTCGATTTTAGTGTTGCGCACATGGCGATTAACAAGATTGATAATCTCACGTGCATAGAAGTTATCACGCTTGCCCAGGTTGATAAACAAGCGTACGTAGCCCTCTTCTGCCTCGTGAGATGATTTGTCACCCTTGCGACGCTCACGACGCGATTTGCCGTCTTTGCCGTCTGCAACATTCTTGTCTGCTGGTTGCTCTATTACGGGTGCATCGGCATAATAACGCAAAAAATGACCAAATTCGCGGCTTACAATGCGCTTGATAAGGTCCTCCTTGGTGAGCCAATCAAGCTTGCGGTATATCTCGGGTAAGAAGGGTGCTATCTCGGTGTCGTTTACCTCAATACGCTCAATCTCGTCCATCACTTTGTAGAGCTGTTTGGTGCAAATCTCTTGTGGTTCGGGCAGTGTGCCGGCTTCAAACTTCTTGCCAATGACCTTTTCGATGATGCGCACCTTGCCTTTTTCACGAAGGTGAATGATAGAGATGCTCGTACCGCGCTTGCCTGCACGTCCGGTACGTCCTGAGCGGTGTGTATAGTTCTCTACATCGTCGGGCAATCCGTAGTTAATAACGTGCGTAAGGTCTTCTACATCAAGACCACGTGCAGCCACATCTGTGGCAACGAGCAACTGGGTGTGGTGTTGGCGAAACTTTTGCATCGTAAGGTCGCGCTGAGCTTGTGAAAGGTCGCCATGCAAAGCCTCGGCGTTGTAGCCGTCGCGTATAAGAAGATCGGCAACCTCCTGTGTTTCAATGCGAGTGCGGCAAAAGATAATGCCGTAAATGCGTGGAAAGTAGTCTACAATGCGCTTTAAAGCTGCATATTTATCCTTGGCATGTACTAAATAGTAAATGTGGTTTACGTTTTCGGCACCTTCGTTGCGCGAGCCTACCACAATCTCTTTGTAGTCGTGTAAATAACTCTTGGCTATGCGTTCAATTTCCTTGCCCATTGTGGCAGAAAAAAGCAATGTGTTGCGTTGTGTAGGAACGCCTGCAAGAATTTCATCAATGCTATCGGTAAAGCCCATATTAAGCATCTCATCGGCCTCATCGAGCACTACATTTTCTACTGCATCGAGCTTTGCAACACCACGGTGCATGAGGTCGATGAGACGACCTGGAGTAGCCACGATAACTTGTGCGCCCTTGCGCAATGAGCGTATTTGACTCTCTATGCTCGAACCACCATATACTGCTAACACATGCAGATTGTCTATGTAGCGTGAATAGTCTTTGAGATCGCCTGCTATCTGCAAACAGAGTTCGCGAGTAGGACTTAGAATAACGGCTTGTGTGCGTTTGTCGTCGGGGTTTACTTTTTGTAGTACGGGCAAACCAAAAGCAGCTGTTTTTCCTGTTCCAGTTTGTGCCAATGCTATTACATCGTTGCCTACTCCGAGTAAGTAGGGTATTACTTCTTGTTGCACTGGCATAGGATTTTCGTATCCCATCTCGCTTATGGCGCGGCGAATAGCCTCACATACGCCTAACTCTTCAAATGTCTTCAAAATATATGCTTAATAAATGTGTAATCAACGTATAAATAGTGTGCAAAGTTAGTGATTTTTTGATAGATAATGGGCGCAATGTGTATATTTTGTTGCTGTGTTACAATGTGTTAGGCCTTATGCCAGATGCGTCTGCTTGTGTTACTCATAATATTGAATTTAGTCAGAGCAATAGGCATAAATGCAAAAAGTGCTGCCCTAAAGCATGATGGCATGCTTTAGAACAACACTTAAGAGAGTTAGATAGAGATGTGTCTCTCTAAATCAAAAGTTACAAATTATTCGGCAATCAGTGTAAACTCTGCACCCGAAGCATAGTCTTGTCCGTTTTGCTCATTAAGTGCGCGGAAACGGATGTAACGCGCCTTGACAGGCTTGCTGAACATTACCTTCTTGAGCGATGCATTAGCCTCGAAACTACCTTTGCAGATAGGCTCGCCCCATTGTTTACCGTCTTGACTTACGTAGATTTCGTAGTCTTTTACCCAACCATTGGTTCCGCTTTGGCGTGGCAACAGTGTAAAGCCCTTCATCAGTTTGGGCTCACCAGCATCAAAGTCAATCCAATGTGGATATTTAGCCAATGTAATAGAGTACATGGTATGCCAAATTGTAGCGGGGTCGCCGTCTACAAGGTTGGTGGCATTGCCACTACCAGGTTCTTGTGATGAAGCAAACACAACTTGCAAGGGCACACTCTCAATCTTAGCGAAACTCATAGAGGTTTTTACCGATGGGTTGTCTTTGTACCAAGTTGTTATCTTGCCGCCTGCACGCAGATTGATAGGTTTGGTGTAGACGTTGCCTTTCTTTGCATCGTTGAGTGCGTACATGATGGTACGTCCCTTAGCAGGAGTAGAGAGGGTTACGCGTCCAACACGTGAGTGCTCAATGCTGATGGGTTGTTCGCCAGAGAGGGTTGCTTTAGCTTGCTCGGTTGCATTATTACCTTGTACAGGGCGGATTGCAAAGCCAAAGTTGTAGTTTGTGCTTGTGGCTTGATCTTCAGCAAATGGTCCACCTTGTCCGCAGCTTGCACCACCAAGACCCGTAACTTTGGCATCGAGATGAAGGTAAGTACCATCCGAAGCAGGTAACTGGTGAGGGTGAGCTGCAACGGTGAGTTGCTGCTGACTCCAAGGAAGTGCTGAAACCGACATTACACTATCGGCAATGAAAGCAGCTCCGTTGCCCTCGGGAGTGGTAACAGCACACCAACGTACTTCTTCGCGGTTGCCCATGCTTTGTGGTTTGGGCAACATAATGCCTTGGTTGGCAACATCACCTTGGTATAGTTCGATGAACTGTCCTGTTTTACGATCGGCATAATTGTTCACAGGACCACGACCATAGTATGCAAAGTTGCTAAATGTCTTAGGCATTTTCATTACATAGCCTACACGTGGCAATACTACATTGCTGCGGTTAGCAGAAATGGCACTTTGCAACTCGATAGACCCATCAGGGTATATGGTATACACTTGGTTGGTAGTGAACTTAAAGTCATCAGCACCAAGTTTGCGCTTACCCTTTTCAAAGGTGTATGCACTTTCGGGGTCACGATCACGGTCTGAATAAACTTGTTGGCAACCATATTCACCTTGACTTTCTACGAGGTAGCTTATCTGATATGAACCATCGGCTTTCTTACCAATGCTTGGCTTGCCTACTACGTGGTGCTTGAGGTTGTAAAGTCCTTCTTTGAACCATGCATTGTGGAAACCAATACCAGCATCGTTGTCGGTTGGTGCGCGGAACGCATCTAACTTAGGACCATTACCATTCTCAATAATGGTTTGACCATTGTACGAGAGTGAGTAGATAGCACCTGTGGCATTATCAAATGTAGCACTGAAGTTTTTACCACTAAGTGTATAGTGTGCAGCATTCGATGTGTTGGCAGTGATAGTGCCAACCTTCTTAGCTTGTGCCTTTAGGGTTTCGGCTTTAATGGTAGCACCTTTCACACGGAGTTGCTCTTCCATTTGCACATAGCCCTTTTCAGCCCATGGCATATCTTTGCCTTGCAAGAACTGTACTTTTACAAAGTATTCACTCTTGGGGTCGAGTGATGCATAGTTGTAGGGCAATACATACTCTTGGCGTTCGCGCGGACCAAGAATGTTCTTTGCACCCATAAGTGGCTTGTTGGCCTCGATGCACTGTCCGTCTTTGTAGAGCGACCATACGATTTGGTAACCCTTGAGTGGTTCAAAGTAGTTCTTATTAAAGATTTCGATGCGACCTTGAGTAAGGTCTATAGCCTTTACGCCAACGTTTTGATAAACCTTCTTTACTTCATAGTATTGTGCCTTAGGCGTAAGGTCAGGACGCATCACACCATTCATGCAGAACATACCATCGTTAGGTTTATTGTCCATGCCAAAGTCGCCACCATAGCCCCAGAACTTCTTACCTGTTTTGGGGTCTGTGCCGTATACAGCTTGGTCTACCCAATCCCAAATGGCACCGCCCATAAAGAAGTTGGTGCTCTCAATAGCGTTCCAGTAATCAATGAGGTTGCCTATGGCATTACCCATTGAGTGAGCATATTCTGATATGTGATAAGGGTACTTCATGTTGTAATTACCCTTAACGGCTCCTTGTACCCAAGCAATAGAGGGATATTGGTTAGAGCCTATATCCACAATGTCGTTATTGCGTTCATATTGTACAGGACGGCTTGTGTCGTAAGCCTTGATTGCAGCATATGCAGCCTTGAAATTGTCGCCAGGACCAGCTTCGTTACCCAAACTCCATATCACTACCGAGGGGTGATTAACTGTAGCGTGCACCATCTCCATATTGCGTGCTACGTGAGCGTTCTTAAACTTGGCTACGTGCGAAAGACTCTCCTTGCCATAGTAGTATTCGTGGCTTTCGAGGTTACATTCGTCTTCAAGGTAAATGCCGTAACGATCGCAAAGGTAGTACCAATATGGGTCGTCGCTATAGTGAGAGTTGCGCACATGATTGATGTTGGCGCGCTTCATCAAGAACACTTCTTTTTGCATCTGTTCGTGGCTGATGTAGTGTCCAGTAGCGGGGTTGTTTTCGTGGCGGTTTACACCTTTAAGCTTAATAGGTTTATCGTTGAGATAGTAATAGCGACCTGCCAATCCAAACTCATCCTCGTTGGCTGGTGTGTCTTTAATCTCAATTGTTCTGAAACCTACAATAGTTGAGAAGGTTTCTACCACTTCGCCCTTCTTGTTCTTGAGTTCGCCTACTAAGGTGTAACAATGGGGGGCTTCTGCACTCCAAGGCTTTACTTTGTTGTCGGCAGTGAGCGTTACGGGCACTGTGAGTTCTGCTCCCTTGTTAACTTGGCTTACGCTAACGGTGGCTTCAGCTCCCTTAACAAGTGTGTTCTCGTCAGAGTAGAGCTTGTTCTCATAAAGGGTATAGGCTATGCTATAACCCTTTGCAGCTTTTTTAGTAAGGTTGTTTACCTCTGCGCTAATTTGCAATGAAGCTTTGGCACCGCCTTCGGCATAAGTTGGTATCGCCTTGATGTCGCGTACTTGTACTTGTGGTTTAGCAGTGAGAGCCACGTTGCGGAATATGCCTGGCAAACGAAACATATCTTGGCTCTCAAGGAATGAACCATCCGAATTGCGGTATACCTCTACAGCTACGATGTTCTCACCTTTTTCGTTAAGATAGGGGGTAATGTCGAACTGTGCAAGGTTGCGTGAGTTCTTTGAGAAACCTACATACTTGCCGTTGATGTAGAGATAGAAAAACGAATCTACACCATCAAAGTTGATATAAATTTCTTTGCCTTTCCAATTGGTAGGGATTGTAAATGTGCGACGATACGAACCTACTTCATTGCGGTTCTTATAGGTCATCCAGTTCTTTTGCGGAGTGCGCATCACGCCACCTTTCCAATCGTCTACCTTTACTTGGTGTTGGAAGATAACACGTTGGTTTGAATAAAGTGGCTCACCATACTTAAATGTGCCGTCAGCTTGTGCTCCTGCTAAGTTCCAACTCATGGGCACAGGTATCTTGTCCCAACTTGTTACATCAAACGTTGGCTCGTAAAAGTTTTTAGGACGTTCGTCTGGGTTCTTTGCCCAATGAAAACTCCATTGTCCGTTAAGACTTTGCCATAACGAACTATTCTCAGGCAACACTTTGCGTGCCTGTTCTACGTTCTGAAACGAGAAGAACCAAGCATGGGGCTGTTGCTTGTTATAAGACAACGAGTCGGGACACTGCCATTCCCAGCCTGTAGGAGCGGGCATATGTCCATAGTAAAACCCTCCGAGCGGCGTTACTTGTGCCCACATAGGGGCAGATAGCATGGCTGCTAATAGGGTCATGGTTGTTTTACGCATAATTGTAAAAGGGTTTTGTTTTTTAGATGTTTTTGCCTTGAACCTTTTGTTTCTCTCAAAATAAAAGATATACTTACATAGTCTGAATGATAATACACAACAAACTATCTCTTTAACTTGATTTGCAAAGATAAGTATTTTTATAACTCTATTCGGGACAAAGGTTGATAAAATGGCTTATGACTATTGTTTATGCAAAATCGGCAATGCATATTATTCAAGAAACAGAGAATATGCATTGCCGATTAGGTAGTAAACAGGTAGAGCCTTATTTGCTTATAGTAAGTGCTGTGTTCTTGTAAATGTTGCGAACTTGCGAGTCAATAGAGACTTGTGCATCAAGTGAGAAACCATTAAAGTTTGTTCCGCCTTGTACTTGTGCTTGGCTTGAATAAATATAGTTACCATTTGCCGAGAGTCGTGGCGAGGAAATGAGTGCTACGCAGTTGTTGTGATCCCGTGGGGCAAGGTACGAGAATATACATTGTCCCGAAGGCGACAACAAAGCCGCTGCGTGCCCTTGTTTGATGCCTATCCCAGCTATGAGCATGCTTGGCTGTACGATGTCTGACGAAGAGGGTAGCGTAGACCTCCTGCCTAGTCCAAAGACAGTTCCTCCGCTTATGCTTAAGCTATCAATAGATGAACGGAAACCATAGTTGTGTGTAGAACCAATGCCTACGGCACAACCACCACTTATGCTGATAGCTCCCTTTGCCTCTATAGCATCATTGTTAAGACTATAGGCAAAGAGTTGCCCATTTGTTATGCAGAGTGTACTATCTGATTGAATAGCCTCGTCGTTGCTGAGGCTTTGCATTTTGCCTGCATTCAGAGCGAGTGTGGCTCTGCTTTCGATGCCTATAGCGTCTTGGCCTTGGGCGGCACGCACCATGATGTCGCCACCATCAATGATTGTGGCACTATCGCTACGTATGCCTTTAGGGGTTGATTCGAGTTGGTTGTAATGGTGTTTTGTTCCTTCGATAATCACCTTTACTTGTCCTGCCGATATGTGTAGACGTTTCTTTGTAGTTATGCCTTTTCCGCCATTGCCTGTGCTTTTACACATAACGATGCCTCCTGCAATATCTATGCTACCATCAGCTTTTATGCATGTGGCAGCACTTATATCGTTCGCCTCACTATCATATTGTCCTTCGCCCGATGTAAGTGCTACAATTCGGCCACCAGATATATTGATGTCGCCTTGGGTGGTGAAAGCCTTCGCTGCCGTAGCCGATGTTTCGGCATTGACAACTCCACCATATACGTAAATTCCTTCTTTACCACGAATGGCATTGCCTGCAGTGGCTTTTACGTAGATGTTGGTGAATGGACGGAACATGATGTAGTCGTCAGAGCTTATGCCAGCTTTAGCATTACCATAAATGCGGAGTTTACCCTTGCCACTAAAGAGCATCTTACCTTCGCTAAAGATGGTAGATTTCATGTCCTCTCCTGCAACGTTGTCGGTATATGTTGTGCCATCAGATAGTGTGTTGGTTGTGCCATCTTTGAGCACAATATAGGCTCTTTTTTTGCTCTGGATGTTTATGGCTGCTCCTGTAGGATTGTTTATGTTGATGCCGTTGAGCGATAGTGCAAACTTCTTTTCACTATATATTTTAAAAGAACCATTATTGCTATTTCCCGATAGATTGAATTGCACTTTTTTAGCCGTTGAATGCACTTCGACCTTTGCTCCTTGCGAGGTTATGCTCACACCTGCGTATTGACCTAATATGCTCACACTTGAGCCATCAAAGTGTATGTTTATAGCATGGCTGAACGTATTGTTTTCTATATAATCTTCGTTTGCTGAAGGTATAATCTCTGTTTCTGCAAGGCTTGAAGTGTCTATGGCTACATTGAACGTAGAGAGTTCGCCTATATTAGGCACCGCAATGTTTTCGGGCTGATTAGTATCAACATAATTCTCTAAATGGTCGTTCTCGCAGCTTATGAATGCACATAGTACAATAGCCAAGGTAATATATAATTGTTTCATATCTTGCCTTTATTAAAACTTTAGGTTGTAGCTCACACCGATAATGTGCATATTCTCATCGTTTTCATCATCTTCGCCATACACCTTTTGAAAGCGATAATACAGTTCAAAAGCACTTTTCTTGTTTAGGTTATAAACTGTGCCGATGGTGTAACGAGTCTTTTCTATTCCTTGATTGCTGTTAAATAATTCAGCATTAGCAAATGGACTAAACTTGCAATGACGAATGTTGTAGCTAACGTTCAAACGTGTACGAAACACATGGTAGTCCTTGCTCTTAACGTTGCTCCACACATCTGTGTCGGTATCGTATTTGCGGTTGTGCGAAATGGGGCGGTGTGTGTATTGGTAGCGTTCGCGCAGCGACAAGTTCCAGCGTCCTGCTTTTAAAATGCCTTGTAAGTCGGCATGCAGACGGTGACGGGGTTGCCAATACGAAAGCGTTATTTTATTGGGCGAGCCATCGTTGTGATAGGTTAGCGAGGTGGGACGTTGGTCGTAAAGCCACTCGTATCCAATAGCAGCTTTCATAAAAGGCAAGAACTTCCATGAAAGGTCTGCACCTATGTCTATGCGGTCTATGGTGGAGGTGTTGTCGCGTGTGCGGAGTTCAGCTTCAAGTCCTAAACTAAAGCGTTTGGGCAATTTCTTTTCTGCACCGACCGAAACATTCATTCCAAAGTCAGATTGAGCTTGCATCCCTTCTGCAGATATTAACAAGAGCATGCAGCATGTGATAAAATGCCTAATATTCATAGAAAATATTTTTAATCATGTAGCAAAATTAAAGCTTGCTCATATCTTCGTTTCTCAGTTTCAGTTTGTCGTTCACGGTGTTGCTTCCAATCTTTGGATAATAAATCTTTAACACAGCCATATCGCGCAGAAAGTCTATGCCACCTACTTCTACTCTCTTTATGTCAAGCCCAGTACGCTCTTTTAAGTCGGCAATAAGTTGTTCGCGACAATCGGGTTTTATTAAGTCTATGCGATCGTATTGCACAAGCTTTTCGCACATAGCATCGTTCATCTTAGTGCGTTCAAACACCCATACTGCTATTACAAACAAGGCATTAACCAATACAACCTCAGAGGCTGAAAGCGTGTCTGATAGTGCATTGACAACCTGCATGGCTATGATGACAAACAGATAAGTCATTTCGCGCACGGGCATCGACTCTGTTCGATAACGTATGATGCCGAATATAGCGAACAATCCCAGTGCAAACCCAACTTTTATCCTAACACCTCCTAAAAGATAAATAAGAAAGAATACACTCACAGCAATGAGCATAAAGGTGAAGTAATAATCGCGGTTGCGACTTTTAGGATAATAAAGAAAACGTACAATTAGCCAAACTGCAAATGTGCTGAACAGAAAGTGAGACAAGATACCCAATATTGCCTCAAAGTTGAAAAATTGTGTGCTTAAAAGCATGATGTCTGCCATAGGGGATTTTTAGTTTTTGTTAAATATGAGTGTTTGTGGGCGAGGGTAGGAGATAGATTCTTATGTTCTTGATTGTTTACAAAGAAAAAAGGTTAATAATGCATGGCTTTCCTTCAAAACGAAGCATTCTTCTTACACGTTTCTTTAAACGATTGCTACGCAAATGTGAGTTTGTAAGAACAGATCCGATACAATATTTGCTAAAGCCAGAAGGCTTAATATGCAGTTGCCGCAATATTGAGAGGATAGGTGATGGTTGCAAGCCATCACGTTTTAGTTCGATAATAACTAAGTTTTGAAAAGCAAATGTTCGGTCAGTCTCAAGGTTATGAAATTGCAAGTCCATATCAATGGTGAGCCTTTCCGTCTTCATGCGATTTACAAGTGTTATGCGGTGAAAGCGGTTTTCGAGTTTCTGGCTCAATGGGGCAGAGGTAGTGGTAACTTGGTTATGCAAGAATTCCGAATTACCCACAAGACTCATGGCTTTAAGTTCGTCGGTAGATGCCGAAACAGCTACACGTCTTTTGCTTGTTCGGTTGTGATTATTCTTTGTTTTTACTTCGAGAAAACTATCTGAAGTGTCTACATAGCTACGCAATCTCACTTTTTGTCTACCTGCATGTCCATTGTGGTGCCAATTGTAGAAAGTATGGTCGGCAGTGTCAAAGTACACGGTGTAGTAGCGCATATTGCGTTTGCCTTCAATCTCTTGAATGCGATATTCAGAGTATGCCATTTTAAGTAGCAACTCAAGTTTGTCTTTGGTGGTAACAAACTTGCTGTCGCTTCTATTCATAAGTCTTATAGCACTCATCTCAGCGAGTGAAATACTATCAAAATTTTGAATAATGTTATCCATCACATTTACCCTTTTCAAGCATTTCGTTTATGTATGGTGTGTAGCTTTATTTTGTAGAAACATGTATGCTATACACGATGCCTTGCGTATTGTGTTTTATTGATTGACGAATGCACAAAGGTAAATATAAATGATAAAAAAGACAAGACTATTTAAACAAAATGTTACAAAATGATGAAAGTAAGTACATAATATATTGGGATAGTGATACTTTTTTCTACCCTTTAGCTACCTAATAATAAATAAAGGCTTGATAATCTGTGAATTATCAAGCCTTCTTCGTACCCAGAGCCGGGGTCGAACCGGCACGGGTTGCCCCACTGGTGTTTGAGACCAGCGCGTCTACCGATTCCGCCATCTGGGCTGCTTATTTCGTAGTCTTTTAGGACTTAAGCGGTGCAAAGATAGACATTAATATTGTAATGGCAAAGCGTTTGACGAAAAATATTTCAGAATGCTCTTGTTTTTATAATTTAATGCGGATGAGTGAGAGAAATATTGAATAAATAGAGAGGTATGTTCAATAGCGAACATACCTCTCTTATATCATGTTGAAATGTTTCTTTGTGGTTAGAACATATAGGTGAGACCTACGTTGAAGTTCCAGTTTTTGCAAGCGTCGTCAGCCATATTAACAAAGCCATGTTCGTAGCCAAGATGAATTTGGAATTTGTTTACTTCAACACCAGCGCGTAACCCCCATCCAGCATCAAAGCGATCTGCACCATCGTCACCAAAGAAGTCGGCTTTTTCGGTTTTGCTGCGACCTAATGCCTCGTATTTTGCCTTTTCCTTTCCACATACACCTACTGCAAAGTAAGGACCTGTTTCAGCAAAGATACTTAACCCCTTGTCAATAATGTAGCGACCGCCAAAGGCAATAGGAATTTCAAGGTACGAAGGGTTGTCAGTATATTTAACTTCAATACCAGATACTTCTCCATCACCTTTTGCGCCTTTCATACTCCAAAGTAATCCAGCGTTCATGTAGAAGTTCTTAGAGAAGTTATATTCGCCGCGGAAACCAGCATTAAAGCCAATCTTGCTATCCAAACCAAGGTCTGTGATGTTTGTAACATTCATGCCACCAGTTACACCAAAACGAAACTCGCCTGCGCTTTGTGCTGAGGCTGTAAGTGTGCCCATAGCGAGCAATGCACCTACCATCAATGCTTTTAGTTTCATAATATCAAATTTTATTGTGTTAGTAAATAGGACTCTAATTAAAATGTATAGAACATTGATGCTCCAAAGATAGGGTATATAGTATTTGTGTGCAAACTTTTGGCTAAAAAAATAGAAAAATTTACTAATATTTCCGTGTAATGGTATAAGGAAAGGAAGGTGTAATGCAAAAAAACATGAATGGGATAGAACACAAAAAGAGGATTGCCAACAATGCGTTGTTAGTTGGTAATCCTCTTTTGTTGTTATGATAGCAGTGTGCGTGGTGCTTTAAGCATCAACGTTAGCATTAAGTGCGTTCTTTTCAATAAATTCGCGACGTGGACCTACGTCATCACCCATGAGCATAGAGAACACGTAGTCGGCATCGGCGGCATTTTCGAGCGAAACCTGCTTGAGCAAGCGAGTGTCAGGACACATGGTTGTTTCCCACAACTGGTCGGGGTTCATTTCGCCCAAACCTTTGTAACGTTGCGTTTTGATGCTGCCTTCAGAACCATCGCCATATTTGTCCATAAATATCTGTCGGTCGCGGTCGGTATAGCAGTATTCACTTACCTTGCCTTTGGTGCAACGGTAGAGTGGGGGCATGGCTATGTAAAGGTATCCGTCTTGAATAATCTGTGGCATGTAGCGGTAGAACAAAGTCATGATAAGTGTGGCAATGTGCTGACCATCCACATCGGCATCGGCCATGATAATCACTTTGTGGTAGCGTAGTTTATCGAGGTTGGCCTCTTTAGAGTCCTCTCCCAAGCCAAAGCGTATGCCCAAAGCCTGTATGATGTTGTTTACTTCATCGCTCTCGAATGCTTTATGCCACATAGCTTTCTCAACGTTTAATATCTTACCACGTAAGGGCAAAATGGCTTGTGTGGCACGGCTACGTCCTTGTTTGGCAGAACCACCTGCTGAGTCACCCTCGACAAGGAATAGCTCACAAATGGCAGGGTCTTTAGCAGAGCAGTCGGCCAATTTTCCTGGTAAGCCTCCACCCGAAAGTGGACTCTTGCGTTGTACGCTTTCGCGTGCCTTGCGTGCTGCGATACGAGCTGTAGCAGCCAATATCACCTTGTCTACGATGAGTTTAGCCTCCTTAGGATGTTCTTCAAGGTAATTGCTTAAAGCCTCGCCTACGGCTTGATTAACGGCACCAGTTACTTCGCTGTTACCAAGCTTTGTTTTGGTTTGTCCCTCAAACTGTGGTTCAGCCACCTTTACAGATATAACAGCTGTAAGACCTTCGCGGAAGTCCTCGCCCGAGATTTCAACCTTAGCCTTCTCTATTTGCTTAGCAGCGGTTTCTTCGGCATACTTTTTAAGTACACGTGTAACTGCTTGGCGGAAACCTACAAGGTGTGTACCGCCCTCTATGGTGTTGATGTTATTAACGTAAGAGTGGATATTCTCAGAGTACGAAGTGTTGTACATGATAGCCACTTCAATGGGGATATTATTTTTCTCTGTATTGAGGTATATAACATCGTTAAAGAGGTGTTGGCGTGAAGAGTCGATGTAGCGTACAAACTCGCGCAATCCCAAGTCTGAGTGGAACACATCTTTGCGTGTGTTTCCCTCTTCGTCTTTTCGTAGGTCGGTAAGCGTGATAGTAATACCTGCGTTAAGATAAGCAAGCTCACGCATACGATTGGCTAATATGTCGTATTTGTATACGGTTGTGGTGAAGATGGTAGGGTCGGGCCAAAAGTGTTGGCGTGTACCGCGAATGTCAGTTTCGCCTACCACTGCAACAGGTGATTGTGGATGTCCCTTAGCATATTCTTGGCGATACACTTTTCCATCGCGGAATACCTCAGATACCATCTTGGTAGAGAGAGCATTTACACAACTAACACCTACACCATGCAAACCACCCGATACTTTGTATGAGCCTTTGTCGAACTTACCGCCCGCATGCAACACGGTCATAACCACTTCGAGTGCAGAGCGATGCTCTTTGGGGTGCATATCTACGGGGATACCACGACCATTGTCTTGCACGATGATAGAGTTGTCTTCGCAGATAGTAACTTCGATGTGGGTACAATAGCCCGCCAAGGCTTCATCGATAGAGTTGTCTACTGTTTCATAAACCAAATGGTGCAGTCCCTTTTCGCTGATATCGCCTATGTACATGGCGGGGCGCTTGCGCACAGCTTCAAGTCCTTCGAGCACTTGTATGTTACTGGCGCTATAGGCTGCTGCACCTTTGTTTTCTGTTTCTTCCATATTGAGATGTTAGTAGTTATTCTTGTTTATAGTTAGTAGTTTTGGACTACTTCGATAAATGTATGCAAATATAGTGATTTTTTGGCATATAGAGGCTTTAAAATGTGTTCTGTTTTATGAAAAAGAAATGGGGAAAGAATCGAAAAAGAAAAGGGTGTATCCCACTCAATGTGGGACACACCCTTAGGGTAATTTATGTAAGCTTATCAGCTCAATAGCTGAAGGCTAAAGTTCTAAATTACTTTACAAGAACCTTAACACCACCTACAACGTAGATGCCTGCAGGGAGGTTCTTAGTAGCATCAGTGCTCTTAACGCCCTTGCGAACGAGAGTACCATTGAGGCTATAAACATCAACTGTAGAAGGAAGAACAACCACCTTGCTATCGTTAATGCCAGTGAGGAACTGACCGAGGTCGATAGTAGCGTCACCTACTTCAGTAGTAGCAGCGCATTCAACGAGGTGACCGCTGTTTGCACCGATTACGTAAGTTGCATCACCCTTAACGTCCTTCAATTCGCCATTGAGGAAGTATGCAGTACCAGCAGCGATAGTGTCTTGTTCAGTGATAGTACCTACAAGACCATTTGCAGCTTGAGGAGTGAATACGTAGTCAGAGAAGTTAGCCATATCGTCAGTAGCGATGCTGAGTTGTGCCATACCTACGCCAGTTTCTGAGTCACCATTGTGTGAAGTAGAGATATACTTGTAGATGAATGGAGTAGCAGCAGGAACAACGTCTTCGTATTTAGCGAGAACGAGTTTGCGTTCGCCATCGTTTTCAGAGATACCAACTACCTTGTATGCTGCATCGAGGTCGCCATCGCTTACGCTGATAGAGTATGGGAATGTACCAATGTAGTAAGTGTCAGCCTTAACGCCGTTTTGCATTACGAGGGTAGAACCAGAAACTTCGTCAGCATTGAGTTCTTCGATAAACCACTTAGAGTTTTCATCGTCCTTAGCCTTCCAAGTTACTACGCGGTTGTAAGCACCCATAGTGTTCATGTACCAAGTAGTACCGTTTTCGTCTTTACCAGCGTTGAATACGAATGTCTTAGCAGCAACACCTTCAACTGGGATAGCGAAAGGTTCAGCGCTTTGCATAATCCAACCGTTTTGAGGAGCGAGATACATACCAGTACCTACGTTGCGGAGAACAATCTTACCATCTTGAGCTTGTTCAGCCTTCCAGATTGTGCGTGCATCGTCTGATACAGAAACAGAGTCTTGCAATTCGTCGTATACAGATTCGTCAGCATCTTCAGCTACATCGCTTGAGCCATCAAGACGGTAGAAGTTAAGAGCACCAGTGTTTTGACGTGCAGAACCATTCTTAGCATCGATTGCATTGCTTGCAGAGTAGATGAGTGAACGATAAAGAACACCATCGTAGCCGCTACCGCTTGCGCCACCACCTTGCTTCTTAGAAGCACTGCGGAGAGTGTAGAACTTACCAGCTTCAGGAAGACGAACTGTAGAGTGGAATGCAGTTACTGCATCGTTGAGCTCCTTAACAGCAGCGTTGATAGCTGCGAGACTTACGTCTGAGAAATCAGCGTACTTGTCGATAACAGCTTGAAGGGCATCAGCAGCCTCTTGAGGATACTGAGCGAGTTCTTCACCGATAAGAGGATTATCTTCGTTGTTTGCAGCATCGATAGCAGCTTGAGCAGCATTGCGAGCTGTAGTTACGCGAGAAGGATCAGGATAGTTGTCGAGGAATGTTTGGTAAGCAGCCTTCAAAGCATCAATTTGCTCTTGAGTTGCTTTGCCAGCTGCAATCTGTGCTTCAGACTTAGTAATCTCAGCAACGAGGTTAGAGATAGCAGTTGGGTTAGACTTTTGAACTTCTTGGAACTCTGCAGAGTATTGTTCAGTAGAACCAGTTGCAGGCCAGATGTTGCATTCAGAGAGAGCAAAGTTCTTGTTGTTGCCCCATGCACACATATTTACATCGAAGCGGATGTATTGGTAAGGAGCATCGAGTGTTGCAATAGCGTAACCAACGTTGTTGGTAGCTTTATTAGCAGCAGAGAAGCCTTCGGCAGTGATGTTCCAAGTAGCAGTTACTTGACCTTGCTTTTTCCATTCAGTTGCCTTGGGGTTATCTTTGTCGAACTCGTTAGCACCATAAACAGTAATCAAAGTAGGATAGTTCTTGTTTTGGTGGTCGCGAGCAGCCATCTTGATTTCGATTTGTCCAGAAACTGCCTCTGTTAACTTAGCAACGAGGAAGTGAGGATTTTCTGCAGTTGCAGCAGTGCCACTCCATGAAGAGTGGAAGAAAGTAGAGAAGTCGTTGTCAAGAAGTGATTCGTATTGACCTTCTTTAGTCTCCTTTTGGTTGCACCAGAAGTTAGAGTTTTCTTCGTCGCCAGTAGCTTCAACGAGTGCGCCTTCGTGTTGGAAGTCAGCACCGCCTGCAACTTCGCTCATGTAAACACCTTCAGCATACTTAGCCTTAGCTGTAGCTACCGCTGTAGAAAGAGCTGAGTTGAGTGCTTCTTGTTTAGCTTGTGCAATGAGGTCAGCGAGCTTAGATGCATCAGCAGTCTCAAATTGCCAGTGGTTACCTGGGTCGTTTTCATCAGTCCAGTTCAATACACGACCATCAGGGTTAGAGCAGATGATTTGGCTTGTGCCAACAGGAGTGAGCCAGAAGCCGCTTGCACCATTAGTAGGCTTGCGAACAGCCAACTTGATTTCAGCATCACCAAGGTCGTAGTGACCAGAGGCGATCTTGCTTGTAGCTTGGACGTATTGGTCTGCTACGATGTTCTTCAATGTGATGGTGTCTTTAGCTACAGAAGTAACTTGCCATACGTATTGAGGAACAGTTGTGTCGTAAGGATCGGGCACAGAGTAGCCAGATTTTACAGAAACAACGTACTTGTTACCGCTCTTTGCACCATAGAGGTAGCATTGAGTATCACGAGAGTCGTGGATAAAGTATGTGCCATCGGTCAAAGACTTAGCACTTGCCTTAGCAGCGTTATAAGTGCTTTCAATTTGTTCGCAGAGGGCGTCAGCAGCAGCATCGTCAAGAGTGTACTCTTCGCCAAGTTGCTTTTGAACCTCGTCGTAAACAGCTTGTGCAGCATTTACAAGAGCCTCGTCGTATTGACCAGGAGCTGTACCTACGGGGAATACATCAGCAGGAGCATTTTGATAGAAAGCATCAGCATAGCTTTGGAGCTTGTCTTTACCAGTGAGGTTTACTACTGAGAAGATGTTCCATGCGTTAGTGTCTACGTAAGGAGACCAGAAAGGAACGTTTACGTGGCCCAAGAAAGTACGATAGTATTCGCCTGGAGCAGTTGAAGCGAGTTCAGCGCGAGCAAAGATGAACGAAGTTTCATCGAGGTTTTGCTTAGCTGGAGTAGCTTGTGTACGAACGCTTTCTTCGTCATTCGCAGTAGTGTAGTGACCATCGGCATCAGCCTCGAGTGCTACAGCTTCGAGCGAAGTAAACTCATAAGCTTGGTTTACGTCAGCAACCCATTCTACACTGCCTGTTTCATCCTCTTCGCTTGAGAGTGGAGAAACGTCCTTCAAGTAGAGGCCAGTAGCCACTTGCTTGAGTCGGTAAGTTGGATGATTACCATTAGTGGTAGTCTTACCAGTTGCCTCGAAAGTAAAGAGGCATTCTTTAGTGCTTGCGGTCTCGGTCAAAGACTTAGAACCATTAAGGAAACCCGAGGGAGCGTCGCTTGTAATGCCACCATTGGCAAAAATAAGCACTTGCTTACCAACGATGTCGTCCATCGATGTGAGCAAATCGCCCTGAGAAAATCCTTGCGCAACAGCACTTGTGATTCCTGCTATAGAAAGCAAGAACAATGAAAGGAAATAATTGTAGAACCTTTTCATTTGCGTAAGTAATTTATTAAGTTAAACATAGGATTGATTTCGGTGTTGTGGGGTACTTTTTCAGCACCAATTGCTTATTATGGTTCGCATTTTTCCATAATACGTGGCAAAGATAAAGTTTTATTTCAAATTGATGCAATGTTTTTGCTCTCTATTTTTGCAAATTAAACATTTGTAAGAAAATTTTTCGACGAAACGTCCTATTTTGTATGCGGAAATGAGACGCGCTTTGTAGAAATTTGATGAATAAATTGTGAACATTTATTGACATTCACGACTTCTCAAATAGCGTGAGAATGTTAAGAATTTTAACGAAATAAGACCATTTTACTTCTACATTATGGTCTCGTCTTTTCTCATATTTCCTTATCATACGTATCCTTGTACGCCCAGAACACGCTTATAAGCATGCAAGGATACGTATGCTTATAAGCTAAGGATACGTATCCTTGTGACAGAAGAATACGTGTCCTTATAAAAAGATGTGATAGAAGAAAGAACTAAAAAATACAGAAATCATTGAATATCAATGGATAACTACAATTGCTCAAAATTTAAGAAAAATGAGCCAAAATAAGTTGTGATAGATTTTTTTTGAAATATGAGCTTTTACGATGCGCAAGTGAGGGGTAAGTTTTTTGATGACTTCTTTTAATGCGCATATTACTATTTTTTTTAAAAAATATGAGTACCCAATTAAAAATAAGTAACTTTGCAAGTTAAATGTGCGGAGTAGGCCCATTAAAGGCATATAATACAAGGCAACGCTCTTAACTTATAGGCTTCATCTTTTGCTCTTACAGAGCGTCATCCTTACATGTATAGTGACCCAGGACGTTGCCCTAGGCTATAGTCTTATGGACTTTCAGTCCGTGCTTTTCAAATCAGATTTTGAACATTTACTTAAGTAGGTGGACAAATATCCTTATATGTATAGTGACCTATGGCGTTGCCTTAGACTGTAATCTTTTGGGCTTTCAACTCGCGCCTTTCAAATTAGATATTGAACATTTACTTAAGTAGGTACACATAATATATAAATGATGCTTTATTATGTGGGCGTAAAGCCTATGCCTAAAGCTAAATTTAAGCATTAAGTAAGTCCCTAATGGCGCTTGCCCGCAAATTCAGCATTTAAACATTTCAGTAGAATATATCACTTTAACAATCCCCAAACAACAAATACATGTCAGTCGAAATTAAAAAAGTAACCACCAAATCCGACTTGAAGCACTTTATCCGTTTCAACTACGAGTTCTATAAAAACAACCCCTATTCGGTGCCCGATTTGTATGACGATATGGTCAATACGTTTTCACCAAAGAAGAATGCAGCATTTGAATTTTGCGAAGCCGACTACTTTTTGGCACTACGCGATGGTAATATTGTGGGGCGTGTGGCAGCTATTATTAACAAGCGTGCCAATGAAACATGGAAAAAGCAGACGGTGCGTTTTGGTTGGATAGACTTTATCGACGATATGGAGGTAAGTACAGCACTTATCAACACCGTAAAGGCATGGGGTAAGGAACGTGGTATGACCGAAATAGAGGGGCCGCTTGGCTTTACAGATATGGATGCAGAGGGCATGCTGGTAGAGGGTTTTGACCAATTATCGACCATGGCCACCATCTATAACTACCCCTATTATCCGGTGCACATGGAGAAGTTAGGGCTGGTAAAAAGTTCTGATTGGGTGGAGATGAAAATCTATGTGCCCGACCAAATACCCGAGAAACACTTGCGCATTTCGCGTATAATATCACAAAAATACAACTTGCATGTACGCAAGATAAAGAGCAAAAAAGAGATACGCGAAACGGGTATAGCCCACGAAATATTCCGCCTTATCAATGAGAGCTATGCGCCCTTGTTTGGTTTTTCAAAGATGAGCGAGCGGCAGATAGACCAATATGTAAATATGTATGTGCCTGTGCTCGACCTGCGCATGGTAAGCATTGTTGAGAACGAGCAAAACGAAATTGTGGCTGTAGGTATATCGATGGCTTCGCTATCAAGAGCATTGCAAAAGGCAAAGGGAAAATTATTGCCCTTTGGTTGGTTCTATCTGCTAAAGGCATTGTTCTTGAAGCGCCCCAAGGTGCTCGATTTGCTGCTTGTGGCAGTGCGCCCCGACTATCAAGGCAAGGGCGTGAATGCGCTACTCTTTACCGACTTAATACCCGTTTACAAGCAACTTGGTTTTGAATATGCCGAGAGTAATCCCGAACTTGAACTAAACGATAAGGTGCAAAACCAATGGCAGTATTTCAAGACCGAACAACACAAACGCAGACGCTGTTTTAAGGGGAATATAGAAGGGTAATTTCTGTGGTAGTAAATACGAACACGGATATAGCGAATAAAACGGATATATGCGCTTAAGGCGCAGTTTTTTTGAATATTAATTACTGAAGTTTCGGATTTAGCAAGGACGGGCTGAAAGCTCAATGGAACACATAGCCCAGGGCAAGCGAAGCGACACCCTGGGTGATCCCACAACAAATAATATTGACGCGCCCTGAAAGGGCAAAAGCATTAAGACATGGCACAATCATTGAGCAAAATATACATACATCTGATATTCCACATTAAGACAACAAGTCCAGCCATCAGACAAGAGGACATTGAGCGTGTACATTGCTATATCGGCCAGTTAGTAAACACTACTGGCTGCAAGGTCGTAAGGGTTGGTGGTGTTAACGACCATGTGCATATATTGTTCCTCCTCTCACGTGACGTAGCCATCTCGCACGTAGTTGAAGAGATAAAACGCAATAGCAGCCGATGGATAAAAACGCTTGCCACACATTACAGAGCGTTCGCATGGCAAAATGGTTATGGTGTATTTTCTGTCAGCCAGTCGATTGTCGATAAAACGTTAGATTATATAAGTAATCAAGAAATGCATCACAAACGATTCTCGTTTCAAGACGAGTACAGACAATTCTTGTTATCATACGGCGTAGAATACCACGAGGCGTATGTGTTTAAGGATTAAGGCTTTTGCCCTTACAGGGCGCGGAGACTCTACTATGCGGAAACCCCAGGGTGTCGCTTCGCTTGCCCTGGGCTATGTGTACCATTGGGCTTTCAGCCCGTCCTTGCTAAATCCGAAACTTCAGTTAATTATCATTCCATTAATTGTGTATTAATGGGTGGTTCTTAGCATTTATCAGTATATATAAATATAATCATCCAATATGACCGATACAACAACATCTGAGCAAAAAACATCGACTTCCACACAACCTGAGAACGCTGAACGCGCCAATGTGGTATACGACGAGAGCAAAATCAGACACCTCGATGATACGGAGCATATCCGTACGCGTCCGGGCATGTATATTGGTCGATTAGGTGACGGAACGCATGCCGAAGACGGCATTTATGTGTTGCTAAAAGAGAGTATAGACAATAGTATCGACGAGTTTAACGAGGGGTTTGGCAAGCGCATAGAGGTGAATATTCACGACAATCTGACTGCCGAGATACGCGACTATGGTCGTGGTATACCGCTCGGTGCGTTGGTAGATGCTGTGTCGAAACTCAACACGGGTGGCAAATATGATACTGCCGTATTTACCGCATCGGTGGGTATGAATGGCGTGGGCTTGAAGGCTGTAAATGCCTTGTCGAGCCGCTTTGTGGCACGCAGCGTGCGCGACGGACAGATGCGTGAAGCTATCTTTGAGAAGGGTGTGCTTGTGAGCGACAAACAAGAATCTTGCGAGGAGGAAAACGGCACTTACATTTACTTTGAGCCAGACAACACGCTCTTTTTGAACTATCGCTTTCATGGTGAGTTTGTAGAGAATATGTTGCGCAACTATACCTATTTGAATACAGGCTTGGCCATCTTTTATAATGGTAGACGCATACTTAGTCGCAACGGATTGGAGGATTTGCTCAACGACAATATGACCGACCAGGGACTATATCCCATCGTACACCTAACGGGACCTGGCATAGATATAGCCTTTACGCACACCTCGCAGTATGGCGAGGAATACTACTCGTTTGTAAATGGGCAACACACCACACAAGGTGGTACACACCAAAGCGCTTTTAAGGAGCATATAGCCAAAACTATCAAAGAGTATTTTGGCAAAAATTACGATGTGCAAGACGTGCGCAATGGGCTTGTTGCAGCCATAGCCATCAGAGTAATAGAACCGCTCTTTGAGAGCCAAACAAAAATTAAACTCGGCTCGCTCACCATGGCTCCAGAAAAAGACTCAAACGGCAAGCCTTTCCCCCTATCGGGCGTGAGTGTAAACAAGTTTGTGGGCGATTTTATCAAAGAAAATGTAGATAACTATCTGCACATGCACACCGATGTGGCAGACGTGATAAAGCAAAAGATTGAGGAGAGCGAAAAAGAGCGTAAAGCCATTGCAGGCGTAACTAAGTTGGCACGCGAACGCGCTAAAAAGGCTAATTTACACAACCGCAAGTTGCGCGATTGCCGCATTCACCTAAACGATCCTGCCCCCAAATCGCGTAAGAAGAACGACGACGATGAAACCGAGGATTTGCGCCAGGAATCGTCGATATTTATCACTGAGGGTGACTCAGCAAGCGGCTCTATCACCAAAACACGTGATGTAAACACACAAGCTGTGTTCTCATTACGTGGTAAACCCCTTAATTGCTATGGACTGACAAAAAAGGTGGTTTACGAAAACGAGGAGTTTAACTTGCTGCAAGCTGCACTCAACATAGAGGACGGCTTGGACGGCCTACGCTACAACAAAGTAATTGTAGCTACCGATGCCGATGTAGATGGTATGCACATCCGGTTGCTCATCATTACCTTCTTCTTGCAATTTTTTCCTGAACTCATTAAGAAGGGCCACGTGTATATCTTGCAAACCCCCCTCTTTAGAGTTAGAAATAAGAAGAAAAGCACGGTTTCATCGGGCAAACAAAAAACTAAAACCGTTAGGTCGAACTCTGCAGGTGCTGCTATACTCAAGAAAACGCAGGCAAGTACGCGCTCAGAGTACGAAACTATTTACTGCTATAGCGAGGAAGAACGATTGGCTGCGGTTGAAAAGTTGGGGCCTAATCCAGAGATAACTCGTTTTAAGGGATTGGGTGAGATTGGTCCAGAAGAGTTTAAGGGATTTATTGGTCCCGAAATTCGTCTTGACCCCGTAACACTACATAAAAGTGACAATGTAGCCAAGTTGCTCGAATACTATATGGGCAAAAATACGATGGAAAGGCAGGGTTTTATCATCGACAACCTTGTGGTAGAAGAAGACCTTGCAGACAGCGACCTATAAGTATGAAGCGGGGCATGAAAATCTCCATTTCATCGCATATTATAATATATACATAACACCTTAGTAAGATGAAAATAGCTATTTTCCCTGGCTCATTCGACCCTTTCACCGTGGGGCATGCAAGCATCGTTGAACGCGGTTTGCCCATGTTCGATCGCATTGTGATAGGTGTGGGCGTAAACGACAAAAAGCGTTCGTTTTATCAGCCCGAAGAGCGCGTAAAGGCCATAAGCAATATTTATCGCAACGAACCACGTATCAAGGTGGTGGCATATACCGACTTGACGATAGACCTTGCGAAACGCGAGCATGCACAATTTATTTTGCGTGGTTTGCGCTCGGTAAAGGACTTTGAATACGAACGCGATATTGCGGCAATGAACAAGCGACTCTCGGGTGTGGAAACTGTTATGCTCTTTACCGAGGCTCATTATTCAGACATATCATCGAGCGTGGTGCGCGAACTTATTGCTTATGGTAAGGACGTGTCGAGGTTTTTGCCCCATGCGCCCGAGACAAATGATAAGTAATTATAGATAAAACTCATATAGAATACATTGTTATTATGAAACACTTTCTCTTGTTGCTGGCAGTGCTCATGGCTATTCCGTCTCGTGCACAATCGCGCTTTGGCGATATTGATTTCGATCAAGTGAAGAAGTTGCAAATGGCGCAAATAGCCATTACCAGCCTCTATGTAGACAGCGTAGACCAAGGAAAATTGGCAGAAGATGCCATTAATGGTATGCTTAGCAAACTCGACCCACACTCATCGTACACCAATGCCAAGGATACAAAGAAACTCAACGAACCGCTGAGTGGAAACTTTGAGGGTATTGGGGTGAGCTTCAACATGGTGAAGGATACGCTCCTTGTGTTGCAAGTGATAAGCAAAGGCCCTTGTGAGCGTGCAGGTGTGCAAGCAGGCGACCGCATAGTGGCTGTAAATGGTGAAAAAATTGCTGGTGTAAAGATGGACCGCGATAGTATCATGACCAAATTACGCGGCCCTAAGGGAACTATAGCCAACCTTGAAATTGTGCGTAGAGGCGCACAAGGTGTGCTCAAGTTTCGTGTGGTACGCGACAAAATTCCACTCAATACGGTAGATGCAGCCTACATGATAACGCCAACTGCGGGTTATATTCACCTTGATAGTTTTGGTGCTACTTCGGGTAAGGAAATTCACGATAAAATTAGTATGCTACAAAAGCAAGGCATGAAAGATCTTATACTCGACCTTGGCATGAATGGCGGTGGTTATCTTAATGCAGCACAAGAGGTGGCAAGCGAGTTTTTGCCCGATGGATCGATGATTGTATATACCGATGGACGCATGGCACCGCGCCAAGAATTGCGCTCAGAGGGAAACGGATTGATGCAAAAAGACGGTCGCATTGTGATACTTGTTGATGAATTTACTGCCTCGGCAGCAGAGATTGTGACAGGAGCTGTGCAAGACCACGACCGCGGAACAATTATTGGTCGTCGCACCTTTGGTAAGGGATTGGTGCAACGCCCTATTGATTTGCCCGACGGCTCAATGATACGTCTTACGGTGTCGCACTATTACACTCCATCGGGACGTTGCATACAGAAGCCCTATAGGAAGGGTGAGAAAAGTGAATATGAACGCGACCTTGAGCAACGTTACACTCGTGGCGAACTTACATCGATTGATAGCATACACCTCGACTCGACCAAGGTGTATAAAACCCTTGTTAAAGGGCGCACCGTTTATGGCGGTGGTGGCATAATGCCCGATATCTTTGTGCCACTCGATACCACTACCTTTGCTCCTTATTATCGTGCGTTACGTCGCTACAACCTTATCAACGATTGGACGTTGAAGTATGTAGACGAAAATCGCAAACAACTGAAGCGTAAATATCGCACTTTTGAGGATTATGAAAAGAACTTTATGGTGCCTACATCGCTCACCGACTCTATCATGGCAGAGGGGAAGCGCAAAAAGATTGAACCTAAAGACGACAAAGAACTGCAATCAACGCTCGAAGACCTGCGCTTTACGCTGAAGTCTACTATAGCATACGACCTATGGGATAGAAACGAATACTTCAGACTGGTAAATAAGCGTAGTGACATCGTGAAACGCGCCTTGCAATTCTTGAAAGAAGGTAAGTAACCTATTTCTATCATGATAAAATCCGACTATCGAACCATGCCGATCGACAAGTTGGCACTTGAACTATCATCGCAACACCACCCCGATGCCAAATACATCTTGCAACAGGTGGAGGGGTGGCAACGGTTGCGCTCAAAGGTGCCAACTTGGACTGGCATAGACGGCATAGAGTTTCCACCTCGTTTGGCATTAGAACAATGTTCGGGCGAGGTGGCTGCTCGTTATAAAGCCTGTGTGGTGAAACGTTTATTCCCTAAAGAGGGAGCGAGTATGGTAGACCTTACGGGAGGCTTAGGGGTAGATTTTTCCTTTATCGCACCATGGTTTAAAAAGGCTGTGTATGTAGAACGACAAGCAGAATTGTGTCGTTTGGCAGAACATAATTTTCCGCTATTAGGTTTGCCTGATGCGCAGATTGTGAATGCTGATGGGGTAAACTATCTGAGGCAGATGCCCCACCCAGTAGACCTTATCTTTATAGACCCTGCACGACGTAGCGAAACGGGTAAAAAGGTTGTTCTTATCGAAGATTGTGAACCTAACGTGTGTGAACTTTGCTCGCTATTGACAGAAAATGCAAAGTATGTTGTGGTGAAACTCTCAACGATGCTCGACATAACAGCCTCTGTACGTTCGCTTGCCTGCGTAAGCGAGGTGCATGTGATTGCATCGGGAGGGGAGTGTAAAGACTTGCTCCTTGTGCTAAATAAAGAGGTGGATAATAAGCAGATGCCTCCTTACTTTTACGTGAGCGAGGGCGAGTGCACCATCCAATTTAGTGCAGAAGAAGAGCAACAAGCAGTGGCTACTTATGCCCGAACACTTGGCAATTACTTATACGAACCAGGAGCTGCTGTGATGAAAGCAGGTGCTTTTAAACTGATGAGCCAACGTTATGCGGTAGACAAATTGCATGTAAATACGCACCTTTATACAAGCACAGAACTTAGAGACGGATTTCCTGGCAGAACATTTGAGGTGCTGCAATGCTTGGGCTTTAATAAAAAAGATTTAAAACAACTTGCAGCATATGGTAACAAAGCCAACCTAACGGTAAGAAACTTCCAAACTTCGGTAGCTGCATTACGAAAAAAATTAAAGTTGAAAGAGGGAGGAAACATTTTTTTATTTGCTACTACAATAGCTGATAACCAACATGTTTTGATTGCTTGTAAAAAAATAAATTGAAAAAAGTTACACCTCGTGTGTAACTTTTATTCTTTAAGTCCGTCTTCAATACAGAGAGCCACAAATGAAACAGATAGATTTTCGCCAAGACCTACTTCCGCTAAAGGATAAGATATACCGTATGGGGCTTCGCATCACGCTTAATGCGCAAGAGGCGGAGGACTTGACGCAAGATACCCTTATACGTGCTTGGAACAAGCGCGACGAGCTTGCTAATGTGGCAAGTATTGAGGCTTTCTGCATAACCATTTGCCGTAACCTTGCGCTCGACCTTATGGCTAAAAAAGAGCATGGTAACCTATCGCTCGAAGGTGAACAAACTGATGCATACGACTCGGCACGCACACCCGAAGAGCAACTTGAACATGAGGATAAACTCAACAAAGTACACCAAATATACAACGCTCTGCCCGAACGATTGCGAACAGCTGTTCAGTTGCGAGATATTGAGGGACTTAGCTATGCCGAAGCAGCATCGGTGATGAATGTTACCGAAGATTTGTTTAAAGTAACGCTCCACAGAGCTCGTAAGGCTATTAAAACACAATACGAAAAGTTAGAGAATTATGGACTATAAATATATTGAACAACTTCTTGCTCGCTATTGGGAGTGTGAGACTACACCACAAGAGGAGAGCATACTGAAGGCTTTCTTTGCACAAGAGAATGTGCCAGAGCATTTGGCTCGCTACAAGGACTTGTTCGTATATGAACAAAAACAGACGCAAATCCATCTGGACGAACGTTTTGACGAAAGAGTCCTTGCAGCCATAGATAAAGACTACAAACAAATAGGAACTGTTGCTGCCAACAAGGTAGTAAAGGTTCAGCACATCACATTGGCTCGCAGATTGCGTCCCTTGTATCGTGCTGCAGCATCGGTGGCTATCATCACCTTGCTTGGTACTGCCACGCAACATTGGTTTACAAAGGGTGCTGATAATAATGCTGCAGGATGGGACTATAACCAATCTGCCTATAAAGACTCTTATCAAGACCCACAAAAAGCATACGAAGCAAGCGTAAAGACCCTTGAGATGTTTAAGGAGGGTGCTCAAACTGCTATAAATGATTCGGCTTCGCATGCGGATAGTCATAAAATGCCAGCTAAGAAATAATAAAAGTTTAAGCATAAAATGAAACTGCTACGCATTCTTCTTTGCTTATTCGCCTTTGCAACGTGTTCGGTCGTGAGCGTAATGGCTCAGAACGAACAAGATTTTGCATCAAAATATATGTCGCTTTACGCTAAAGGCACATCGCTACAATGCACCACGGTGTCTCCCTTGATGCTCGAAAAGATGATGAATTTGCCCAACGTAAAGAGCGATAGCCAAATGAAAGAGGTATTGTCACAACTCAAGTCAATACGGATGGTTGATAATACCAATACAAAAGAGACTTGGCTACTTTATAACAAAGCCTTGCGTTTGGCACAAAACAATAGTGCAAGGTATAAACGCTATGCACACCGCCAAAGCAAACGTTTGTTTGTAAGGCGAAAAGGTGGATTTATCGTTGAAATGGTGCTTTTTATGAAGCATAACGAACATTTTAAACTGATAAATCTTACAGGAAATATGACAGATGAGTTCTTGAAGCAATTGATGAACTTTTAAACTTGCTTTGACGAAATGCATTTATCCTCTTATCCTTCTATAGAAAACAATCAATTAAAACGCCGCTATATAATATCACCTTTAAAGATGCCAAGGTGATGCCCTTTTAAGTAAAACAACGTATCCTTGCAGAGTGTGTGGAGCAACTATTTGAGTAAAACTCTCAAAACAACAAAGCCTCTAAAACAAAACAATCTTCTGCGCTTTACACAACGTGGCTGCAATCTTTTAAAACATCTTGCTGATGACAATGACATTCAGTAACTGATAATCCTTTATTAAGCCTTTTCAAAGGATGTATTTATGAATGTCATTACAATTGCTTCCAAAGCATGGTTTCAGTTCTCTCTCTCAGTTCCTCCAGTGTGCGTAGCATAACTGAATGGGAAAAACAAGATAAGGGGGGAAGTTCTTTATGCACAACATAATGATTGCATAAGAACTTCCCCCTTATCTTGTTCAGGTAATAGGGCGTGATAAAGTTGTTGCCTTATTGATTGTTGAATGCTGCCAAAATCTTATTGGCGGTGTCTTGCATTACATCGTCGGCAAGTTTGAGCTTAGGTTTCTTAAAGTCCATGTCGCCTTCAGATTGTAAAGGAATGAGGTGGATGTGGGCGTGATTAACTTCTAAGCCTAATACCGCCATACCCACTTTACGACAAGGAAAGGCTGACTGAATGGCAAGCGCAACATGCTTGGCAAACACGCTCATCTCAGCGAGTTCGTTATCACTGAGGTCGAAAATGTAATCTACCTCGTGCTTAGGCACAACAAGTGTGTGGCCTTGTGCCAAAGGGTTGATGTCGAGAAATGCATAGAACTTATCGTTTTCGGCGCACTTGTACGATGGTATTTCGCCAGCAATGATTTTTGAGAAAATAGTCATGGTCTTATGTGTTTAAGATGAAAAATGTTTACCTAAAAACTTGTAGGCACACAAGGGGAGTTGTGTGCCTACATTGTGATATTGTTGTTTATATAGAGATGCTAAGAATTTCAAGGTGAATGGTTCCTTGAGGTATCTTTACTTCTACCACATCACCGACCTTTTTACCTAATAAACCTTGCGCAATAGGAGTGGTGCTCGAAATCTTGCCCTCACGGAGATTAGCTTCGCTTTCGCTCACAATGGTGTATTTCATAACCATACCATTCTTAACGTTCTTCATCTCGACGGTGGTGAGAATTTGCACTACATCCGACTTAATCTTTGATTTATCAATAATCTTAGCCTCGGCAATTGCTTTTTTCATAGCTGCAATGCGGCCCTCGAGCTTTGCTTGGTTCTCTTTAGCAGCATCGTATTCGCTGTTTTCAGAAAGGTCGCCCTTGTCAGCTGCTTCTGCAATAGCTGCTGAGGCTGCAGGACGTTCGATAGATTCCATGTGACGGAGTTGAGCTACCATTTTGTCGTAGCCCTCTTGTGTCATGTAAGCCATAATTTGTTTGTAGTATTATTTTTGTTCTTGTTATATACTTAAAAGTGGAGTGGGGAATTAGGGTGAGGTGTAAAAAAAACCGAAAGAACTCCAATGCTTTTTTCATTTGGAATCCTTTCAACTTCACCTTAATAACTATTTCCGTATGCAAAAGTAGTCCTTTATTTTGAATAAGCCAACTTATGTGCTCGCTTTTTGCTTTTTTTGCAAATTGTTGCTATTATAAAAGCTACGTGGAAACTACGCAACTAAGAAAATCAATGCTTTTGCTTGTTTTTTGCGAAAAATATAAGTTTTTTTGCTGAAAAGTTTGGTAGTTAAGAAAAAGTTCGTACCTTTGCATCGCAAAACAGATAAGACACCTGTTAAGCGGATGTTCCATGGTGTAATGGCAGCACTAGAGTTTTTGGTTCTCTCAGTCCCCGTTCGAATCGGAGTGGAACAACATTTTTCCCCTTTTCATTGAATCTTACGCATATCTTCCCCAAAGGCGTAAGATTCTTTTTTTGTATATACCTATTTGTATTGAATAGCATAACCGAATGTAAAGAAAACTTCATACGTTTTTCTTTGCAAGTCATTGCATTAATGCTTAACTTTGCTTTGTAATAAAACACTATTAACAATAAAAATAAAGCGTCTATGAAGAAATTATTACTCTCTTTATGTGCGTTCGCTATGTCTGTAGCTACATTTGCAGACAAGCAAATCGTTGAAAACTCAGGTTTTGAGACTTGGGAAGGTAGCGTTCCTACTGCGTGGAATACTAGTTCTGCTGGTAATGCAACTGTCAGCCAAAGTACTGATGCACACGGTGGTCAGTACTCTGTGTTAGTTAAGGGTACAACATCAGGAAACAAACGTCTTGGTTCTAAAGAATATACTTTGAGCGCAGGCACTTATACAATGAAGTGCTATGTTAAGGGTACTGGTGAAGTACGTCCTGGTTATGTTGCAGTAAATGATGGCGTTGTTGATAGTAAAAACTACCAATATGGCGATTATATAACAGTAGGATCTGATTGGACAGAAGTTACTTATGAGTTCACACTTGATGCTGAAAAAACTGTCAGCTTTGTTTTGATGAACCCTAAAAAGAATGCTTCTGACAAGCTTGTTGATGACTTCACTGTTACAACTGCCGATGGTGGTTCAACTGTAGACCCAACTCCCGACCCAACTCCTTCTAAAACATACATCTTTGCTGAGACATTCACTCAGAGTCAAGGTGACTTTACCATTGACAACAAAGTTCTTCCTGAAGGTAGTGACCATGTATGGTCATGGGGCGGTAAGAACTTTGGTATGAAAGCCTCTTCGTATGTAAACAAGAAGAACTTGGCTGCTGAAGCTTGGTTAGTATCTCCTGTAATAGACCTTACTCATGCAAAGGTTGCAACGCTTACTTATAAACAAGCTGCAAACTTCTTTAAGAATGCAGACAACTTTAACAATGCTTGTGGTGTAAAAGTTCGTGAAGAAGGTGGCGAGTGGAAAGACCTTACAGTTGTAAGCGAAGTAGCAGGCAATAATTGGACATTTGTTGATGCAACTGCAGACTTGAACTCTTATGCTGGTAAGAAGGTTCAAATTGCGTTTGTTTACACTTCTACAGAAGAAATGGCTGGTACTTGGGAAATCAAGAACTTGGAAGTAAATGGTGATGTTACTACAGGCATCAATACAGCTAAAGCAAACACTGCTACTCAAGTTATCTATAGCATTGATGGTCGTCGTTTGACAAAGGCTGTAAAGGGCATCAACATTATCAATGGTAAGAAGGTTATCATTAAGTAAAAAAGACGCTCTGAGAGCATCAAAACAATAAATAAAAGCATCCTTGTTGCAACTTTAATGTGTTGCGGTGAGGATGCTTTCTTTTGTATATACTCTTTTTTGTGTGGGGCTAAATTTGTTATTCAAAATGTAAGCATTACCTTTGTTCTCACCTACTTAAAAACTAATATCACACAACAATGCTCCAATCGTCTGAACTCAAAAAAATAGCATTACAAGAAGGCTTTTCTGTTTGTGGCATAGCCCGTGCCGAGCACGTAAGTGCTACACGCACAGCAGAACTAAAGCATTGGCTTGCCAATGGCGAACAAGGCGAAATGGACTATTTAGCGCGTAATGTGGAGAAAAAGTTAGACCCTCGTTTGCTCGTTAATGGAGCAAAAACTATCATTTCTGTGGCAGCTAACTACTATCCAGGCAAGCAGGCAGATGCAAGCAAATATACGGAACAAAGTCAGGCAGACGAAACAACGCAACTCTATCTTGCAAAGTATGCATACGGCACAGACTATCACGATGAGGTGAAACGTCGATTGCGCAACATAATGCAAAAGGCGGGACTTGAAGAGGATAAGGATGGACGTGTATTTGTAGACACTGCACCTATCGACGAAAAATATTGGGCAGAACAGTCGGGTATAGGATGGCGCGGACGCAATTCCCAACTTATCATACCTGGCATGGGAAGCTACTTCTTTTTAGGCGAGATAGTGCTGACACATGAGGTTGATAAATACGATGAAAAGGCGAAAAATAGGTGTGGAACATGCAGCGCCTGTTTAAATGCTTGTCCTACAAAAGCTCTTCATGGTGACGGAACACTTGATGCTCGCCGTTGCTTATCTTACCTTACCATAGAGTATCGAGGACTTTTGCCAGACGATGTAAAACCCCGACTTTATCCTTGCTTTTACGGCTGCGATCGTTGTGCAGATGTTTGTCCATGGAACAAGCGTTTTGCCCACACAACTTGCATCGAAGCATTCATGCCTCGGCTCTCTATACTAGCGATGAAAGCTGCAGATTGGCGAGAACTCACGATAGAACAATACCGCGAACTTTTTAGAAAAAGTGCGGTGAAAAGGGCAAAATACGAAGGATTGATGCGAAATATACGTGCACTTTTCGCCGATGAATAGACTAAAAAGTATTAGCAAAGAAAAAAACACGGAGAATAATAAAAACAATAATAATCCATCATTAATGAGGAAACAACTATTAACAACCCTTTTGTTGCTTGGTAGCCTTGGTGTACAAGCACAAAACAACGAGATTTGGTTTAACCAACCCTGTAGCCTAAAAGGTCAGCAGAGCTGGTGGGGTGGCCATCCCGAGCGATATAGCGCAACCAACAAACCTATCAGTGCGGGCGATGCAGCCTATAATTCAGATCACGAATGGGAATACCGATCTTTGCCATTGGGCAACGGAAGCATTGGCTGCAATGTTATGGGATCGATTGCAACCGAACGATACACGCTCAACGAAAAGACCCTATGGCGTGGAGGTCCAAATACAGCTAAGGGGGCTACCGACTACTGGAACCAAAACAAAGAGTCAGCGCATGTGCTTGATGACATCCGTAAGGCATTTGCCGAAGGAGATGGTAACAAAGCTGCCCAACTTACGGCACAAAACTTTAATAGCAATGTGCCCTACGAAAGCACACGCGAACCGCAGTTTCGTTTTGGGTCGTTCACAACAATGGGCGAATTAACCATAGAAACTGGTATTAGCGAAACAGGTATAGCCAACTATCGCCGTTGTCTTTCGATAGATTCGGCTTATGCCGAAGTGAGTTTTACTGCAGCAGATGGCGTAAACTATCAGCGTCGTACCTTTGTATCATATCCAGCCAATATGATGGTTGTACACCTTACAGCTTCGCAAAAAGGCAAACAATCATTCACTGTTAAATATGCTCCCAATCCAGTTAGCGAAGGTAATTTTTCTGCCGATGAAAAGGGCGGATTTTGCTATATAGCCCATCTTGACAACAACAAAATGGAGTATGTGGTTAGAGTGCGTGCCGTGCTAAAAGGTGGCACATCTAAGTATGTGAATGGCCATTTGTGTATAGAAAATGCCGATGAAGTAACCCTCTTGCTCACTGCTGATACTGACTATAAACCCAACTTTTCGCCCGATTTTACCGATAATTTCGCCTATGTAGGCATTAACCCCGTAAAGACCACACATGCTTGGATAAACAAGGCAGAGAAGCAAGGATACGACAAATTGTTTAAGTCACATTATCGTGATTATTCCTCGCTTTTCAATCGTGTAAAGTTTAATCTTGTTGGTGAAACCTCGCAAAAGCCTACCAACGAACGACTTGCAGACTATCGCAAAGGCACAAAAGATGTAGGTCTCGAAACGCTCTACTATCAGTACGGTCGCTACTTGCTCATATCCTCTTCGCGTCCGGGCAATCTGCCAGCCAATTTGCAAGGCATGTGGCACAACAATGTAGATGGTCCTTGGCGTGTGGATTATCACAACAACATCAATCTACAGATGAACTATTGGCCCTCCCTATCAACTAATTTGGCAGAATGTGCAGTGCCTCTTACCGATTTTATTAAAATGCTTGAAAAGCCAGGCGAACGCACAGCTAAGGCATATTGGGGAGCACGTGGTTGGGCTGCAGGAATATCTGCCAATATATTTGGTTTTACTGGTCCACTTGAGAGCCATGACATGTCGTGGAATTACAACCCCATGGCTGCTTCGTGGCTTGCCACTCACTTGTGGGACTATTATGACTATACTCGCGACGAAAAATTCCTTCGCCACACAGCCTACCCACTTATGAAAGGATGTGCTTTGTTCTGCGAGGACTTTTTATGGAAAAAAGCGGACGGAACCTATACCGCAGCTCCCTCAACCTCGCCCGAGCATGGCCCGATAGATGAAGGAACAACCTTTACCCATGCTGTGATACGCGAGATTTTGCTTGATTGCATCGACGCAGCCAAAGTGCTCCACACCGACGAAGCAGAAGTAACAAAATGGCAAGACATATTGAAGCACCTTGCCCCTTATCGCATTGGTCGCTATGGGCAACTCATGGAGTGGAGCAAGGATATTGACGACCCCAACGACCAACATCGCCATGTTAATCACCTCTATGGTTTGCATCCAGGCCACACTATTTCGCCACTTACCACCCCCGATTTGGCTAAGGCTGCTCGTGTGGTGCTCGAACATCGTGGCGATGGTGCAACGGGTTGGAGCATGGGATGGAAACTCAATCAATGGGCACGACTTCACGATGGCAACCACTCGTATGTGCTTTATGGCAACTTACTTAAGAACGGAACGGCAGACAACTTGTGGGATATTCATCCACCTTTTCAGATTGATGGTAACTTTGGTGGAACGGCTGGTGTAACAGAGATGCTTATGCAGAGCCACACGGGATGTATTGACCTTTTGCCCTCATTGCCTGACGCATGGAGTAAGGGTTGCATAAGCGGACTTTGTGCGCGTGGCAACTTTGAGGTTGATTTATCGTGGAGCAATGGTACGCTTGCCGAAGCCGTTATTACCTCGCATAAAGGGGGCGTATGCCACGTGCGATATGGCGATAAAACCATCAAATTTAACACACAAAAGGGTAAACGCTATTGTGTGAAAATAGCCGATGGACGTTTGCAATCAACAAAGTTATGAAACGTGCATAATTGCATATTTTCTTGAGAATATAGCGTAAAGAGCGATGCAAATTCACATTTTTGTATTGCTCTTTACTTTTATACAAACGTTTTCACTATCTTTGTCGTGAAAATAAATTAGTTATCACATATTTTTATACAATGAAAATGGTTAAATGTTTTGCTGTAGCATTTGCAGCTATGCTCACTATGGGCACAGTTGTAGTTAGTGCACAGTCTACTTCGCCATCTACAAAATGGCATTGGGAACAAGGTACTATCGTAGTTGATACTCCCGAACGTCCTGCAGGTCAGAAAGATGTTATCAACCTTACCACTCCTAAAATTCAAACCGTACGTGTTGGTTTCGTTGGTTTGGGTATGCGTGGTCCAGGCGCTGTAGAGCGTTGGACTCACATTCCAGGTGTGCAGATTGTAGCACTTTGCGACTATGTTGAGGCACGTGCTGAGGCTTGCCAAAAGTATTTGAAGAATGCTGGTTTAGCTCCTGCAGCCATCTACTCAGGTGCTGATGGTTACAAAGAACTCTGCAAACGCAACGACATTGACCTTGTATATGTTGCTACCGATTGGGACCACCACTTCCCCGTAGCTATGTGTGCTATGCAAAATGGTAAGAATACTGCTATTGAAGTGCCTTCTGCCATGAATCTTGAACAATGCTGGGCACTTATCAACGAGTCAGAAAAGACACGTAAGCACTGTATGATTCTTGAAAACTGTTGCTACGATTGGTATGAAATGAACACCCTCAACATGGCTCAACATGGCGTGTTTGGCGAGATTGTTCATGCTGAAGGTGCATACATCCATAACCTCGACGACTTTTGGGATTATTATTGGAAAAATCCCGATGGATCAGATAAAGACAAGCTTGGTTGGCGTATGAAGTATAACAAGGAAAACCGTGGTGACGTATACGCAACTCACGGCCTTGGTCCTGTGGCACAAGCACTTGACATTCACCGTGGCGACCGCATGAAGACCCTCGTTGCAATGGATACCAAGAGTTTCCACGGCAAGGAGTATGTTGAAAAGAAAACTGGTAAGCCATGCAACGACTACCGCAATGGCGACCATACCACAACTCTTATTCGCACTGAAAACGGCAAGGTTATCGAAATTCAACATGATGTGATGAACCCTCAACCCTACAACCGTTTGTATCAGCTTACAGGTACAAAAGGTTTTGCCAACAAGTATCCTATTGAGGGTTATGCTGTAGATGCTAAGCAGTTGGCAACAGCTGGTCACAAGCCAAAGGTTGATAACTTAAGTTCTCATAGCTTTATGCCAGAGAGCGAAAAGCAAGCACTTGAGCAACAATATCAGCACCCCATCCTCAAGAAGTATGGCGATGAGGCTAAGGAAGTAGGTGGCCATGGTGGTATGGACTTCATTATGGATAGCCGCTTGGTATATTGCTTGCAAAATGGTCTTCCTCTTGATATGGATGTATACGACCTTGCAGAATGGTGTTCATTGGCAGAACTTGGAACATTGTCAATGGATCACAACAACGCCAGCGTTGCATTCCCTGACTTTACTCGTGGCCACTGGAACGAGGTAAAGGGCTTCCGTCATGCGTTTGCTAAGGCAGCCGACGAAAAGGCTGTAGAAACCAAGGCTAAGGCCGTTACAACTGCACAGAAAGAAGCTACTAAGAAGTTTAATCTTTGGGGTCTTTACGACAACGTAAAGAGCGCTAAGGATGCTAAAGAAAAGGCTAAAGCAACAACTGCTTACAACAAGGCAGTAGCTAAGGCAAAGGCACAAGTAGCAAAGGTTGAAAAAGCAAAGTAAGCAATCAGTCACATTGATAAGTAGGTGTTTATGCAGAACATAATTATATAAATTACTTTAGAATACCTACTTAAGTATATTATCTAACAAAAGACGGCACGAACTGTATACATAATAGTTCGATGCCGCCTTTTGACTTAATGGTGGTTCTATAAATTCTGCCGTAATGAATTGTGCGCTATCAGAAGCATGCAAGGCATTCAGCAGAATAGATGATAATCAAAACAGAATTTATAGAACCGCCCTTATATTTATCACCCTTTTATGCGCAATTATTCATTTAAACAAATCGGCAACATAGCATATCCCATACTGATAAGTGCACTTATGGAACAACTTATCGGTACAACCGACACTGCATATCTTGGTCGTGTGGGCGAAGTAGAGTTGGGTGCATCAGCCCTTGGAGGCGTTTTCTTTACGGTGGTATTTATGTTGGGAATGGGCTTTAGTATCGGAGCGCAAATACTCATGGCACGTCGTAATGGCGAAGGCAATTATCAGCGTATAGGCAGTATATTCTACCATAGTTTGGCATTTTTGCTTGTGTTGGCTTTGCTGCTCTTTGTAGGCACACGCGTGTTTTCGCCTATTATATTAGAGAGTACAATCCGTTCGCCTCGCGTGCTTGCAGCAACCGAGAGCTATCTGCATTGGCGTGTTTATGGTTTCTTCTTTGCCTTTGTCAATTTGATGTTTCGTTGTTTTTATGTAGCCACAACGCATACGCGCACGCTTACGCTCAACTCCTTAGTCATGGTGTTGAGCAATGTAGTGCTAAATTATGTGCTTATATTTGGCCATTTGGGTTGTCCGGCATTAGGCATAGCTGGTGCAGCCATAGGCAGCTGTTTGGCAGAGGCCATCTCTACGGCATTCTTTGTGGTGTATACGTGGCGTGCCATACCAGCAAGCAAATATGCACTGAATGTAGTGCCACGTTTAAAATTTACAATTATCCACAAGATATTAGGCATAAGTATATGGACCATGGTACAAAATTTTCTTTCGCTCGCCACATGGTTTATCTTCTTTATCAGCATAGAACATTTGGGCGAAAGTGCGCTTGCAGCCACCAATATCATTCGCAACATATCGGCTTTTACCTTTATGACAGTTATAGCCTTTGCCTCTACTGCAAGCACACTTGTGGGCAACCTTATGGGGCAGGGAGAGAACGATAGTGTATGGCCAATGCTTAAACAAGTGTTGCGCATGACGTATGTTGTGATGTGTCCTATAACATTGTTTATCAGCTTGTGTCCCGACTTAATAATGAGCATATTCACGTCAAACGCGCACCTTTACGACGAGGCACGCAGTGCGCTCTATGTGCTGCTTTCGTCGTATGTATTTACCATACCAGCACAAATACTTTTACATGCAGTGAGCGGCACGGGCAATACAAGGGTAGCTCTTTACATGGAGTTTACGGCATTAATTGTGTACACGGTCTATGTGGTAATTGCCATCTTTCACTATCGTTTACCGCTCACATGGTGTTGGGCAAGCGAGATAGTCTATAGTTCTATCATCTGTGTTCTTGCACTTGTCTATATCAAAAGCGATAGGTGGAAGTCAAAACAAATATAAGGTTGTAGGCAAAAACAATGTATTAAATTTATATCATTTTGCTCTTTTTATATAAAACTGTCATATAAGTAATTGCTTAACATAATTTTTTTATATCTTTGCCACGTATGTTGCTGAAATGTAAAATCATGTTTCTTGTAACATATTCATTATATTCGAAAAAGACGTTTGCTTACGTTTAGTCTGCTTCTTTGAAACCTAGGAAACTTCAAGATGAACATGCAGAAAAAATGGCAGGAAACGTCTACACATTGTGTATATGCATATCACAAGTGTACCCTTACCTTTACTCGTAAGGGTGCACCTTGTCGTTATATACATATATGGGTGTAGACTTTGTCAGTGTGTTCTTTCTTGATGTTCAGGGCTATTCCTAGGGCCTCAGAGAGCAAGGAAGAAACGTAGCTGTCGGACTCTACGCCTTTTTTGTTTATAGTGGCTATTACATAAAACGTTTATGTGCAATATTTTCGTGTAAAAGTCCCATGAAAAAAGCCTTGTAGCTTTTAAAAAAACTTGTGGACCATGAAGTATTTTCATTGTTCTGTAGTGCGCCATTGGCTATGCCTTTGGTTGTGCGTGTTATTTGCACTTCCCGCATGGGCGGTTGAGAAGGAAAAAGATGGCATTATTTATGATGTCAATCTCTCTACCAAAACTGCCATGGTAATGGGGGTGAAAGATAAAGGGATTACATCGGCAACTATACCTCAAAAGGTATATAATTGTAGTGTAGTAAGTATTGAGGATAAGGCGTTTTACGAATGCAGCAGTCTAACCTCAGTGGAAATCCCTAATTCCGTTACGAGTATAGGTAGCTCTGTATTTTACGGTTGCAGCCGTCTAACCTCAGTGGAAATCCCTAATTCCGTTACGAGTATAGGTAATTCTGCGTTTGAGGATTGCAGCAGTCTAACCTCAGTGGAAATCCCAAATTCCGTTACGAGTATAGGTGATTTTGCGTTTTATAATTGCAGCAGTCTAACCTCAATAGAAATCCCAAATTCCGTTACGAGTATAGGTAATTCTGCGTTTCGCGATTGCAGCCGTCTAACCTCAGTGGAAATCCCTAATTCCGTTACGAGTATAGGTGGATCTGCGTTTTTTGGCTGCAGCCGTCTAACCTCAGTGGAAATCCCTAATTCCGTTACGAGTATAGGTGATCATGCGTTTTATAATTGCAGCAGTCTAACCTCAATAGAAATCCCAAATTCCGTTACGAGTATAGATAATTCTGCGTTTTACGGTTGCACCAAATTATCTTTTGTGCGTATTCCTGCCTCTGTTTATAGTATTAGTCTTGATTCATGGTCTACTGGTGCATTCGAAAACTGTACATCCCTTTCTGTTGTTTTGTTTGAGAGACAAAATGGCATTTCTATAGGGGATGATACATTTAAAAACATCTCTAATTCTCCTGTAGCCATTGTTCCCGATGGCTCATTGTCTACCTACAAGAGTTTGTCTGTGCTGAGCAACTTTGCTATCTACGAACAAGGCACACTCAGCACGCTTCTGACAGAAAAGTAGCTGCAGGCAATACGCTGATTACGGATAAGGCAGATTACTATCCTTTTATTCCTAAAGATGCCAGAAATAACTTGGATAACCTATTGGCGCAAGCTAATAAGGCCCTAACCGAAAGCGACATTGCTACCATGGCAATGTGTTTGGGCAAACTACCAGATGCCATCGACTTGGCAGAACTCTATATCATGGATTTAGAAGATAGCCCGCAAGCATTGCTCAATGCGCAATTATCAACTAATTACGATATGGTTATGCAAGAGATGAGTGAGGGGAATAAAGAATATAAACTAATTACCGATGCTTCGCAGCTTAGCACCAATGCGCAAGAGCCACGTGAAGGCTCGTTAGCTGCTTTGATAGATGGAGATGCAAATACATTTTTCCACTCTACATGGAGTGTGCAAAACACGTATGGCACTTATGCATTCCTACAGGTTGATTTGAGAACAGCTTGCAGTGCTATCGTTCTGAAGTATAAAAAACGTCAGGGATCTGCTCTTAACGGAAATCCTAAAACACTCCACATTTATGCTACTAACACACCAAGTGATGAGAATAGTTGGGCTGACCTTGGTAGGTTCACTTGTAATTACGATGGAGAAGATGGTGAATTGGCCGTTAATCTTCAATCTGCATACCGATATGTGCGTTTGGTAGTAGAAGAGACTTTAGGTAATGGTCGATCAAATGGTAACCTTTATTTCTATTGGAGTGAGTTACAAGCTTATAGGGGTGAGGGATGCGAAGGCAAGTACGTTCTTTTAGACGCAGATACGCAGACACAGTTACAAAGTTGTTTAGCTACTGCTCGCACAGAAATGGCTGCAGAAAAGGCTACGCAAGCTACAGTGGATGCTTTAAAAGGCTATATAGACCAAATGAACGAAGCTGCCAAGCATGCAGTTTTAGCAGACTTTACTAAGTCTGAATATATCACTGTTTATAGCGATATGGCTCTTATGGTGCCCGAAAATGTTGAGGCTGCTGTAGTAGTTGCAGATGAGGCAAATGGCATTCGAACTGACTATCGCTATGCGTTGGGCAATGTTATTCCTGCCCAAACGGGTGTACTACTGAAGGGCACACGAGGCGATGCACGTTACTTGCGTGAAGCAGAAGACGAGCAAGCAACTCCAGCCGACAACTTGCTACATGGCACACAGAATGATGAAACAACCTTCGTAGAAGGAGCTGGTAAGTACTACAAACTCTCGTATGATAAGGCAACGGGCACTGAAATTGGTTTCTATTGGGGTGCACCCGATGGTGGAGCATTTACCAACAAAGGTGGTAAGGCATTCCTTGCTTTGCCCGCCAAGCTGAATGCAGCACAACTTGCAGGCTTCTCGCTCTTCGACCTCAGTCATGGTGCTATAACGGGCATTGGTACAACCACCACTGCTACCGGTGCAACATTCAATGCTTACGACTTGAATGGGCGCCATGTCAATGCACAGTCTGCCAACGAACTTGCCCCAGGCATTTACATCGTTAATGGCAAAAAAGTAATTATTAAATAAAATATCATTATGTATACAAAAAAGACGTATCAAGCGCCCACTTCTGCTGCTTATACCTACGTGGCAGAGAGCATGCTTGCCGCATCTCCAGAACTGAAAGATGAATTGGGCGGCGACGATCAACTCTCTAACGACCGCTCAGGATGGGACTCTCCCGAATGGACCAACGATGAAGACTAAAGGCACATAAGAGACTCAATCCCTACTCCATGTAGTACGGAGGGCATATCTACTCACAACGAGTGGATGTGCCCTCCGCTTTTTTCATGCGACAGCAATGCCAATATGGGTGATAGGTATTTTCTATTGATTATTATTACTGTCCGCTAAACATATCTGAAAAGTTCTTTGGAGAGGTTTGTTGGGATCTATATGAAACAAATAAGACAAATCTATGCTAAGTAAATTTAAATTAGAAATAAAGATTAAAATACGGGCTGAAAGCCCAAAAGACTCTAGCCCAGGGCAACGCCCTGGGTAACCATCCAAACATACCGATGGCGCTCTGAAAGAGCAAAAGATGAACCCTCGAGCAAGGATTGAACGTGGCTTCATCTTTTGCCCTTACAGGGCGTCATCAACCCCCTCCATACATACCCAGGGCGTTGCCCTGGGCTGAAATCTTTTGGGCTTTCAGCCCGTTACTTCAGATAATAATAATAACATTATTTAAAAGAATAATGAAGAGCGTTTTAACGCAAAGTTCAGAACTCAAATCGCTGAGAATTGAAAAAAATCAACGAGCAATTGAGCTGACTCAAAAAATGAAATTATGATGGAAAATCACAAATGTTTGAAAATCAATGTGTTATGTTTATACTGAAGAGGAAAATGTAATGAAATGAGCTAAGAATACGTATTCTAAGGTGCTAAGGATACGTGTTCTTAGCTCCTTATAACACGTATCCTTACGTGTTAAAGATACGTATCCTTAGCACGTAAGGATACGTTTATAGGGATATAAGTAGGTAGAAATGGGGTGAATAACGCTGTTTTTATGCAGAAAACAGTCAAAATGCTACGCTATTTTGAAAGTTTAGGATGTCAATATTTGTTACCAAATATGGGCTAACAAATACAGTTTTTGCAGTATCAAAATGTGAATGACTGTTAATTTTCAGGATGCGCTCGAGGTGTGAGTATGTGGTATAGTGGGCGAGGGGATAAGCCTTTAGTTCTCGGCTTTAATCCATCTCTCCTTCATCCTTTTGCTGCCATAAGGTGATATAATTAAATTTTGCTGCGTTTTCGGGATAGGTGTGCAGACTGCCGCACATAGGGCAACGCACAGGTTCTATCAGTGAGTTATTGCCAGAGGTATATTGAATGGCTATGCCACGAAAACGATGTTGACATTCATCGCATATAAAGTTGGTATATCCGTTTATCATGGTGTAATGCTTGTTTAAGGAATGATGGTATGTTATAAATCTTAGCAAATATAGTGATAAATTGGCATGTCTACCAAACATTTGTAATATTATTTGCGCATTATGGCACTCTTTTATGCGATTTTTGGTTTTTTATACTATGGTTTATTGCTATACCTAAAAGTGAATCTATCTGTAATGTAATGGTATACGCAATAGAAAAAGAAACACAGCCGTATTTGTTTTAAAATACGGCTGTGTAAAATATAAATTAAAGTTAGATAAAACTTAAATGTTGCCTAATTACATGCGCTCGTGGAACGAACGAGAAATAACTTCAAGCTGGTGTTCGCGCGAGAGTTTTACGAAGTTTACGGCATAACCACTCACACGGATAGTGAGTTGTGGATACTTTTCGGGATGTTCCATAGCGTCTTCGAGCATCTCGCGGTTGAGCACGTTTACGTTTAAGTGGTGCGCACCCTTAGTAAAGTAGCCATCCATCATCGTTACGAGATTTTCAACACGTTCTTCGGGGGTGCGACCAAGACTTTGAGGCACAATGCTAAAGGTGTTAGAGATGCCATCTTGCGAGTCGCGGTAACGAAGTTTAGCAACCGATGCGAGCGAAGCAACGGCACCACTCTTGTCGCGTCCGTGCATGGGGTTAGCACCAGGAGCAAATGCTACACCAGCTGCGCGGCCGTCGGGGGTAGCACCTGTCTTCTTACCATACATCACGTTAGAGGTGATGGTAAGGAGCGAGAGGGTTGGTTGTGCGTTTTTGTAAACGGGGAGCTTTTTGAGCTCTTCGTCGAAGTAATAAACAAGGTCCACGCCCAAGTGGTCTACGCGATCATCGTTGTTGCCGAAGCAAGGGAAGTCGCCTTCGATGTCGAAACCTTCGGTTAAGCCAATGTCGTTGCGCTTGGCAGTAACCTTAGCATGCTTAATGGCAGAGAGTGAGTCGATGGCGATAGAAAGACCTGCTGCACCATAGGCAATGTTGATGGCAGGGTCGGTGTCGATGAGTGCCATTTGTGCCTTCTCGTAGTAATACTTGTCGTGCATGTAGTGAATGATGTTCATGGCATCATTGTAGATACGCGCAATCTGCTTAAGCACAAGCTTGTAGTTTTTAAGCACCTCGTCGTAGTTGAGCACGTCAGATGTGAGCGTAGGAATGCCCTCGAGCATTACGGTGCCAGTCTTTTCGCAACGGCCACCATTGATAGCCAATAGCAACGCCTTGGCAAGGTTGCAACGTGCACCAAAGAACTGAATTTGACGGCCAATAGCTTGGTAAGATACGCAGCAAGCAATGCCATAATCGTCTTCGCCACGAACCTCGCGCATGAGTGTATCATTCTCGTATTGGATAGACGAGGTGTCTACGCTGACTTTAGCGCAAAAGTCCTTCCAACCTTCAGGCAATTCTGGACTCCAAAGCACAGTGAGGTTAGGCTCTGGCGAGGGACCGAGATTGTAGAGTGTTTGGAGGAAACGGAACGATGTTTTGGTAACTTTAAGCGTACCATCGTTGAAGCGTCCACCGAGAGATTCGGTAACCCAAGTAGGGTCGCCAGCAAAGATTTCGTTGTAGGCATCCATGCGCAAGTGGCGCACCATGCGGAGCTTCATAACGAATTGGTCGATGAGTTCTTGGGCAAATGTTTCGTCGATGAGATTGTGCTTAAGGTCGTGCTCAATGTAGATGTCGAGGAACGATGATACGTTGCCAAGCGACATGGCTGCACCATCCTGCTCCTTAACGGCTGCAAGATATGCCATGTAAACCCACTGCACTGCCTCTTGTGCAGTTTGTGCAGGACGACCAAGCTCTAAACCATAGTATTCGCCCATTACCTTCATCTCTTTCAAAGCCTTGATTTGCTCTGCAACCTCCTCGCGCAAGCGAATGCGAGCATCGGTCATAGGGCTACCAATAGCCTTTTTGTCGGCCTCTTTAGCCTCGATAAGGCGGTCGATGCCATAAACAGCTAAGCGGCGGTAGTCGCCAATGATACGGCCACGTGCATAGTTGTCGGGCAAACCAGTGAGGAAACCAAGCGAACGGAAACGGCGAATTTCTTCAGTATAAACATCAAATACGCCGTCGTTGTGGGTTTTACGATAGTGAGTAAAGATGTCTTTAACCTTTTCATTAACGGGGTGACCTTGTTGTGCACATGCCTTCTCAACCACTTTGATGCCGCCAAAAGGCTTGATGGCACGCTTGAGTAATTCGTCTGTTTGAAGACCAACGATAAGCTCATTTTCCTTGTCTATGTAGCCAGCCTTGTGAGAGCTGATAGTAGACACCGTGTCGGGGTCGAGCGAGCGTACGCCACCATTGGCACGCTCCTCTTCGAGTGCTTGCATACAGATGTTCCACAATTTGCGTGTGCGTTCAGTGGGACCAACCAAGAAAGATGCGTCGCCCTCATAGGGAGTAATGTTGCGCTTTACGAAGTCGGTAACGTTGATTTGCTCAGTCCAAGGTCCTTCGATGAAGTTCATTTTGTTTTGAGAGTTTTGGGTTTAAGGAAGTCTTTTAAACAGATAAATGTTCTGCTTGCTCAGCAATGGCGTTGATACGCCCTTTGTTGAGGCTAAAAACAATGTAAAAGTTCAAAAGCGTGAATTCAAATATTGAGTTGAAGTGAATAAAAGCTTGTTAAGTAAGCTTGTCCTTGTGTTTTTTATTATGGCACAAAGTTACGATAAAATGTGCAAAAAGGGCCATTTGTCATGCCATTTAATTAACTCGTGTATAACAATTTTAGATTTTAAAGAATTAGAATTTATAATTGCTATCACAACATAACGTTTTTACGTGTAAGAAAATGCGCGCCGACTTGTCTCAAACCTTTACAGGAAGTTGAAATCTGTATGCAAAGCATATTAATTGTGGTTAAATACAAGGCTTTACAAAATAATATAATTATTTTTGCACTTTGGAATAAAATGCAGAACAAATAAACATTAATTCAATAAACAAACGGTCATTAAGTAGGTGCGAACCACTTGCTTATAGCCAAAACAGCGTAATTCTCAATGAAACAGTACAACTTGGTGAACAACATATTGGGTTGGCTCACCTTTGCCATTGCTGCATTCACCTACTGCTCAACGGTGGAGCCTACGGCAAGCTTTTGGGATTGCCCTGAGTTTATTACCACAGCATATAAGCTGGAGGTAGGTCACCCACCTGGTGCACCATTCTTTATGCTCACGGGTAACTTTTTCAGTCAGTTCACAAGCGACCCCTCGAAGGTGGCACTCTGTGTGAACACGATGTCGGCATTGCTCTCAGCCATGTGTATATTGTTCTTGTTTTGGACAATCACACACTTAGCTCGCAAACTTATTACCCCCGATGGTGTAGTGAAAACTACCACACAGTTGATAACCATTATGGGCTGTGGCTTAACAGGTGCGTTGGCATACACTTGGAGTGATACGTTTTGGTTCTCGGCTGTAGAAGGCGAGGTTTATGCCTACTCTTCAATGTTTACAGCATTGGTGTTCTGGCTCATTTTGAAGTGGGAAGACCATGCCGACGAGCCTCATTCAGACCGTTGGTTGGTGCTTATATTCTACCTCACAGGCTTGTCTATCGGTGTGCACTTGCTCAACTTGCTTTGCTTGCCTGCCATTGCATTGGTTTATTACTACAAGCGTTGTAAAGAAACACATCTCAAGGGCTCTATTGTAGCTCTTATCATCTCAATGTTGCTTGTGGCAGCTGTGCTTTATGGTGTGGTGCCAGGCATTGTTAAGGTGGGTGGATGGTTTGAATGGTTCTTTACCAACGACCTCGGCATGCCTTTCAATGTGGGTATGGTGATATACTTGGTTATCTTGATTGCTGTGGTACTTACAGCTATTTGGAGCACTACAACAGTAGCACATAATCGTACGAAGTTGCTCTATCTGCTTAGTGTTGCATTGCTTGGTATCCCCTTTATGGGACACGGCATAACATCGGCAGTGCTTGGCATAGTGGTGCTTATAGCCCTCTATGTTGTGTTAGGTTTAAAGGGCAAGGATGGCAATTTTATTGTGCGTAAGCGCTTTATGAATACATCGTTGCTCTGCATGCTGATGTTGATGATTGGTTACTCATCGTATGCCGTTATCGTGATACGCTCAACTGAGAATCCACCAATGGATCAGAACTCCCCCGAGGACATCTTTACGCTTGGCTCTTACATGAGTCGTGAACAGTATGGTTCATACCCCTTATTAAAGGGCGAGGCTTTCTGCTCACAAGGTCAGGCTTACTCGGTAGGTGCTATCGGCTACGACAAAACTAAGCGTGTACATCGTGTTGAGAAAGCATCGGCTGATGAACCCGATCGTTACGAAGAGATAGAGGAAACCTCTGGCGTAAAATATCCTGGTGGCCTCACCATGTTCTTCCCTCGTATTTATAGTGCTGCTCATACACAAATGTATCAAGATTGGTTGGGCGACATTACGATGAAAGACGTGACATTTAGCGATAAAGACGGCAATATATATCCTGGACAGATGCCCTCGCAATGGGACAACCTTCGTTTCTTCTTCTCATACCAAGTAAACTTTATGTACTGGCGCTACTTTATGTGGAACTTTGCCGGACGACAGAATGACTTGCAAAGTCAAGGAGAATTGGAACACGGCAACTGGATTACAGGCATTCCGTTTATAGACAATGCCATGTATGGCGACCAAAGTTTGCTTCCAAAAAGTTTGAGAGAGAACAAAGGACACAACGTGTTCTTCTGTCTGCCGCTTATATTAGGTTTGATTGGCTTGTTCTGGCAGGCTTATCGTGGCGACAAGGGTATACGTCAGTTCTGGGTGGTATTCTTCTTGTTCTTTATGACAGGCTTGGCTATTGTACTCTACTTGAACCAAACACCAGGCCAACCTCGTGAGCGTGACTATGCGTATGCAGGTTCGTTCTATGCCTTTGCTATATGGATTGGTTTGGGCGTGGCTGCATTGGCAAGTTGGGCTGAGAAACTGATGAAGAGCAAACCACAAGTGGCTGCAGCAATTGCATCGGTTATAGGTGTGTTGGTGCCTATCCAAATGGTAAGCCAAACATGGGACGATCATGACCGCTCTAACCGATATACTTGTCGTGACTTTGGTGCTAACTACCTCAATACGCTACCAGACAAGGGATGTCCTATCATCTTTACAAATGGTGATAACGATACATTCCCACTTTGGTATAACCAAGAAGTGGAGGGTACACGCACTGATGCACGTGTTTGCAACCTATCGTACTTGCAAACCGACTGGTATACCGACCAAATGCGTCGCCCTGCTTACGACTCTAAGGCTTTGCCTATTACGTGGTCGCGCTACTTCTATGTAGATAATGGTAAGCACACTTATTATCCTATCAAACCAGAGGGTAAGGCTGAACTCGACGCATTAAAGCAACAGAACCCTAAGGTAGACCCATACGAACTTTCTTACATCTTAGACCATTATGTAAAGAAAGACGAGGGTGGTTACTTCCCAACTGACTCTGTGGTGGTGAGCGTAAATAAGCAAGCCGTTATTGAGAGTGGTATGCTATTGCCAATGGGTAAGGACTCTATCCCCGACAAGATGGTTATCTCGCTCAAAAACGCTTATGAGAAACAAGGCGGCTTGTATCGTTCTGACGTAATGATATACGAGATGTTGGCTCATGCCGACTGGAAACGACCCATGTACATGAGCGTTACACTCGGTTCGGACAACTATGCTGGATTGGAGAATTATTTGGTTCTTGAAGGCTTAGCATATCGCATCACTCCGTTTAACTTCGGACAGATGGGTATGATTGACTCTAACCTCATGTATAAGAACATGATGACTCGATTTAAGTATGGAAATGCCAATCACGAGGGCATCTATATGGATGAAACCACAGGACGTATG
>CAKQOG010000006.1 GCA_934255485.1 uncultured Prevotellamassilia sp. | reverse complement strand
TCAGCTGGTTAGAATACATGCCTGTCACGCATGGGGTCACGGGTTCGAGTCCCGTACACACCGCAAGGTTCTTAGAAGATCTTCTAAGAACCTTTTATTTTTTTGATAGAGAATGGTGAAATCTTGACCCTATATTCAACCATTTTTTTGATATTAGGTACGAAGGTGAAAATTTGGAAGAGCCAGATATTATTTAATGAAAGAGCCATGTGTGGTCCCGCTAAAAAACATTGCAGAAGTATTGCAAGATTTAAGAAAAAAAATATATCTTTGCCACCATAGTACATCTAAAGTGTGTGATTATCTGAAAGATAACCATGAAACAAATAATCGATATTTATTAATCTAAATATTTTCAAATGTATTCTTGGCCATTGCCCTTGCCGATTTGCCTAAAGGATTGCGTTGGGACTACCACTTTAGTGGTGCTTACCGCCACAGCAATGAATATGCAACAGAGGGAACGAATGCTGATGCGCAAAGCATCTTATCTGTAAATAGTTTGACACAAATGCACGAATTGCGCATTTCATATCGCATAAAAAAAGCTACGATAAGAGGCATAGCCGAGGTTAATTGGACGCAAATGCGCAGCGAGCAACACACGTTCGACAAATTCTCTTACACCGATTTTAACTATGGTCTATCGTTTCATTCACCACTTGTTTGGGGTATAGACTTTGATACCGATTTGATGGTATATTGCCGTCGGGGGTATAATGATGCATCTATGAATACAACCAACTGGGTGTGGAATGCCTCGTTGTCGAAAGCCTTTGGCAAGAGAGAACAATGGGTAGTTAAGGCAAATGGCTTCGACCTCTTACACCAAATATCAACGGTACGCCGTACGGTAAATGCCCAAGGGCGTACAGAGACATGGTATAACACCATACCATCGTATGCCACACTGCACATTGTGTATCGATTAGACATAAAACCCAAGAAAAAATAAAAGGGAAGGGCTACATCAGATAGCTCATTGTTAGTATTTTTAGCGCATATCATACGTCTTTTTGATGTATGGTGTGCGTTCTTTTTAATGTATGATGTGCATCCTTTTATCACTATAGTGCTTTTATGTTAGCGTATCACGCCCACGATACGCACGTATCACGGCCCTGATACGCACGTATCGCGCCCATGATACGCACGTATCACGCCCGTGATACGCCAGCAGAATATGTGTTTAGTCATCAAAAGCTCCCTATGATAGGGGGATGTGAAGGCTTTTGTTGTTTTTCAAAAAAGTGAGATAGTAAGTAGACAGCAACCTAAATGCTGTTTTTGTGCATTGCTCTTTATTCGTTAAGTGCCTGCATGAGTTTCTTTACAGCTTCGGTGGGAGTGGCTGTGCTTGATAGCAAAGAAACAAACTTTGAACCAACGATTACACCTGCAGTGTGAGCCTCTGCTGCTTGCCGAGTGGCAAGGTTTGAGATACCAAACCCAACTAATTGTGGATTGTTGAGGTGCATGCTTTCAAGGCGCTTGAAGTAGGCTTGTTTAGCATCGTTGAATGATGCTTGTGCCCCTGTTACCGATGCAGAGCTAACGGCATAGATAAAGCCATCGGTATTAGCATCAATGGTGCGTATGCGCTCTTCGGATGTTTCGGGCGTTACGAGAAATACCATCTCTATGCCATACTTGCGCGTTGTGCTTAAGTACTCCTCTTCAAATTGGTCGAAAGGAAGGTCGGGGATGATAAGGCCGTCGATACCCACCTCTTTGCATTTACTGCAAAAAGCTTCGTAGCCATAGTGAATGATTGGGTTGAGATAACCCATAAGGATGAGTGGCATATGGATAGATTGGCGAATATCCTTGAGTTGCTCAAAGAGTTTGTGTAGCGACATACCATTTTTTAGTGCCTTTGAAGCAGCTGCTTGAATAGTAGGTCCGTCGGCTAATGGGTCGCTAAAGGGTATGCCAATTTCTACCATATCAACGCCGCCTTGTTGCAGTGCCTGAAGTGTTGGAACTGTGCTGTCGAGCGTTGGATAGCCCGCACAGAAGTATACCGAGAGAATGTTTGATTTTTTATCTTGAAAGAGTTGTTTTATTCTGTTCATGTGTATTCAATATCTTTAGTTACCTATTTTGTAATTGCTTATATTCTATTGTTGCTTAATCTCTTTTATAAACTGCATGACGGTTGATTCATCTTTTAGTGCGGGTGCTGTTTCGAAGCCACTGTTAATGTCGTATCCAGCAAGAAATGGGTGATGAAACTGTTTGATTTCGTTTAATAATTGGGGCGATAAGCCGCCGCTAAGCAAGAAGGGGGTTGGACCTGTATATCGCTTTAGCAATGTCCAATCGTAGCGTTGTCCGCTACCTCCAAACTTAAGTGTGGGATTGTCGAAAACAAAGTAGTCTATCTTTCCGGTGTACTCAGCTGTTTCGGCAACAAATGTTTCAGTAACAGGTAGTGCTCTGAACACTTTGAGCCCATGCTCTCTAAACGTTGCACACATTTGGGGTGATGCCGTTCCGTGAAACTGTACTGCATCAAGATTGTATTGCTTTACATGCTCCATCACATCGCGAAATTGTGGGTGTACAAAAACGCCTATCCGCTTGGCATATTGAGGCAGAATGCAGGGAACTTCGCTTACATATCGCGAGGACTGGGGATAAAATATAAACCCCATCCAATCGGGGTGTAAGTGATCGATAGCTTGAATGTTATTTGCTTCGCGCATACCACACACCTTTATTAAAGGTGTTGAATGCTGTGATGTATGCGTCTCTTCTTGAAAACTATACGTCATATCACAGTGAATTTGTAAATCTTAGTCAAGGCATTGAATGTAGTGTGAGAGAGCAGCTCCAGGCTGCTCGGTTCGCATAAAAGCTTCGCCAACCAGAAAGCCTTTGTAGCCTATGCTTTGAAGTTTGTTTGCAACAAGAGGGTCGAGCAAGCCACTCTCTGATATAGCTAAAACACCTTGAGGCAAATGGTTGTAGAGTTCAACAGATTGCTGCGGGTCGGTTTTAAAATACTTAAGATTGCGATTGTTTACGCCTATAATATCAACGTTGTCTGAGAATGCTTCAATCTCTTCAACGGCATGCACTTCGAGCAATACCTCTAAACCTATATCGTGTGCCACGGCTGCCAATTCCTTACAACGCTCGTTGCCAATAGCAGCTGCAATCAATAGGCAAGCATCGGCTCCAGCGGCTCTGGCTTCGTAAAGCTGGTATGCATCTATCACAAATTCCTTGCGCAGGATGGGCAATGAGGTGAGCGAGCGTGCATGTTTAACGTCGTTGATATTTCCGCCAAAGTACTGATTGTCTGTTAATATTGACAAGCCTGCGGCACCAGCAATCTCGTAGGCAGGGATAATATCCTCTACACGTGCATCGCGCTTAATCCAATCTTTTGATGGCGAACGTCGTTTAAACTCAGCAATGATGCCTCCCTTGTGCGACAATATAGATTGGCGCATACTTATGGGGGTGGCTTGCATGGCGGCTTGGCGTTTAAGTTGCTCTATCGAAACTCTTTGTTTGGCTTCGTCTACTTCAAGCTGCTTGGAAGCAATGATTTTATCTAATATATTGGCCATGTTGATAGATTAGATATTTTAAGAGTTGATCTCTATAAATTTCTTGAATGTGTTTCGTGCTTTTCCGCTAATTAGTGATGTGCGGGCTTCGTCGATACATGCTTCAAGCGTCTTTTCAGGACAAATAGTGTGTATGCCGAAGGCTGCATTGATAAGCACGGCTTCGCGCTGAAAATCTGTAGCTTTGTTACATAGCACATTGTCGAATATTTGCGCAGCTTCTTCGGCTGTTGCTCCTCCATGTAGTGAGCAAGAGGGGGCAATGTTCAAGCCCAATTGTGAGGGACGATAAATGCTTTCAGTATGGTTCGACATCACCTTAAAGTTGTCGGTAAGCGAAATTTCATCGTACCCATCGAGGCTGGTTACAACGGTAAAACCTATACCTATTTGTTGCAACGTGTTGGTGTAAAGGCGCATTTGGTCAAGGTTTGCCACACCGAGCAGTTGGTAGGCAGTGTGCGAGGGGTTTACCAATGGGCCTAAGAGATTAAATATTGTTTTCACCCCAAGTTGTTTGCGTAATGGTCCTACAACGGCAAGTGCTGGATGAAACAATGGTGCATGCAGATAAGCCATGCCACAGGTCTCGATGCTCTTGCGTATGGTGCTTTCGTCGTTTGTAAACTTCACGCCATGCAGTTGTAAAACAGTGCTCGCTCCGCTTACCGACGATGCACCATAGTTGCCATGTTTGGCCACTTTATATCCGGCACCAGCTACAACAAAGCATGCACAAGTGGAGATATTAAACGTGTTTTTACCATCTCCGCCAGTACCTACAATGTCGAGTGCTTTGTAGGCAGAGAGGTCTATAGCGTGAGCCTTTTCGATGAGTGCATCGCGAAACCCCAACAGTTCGTCTACATGGATGTCGCGCATGCGATATATAGTGAGCAATGAAGCAATTTGTGCTTCTACATATTTCTTCTCGGCAATGCCAATGAGCAAATCGTGAGCTTGTTGGCGCGTAAGAATGTTGTGCTGAAACAAATGCTCTAATATGTCCTTCATCTTCGTTAGTGTTTTACAAAGTTGCTAATTATTTTTCTGCCATTGGGAGTAAGTATTGACTCAGGATGAAACTGTATGCCGTGGACATCGTATGTTTTGTGGCGCAGTGCCATAATTTGTCCTTCGTCGCTCAGTGCTGTTACCTGCAATGTGCTTGGTAGTTCCTCTTTCTGCACAACCCACGAGTGGTATCGTCCCACTTGCTGTATAGGCGCGAGTCCGTCGAAAATGTAGTCGTCTGCAACGATGTGTGTGGGAGTTTGCACACCATGAAACACGTGTGATAAGTTAAGAAGCTTACCGCCAAAAACTTCGCCAATGGCTTGTTCGCCCAAGCAAACTCCCAATATAGGTTTGGTAGCTGCATAAGTTTCAATAACTTGTTTGAGTAGGCCTGCTTCGTCGGGTATACCTGGACCTGGTGATAGCACAATCTTATCGAATGCTTCGACATCAGCAATATCGAATTGGTCGTTGCGCCATACCGTAACTTTTATATTGTCGCCCCCTTCTTCCTCAATATATTGAAAAAGGTTGTAGGTGAATGAGTCGTAATTATCAATGAGTAGTATTTTCATTTGGTCTTTTGTAAAAATCGTTATGCCTTATCATTGCTTTCGGCTAAAAGAATGGCTTTACGCAGTGCACCCAGTTTGTTGTTTACCTCTTGTAACTCATAGTCTTCGTTGCTTGCAGCTACAATGCCGCCTCCTGCTTGAAACCACAATTCGCCATTACGACTAACAAACGAACGAATGGTAATGGCTTGATTAAGTGTTCCGTTAAGGCCAATAAAACCGATGCAACCGCCATAAGCACCACGATTGTGTGGTTCGTACTCGCTAATGAGTTGGAGTGCACGTACCTTAGGGGCACCGCTTAATGTGCCAGCTGGGAATGTATCAGCCAAAAGTTTAATAGGGTTTGTTCCTGGACGTACCTTTCCGCTTACACGACTTACCAAATGAATAACATGACTATAAAATTGTGTATCTTTTAAAAAATCAACCTTTACGTTGGTGCAGTGGCGGTTAAGGTCGTTGCGTGCAAGGTCTACGAGCATGGTGTGCTCAGCATTTTCCTTAGGGTCGGCATGTAGGGCTTGTGCAGCTCTGAGGTCGGCTTCGCGGTTGCCCATTCGTCGGGTTGTGCCTGCTATAGGGTCTATGTAGGCAGTGCCATCGTCTTCGATACGACAATGGGTTTCGGGCGATGAACCAAATATTCTAAAGCCACCAAAGTCAAAGTAGAAAAGGTATGGCGAAGGGTTGATGCGACGAAGTGCACGGTAAAGCTCAAAGTCGTCGCCCTCATATCGCTGTATAAAACGGCGTGAAAGCACTATCTGAAACACATCACCTCGTTTGCAGTGGGCAATGCCACGTCGTATGTTGGCTTTATGTTCTTCGTCGGTAAGTGGCGAAGAGGTTTCTCCAACTGCATGAAACTTATAAGTGGCATAGTTACGGCTCATTACAGCACTTGCTATCTGATGTGCCTTGCTCTCTTCGCCATCTGCAAGCATTTCAAGCAACTTCAGTTCGCTACTGAAGTCATTGAAAACGAGTAGATATTTGTATAGTATATAGTGAATGTCGGGTGCATCGTTTTTCTTTTCTTTGCTATCTTTCACTGCAATGTGTTCAAAATAGCGTACGGCATTAAACGATGTATATCCATACAAGCCGCAATAGCCTTTGTCCTCTCCCTCTACTCTAAACAACTGAATAAAATCTTCAAAAGCATCGGCAACGGTATAATCATCGCTTAAGTCAAGGGTCTTAATCGTTTTGTCGGGAAAGTTCATTACCGCTTTTCCATGCGCCACACTAAATGAGGCAAGAGGGTCAAGGCCGATGAATGAACGATTATTCTCAGAACCATGATAATCCGAACTTTCCATTAATGCACTTTGTGCAAAAAGGTCGCGCACCTTTAGATATGTGCTGACGGGAGTGCTCAAATCGCCAGGTAAAGGTTGAGTTCTAACTGTATAGTGAAACATAATGTGTATATTCAACAGATTTGTATATAGATGAATGTGACAGTAAAAGTGGGTTTACTCTTAGGGTGGTTCTATAAGTTATGCCTATTGTAAACTTTTTCGGATGTCATCATAGTTCGTGGGGAAGTCGCCCTTGGGTGCGTGTGCCAAGTAGGTGGCCATGTCTTTATCGCCGCGTCCAGAAAGCGTAACAACCACAATATCAGTTGGCTTGAACTTGAGTCGGTGTAGTGCTCCTAAGGCATGAGCAGACTCTAAAGCTGGTAATATACCATCTATGCGATTGAGTTCGTAGGCGGCTGCCAAAGCTTCGTCGTCGTTAATAGCCAATGCTTGAGCACGGCCTGTTTTAACTAAGTGTGCGTGTAGCGGACCAATACCAGGATAGTCAAGACCAGCTGAAATAGAGTAGGGTTCTACTATTTGTCCGTCTTCGTCTTGAATTACAAGTGAGCGGAAACCATGCAACACACCTTCTTGTCCCATATTGAGTGTAGCTGCTGTTAAACCAGAATCAACGCCTTTGCCGCCTGCTTCGGCATAGACTATTTTTACGTCATCATCGTCTAAAAAGTTGAATATTGTGCCAGCTGCATTAGAGCCACCACCGATACATGCCACTAGGTAATCAGGAGTTGGACGACCTTCTTTCTCTTGTAGTTGTTTGCGGATTTCGGCGCTGATAACACTCTGCAGACGCGCAACCATGTCGGGGTAGGGGTGTGGGCCCATGGTAGAACCAATGAGGTAGAACGTGTCTGAAGGATGGCAACACCAGTCGCGAATGGCCTCGTTGCAAGCATCTTTCAGCGTTTGATTTCCGCTCTCAACAGCAACAACCTTTGCTCCGAGCAAACGCATTTTCTCTACATTAGGTTTTTGACGTTGCACATCTAATGCGCCCATATAAACCACGCATGGCATGTGCATCAATGCACAAACTGTAGCGGTTGCCACACCATGTTGGCCTGCACCTGTTTCGGCAACAATGCGTTTCTTGCCCATGCGACGTGCCAGCAATATTTGGCCAATAGCATTATTTATCTTGTGTGCACCAGTGTGGTTAAGGTCTTCACGTTTCAAATATATTTTGCATCCATGAATTTTGCTGAGGTTTTTAGACAAGTAGAGAGGTGAGGGACGACCTACATAGTCGCGAAGCAATTGGTGAAACTCTTCTTTAAAGTCCTCGCTATCCATAATCTTGCGATAGTTCTTATGTAGGTCTTCTACGCATTTATGAAGTATTTCAGGGATATATGCACCGCCGTAACGACCAAAGTATCCGTTGTCTGTAACGTCAAATTTGCTCATGATGTAGTATGTTTTTATTAGTATTTTGTTGTTAATATCAATGTTGTATGTATGCCAAATAGTAGCCGTGATATATCAAAAAAGCGACCACGTCGTAAGTTTGACGGGCCGCTCGAAATATCATAATCAACTATGGCATAGCTAAAAAGAATGGTTACACGGTGAAAGTCCACTTACGACTCTTAAAGTTGCAAGCGGCGCCACCAATACATATTATTTAGTAAATCCTGTAACATACATTCTTCTTGTTTACTATTTCTGATTGCAAATGTAAAGCATATATTTGAAACAACAAAACAAATGTAAGAAAACTTTGCAATATACTTAGAAAAAGTAAGTAAGGTGAGAACAAGGATTAAGTCTAACACTTATAATGGTTGTGTTGTTTATAAAAAAAGGTGAGTTCAAACAATGTTATAAAACAAGTTTGAACTCACTTAATCCTTTATAAGTAGCGAAGTATTAATCTTCTTTTATTTGTCTAACGATGCCATGCTTAGCATTCTTTATAAAGTCAAGAATGTCTTGAATCTCATCGCTCATAGGTATTTGTTCGGGTATCTTGAGGCATGCATCTTCAAGGCTAAAGTTACTTGTATAAATAATGCGGTATGTATTGGCTATGTGGCGAATGATGCGTTCTGTTACATTTACATGTTGCAGTACAATGGCATTAACTCCGTGATATGATGCAGGATTGCCACCTAAGATAATGTAGGGTGGAACATCTTTTTGCACACGGCATCCGCTCTGAATGAGTGAGAAACGTCCCACACGAACGTGTTGCTGAACCACAACACCTGTGCTCTGAATGGAGCAGTCGTGCAATTCGCTTTCGCCTGCAATACATGCGCCTATACCTATCACACATTGGTTGCCAATCTTAACATCATGACAGATGTGTACGCGGTCCATTAAGAAGTTGCCGTTGCCAATGGTTGTAGCCTTGCCCTCGTAAGTGCTTCCTGCTATAACTACATTCTCGCGAATATGGTTGTCATTGCCAATAACTACTTTTGTAGGATTACCTTTTACATAATGAAAGTCTTGAGGAGTGGCGCCAACAACTGCATTTTGGAATATGGTGTTTCCGCTTCCCATTGTTGTGCCTTCAAGAATACTTGCATGCGCTTTAATCACGCAGTTGTCACCAATAACAACACCTTTTTCAATGTAGGCAAATGGTCCTACTTCAACGTTTTTGCCCAACTTTGCAGCTGGGTCTACATATGCTAAAGGACTAATCATGGTTTGTTTTATTTTATAAAATCGTAAAGTTCAAAAGTTCAAAGCGTTAAGATACTCATAAGAGACTATACCTTAAAACTCTGAACTTCTGAAACTTTGCGAAAGGTTAGTTATTATTTGTTGCTTGTTGAGTATTGCTCTCTGTTTCGCGTCCACCACCTAATGCTTGGTATAAGTTAATAGCCGCTTGCACCTTGTCGAACTTATCCGAAATCAATGTCAATTGTGCTTGAATTAAGCTTTGTTGAGCTGTAAGTGTTTCAAGATAAGTAGTGCTTGTGCTGTGTTGAAAGAGTTGTTGGGTGCTTTCAAGTGCAGTAGTAAGTTGAGCTACTTGTTGCTTGCAAGCCTCTTCTTGCTGAGATGCAGTTTGGTATTGAGCTAAAGCATTGCTAACTTCTTGACCAGCTTGGAGCAAAGTTTGCTGGAAGTTGTTTTGAGCAGTTTGCAATTGCAATTCAGATACCTTGAGGTTTGCTTTAAGTTTGCCGTTGGTAAACAAAGGTTGTGTGATAGAACCTACCAGATTTGCTAATATCTTGCCTGGATTTACAATCATGCCAGCATTGTTTGTCCAACTACCCTGTGCTGTAATATTAAGCGAGGGGTAGAAAGCAGCCTTTGCAATGTTCACACCATAAAAGGCTGAAGCAATTTGCATTTCAGCAGCATGTACGTCTGGACGATTTGCAAGAAGGTCTACAGGTATACCTGTAGAATAGTTTGCAGGGAATGCATCGGCATTAAATTCGCCACGAGCAATATTGTGTGGAGCCTCGCAAAGCAATAAGCAAAGCGCATTTTCAGTTTGCGAAATGCTGTTTTTAAGTGTTGGAACAGTGGCCTGCAAGTTGTAGTAGTTAGCTTTAGCTTGAGCTACGGCAGCGGCTGTTGTCATGCCGGCAGTCTTCATTAACTCCATAGCACGTACGTTTTCAGCCCAAAGTTTAATAGTAGACTCCGTGGTTTTGAGTTGCTCATCAAGCATTTGCAATGTGTAATAAAGGTTGGCCACATTAGCAATGATGCTTGTACGGATAGACTGCTTTGTTGCTTTAGTTAGTTCAAGGTTCGTTTCATATTGCTTTTTGGCGTTACGAATAGTACCCATTGAACCTAATTGCCAACTTGCTGCAATAGGAAAAGCGTATGCTTTGCTTGCCTTGTTAAAGTCCCAACTTGAAAGAGTTCCTTGAGGAGAGAAGGCAATGCTTGGATAATATGCCAATCTTTCCATCTTGAGCATGGCTTCGATTTGTTGAATGCTAAGATCGGCATTCTTCAAGTTCGTATTATTTGCTAAAGCCTTGCTTATGAGTGCTTGTAGTTGTGGATCGGTAAATACTTGTTGCCAAGGTGTGTTGCCAAAATTGGTTGTGTCAGCTTTTACTACAGAGTAGGTAGAGGTGGTGTCGCGATATAAACTATCAACACCTTGAGCCAAGTTTTGTGGGCGTTCGTAGTTCTTGTATATACCACTACAACTTGCCATCAATAGCGAACAACCTATGATAGGGAGTATATGTTTCATATTATGATAATGTCAAAGTATATGTAGTATAAGGTATTTGCATAGCCTTTACATGCAATGCTCATACCTTATACCTTTTTTATACTTATTGCTTATTTTGTATATTGTTCAATGTCCGATGTAGCTTCGCTATTGTCCATATCTTCCCAAGTGAGTGGTTTAATCTTCTCTTGTAGATATTCAAATATAACGAAGAGTGAAGGAACAATGAAAATCTGGAAAATCATACCGATGAGCATACCACCAATAGCAGCAGTACCAAGTGAGCGGTTGGCATTAGCACCTACACCAAATGAGAACATCAAAGGCAACAGACCGATAATCATGGCCAAAGATGTCATCAAGATAGGACGCAAACGTGCACCTGCACCCAACACGGCTGCCCACGAGATGCTCATACCCATCTTACGACGTTCGAGCGCAAACTCTACAATCAAGATGGCGTTCTTTGCCAACAGACCCATCAACATAATCAATGCAATCTGTACGTAGATGTTGTTAGCTGCTTCACCAAAGATGGGCAATACATTGTTAATTGCACCTACACCTTGGATAAACAAGAACGAACCTGCAAGACCGAATGGTACAGAAAGCAATACAGCAAATGGAAGCATGTAGCTCTCGTATTGTGCTGCAAGTAACAAGTAGATAAACACAAAGCAGAGTACGAATACGATAGCTGTAGTACTACCTGCATTCTGTTGCTCTTCACGTGTTTGGCCAGAGAACTCAAATGAATAACCTGTTGGCAAGTGTTGTTCTGCAACCTCTTCAATAGCCTTAATAGCTTGACCTGATGTATAGCCCGTTGCAGGGTTACCATTAACAGCCATTGAGGTGTACATATTGAAACGGTTGATGTTGTCAGGACCATAAGTAGGAGTAATGGTCATGAACTCTGTGATAGGAGCCATCTCGTTACCATTGCGCACCTTTATCTTGTAGAGGCTTTCAAGGTTAGCACGATCGGCTTGCTCACCTTGTATCATTACACGATAAATCTTACCGAAGCGGTTGAAGTTAGATGCGTAAAGACCACCATAGTAACCTTGCAATGTGGTAAGGATATCTTTGGGTGAAAGACCTGCTCGTTTACACTTAGCAGCATCAATGTCGATAGTGTATTCGGGGAAATTGGTATTGAATGTAGTCTGTGCCGATTCTATTTCAGGACGCTTCTGCAACTCTGCCAAGAAGTTTTGTGCCACTTGATAGAACTTGTTCAAGTCACCACCCGTACGGTCTTGCAAGTTGAGGGTGAAACCATTGGTAACACCATAACCTGTAATCATAGGAGGTTGGAAGAACAATACTTGAGCGTCCTTAAATACGTCGCGAGAACGTAGATAAAGGTTGGCAAAGATTACGGTTGAACTTTCTTTCATTGAACGTTCTTCCCAATCCTTCAACTTAATAATGAACGAACCATAAGAAGGTCCTTGACCACCGATGAATGAATAACCAGACACGATGGTACTAATTTCGACTGCAGGACAAGAGCGTACCAAGCTATCAACCTTGTTTAAGTAAGCTTCGGTGCGGTCTTGTGAAGTGCCAGGAGGCATGGTAACAACACCCATGATAGTACCAGTATCTTCGCTTGGCACCATGGCTGTAGGAGTGATGTTCATCATCCAAACCAATACGGCAATACTTGCACCCACCAAACCGAGTGTGAGCCAAGGGCGTTGGATGAATTTGATTGTCTTTTTCTTATAAGACTTTAATATCTTATCGAATGAAGCCTCAAATGAATTTTGGAACTTCTTTGTAGTCAAGCCGATGAAGGCAAATATAGCTACAATAGAAAGAATAATAGTAATGAATGGGTGAGTGTCGAAGTTGAAACCACCAAATATCAAACCTATAATAGAGATGATCACAAGTATCAAGGTGATGCTTGGGTGGAGTATGCGACCAATGCTCTCTGCATAGCGTTGATACATGGTTTGTCCAGCTGCCTTGTATGCTTTACCCATGCGCTCTTTAAGTGTTTCATCTTCTTCGCCGTGAGCCTTGTGAGGCTTAAGCAAGATAGCACAAAGTGCAGGCGAAAGTGTTAATGCGTTCAATGCAGAGAAACCGATAGCGATAGCCATGGTTAAACCGAACTGACGATAGAACACACCTGATGTACCCGACATGAAACTTACAGGGATAAACACAGCCATCATCACGAGTGTGATAGAAACGATAGCTGAACCCAATTCGCGCATAGCATCGATAGAAGCTTTGCGAGCTGAAGTATATCCTTGATCAAGTTTTGCGTGCACACCTTCGACCACGACTATGGCATCGTCCACCACAATCGCAATGGCCAGCACCATAGCCGAAAGTGTAAGCAAGTTGATAGAGAAGCCAATTACGTAGAGAGCAAAGAACGTACCGATCAATGCCACAGGTATGGCTACTGATGGGATGATAGTGCTTCGCATATCTTGCAAGAAGATGTAAACCACGATAAACACAAGGATAAATGCCTCAATCAAGGTTTTGATAACTTCGTGAATAGATGCAAAGAGGAAGTCATTGACATTCTGTGCCACAGTTATCTTCAATCCTTGGGGCAACGTTTTTTGTGCATCGTTAAGCAAGTTTTCACAATCTTGGATAATCTCGGTTGCGTTTGAACCTGCCATCTGCGAAACCATACATGTTACAGACTTGTGTCCGTTTACCTTGCCAGCGAAACCATAGGAAACACGGCCCAACTCAACGCGAGCAACGTCTTTAAGGCGGATGATGGTACCATCAGGATTGGCCTTAATAACCATGTTTTCAAATTCAGGTGCTTCGCTCAAACGTCCCTTGTAACGAAGAGTATATTGGAAAGTTTGGTTTTCACGTTCGCCAATATTACCTGGAGCGGCTTCGATGTTTTGTTCGGCAAGAACTCCGCTAATGTCGGTTGGCATAAGGTGGTATTCAGCCATCTTTTCGGGGTTAAGCCAAATACGCATAGAGTAGTCGGCACCCATCACCATGGCATCACCCACACCTTTTACACGTTGAATTTGAGGGATGATGTTGATTTTAGCGTAGTTTTCAACGAAAGCCTCATTGTAGCGATCTTCAGTATCTGAAACAGAGAAAATCATCAACATAGAGTTCTGACGCTTCTGAGTAATCACACCCACTTGGGTAACTTCAGAAGGCAACAAACCTTGTGCTTTAGCCACACGGTTTTGTACGTTTACGGCAGCCATATCAGGGTTTGTACCCATCTTAAATGTGATTTGGATAGAAGCAGAACCTGTATTGGTCGCGGTAGATGTCATGTAGTCCATGTTTTCTACACCATTGATTTGCTCTTCAAGAGGAGCAATCACGGAGTTCAACACGGTCTGTGCGTTAGCACCTGTATAGGTGGTGCTCACCTGCACAGTAGGTGGTGCGATGTCAGGATATTGGACGATGGGGAGCGAAGTAAGTCCCAATACACCCAATATGACAATCACAATAGATATTACGGTTGATAAAACCGGTCTGTTAATGAACCGATCAAGTGTCATATTGTTTATATTTTGGTTATAAGCTAGCAATCGATGTATTAATAGAATTGCTATTCAAAACAACGTTTGCCACTTAGTTGCTTTTAATGATAAATATTAGTGCTGTCCAGGCATTTTGCCATCCTTCATAGCCTGTTGTTCCTTCTTTTGGTTAGCTTGGAGTTGTGCAGGAGTGATAGGATTAATTTTTTGGCCATTCTTAAGTTGGTTTACACCATCAACTACGATACGATCGCCAGGACGAAGACCCGAAGTTACAACATAGGTTTGACCATCGTTTTGTGGAAGCACGGTAATCTCGCGAGTAGCAACAGTTTTGTCGTTGTTTACAACATAAACAAATTTCTTGTCTTGCACATCGAATGTTGCACTTTGAGGAACCATGATAGCATCGCTTGCGTGGGTTGGAACGAGCACAGCACCCGTACCGCCAGAGCGAAGAATGTGTTGAGCATTGTCGAAGGTTGCACGCATTTGCACCGAACCAGTGCTTTGGTCTATCACACCGCTAATGGTGCTTACTGTACCACTTTGGCTATATGTGGTTCCATCAGAAAGTTTAAGTGTTACCGAAGGCATTTTCTTGATAGCAGCGTTTACTCCACCTGCTTCGCGAGTAAGTGCAAGTAGTTGCTTCTCGGTCATAGAGAAGTAAACATACATTTTTGAAATATTTGATACAGTAGTTAAAGCTTCGGCAGAAGATGCACTTACTAAGCTACCTACACGATAAGGTATGGAACCTACAACGCCGTCGGCAGGGCTTGTTACTGTGCACCATCTCAAATTGTCTTGAGCGCTTTGCAGTTGAGCTTCGGCAGATGCAAGTTGTGCCTCGTATGATGCAAGTGTGTTTTCAGCCATCTTCAAGTCGTAGCTTGATATGATGTTTTGCTTGAAGAGCATGCGCTTGTTGTCTACGGTAAGCTTTTGAGTTGCGATGTTAGCACGGCAAACACGTATTTGTGCTTGTGCAGATTTAACGGCAGCACGATATTGCTCAGAGTCAATCAAGAACAAAGGTTGTCCTTTACGAACTGTAGCACCTTCATCAACGAGCAACTTAACCAAATATCCCGATACTTTAGGACGAATTTCGATGTCTTGCATACCTTTGATGGTTGCAGGATAAGAGGTTTCCAAGTCAGCCGATGTTGTTTGTACGGTCTCTACTGCGAAGTCATTGCTAGCTTCGCCCATCTGGTTTGACTTGCTTCCGCAACTAGTCAGTACCACTGCGGTTAGCACCCATAAAGCGATTTTCTTCATGTGTTGTTTGTTATGTATAGAATGATTATTAATTTTTCTTTAAAACTCTTTATTGGGATAGATTGTACGTTCTTTGCATGTGTATGGATACAATCCATCCCAATATAAACTGAGTGCAAAGTTACGGCAAAAAAACTAAACGTTGTATGTTAGTTTTCGCATAAAGTGTTCTTATTAGTAATTTTTAAAATTATAAATGTGCATCAAGGGGCATTTTGACGGGTTAACATAGCATTTAATCATGCATTTGTTGAAATGTTACAAAGATTGTTATAACTGTATAAAAAGGCGAGGAACTTGCGAACTACATGAAGTAATATCGCAAGTTCCTCGTTTTTATGGCTTATGGAAAGCCTATAAATTTTCTTTATTAGAATACGCTATTAGTAAGCAAAGCGCACATTGTCTACCCACAATGTGTTACCCACTTTGCCTACGTATGCACCGCCGTGGCTTGAGTCGAACTGTAGAACGATGTGTGTTGGTCTCTCGTTGGCAGCTGCCCATCCTACTTCGCGTACAGGAACCATTACGCCCTTAGAGTTACGAGCATATTTGGTGAGTGCACCCGATGTGAGTGCCCAAGCTGAAGAGTAGAAGCCCTTTTTGCGAATGTCGCCATATTCAATGTTGAACGACTGATTGTTTTTCCAACCACTTGACGAGCTAAAGCGATGAACCATGGTGCCCACGCGCTTTGCGTAGATATGGCCTTTAGCATCTTCCCAACGTTTCTGAAGGTAGAGAATGCAGTCTGCCATATCTTGCCCAGCAACAGTAGAGCCTTTTGTGATGCCATTCTGTCGGATGCGGTTGCCTTTAACGATATGTGTTTTGTAGTCAAACACAATTGCTTTGGGGCGTTTCGTAAATCTAAGTCCTGCATTCAGTTTAGCCATAGGATTCTTTGTGTCGGTAATAGGCTGAATGGTATTGCCCAAGAAGATAGAGCCTGCTGCAAGTACTTTGATATTAATAATGCCAAGCACTTTAGCCTCCACAATGTGTGTGTATAGTTTTACGCATGATCCGTGTCCAGGGTGGCTATCGCGATATACGCTAACGTTGGTTTTTGTAACACCGCTCACTTTAGCCCACACGTTAGACGAGCCCCATGGTGCTCCCAAGTGCATGAGTCTAACGGTGTTTCCGCCAATAATTCCACTTTCTTTGATGGTTTGGGCCGTCCACGATTCAAAGTTCCCTTTAGGGATAAACTGTAGTTTGTTACCATTTTCATCAGCCTGCTCTGTTTGTAAAAATTCAGGAGAGTAGGGCAATGCGTGCATTGAAAGGGTGTTTGATAAAGAAAGGAGTGCACCCAATGCGATTGTTTTGAACTTCATAAAATTTAAATGTAAAATCTTGCAAGGTTATACGTTGCTGCAAATCTTTGTCAGATTAAGTTGCAATGTTATTTTATCGTCCTTGCAAAGATGATATTTTTATGTATAGTTTTGTGTTAAAATGCTTCGTTTATATTGAATATAAGACCGCCGCCATTGCGTGTAAATCCGTAGTCGATGCGGATGTTGATGCGCTTCTTAAATTCCCATCTGTAGCCCACACCACCATTGGGTAGTGTGCGACGCCACGCCATGTTGTCGAAGTCATCGAATGCGTTAGCCAATGCAACCCATGCAACAACGCCACTTCTACCTTTGATGTGTTGGCGCAGTTCAAGTTGTCCTTCTATCACATTGTTGTCGCGATAGCGTCCTTCATAATATCCACGCATGCGGTCGTTAGAGCCAACTTGTGCAAGCATTGGCCATGGGGTATGTCCGTAGTTAAACATACCATGTAGTTCGCCAGCAATCACAGCCCCTTTCCATGCCTTTTTGTAGGTAGAAAATGTGACATCTGTTGTTGAGTATCCATGGTTTTTATTGCCAAAGAAGCGTGGTGTAAATGTTTGGTCTATTTGTACAAACACGCCTTTTGTAGCGTTGAGCATAAAGTCGCGCGAGTCGTAGGTAAACGACAAACCAGCGGTGTAAGTACGTATCGTCTTGTCTTGTCCTTGCCACAAATAGCTATAAGTTTGGTCTACCCCTCGTGCTTGGGTTACTTGATAGTTTATAAGTGGACCTATATAGGTGTTGTTTGCAAGTTTTGCCATAAAGCGAGCCATGGCATTGATGCGGTTGCGCCTATAGTCCGTCTTGTTGTCATCTATGTCGGCTTGAGCATATCCAATACCCCAAAAACTTGTGGTAAAGGTAGATAAGTTAAGTTTATAATCGAGTCTAAACTTGTCGTGTGGAAAAATGTGATTTCCTTTTAGTCCGACAAGGAAGAAACCACCCGTTGTAAAGTTTGAATATACTGAGGCATTTGAGCGTGCCAATGTGGAGTCTGCTGGGTCGGCCGAATAGGTTGCGGTGCCTAATAGTCCAAGTCCTAAACCAGTGGTAGAAGAGTAATTAGGTCCAGGTATGAATCCAAAATCAACCCTCTTGCTCTTTTTCGGTTTGTTCGACTCACGAAAGTAGTTTAGCACCTTTTTCACAAGTCCTTTTCTTTCGCTTTTGTCCTTGATAGAGTCATTGGCAGAAGTTTGCCCATATTGCTCTGTGGGTATGCTATCGTTACCAACAAGGTTAATAACTTTGTTGTCATTGGTGGTGTGTGCATTTGCGTGTTGCACATTAATGGCAAGCATGCACGCAAGCAGCCATGCCAAGTTGAATGAGCCTTGGGGGGATATCCTTCTTTCCATAATCTTGGCAAAATTACAGGTTTTTGATGTAATATGTATAAAAAAATGGTATTTATTGGAGTTGTACCGAAAATACATGCTTGTTTGCTATCTCTGTTTTTAAACATTTGACATAAACAACAGAAGGGTAAACTTAATGTATTTTGAAAAATCATTATTATTGATGAGGTTTGATAATGCTATCACTTTGTATTTTTGCTTAACAGATATGTAATGAAAACTATTGTTTAATTGTTAAACTAAAACACTTTATTAATCTATGAAGAACAAAATTATTGTTTTTTCGAGTTTTATTTTTGCTTTACTAATGGTGTCGTGTAGCTCTGCTATTACCACACCACAAGAGGTTGAAGGCAAAATGTTTACGGGCGAAGGTATTTTTGGTAATATACCTTATGCTTACGCTCATTATGAGTCAGAGCGTGCCAAACACGAGACCTATTTGGCTGAAAATCACCTCAAGTATACGGTTGAGGGTAATAAAGCAGATAGTGCTTTTAGTGCAGAATATTACAATACATTCAAAGGTTTTGCAGAGGAACTTGAGGGCAAAGAAGTACCATTTGAACGTTGTGTGGGTGGCAAATGCGAAGTTTTAAAAGGCTTTACTTTTGCAGTAGAAAAATCAAGTTCTGGCTATTTCGCACGCGTGATGTTAAAGTTGAACAAACCAGATGGTTATTTAATAGGTAGTGAGGACCGTGCAGATCATGCTATTATAGCGTTAGATAAAAATGATATGGCCATATCGCTTAAAAGAGTCGGTAACACATGGATCAAGTATGGGCTTAAAGTAGGAACTTCAGCCTACAAACTCACTTTGAAGTCAAACCTCGATGAGTCAATAAACAATCTTTATTTTTTAGATCAAGTAGCCAAATTAGTTGAGGTAGACAAGGCTGCTTTAGAAAAATATGCCAAGAAAAAACAAGAGGCTGAAAACAAAAAACTTGAAGAACAAGCAAAGGCTAATGATTTGACAAAGGTGCAGTTTTCAGAAAAAGGTTATGGTCCACTAACTTTGCAAAAGAGCGACAAAAAAATACCCCAAAGTCTTGAAAACTTTTACACCCACTATACACTCCGTACCGATCGCGATAGAGGACAAAAAGAATATTCTTTTTACAATGGCTCAGAACTCGTTGCCATGCTTTATGCCGATATGCAATCGCATGAAATTATGCAGATTTGCATAGAAAGTGAAAAAATCAGCGTGAAGTGTAGTAATGGTATAAGTATAAAAGCAGATATGCCACTCAATAGTGTTGTTAAGGATTTTGCTGGAAATTGCATGATTGGTTGCACACCTGAGGACGAAGGACCATCTCTTTCGTTGTGCGGAAGCGTAAAGATACGAGTCACTGCAAACGACCTCACACCAACAGGTGAGGAGAAACTCAATTCTGTGCTCGATTCTTTTGAATATGCCGAAATCTCTTCTACTGACATTTCAACCGATCGCCCCGTTTCTGAAATTCTCATCAGCTATTAAGATGAAATTTTAAATGCTCATAATTCAAACGAAAATCATCAACAACTTGGTTTGCTCTGATTTCTTGATTTTTGAGAGGAAAAACGTAAGTTAATGATAATCAAAAAGATAAGATATTTTATAATCAAAATATCTTATCTTTTTTTCTTACAAACGTATGATTATGGTCTAGGAACACGCTTATAAGCCTACAAGAACACGTATCCTTGCATGCTAAGCATACGTAAGATAAGCATGCAAGGATACGTGTTCTTGTAGAAACATGAGCTGAGCTATTATGCAATTATGTGATAGTTTCTTAAAAATGCTAATTTTTGCAGTGCTTTTATTAACATTTTTCTTCTAGATTGAAAGGAGCAAAATGTCAATAAATGTTCACACAAACCATGGCTTATAATATTCTTACCCTATCTTTATATTATGCTATTGTAGGCTTGAAGTCTATTTTACCTACTTGTCTTTTTCATATACCTAATGCCTTCAACCAAATGACGCATAATGGGGAAGAAGTGGCAATAGCCCTTTCGGGTGCTTTGAATGGCAAAGCAAAGGCAGTCCCACCATGCGTGCATGCCGTGTCGATAGTATGATATTGCACCACGACTGCGCTGCACACCAGCATCGATATATACCATTGATTTTTTAAGATTCATGCTGGTTTCTACTATCTTTTCGGGATAATAATGCATCTTTAGTCCAAAGTGTAGTGCATCTTCGAGCCATATTTCTTCTTCACCGCAGGTGAGGAATTTAGTGCCGAGACCAAACCTCTCATCAAAGCGTATTTTGCCTTGAACGCTTGTGCGACGACAAGCCATTTCGAGTGCCGAAACCGAATATTGGGCAGGGATGGCTATGATGTCGAAATCTTCGTTGGGATAGTTCTTCAATGGCGTTCCCTTATAGGTGGTGGCACAAAAGAAGGCAACATCAAGTTGGCTATTTTCCTCAAAATGTTTAAGTACTACGCTGGGGGTTTCGGGCAGTAGGTGGGCATCGTCGTCGGCATACATCACAATGTCAGACGTAGCCTTGTCGAGCGCTAAATTGCGGTTGACAGATAGTCCCTGGCCCTTGTAGGTATAGATAGCCACATCGCTTCGGGTGGCAAGCGCCTTAGGGATGAGGTCGAGGTAACGTTCATCGGTATATTGATATGATACAATGTATCGCACGTTGTCTTGTGGCGGCAATAGCACGTCTTGCACACGCACCACGCCTTTGTTGAGCGAGCAAATGAGTATGTCGAGGGTCATGGTATTTATGTTTTATATGTGTGTTCAGATAATGTTTATATCGTAGGTGAGTGTGGGCACATAGTTGGAATGTACCCTTTCTTTTTTATCACAGAATTTAGTAGGAACTAACCACTTCGTTCATCAAGATGTCGTGTGTTTCGGTGGGTAGTTCTGTTACCAATTGGCATGGAAAGCAGATGCCTATCTTGTATGTATCATTCATGGCCGACTGCGAAAAAAACCTATCGTAAAAGCCTTTTCCTCTGCCCAACCGATGTAATGATTGATCGAAAGCTACCCCAGGGGTGATTACTAAATCAATCTTTTTTAGGTCTGTAAAAGCATTGCCAAGACATACGGGTTCTTGAATGCCAAATGCACCTTTTTGCATGTGATTGAAGTCATGAAAATGCCTTAATAGCAATTTATCACCTTTGACAACAGGAAGCAATATGTTCTTTTTGTTTTTGTATTTTTGTAGTAAAATATTAGTGTCTACCTCGTCGGGTAGGGAGGCAAATAGCATAACTGTTTGTGCATTGACAAAACGTTCGTTCTGCTCTAACTTAGCAGATATCTGTTGTGAGAGAAGACTTTTTTCTTGTTCTGTCAGCTCTTTGATGAGTGCCTTTATATGTTTGCGAACAATCTGTTTCTCCAACATAAAGCCAATTGTGCTTGTGGATTAGTAAGTGGTGCTAGCGTATAGGTCCAAGGCATGTGTGGTTGTAGCCATTGCATGATATCGGTAGTTTGAGCGGTATAGGCAAAGAAGGTGTTGCGCATCCATCTGTTGCGGAATGAACCAAGTGCTTGTGCTTTTTGCTTGTTTGGGGTAGCCCCAACCATAGGGAATGCCTTGTTAGCATTTAGCACATACACTGCTTTTTGTACAGCCATATCGTTTTGGTTAGCATATTCAGCAGCCTCTCCATCATCAAAAATGTCAGAGATAACGGCTGTTCCAATGTAGCTAATCATCAGTTTTCTTGAACGTTGTATCATGAGGTTGCGACGCTTAAGTCCAGCTTTTTCAGCATATTGAGCAAAGCCTTCAACTACATTGTGTTTTGCCATGAAAGCTGTGATAGAGGGCAAGTCTTTACACTTCATGAGGGCAGTGCGATTGTTGTCTACAAAGTCGTAGGCATACTGGAAGAATAAGCCACTAAGATAAGCTTCTTTAAAGTAAGAGGTAATGCCTATGGTGTCGCGAGGAATAAATAAGTCGGGCACAATGCCACCTCCACCATATACAATACGGCCCAAGCGAGTTTTGTACTTCTCGCCTGTAGTGCGTATGCTATCGGCAGAGTAGTATTCGCCATGTTCGGCACGCAGCAACAAATCGGCCTCATAGTCTTCTTCATCGCCTGGCTTGTAGGGCTTTTGTACGCAACGTCCTGATGGGGTGTAATAACGTGCTGTTGTTAGGCGCAACATAGAACCATCTGGAAATTCGATGGGCACTTGTACAAGTCCCTTACCAAATGTGCGTCGGCCGATAATGGTTCCGCGGTCATTGTCTTGTATAGCACCAGCAAATATCTCGCTGGCTGAGGCTGATGTCTCGTCTACTAACACAACAAGTGGTAGGTTTTGGTACGAACCTCGTCCGTCTGTGCGATATTCTTTGCGTTTTGATTTTCTGCCTTCGGTGTATACAATCAGCGCGTTTTTAGGCAAGAACTCGTTGGCCAGTTGTACGGCTGTTTCCATGTATCCACCAGGATTTCCACGTAGGTCGAGGATAAGTTTGCTAAATCCTTGTGTTTGTAGATTGCTCAATGCGGCTATAAATTCGGCGTATGTGGTTTCGCCAAAACTTGTAATGCGTATGTAGCCAACTCCCGGACTTGCCATGTAGGTGGCATCGATAGTCTTAACAGGAACATCGCCACGTGTAACGTTAAACGATAGCAAACGAGGTTGTCCTACTCGCTTGATACCTAATTTAGCAACAGAGCCTTTTGCCCCCTTTAACCTTTTCATAACGCCATCATTGGCAATGCTATCACCAACGTATGGTTTGCCATCTATAGATACAATGCGGTCGCCAGCAACGATGCCAACTCCCTCTGATGGTCCGCCTTTTACCACTTTTACAACTCTGATAGTGTCTTTGTATATGGTAAACTGAACCCCAATTCCAGAGAAACTGCCTTTGAGGTCTTGCATAGACTCCTCTACCTTTGATGCAGAAACATAAGTAGAGTGGGGGTCAAGTTCCTTGAGGATTTGTGGTAAGGCTTTTTCAACCAAATCGGGGATATTAACAGTATCAACATACTGGTCTTCGATAAGATGAAACAAATCAATGATTTTGTTGCTCGAATTATTGATAATGCTCAATCGATTGCCCGAAAAATGGTTGGCAAAAAAGCTTCCAAGCAGTATGCCCACAACAACACCAATAGATGCTATTAGTGGTACAAACCTGTTTTTATTATGCTTAATCATTAATATTTGAATCTTATAAGGGTGGGGGCTATAAATTCTACCATCGGTAGAATACCACCCATAATTGTGTTTGTTGATACGTTTTATTCCTTTGCGTTGCAGTCGTTGATATGCTCAACTGATATGCCAGCTTGTCCAAGAAGTTCGATACCATCTGTTAGACGGTAGCTTCGTGCATATACCACTCTCTTGATACCAGCTTGAATAATGAGTTTGGCACATTCAATGCAAGGAGCATCTGTAACGTAGAGTGTTGCTCCGTCAGAATTATTGTTTGAACGTGCTATTTTAGTAATAGCATTGGCCTCTGCATGTAGTACGTAGGGAAGTGTAAGACCATCTCCACCTTCGCACACATTGGGGAAGCCAGAAGGTGTTCCGTTATATCCATCACTGATTATCATTTTGTTTTTTACAATCAGTGCGCCTACTTGTCGGCGAGTGCAGTAAGAGTTTTCTGCCCATATTTGCGCCATGCGTAGGTAGCGACGATCTAATAATTCTGCTTTTGTCATTGCAGTTTGTTCGGTTTGATTGATAGCGTTATAGACAGATGGTGTGGTACACTATTGCCAAGCGTATTTTAGCAGGTATGTAGAGCGAAAATATCACGTGTCTATAAACTTATATGATTGATTTTATTTTTCTATTCCATCTCGTTTAAGCAAGGCTTTTATGCTTGGTTCTTGTCCTCTAAAGCGTTTGTAGAGTTGCATAGGAGGCTCTGTTCCACCTTTAGAGAGCACGTTGTCGCGAAAGCTCTGTGCAACTTCGGTGTTGAATATGCCTTTTTCCTTAAACAGAGAGAATGCATCTGCATCAAGCACTTCTGCCCATTTGTAGCTATAATATCCTGCTGCATATCCACCAGCCATGATGTGGCTGAACTGTACGCTCATACATGCAGTAGGTTCGTTAGGTAGCAACTGCACTTGTTTCCAAGCTTCGTCTTCAAAGGGCTTGATATCCTTGTTTAATTTAGAAGTGAGTGTGTAATATGCCATGTCAAGCAACCCAAATGAAACTTGGCGCATACATGCATAGGCAGCTTGGAAATTGCGACTTTTGCGAATGCGCTCAATGTAGGCTTGAGGTAGCGGTTCATTGGTCTGATAATGATAAGCAAATGTACCTAAAAATTCTGGTTCTATGGCATAGTTTTCCATAAATTGTGATGGAAGTTCTACAAAGTCCCAATAAACTGATGTTCCGCTCAATGCTTGATAGTGTGTCATTGCAAAAATGCCATGTAATGCGTGCCCAAACTCATGCAAGAATGTCTGCACTTCGCCTAAAGTGAGCAAGGCAGGAGTGTTGCCTGTTGGCTTAGTGAAGTTAGTGGTTACACTCACAACTGGGCGATATGAGTTTTGAGCAGTAACAGGTGTGGTAGTTGGTGCGTCGCAATGCTCGTCGCGGTAGTTTGTCATCCATGCACCTCCCTTCTTGCTCTTTCGTGGAAAGAAGTCTACAAGTAGTATAGCCAAAAAAACTCCATCTTTATCGTAGACGTTATATGCAATAACATCATCTTGGTAGACGGGAATGTGAGTGTTCTCTTTAAATGTTATTCCGTAGAGTTTTGTTGCCAATCCTAACACACCTTTTTGAACTCTTGAAAGCTCAAAATAAGGACGAAGCATATTGGGGTCGTAGTCATAAAGTTCTTTCTTGAGTTTTTGACTATAATAAGCAAAGTCCCAAGGCATAAGTTTAAAGTCTTGCCCTTCTATATCTTTTGCCTTGTTTTCTACCTCCTTCACTTCTTCTTTAGCTTGGGGTAGATAGCTATCTATAAGGTTGTTAAGTAGTTTGTATACATTGGTTTCGTTCTCTGCCATGCGTCTGCGTAAAGCATAGTCTGCATAGTTTTTGTACCCAAGAATTTGAGCCAATTCGCAACGCAGATTGACAATGTTCTTTACCACGGTGTAGTTGTTGTATGCATTGTTGTGAGTGCAACGACTATTGTATGCACAATACATCTTTTTGCGATACTTGCGTTGGGTAGAGAACATCATAAATGGGCCGTAGCTTGGTGCATGCAAGGTGAATACCCAACCATCAAGTCCTTGTTGTTGGGCTTCGTGCTTGGCTGCTTCGCGTTGTATGTCGGGCAGTCCGTCAAGCTCTTTCTCGTCTGTGATATGTAGTTTGAAACTATTGGTTTCTTTAAGCAGGTTTTGAGAAAAAACGAGTGTGTATTCTGAGAGTTTTTTTGTTATTTCTCTAAACTTTTCCTTTTGCTCATCATTGAGTGTCGCGCCAGAACGTTCAAAGCCCTCGTAGGTTTTGTTAAGTAGCATAAGGTCTTCACCTTTTAGTGTATTTCGTTCATTGTTGTACACTGCTTTTACTCTTTCAAAAAGCTTTGCATTAAGCATAATATTGTTTTCGTGCTCCGATAGTAGGGGCGAAATCTCATTGGCAAGTTCGTCCAAATCATCATTAGTTTCGGCGCTTAGCAAATTGAACAATATGGTCGTAGCACGTTCAAGTAGAAATCCACTTTTAGCAAGAGCTACTATTGTGTTTTGAAATGTTGGGGCTTCTGGGTTGTTGACAATGCTTTCTACATCATCTGTTTCAGCTTTAATCCCCTCTTTGATTTTGTCTCTTAAAAGGCTTGTTACTTCTGTTGGCTCTGTAGATTTTTGCTCTGAATATATATCTAAAGTGTTTGACGAAACAAGGTTGTTCCATTCTTTATCTGCAAGAAGTTGAGAGTATATAAATTTTGTCATGTTATTATTTAAAAAGTGTATGTAGGTGTTCAAAAAAATGATGAACACCTACATGTAAATGGTTAAATGTTTCTTGTTTTAAGTAGTGTATGAAATACTTGCTCAAGGCTTATTTGTTTGCATGTATTTAGATAATATGTCTTCGATTTCTGCAAACTTTTTGCCTCTATTAAGAGCATAGTAAGTGTTGTAGAGTAAAGGTCCCCAAAGTTTTATGGCGTTAGGAGAGAGTTCTCTAAATTTCTCTAATAATGGTTCAGCTTGACTATAAAAGAATTGACGCTTAGAAAGTGCTTGTTTGTATTGTTGCGATGTTATTTTTGTAGGCATGGTAATTTGACTTACTTTGCCAACAAATGAAGCACCCTTATAATAGTAAGCAATGGCATTGGCAGAATCGTTTACAACAACTTTATCTGCATTGACAATACAACTATCATATTGTTGGGTTTCATAAAAAGCCACACTCTTTGCAAGGTATGCTGCTATATGTAGTGATGGAGTTTTGAGTTGTTGGTCGGCTGTTGAAATGGTATTTAAATATTGTTTGTTTTGATTATAAAAATCTACTAAACTTGTGAAAAATACTGGTTCATTTGGATATTCACTCCAACCTTTTGTCAACCAATTTTTGTAGTTCGTTGTATCGTTTTGTGCGTAGGCAGAAAGTGCTAAATATTTAAGCATCCTTGGTCTTGAAGCGTTTACGCTTAGTGCCAAATCTTTATACCTTGTGGTTTCTGCATACTTCTTGTCATAGTAAGCGCAACTCAAATAGAGAATAGCGTTTATAGCCTCTTTATCTTTGTTAAGATGGGCTTTTTCTCCAATGAGGGTATGGGGTAGGTCTAATGACAATCGTAAGTACTGCATGGCATCACTATATTTTTTGTTCTTATAATAGAAGCGTGCAGCTGCATTGATGTTGGGCATATAGTGGCGTATGTTATCGTATGCAATACGTTGCCACTTGGTATCCTTCGATTGTTTGTCTTTATTTTCATTCTCTATAGAGTCTACTTTGATGGCGTTGATAACCACTTGATAGGTGGTTGAGAAAAAGGCTACTGTATCGTAATTCTGTTTAAGATATAGCTTCATGTTTAGAGCATCGTTAAGTCCACGATTGGCTTCGATTGCATAAAGATAAAGTTTGGGGTCGGTACGGTAGGTTGTATCTGTTTTAAGTTTCTCTATCAGATTGATCGCATCGCTATATTTTTTGTCCTTAAGGGCAATTCTGATTGGTTTGTATGCCTTTTGAGCTTTTACTGGTAAGCAGTTAAAAGCCAATATGATGAGCAACAAGCACAATATTTGATTTAGAACATGGTGCTTGAGTGTTTTATAAAACTCTTTGTTGCTAACAGAACGAGTGATGAAACTTGACATCTTTGAGTACATTTTGTATAGGCATAAGGTAAAAAAGTGGGAGTATCGCTTTGGCGTAATACTGGCACTCTTGAGCTTTTTTACATAAGGTTGTGATGTTTTATGTAGAGGTTTTAAACATCTATTTAAATTGAGGTTATAAGTTTTCTTAGCAAAATCAAGAAACTTATAACCTCAATCATAGTAAAGAATAATGTTTAATTATTATTTTCCTGCTTTGTTTGCAGCTTCAAGCAAAGCGTCCATTTCTTTAGCCTTTGCTGTAAGGCCTAAAGAACTATAGCACATTTGAAGGGGAGAAGCCCAACGTTTAACATCCTCGGGGGCTAACTCACGAAATTTCTCCATGCAGATACGTGCGTTTTCGTAGTAGCTACGTACGTAGCTTATTTCTTTATCGTAAATGGCTTTGTTGCGCTTGTATGAGCCATCAGAAGCTTTACCTGTGATGCGTGTGTTCTTGCCAATATATTTAAACTTATTCTTTGCAGAGTGGGTTTGATCGTAGATGTCGTTGATGTATGCAGTACCTTTATTAAAAAGGGCATCTTTGAAGTTTGGATCAATAGCAAGAGCCTTATCGCAACTTTCGATAGCTGCTTTGTAGTCCTTCTTAACGTTCAACTCAATAGCTCCCTTAATAAACCAAGCCATCTTGTTATTAGGCTCGTTTTGCACCAAATTATTAGCCAATTCTTCTGCTTCTGCAACCTTATTGCTTTGCATATAATAGTAGATAAGGTTTTGCATGTAGCTTTCTTTGCCTGTGCGTTTGTAGGCTTCGAGAATGGTCTTTTGCCATTCAACAGAATCTTTCATTTCGCCCAAAGCATTGATCTTAATAAGATAAAGGTCGTTCAATCCAACAGTATCTTTCAATGCTTCGTTGCAGCATTCAAGTGTCTTTTTCCAATCCTTAAGGTAGAAGTTTTGAAGCGCAAGGTTGAAACGTGCTTGACTATAGATTTTGTAAGAAGCCTTGTAGATTGAGTCGCGTTCAGTCTCACTAAATACGGGAGAAACCTTTGGCAAATTTACAAACTTTTCAAAGTATTCAAGACTTTCTTTCTTTTTACCCATAGCATCCATAAATGCACCACAATTGTAGTAGAGGTTGAGCATAGAAGAGATACCTAACTTTGTACGGAGGGTAACAAAGTTGTCTACCTTAACTTTGCCTTTGGCATTAGGCATCTTGTTGTAAGTTTCTGCAGTGTTGAAACTGTTGATGATTTTGTCGATAAAGTTGCAGAACTGTAGTGTGTCGAAAGCCATGCCTTGAGATGCTCTTGTCATTTCAGGATTGAGCAACTTGTTCTGAAGGTCGGCGTTTTGCAAGTAAAGCAATGCAAGTTTGTCGTTCTTATCATTTGCTTTTGCCTTTTCGATATCGGCATTCAGTTGTTTTTCTGCGTCCTTATACAATTGTTGAGCTTGTTCATAAGATTCGCTTGTACGCTTTTGTAGCAATCCGTCGGCTTTACGAACAAGGTCGTTAGCCTTGTAAGAGCCAAGGTGTTGGTCGCTTTGTGCTGATGCTGTGGCAAAGCCGCAAAGCAATACAGCTAAACATAAAACTAACTTTTTCATTGTTGTTGTTTTGGGTTTAATAGTCTATTACTAAAGTGGAAAAGATAGTGAGAATGTTTTGCTTGCATATAATGCTTTTTTGTAAGCGAACATTCTCGCTATCGATATCCTTAATAATCTTTATTTGTTTGTGGTGTTATTGCTTTCTGATGTATTATCAGAGTTGTTATTGCTTGTGCTTACATCCGAAAACAATGGGAGGTCATTATCGTTGTTATCGTTTGCAGTAGTATTTTCTGCTTCTTGCTCTACCTCATCTTCTTCATCGTTAGAGGGCACTACGCAAACGCTTGATATTTCTTCATTACGCTTCTTGAGTTCGATGAGTTTAACTCCTTGGGTAGCTCTACCTTGTACGCTAATGTTCTTTACACGTAAGCGAATGGTAATGCCACTCTTGTTGATTATCATCAAATCTTCGTCCTCTGTTACAGCTTTAATAGCAACGACTTTACCTGTATCTTCTGTAATGTTGAGTGTTTTTACACCCTTTCCGCCACGATTAGTAACGCGGTAATCTTCAACGATTGAGCGTTTGCCCTTTCCTTTTTCGCTGACGACTAAAACAGTTTCTTTTTCAGGATTGTTTATGCATATCATGCCTGTAACCTCGTCTGTACCATCTTCGTCAAGACGTATACCACGTACACCTGTAGCGGTACGGCCCATTGTGCGAACAGTATTCTCATTGAAACGAATAGCGCGTCCGTTGCGGTTAGCTATGATAATTTCGTTAGAACCATTGGTTAATACAACGCTTACAACTTTATCGTTCTCAAGAATGTTGATAGCATTAACACCATTAGTGCGTGGGCGTGAGTATTCGCTAAGACATGTTTTCTTGATAATACCTTGCTTAGTGCAGAACATCACATAGTGGGTTTGGCAGAACTCAGCGTCAGCCAATTTGCGGATGTGCAAGCAAGCGTTTACGCTATCATCTGGCTCAATGTTGAGCATGTTCTGTATGGCACGTCCTTTAGCATTCTTTGCGCCTTCTGGAATATCATATACCTTCAACCAGTAGCAACGACCTTTGGCTGTAAAGAACAACATGGTGTTGTGCATGGTGGCATGATAGATGTATTCAATAAAGTCAGAGTCGCGTGTGCTACCACCTTTTGCTCCTACACCTCCACGGTCTTGTGCTCTAAACTCGTTTAGTGGAGTACGTTTGATATATCCAAGATGAGAAATTGTAATGACAACTTCGTCGTCTGAATAAAAGTCTTCAGGATTAAACTCTGTAGAGGATAGGCAAATCTCTGTGCGACGTTCATCACCGAACTTTTCTTTAACTTCGATAAGTTCGTCTTTCATTACTTTGTGGCAAAGTTCATCGTCACTCAGAATTTGTTCGAAGTAAGCAATGCGCTTTTCGATTTCTTCGTATTCCTCATGCAACTTTTCTTGTTGGATGTTGGTAAGTTGTGCCAAGCGCATATCAACGATGGCCTTAGCTTGTATATCGTCAAGTCCGAAACGCTCTTTAAGGGCCTCGATAGCTGCTTGTGGAGTCTTAGATGCACGGATGAGGTGTACTACTTCGTCGATGTTGTCTGAAGCAATGATAAGGCCTTCTAATATGTGTGCACGCTCTTGAGCTTTGCGTAAATCGTATTGAGTACGGCGTATAACAACGTCATGACGATGCTCTACAAAGTATTTGATGCAATCTTTTAGCGTCAAGAGTTTAGGCATACCACCTACGCCGGGACGCTTTTTGTCGCCAGGAACAAGGGCAATACAATTGACTGCAAACGATGTTTGCAAAGCGGTCATCTTAAAGAGCTTATTGAGCACAACGTTGGCATTGAAGTCGCGTTTAACGTCGATAACAATGCGCATACCATCCTTGTCGCTTTCATCGTTTACGTTTGAAATGCCTTCAATGCGTTTTTCTGCAGCAAGTTGGCCAATATACTTAACAAGTTCCTCTTTATTAAGTCCGTAGGGAAGTTCTGAAACAACTATCGTGTCGTGTTGCGGCCCGCTTTCAATGTCTGTCTTAGCACGCATAACGATGCGTCCTTTACCAGTTTCGTATGCACTGCGAACTCCCTGCATGCCCATAATGTAACCGCCTGTAGGGAAGTCTGGCGCCTTTACATAGTGCATGAGTTCTTCAACCGTGATGTCTGGATTGTCGATATATGCCACGCAACCATCTATAACCTCGCCTAAGTTATGTGTAGGCACATTCGTGGCCATACCTACGGCAATACCGCTTGCACCATTAACAAGAAAGTTTGGTATGCGTGTAGGCATAACACTTGGTTCGTCGCGAGTATTATCAAAGTTACGGTCCATATCAACCGTTTCCTTTTCGATATCTTGCATCATTGCCTCTCCAACGGGCGAAAGGCGAGCTTCTGTGTAACGCATTGCTGCAGCCGAGTCGCCATCCATCGAACCAAAGTTACCTTGTCCTTCAACAAGTGTGTAGCGCATGTTCCATGGTTGTGCTAAACGAACTAAAGCACCATACACAGAACTATCTCCATGTGGGTGATACTTACCAAGAACATCACCTACAACACGAGCTGATTTACGAGTTGGTTTGTCGTGAGTGATGCCTAATTCCATCATATCGTAGAGAATGCGGCGGTGAACGGGTTTAAAACCATCGCGTACATCAGGCAATGCACGAGCCACAATCACTGACATGGAGTAGTCAATATAAGAGGTTTTCATTTCTTCCTCAATATTGACCTTAATTATTCTGTCGTCTGTTATCATTGATATTAATTTGTTCTTTTTATAAGCAAAAATACCACTTTATTTTATGATGCAATAATTTATATGCTAAAATACTGCATTATTTTATATAAAAACGCCGTAAAAGCCCTTTATTTGACTTCTACGGCGTTTTGTACCTTTGTATCGACTTTATTTTTTCTGTGTCGATTTAATGATTAAACTTTGTTAGACGTGAGAAAAAACTTATTTTTTTCTTCTTCTAAGTGCACCTAACAATGCAGAATTTTCTTGTGGCAGTCCGATGCTAATGCGTAGATATCCGTTTATGGGTTTTACGGCAATACCATTTTTTAATAGGTACTTATAAGTTGCTTGGCAATCCTCGAATTTTACTAATAAGAAGTTTGCGTCAGAGTGGTATATATGCTTGCATTCGGGAAGGTCGCTAAGTGCTAACCGCACTTTTGTTCGTTCATCAATGATTTGTCTGGCCCATTTATCAACATCTAAACGGTTACGAACCATATTAGAAACAAGCTCTTCAGTTGGGCGGTTTATTGGGTGTATAAATCCAATATTTGAGATTTCTTCAATAACGTTTGGATAGGCTACAATTGCAGCCATGTGAACTCCAGCCATAGACCAAGCATGCGAAAATGAACGGAATATGATGAGGTTTTTATACTTGTTTAATAATGGTACAATAGAGGCTTGTGGACAAAAATCAATATATGATTCGTCTACAACTACCATACCATCGAATAGTTGCAAAATGATTTCTATTTCATTTACATCAAGTAAGTTTCCTGTGGGCGAATTGGGTGAGCACAAAAATATGAGTTTGGTTGTTTCGCTAACAGCATTGAGTATCTGATTAGCATCTAATTCAAAATCGGTCTCGTGCAACTTTGCTTGTCTACAGTCAAGTTTATTGATTAGTGCGCGCCTTTTATAAATGGTTCTTGTAGGTTCTGCTATAACTACGCTATCTTGGTTGGGCCGGCAGAAAACACGCATTAGCAAATCGGTTCCCTCTTCAGTACTATTGCAAAAGTAAACGCATTTAGAAGGGATGCGTTCATGCTTTCCCCAATTGTGCTTAAGGTTGTTAAGCGAACTTTCTTCTACATACCTATTGTATGGTGTGTTGAAAGGCGATTCGTTTTCATCAAGCATAACTTGGGCTTTGGGACGTATTTTCCTTTTTATAGTATTTTGAGTTATTTCCATAATGTAAGATATGTATTTTAGTTAGCGCATATAATAGGTTTATGCCTAGAACTTTATGGATAGCATTTTATCGATACTGTTTCTTTCGGTTGAAAAAGAAGCCTACATAGATGTTGGCATAATTAACGCTATTGGTAAGTGATAAGTTTTTTTTCCTGTACAAATAAAGGTGGCTTATGAGTGATGAACCTGCAAACCAGTGTGTATTGTTCCATACAATGCCAACGCGCGATGTACAATCGGTACTGAAATTAATCAAGTCCATCAGTATACCATTTCCATTAACCTTTTCTCCTTTCATCTTTCGGATGCCTATAGAAGGCATTACAGAAGCTCCCAACAAGCAATTGCGTGCAAACACCCAATTATAAGCATAACCAACACTAATGTTGTAATAGCGATAGTTTATTTCAGAGAATTTTAGGGTTTCGTTAAGTTTCGCTCCATCCTCACCAATCAATGCATCGGGCAACTTGGTGTAGTCAAAATTGATGTGCTGTTTACTATACCCTGCTCCTAACATGAGTGAACCACAGCTTTTTCGTTGAACCGTGCTTTGATTGTATGCAGCGGGATATGAAAAATGGCGATGATTAAACACGTAGTAAGTATTAAGCGAGAATGTATTGGCATCTATACCTGAAAATGGCATTTTCATGACATATTTAGGTGGTACATTTTCAAAGCCAACGGCTTTACGTAGTCGGTAATTGCCGCTATTACGTATGTATACAAGGTCGCATCCAAGCATTGAACTATATAGGCTAAAGCTTAGTTCTGAAGACTTACCTAAAGCCTTTGGGTGTGACACATCGAATGTGTAGCCTAAGAATATCCATCTCCAACCAAAGTAAGGACCTATCTTTATGTTTGGCTCAGGCTTTGTGCTTATTGTTTGAGTGTTTTTTCCATCTTCGCTTTTGCCTTGAAATCTAAATGTCTGAAAGTAATTGGTGTTTTGCAGCATTGCAGTATAGTTGTAGTAATTGGGCGATATGTATGTGGTGTCATAATCGTCAAAACTCTTCAAAAAGCGATAAAATATACTGCCTGTGTGCTTTACTTTCTTTTTTATATTGTTTAAGTGTGAGTGGGACTTTTCTGTTTTCTTTTGTATAGAGTCTGTATGTAATGAGATTGTAGTTATTATACTATCTCTAAAGGATTGCGCATGCGCAGGTGTGCTAACCAATATAGTTAGCAATAGAATTGTTAGTATGCATAGCAACATATTGCAGCAACTACCGATAGTGGTACAATGTATGTTTTTTATTTGCATAGTTTTGCTTTGCGCAATTTTTTTCTTTGTAGAATAGATAGTTTTAATATGCTTAAAGTTGTTGATTAAAGTTTTCCCAAGATACGATCGACCACCCAGTTAACAGGTGTTGCACTTACACAGTCGCATTTGCAAATGGCTTTGTTTTGTAGATGTTCAACAACCAGTTTAATAAGCGGAAGTTGTACATAGTCTGGATTCTTTACTTCAAAGCGCTGACATCCATTCTCGTTTTGCAATATGATGGGTTGATAAGTGAATACGCTGAACGACAAAGAGCCCTTGTCGCCTACAATGTCTATTCTATCTTCCTTTGCTGATTCGTGCGCAACAAAACACCAAGAACCAGACCCCGGCAGTCCGTTGTCGAACTTAAAGCAAGCACTAACAGAGTCTTCGGTTGTATATAATCCGCCTCTGTTGGCTTTCATGCCCTCTGCCTCAATGATAGGACCAAACATTTCTTGCAACAAGTCAATTTGGTGTGGTGCTAAATCATAAAAGTAGCCACCTCCAGCAATGTCTGCTTGTACACGCCAAGGCAAGTTCGTTTTGTTATAATCAAGGTCGCGTGGTGGTACAGCAAAGCGTATTTGCACATTGACCACCTTGCCAACTGCACCGCTTTCAACAAGCTCTTTCACTTTGTTGAAGTAGGGCAAATATCTACGATAATATGCCACGAAGCATGGCACACCAGTTTTCTCAGCAATGCGGTTGATACGGCAGCAGTCTTCGTAGTTCGAAGCCATAGGCTTTTCAACATACACAGCTTTACCGCTTTTCATGGCCATAATAGCATAAGTAGCATGGGTAGAAGGAGGTGTTGCAATATACACAGCGTTCACTTTAGGATCGTTAATTAATTCTTGTGGGTCAGTATACCAACGTTTCACTCCATGCCTTTCAGCATACGATTTTGCCTTTTCTGCTTTTCTGCTCATAACGGCAACTACTTCGCTACCTTCAATAAGATTAAAGGCAGGACCACTTTTCTTTTCTGTTACTTCACCGCAACCAATGAAGCCCCAACATATCTTTTTCATATCTCAACAAAAAATAAATAAGTGGAAAAACATAAAGTGCTAAGCATGTTAGGTCACTTAACGAACGAATTATAGCTGTTGTGCAAATCCATTCAGTTATTTAAAGTTCGCTTGATGCTTAGCACTTTATCAATATTCAATGTGTTTGTGCATCGAACATCTTGCAATGAATAGATGTCAATGCAGAATACATCTACTTGTTAGTACTCTTGCCAACACTTAATATCCAAATCATCCAACTTCTGTGTGCAGAAAGCATAGATGAAAGCAGATGCCAAACGAGCATTTGTAATCAATGGAATGTTAAGGTCGATTGCGGCACGACGAATTTTGTATCCATTGGTAAGTTCACCTGTAGAGAGATTTTTAGGTACATTTACCACCATATCAATCTCTTTATTGTGTAGCATATCGAGTGCTTGAGGTTGTTTGTCTGCATCACTTGGCCAATATACAAGTGTGTTCTCGATACCATTTTCTGTTAGGTAATGGCTTGTACCAGGGGTAGCAAATAGTTTGTATCCATGCTCGCTTAGCATCTTTGATGCTGCCAGCATATCAGCTTTTTGCTTGCCGTCGCCCGTAGATAACAATATGTTCTTTTCAGGTATACGTTGTCCAACAGAAAGCATAGCCTTAAGCAGAGCTGAGCGAGAGTCTTCGCCTAAACAACCAACTTCACCTGTTGAAGACATGTCTACACCTAAGATAGGGTCTGCCTTTTGTAGGCGATTGAATGAGAACTGCGATGCTTTAACACCCACGTAATCAAGGTCGAATAAACTCTTCGCAGGTTTTTCTACGGGTAGGCCAAGCATGATGCGTGTGGCAAGTTCTATCAAGTTTATTTTTAGTACCTTGCTTACAAAGGGGAACGAACGCGATGCACGCAAGTTACATTCAATTACCTTGATATCGTTTTCACGTGCCAAGTATTGAATGTTGAATGGACCTGAAATATGAAGTTCTTTGGCTATTTGCTTAGATATCTTCTTAATCCTGCGTGCTGTTTCAACGTAGAGTTTCTGTGGTGGAAATTGTATAGTAGCATCGCCAGAGTGTACACCTGCAAACTCAATATGCTCTGAAATAGCGTAAGCTATAATTTCACCATCTTTGGCAACGGCATCCATTTCAACCTCTTTGGCATGCTGCATAAAGCGGCTTACCACCACAGGATGTTTCTTTGATACATTGGCTGCCAATTTCAAGAAGCGTTCCAATTCTTCTTGGTTTGAGCAAACGTTCATTGCTGCACCAGAGAGCACGTAAGAGGGGCGTACCAATACAGGGAATCCAACTCTTTCGATAAATTCTTGAATGTCTTCCATCGAGGTCAGCGCACTCCATTCGGGCTGGTCTACACCAATACGATTGAGCATTTCAGAGAACTTCTCACGGTCTTCGGCATTGTCAATATACTTAGCTTGTGTGCCAAGCAAATTGATGTTTTCAGCGTCAAGACGCAGTGCTAAGTTGTTAGGAATTTGTCCACCCGTACTTACAATCACGCCATAAGGACATTCGAGGTCGAGAATATCCATTACACGTTCAAATGTAAGTTCATCAAAGTATAGGCGGTCGCACATATCGTAGTCGGTAGATACAGTTTCGGGGTTATAATTAATCATAACCGAGCGATAACCTTCACGACGTATAGTGTTAAGTGCTTGTACACCACACCAATCGAACTCTACTGACGAACCAATTCGATAAGCACCAGAGCCAAGTACTACAACAGAGCGCTTGTCGTTTTCGAATGGAATGTCGTGAGCAACACCACTATATGTGAGGTATAGATAGTTGGTTTGTGCAGGATATTCGGCAGCTAAAGTATCGATTTGCTTAACAACGGGTACGATACCAGCTTGTTTGCGTTTTGCACGTACTGCAAGGATTGCCTTTTCGATGTCCATATCTTGTTCCATGCTTACTGCACGTGCAATTTGAAAGTCGGTGAAACCTTGCACCTTCGCTTTATGCAACAACTTATTGTCGAGCACGTTAATAGAGGTGCAATTATGCAGTTCCTTGTCAGTTTGATGTATATTGTAAAGTTTCTGCAAGAACCAACGGTCTATCTTTGTAAGGTCATGTATTTGGTCAATGGTATAACCTGCTTTAAACGCTTTTTCTATGACAAAAATACGTTTATCGGTAGGCTCTTTCAGTGCCTCCTCCACATTGTCGATAGACAATTCCTTGTTGTCTACAAAGCCGTGCATGCCTTGTCCTATCATGCGCAAGCCTTTCTGAATAACCTCCTCAAATGTGCGTCCAATAGCCATAACCTCGCCTACCGACTTCATTGACGAACCTAATTCACGATCTACACCATGAAATTTACCAAGGTCCCAACGTGGAATTTTGCAAACTACATAGTCAAGTGCTGGTTCAAAGAAGGCAGATGTTGTTTTTGTAACAGAGTTCTTAAGTTCAAAGAGACCATAGCCTAATCCTAATTTAGCAGCAACAAATGCCAAGGGATAGCCAGTAGCTTTAGATGCAAGGGCAGAAGAGCGCGATAAGCGGGCATTAACCTCAATAACACGATAGTCTTCGCTATTGGGGTCGAAAGCATACTGCACGTTACATTCACCCACAATGCCCACATGACGAACAATGCGGATTGAGAGTTCGCGTAGTTTGTGATATTCTGCATTAGAGAGTGTTTGCGATGGAGCAATAACGATACTTTCGCCTGTATGGATGCCAAGTGGGTCGAAATTCTCCATGTTACATACGGTGATGCAGTTGTCATATTTATCGCGTACAACCTCGTATTCAACTTCTTTCCATCCTTTAAGACTCTTTTCTACAAGAACTTGTGGAGAAAAAGAGAATGCCTTTTCAGCCAATTTATTCAGTTCTTCTTCGTTGTCGCAGAAGCCCGAACCTAAACCACCTAATGCGTAGGCAGCACGCAAAATAACTGGGTAGCCCAATGTGGCAGCAGCTTTGCGGGCTTGCTCTATGTTTTCGCAAGCTTCGCTCTTAATGGTTTTAACGTTGATTTCGTTAAGTTTTTCAACAAACAATTCACGGTCTTCTGTGTCCATGATTGCTTGTACAGGTGTACCCAAAACTTTTAGGTTGTATTTCTCAAGCACACCATTTTCAAACAATTTTACACCACAGTTCAGAGCTGTTTGGCCGCCAAATGCCAACATGATTCCATCTGGTTGTTCCTTTTGAATAACGCGCTCAACAAAATAGGGAGTTACGGGCAAAAAATAAATGCGGTCTGCCACACCTTCCGATGTTTGCACGGTGGCAATGTTAGGGTTGATAAGTATGGTTTCAATACCTTCTTCCTTCAATGCTTTCAGTGCTTGTGAACCTGAATAGTCAAACTCTCCAGCTTCGCCAATTTTGAGTGCACCAGAGCCGAGAAGAAGTACTTTTTTTATAGCGTTCATCTTTTTTTTTAGTGTTTAAGAGTTAATCTTGTGTTGAGGACATAAAGCAAATCAAGTGTGTATAGTGCATCAGATGTTTGCTATATGAACCTTAACGTTTTTCTTCTCTCATTTATTCAGTAGTTTCACAAACTCGTCAAAGAGAAATTCGGTGTCTACAGGACCAGAGCATGCTTCGGGGTGGAATTGAGCCGAGAACCAAGGGTTAGTTTTATGGCGTACACCCTCGTTCGAGCCATCGTTCATATTGATGAAATAAGGTTCCCAATCAGCAGGCAGAGTGCGACTATCTACTGCGTAACCATGATTTTGAGAGGTTACAAAGCAACGATTAGTGCCTACCATACGTACGGGTTGGTTGTGGCTACGATGTCCGTACTTCAGTTTGTAGATGTTTGCACCAGCGGCTTTTGATAGGAGTTGATTACCCATACATATACCCATACATGGGCGTACGTTGGGATTTTTTAAGAATTTTCGGATGTTTTCTACGGCTTCAACACAAGTGTCGGGGTCGCCAGGACCATTGGCCAAGAAAAGACCATCAAATTCCATGTCATTGAAATCATAGTTCCAAGGAACACGTATAACTTCTACGCCACGATTGATAAGGCAGCGAATAATGTTGTGTTTTACACCACAGTCTACTAACACAACCTTTTTGCCAGCACCTTCGTTGTAGCGGATGATTTCTTTACAAGAAACTTTTGCAACATAGTTTACACCTTCGTATTCGGCTGTAGGTATATTGTTTGGCTCATCGTCAAACAATATTTTACCCATCATCACACCATGTTCACGTAACACTTTAGTGAGTTGGCGTGTGTCAATGCCTGTTATGCCAGGAACTTTTTCGCGTTTAAGCCAATCGCCTAAACTTTCCACAGCATTCCAATGGCTATATTGTTCGCTATAGTCGCTCACGATGATGGCTGATGCATAAATGCGGTCGCTCTCCATAAAAGTTGCTAAACCATTGGGTTCAATGCTGAATGGAGGAACGCCATAGTTGCCTACCAAGGGATAAGTGAGCGTCATAAGTTGTCCGGCATACGAGGGGTCGGTTAAACTTTCGGGGTAGCCCATCATGGCAGTGTTAAATACAACTTCGCCTGCCACAGGTGCTTCATAACCAAACGACTGCCCATGAAATTGTGTGCCGTCGTCAAGAACAAGTGTTACGTTACGCATATTTTAGAGTTGATGAGTAATTTGTCTGATGTTAGTTATTGTCTCTGTTTTTGAGAGATCTATAGAGATGCATCTTGTTGTGATGCTATATGTTGCGCGTTACTATCTATTTTAACAAGTTATGTACATGTTCAAAATAGTTAATGTAGGCTTCGTTTACGCGTTTGTTTCCGCCTGGAGTAGGGTAGTTTCCTGAGAAATACCAATCGCCTGGGCTATGTGGACATGCTTTGTGCAATCCTTCAAGACTTTGGTATACAATGTGAATTTCGGTCTTTACACCATCAGGACGCAGCATTTCTGCCATCTTTTCGGATATTTCTTCAGGAGTAAAGGGGGTGTATACATCGCTTACATAGTTCACCACTTGTTCTTTGGGCAAGTTCTCTTGTGCCTTACAGCGTTTGTATATATCTTCCAATCTATTTTCTATACCGTGGTCTTTGTGCAGAGCTATTGCAGCGCGGAAAGCAATAAATTCTTCCATGCGTGCCATGTCGATGCCATAGTAGTCGGGGAAACGCACTTGAGGTGAAGAGCTTACCACAACTATGCGTCGTGGGTGTAAGCGGTCCATAATACGAATAATGCTTTCGCGCAATGTTGTACCACGTACGATGCTGTCGTCTATCACCACCAAATTATCTATGTTGGGACGAACAGAACCATAGGTAATGTCGTAAACGTGGGCAGCAAGGTCGTTTCGTGAGTTGCCTTCGGCAATAAAAGTACGCATCTTTATATCCTTCCATGCCACCTTTTCAGAGCGAATGCGGCGTGAGAGAATTTGCTGTAATTTCTCGTGGGTAATGTTGTTACCAAGCTTCTCAATTTCTTCTATTTTCTGCTGGTTTAGGTATTCATTAAAACCTTGCAGCATGCCATAGTATGCAGCTTCAGCAGTGTTGGGGATGTAGCTTAGCACGGTGTTGTCTATCTCACCATTCACCGCTTTTAGTATTGGTTCTACGAGTGTGCGTCCCAATTCTTTGCGTTCATGATATATATCAATGTCTGAACCGCGGCTAAAGTAAACCCTTTCAAAAGAGCAAGCAGCGTAGTTTTTGGGTGCAAGCACTTGTTCGGTGCGCATTTCGCCCTTATTGTTCACAAAGATTCCTTGTCCTGGCAATAGCTCGTGTATATCGTTGGCTTCGAGGTCAAGTGCAGTTTGTATTACTGGGCGTTCAGAGGCAACAATCATCACCTCTTCGTCTTTGTACCAAAAGGCAGGACGTATGCCCCATGGGTCGCGCATCGTAAACGTTTCGCCCGAACCTGTAACTCCACAGAGCACGTAACCGCCATCCCATATAGGAGCCGACTGTTTAAGCACATTGCAGAGGTTAATATGGTCCTCTATGTATTTGGTGATGTCGGTGTTTTCGAGTCCAAGCTTTTTAGCTTCGTTAAAACAACGTTCACTCTCACGATCAAGACGATGCCCAAGTTGTTCGAGCAAAATGTAGGTGTCTGAAACCATGCGAGGATGTTGGCCTTTTACCGCAATTTCGTCGAAAATCTCCATAACGTTGGTCATGTTAAAATTGGCACAGATGCAAAGGTTCTTTGCACGCCAATTGTTTCGACGCAAAAATGGGTGAACATACGAAAGGCCACTCTTGCCAGTAGTTGAATACCGGAGGTGGCCCATATAAATTTCACCAGCAAATGGCACATAGCGGGCCGCAAAGTCCGCATTGTGTAATTGCTCGTTAGAGTAATTGCTCAATTCCTTATGTACGTTACCAAAAATTTCTTGGATGGCACCGCCTCCAAGTCCGCGTTGGCGAAACATAAATTCCTCACCAGGAGCAGCTTGCATCTTAACACAAGCAAGTCCTGCCCCCTCTTGACCACGATTGTGCTGCTTTTCCATCAACAAGTATAGCTTATTTAGGCCATACATCCACGTGCCGTATTTCTTTTCATAATAGCTGAGTGGCTTTAGCAATCTTACCATTGCCACACCGCATTCATGTTTCAAAGGTTCCATTCGTTATATCTTTGGTTTTTGTGAGCAAAGATACTAAAAAAATACTACCTTATTATGTTTTTCTACTTTATAATGCTAACAAAAAGTATTGACAAGCAAAAAAGCTACATCTTGTTGGCTTTTTAATATGTAAAGTGTCCCTTTATATGTAATGAGCAATTATGTTTTTTATACTGAAGTAGGTATTCAAAATTAATTTATATAATCATGCTCTGTATTTATTGATATGTCTTAGCACACTCTTTTGCCCATAAGCATAGGTATCATCGGTCACGTAGCCCGCTACACTCCCTCTTCAGCCTATGCTTCAGAACAAAGCATTGCACAAAACCATATCAATTAAATTAAAACACCTACTTAAGAATAGGAGTGTCTAAGCGTAATGCAATAGGGTGAAACGTTGCTCAGAAAGGCCATATTGTTTTGATAGAAAAGGGCAATAGTTTTGTTATAACAGAATGATTGTTTGCTCACTGCGGTCGGAATGAATGCTCATTGCGGTCGGGATGAGTGTTCATTGCGGTCGGAGTGAGTGCTCATTGCGGTCGGAGTGAGCAAACTTTAAAGGTGTGATCAGATGACTTTAACCCAATTATGAAGTCAATATAATTCGTTTTTCAAAAAAAACAACACGGGTAAAAAATGTGTAACTTTGTTATTATGGAGGAGCGTAACCAAAGTCTTCGTGACAACTTAGGCAACTCTTACGATTAAATGTTGGGTACTGATAGTACAAATATGGATAGTCGCATAGATATACCATATTTTGAGGCTAAAGCCGAAATGACTTTAGTTGTTAAGGTCGAAAACGTTGTTATAGAAGCCTATCATCTTAGCTGAGTGTTTTAGTTATGGATTGGTAACTATATGGTAGAAGATGACACAGTTCATTACTTCGACCTTGCAATGTAAGTATAAAAATGAGTGTTGCTCATTGGTGCTTTAAGTTTTAAAAAGCCTTGTAAAAGGTCGCAATAAAAGGGTGGCTCAGAAAACTCAAATAGAGATTTTTCGGAACCACCCTTATATGTTGATAGGTGTGTTTAGTATTTTAATTTTACTTCGCTCGGAAATATTCGTTCGCGGTCATAGAATGTCGAAACGGCATGTATCATGCTCTTCAGATTGGGCTTGTTTACACTATTGAAAGCACGTTTGCCATTAATGGTAATATATATGGGGCGCGACAAATCAACAAGCTCATTGTTTAAGAATAAAGTAATTTCGCCGTTGCTCGCAGGGGTATATGTGCGCTTAAATTTTAGCTCAATACCATACACGGGGTCGCGTTCAATTGTAGTGTAATGAACATTTTCAATAACAATGTCTATTCTATTATTATTGTTGATATTCACCTCGTATCGTGTGCGAAGAGAGTCACAAGGACGCTTATCTACACGCATATTATAGAAGCCATTTCGGTGTAGACCATCCATTTCAAAGTCCTCCCAAATAAAATGTTTGGGCGTGGCATTGCGTTTAAAAAGCAATAGCCATGGGGTGGTGGGAGAGTAGTCTATAAAGTGCTGACGATTAGGTATTAACTCTACTCTGTGTCGAAATCCACTGGGATTAAGTGTCTCTAAACTATCGAGTGCCTCTTTGGTGTATTGCGTAAGTTTGTTGCGATAAAAGCCATAGTCGTCGGCCCCTGTTCTGAATGAAAAACCTATGTTTTCAAGGTTTTCAGTAGGTGCGTTCTTGAGTGGCTCTCCACCAGCCATAGGCCCTGCTGCAGCCCAATAGTCGGCATAGAACGAAGCCAAGCGTTGCGAACCATATCCCCCTTCGGAAATGCCAAAAACGTAGAGTCTGTTGACATCAATAGAGTCGTTGAGCATTAATTGACGAAGTAGACGTTGCCATGCAAATTGCTTGCTTTTTTGCCACCATCTGTACCATTCGCCTTCGTTGGGTATTTGTGGAATGAAATATACAGATGGCGCATCCTTAAAACGTTGTGCCAATGCTAATCCTGTTTGCCATTCATATTGTTTAGGCCCAGAACCATGCAGGTATAAAAAGAATGGGTAGCCATTTTGTGGCATGCTGCCTTTGCTTCCGTAATAGAATGGCATGGTGGCATGAGGCTCAAGCGAATCGGGAAGTAACCATGCACCTTTTTGTTTACCTATACTGTCAATAGGCAAAAGATGTGGTTCTTGCAACTGTTTGTTGGCTTGTTTCCACGCGGTCCATACCATAGATTGTGCTTCGCTTATTTTTTTGATAGACAAGCGTTTGTCAAGAGATACTTGCGGATGATTGCCTTGCAAGGTTTGTTTAAAAAAGTAGTCCGCTATTTTATTGCAATCTTGTGCCATTCCACTTAAGGAAAGAGCAGAAAAAAATGCAAATGCAAAGGGTCGTATACGTTTCATTTTTAATGTAATACAAAATTAATTTTAGAGTACAAACCTATAGACTTGATAACACAGCATCGGTCATAAGTGCAATGTCGTCGTTGTTAAGTCCAGCCTCTTTTAGCATTGGTATGTCTGTATTTAAAAAGTTAGATGGATTGTCCTTAGGCAAACATTTCTTATATCTACTTACGGCTTTGCCGTAGTCACCTAATAGCCATGCAGCGTGCCCTGCATTCAGATAATCAGTTGGTGTAGGGTGTGAAGCAAGAATGCGAAGATAATATTTTTCGGCTTGCTCATATTTCTTAGTCAATAACGAACACCAAGCTAAAGCACGTTCAGAATTACGCGATTCAGATGATAGATAGTTGGCTTTAAACAAAAACTGAAAGGCTTCGTCGTATCTTTTAAGATGAATGAGACATTCAGCTTGTCGCAGGGCGATGTTGTAATCTTCGGTTTTGGTTTCGGCCAATTCATTATAGCATTGCAACGCTTTGTCATAGCGTTCGAGACGGCAAGCACATGTAGCCAACCGTTGCAAGTTCCATACAATATGGGGTGATAGAATGTTGGCTTTGTCGTAGCAATTGTATGCATTGTCAAGGTCGTCGAATATTTCATAGCAATAGCCAAGCTTTTGGTATATATCGCTATTTTGCTCATTTTGTGCTATGATAGCAAAGAACTTTTGTGCAATGTCGTAAACTTTGGTCTTAAATAGCTTGTTGGCCATGTTGAGAATGTTTGCTTTGTTTTTAAGTAAACTCTCAAACTCTTTATAGTCAAACAAAAACAGATTTTCTTTGAAAGGATTGACAAATGCTTCGCGGTGCGCAAACAAGTTGCTAAAGCGATAAAAACATTGAATGTACGATCGCATCTCCTCTGCAAAAATCTCTTTATCACTCTTAGGAACGGCGTTGGTAGGCATTTGGTCGGGGATGATGCTTTCTAACTTGTCATTTGCCATCAACTTAGATGATATGCCCGACTGACTGAACATTAAGCACATTGAATATTTGTCTGAGTCGCACAACGCAACGTTTGATAGCAAAGCTTTCAGTATCTTATTGTCTTTGTGTTCTTGCGGTATATCGGGGTGATTGTATGTAAACGGATAGAACCAATTTGATGGAATATTAAAGAAAGGAAAACGGTTCTTTAGCATTTTAAATGAACTCATATATACATCTGCGCCGCTAAGTTGTAGGTTTGTATATTCTTGAACAAATTTTTCCATTTCGGGTGAAAATAGTTGTTCACGCCATTCAGGGTTAAAGTCTTTATCTGTAAGCTTGTCGTGATTATCCATGCCCAATGACGAATCTATACGCAAAGTATCAATGTGTTTCATCATTTGTGGAATGATTTTATCTTCAAGCTTACGTTCAAATCGTTTAGTTTCTAAACTAACAAACAATTGCAACTGAAGAGTTGAAAAGTCAGTTTCAAAATCCTTGTTGTCAATAGTTAAGTTAAGTTGAGCTTCAGCTTGTGGATAGAGTTCCATGCGTTCTGGGTAACGAGTTGTAACAAAAACCAATCCTGTAATGGCACGCACTCTGAGTTTTATATTGTCTTGAAGAACCTGGTCAAGTAGCAGTTTAACCTTAGCTATATCATAGTAGCGAGTAGCAGAAAGTGTTGTAGCACTCAGCACCAAGCATTTGGCTTCATCACAAACTTCGCTATCCGTCATGTAGTTGTATATTGCATTTAAATCGTCAATAGTCCAAGCACCCGATGTCCAAATAGCATCAAATATGTCGCGAAGTGGTGTTGCTGGCATAAGAATTTCGCTGAGAAGAAATTGATTACTTTTTATGCTACGCAACGTTTTAAGGGTAGTTGAGTAGTAAGATGATTCGTCATTTATATCTCCCTCACGTAGCAATATTTCTGCTAACTCATACGCGCGACAATAGAACTTTTTGTAGAGTTTAATGCGTTCAGGATCGTTAGTACCATTGGCAAAATAAGACAACAATATATGGTAAGAGTCTATAATATTGTCGATTTCATCTTTTGCAATCCATGATTTAATAGTAGCTGCCATGCCTTGAAGTGACAGCAAAGCCTGTAGTAGATGGTTCTCCTTAAGAGCTTTTATAACATCCTTATAGAGATATTTATATGTTTGATTTTCCATAAGTAAGTGGTGTTACTCTATTGAGTATTAACGATATTACAATATACTACTTCCAAACAAAGGGGGACTCAATGTTCAATTTGAACATGGTGTACTAAAACCTAATGGTATCTGCCACTTCTTTGGGTAGTCCGTAGTCTTTTTGTAAGATGATAGAGTAGGCTGAGGGACCTTTAATTCGTATAGAGTCGAGTGCCATGCGCCTTCCTTTCTCAAATAGTTTCCATTGTTTTTTGCGTTCATCTGTCAAATGTTTGTTGCTTATCACAAAACATTCATGTTTATCTGCAAAACGTTGGGCTGCAATGCAGTGATGCCCCTCAGAACGAGCAAAAGACGTATATGGCCACGTGATAACAGCAGCGTCTATTTGGTCGCCAGTAAGCATTTGAGCACGCATTTTTAGATTATTGATTTGCGGATAATATATGTTGTCGGCATTAACCTTTTCGGCTTTTAATATGAGATGTAAATACTCGTTTTCTGCAGAACTTCGAGCTATGCCAATGGTGTGTCCCACAAGAGATGAAACCTTGCGAATGCGCAGAGCTGTGCTCGTAAAGATTTCCCACCTTTGTGTACCTTCCCACATCGTCTCAAGATGAGACATGCGTTTGCCATATTTTCCTTTTCGTATTTTGTCACACCATCCTCCATCTGCAATGTTACCCATGAGCGTTGTGTCACAATCCATTTGTGAGCCATAGGATGCTATTTGCAACTTTAGTCCTAATGAGTCATAAATGCCTGTTCGCTCTGCATAGTAAATGGGTAAGCAGTCGCGGTTGGGTACTAAGGCTACGTGAAGTGCTGCAGAATCGTATCGCTCTGTACCAAAATTAATAGGTTGTTCGTTCTTCTCTTTCTTGCAAGAAGTTAGAGATATAAGTAATAAAAAGCACAAAGTAAAGAGCGTTGCAAAAGAATATATTTTCATTAACCGTCTGTTACTAAAAAAGTAAAGAGTTTAGAAGTTTAGAAGAACATTAAATGTCTCTTTTAAACCTCTAAACTCTTTTGCTTATTGGTATATCATCAATGTTCTAACGTAAGCATTACGAACTTAATAGAACATTTAAAATACTAAAAATAAAAAATTATTTTAGCCTTTGATTGCAGCAATGCCGGGGAGAACTTTGCCTTCGATAGCTTCGAGCAAAGCACCACCACCTGTTGAGATGTAAGATACTTTATCTGCCATACCAAACTTGTTGATGCAAGCTACAGAGTCGCCACCACCAATGAGTGAGAATGCACCATTTGTAGTTGCCTTAGCAATAGCTTCAGCAATAGCCTTAGAGCCACCAGCAAAGTTATCGAATTCAAATACACCAGCAGGACCATTCCAAAGAATAGTCTTTGCATCTTCGATAGCAGCAGCAAAAGCCTTGCGAGTTTCAGGACCAGCATCCAAACCTTCCCAACCTTCGGGGATTGCGTTTGCAGGGCATACTTGTGTGTTGCAGTCGTTAGAGAAGTCATCACCTGCAATGCAGTCAGTACCAAGAACCAAGTTTACACCGTTCTCTTTAGCCTTCTTGATTACATCAAGTGCGACGTCAAGTTTGTCATCTTCGCAGATAGACTTACCGATATGACCACCTTGTGCCTTAGCAAATGTGTAGGTCATACCACCGCAAAGAATAAGGTTGTCTACCTTGCTCAAAAGGTTTTCGATGATACCAATCTTAGTAGAAACCTTAGAGCCACCCATGATAGCAGTGAATGGGTGCTTAATGTTGCTCAATACGTTGTCTACAGCTTGAACCTCTTTCTCCATCAAGTAGCCAAGCATCTTGTGGTCTGCATCAAAGTAGTCAGCAATAACAGCTGTTGAAGCGTGCTTGCGGTGTGCAGTACCAAATGCATCGTTGATGTAAATGTCAGCATACGAAGCAAGTGTCTTAGCAAATTCTTTTTGACGCGCCTTCATTTCTTTCTTAGCCTCATCGTATTTAGGATCAGCCTTGTCAATACCTACGGGTTTACCTTCTTCTTCAGGATAGAAACGGAGGTTTTCAAGCAAAAGAACTTCACCTGGCTTAAGAGCTGCTGCTGCCTCACTTGCCTTTGCGCAATCAGGAGCAAATTGAACCTTTACACCAAGTTTATCGCTAACTGCATCTACAATCTGACCAAGAGAGAGTTTAGGATTAACTTTGCCTTTAGGCTTACCCATGTGGCTCATGATGATAAGTGCACCACCATCAGCAAGCACTTTCTTAAGAGTAGGAAGAGCACCGCGAATACGGGTATCATCTGTTATTTTACCATTTTCATCAAGAGGTACATTAAAGTCCACACGGACAATCACCTTCTTGCCATTAAAGTCGCAAGTTTCAATAGTCATAGTGATTTATATTTTTGTTAAAGTTATAATTCAATCTTATGCAAAGGTAGTGCAAACTGCAATAAGGGCAAAAGTTTTTATTGAAAAGTTTATGTTCTATATATAAATGTGCGTAATTTTGTAGCACTTTAAACCAATAAACTGCTTTGCCCGCAAAGCACTCAAATTTTTCTATCTAAAAGACAATCAATGGCAGACGGTAATTTTAATAGGACACACTTGCCCAATCGCCCTTTCTTAAGTGGTGTAAATGCAGGAAAGGCCCAAATGCATACGCTTGCAATACAAGCATTTTGTACATGGATGAATGAGCAGCATTTTACTGATGAAGAAAAGAAACAATACGAAATGCGTTTTCGTGAACTTTTGCCTCTGCAATAGTTTTTGCGCATACTTTCGCCTTATGAATGCTAAACTTCTGTGTGTCAATACATAAATTATATAAAAATATAAAATGCGTATTTGGTAGACTTTAAATAATTTCTTAACTTTGCCAACATGGAGAAAAATTGCGCTTTTTATACACATTTTAATAGAAAAATATTCAAAACCATAACGTTGGCTTTGGTTACATTTATGTTTGTTCCTTCTACATCTTTTGCCCGAAAAAAGGATAAAAAAGATCGTAAGGGAGCTACTGAATATGTTGTGACAGAACCTGATGCTTTACCCCAAAAATCCTTAGGAGAAAAGCGACTCATGCATGCGGCAGCAGTGTTTATGCACAATTCTAACGCACGCATCAATTCAAAGTATAAAGAGGGTATTGACGTATCACACTACCAAGGTAGCATTAATTGGGATGAAGTTGTTAATAGCACCCCCATATCTTATGTATATTTAAAAGCAACTGAAGGGGCCTCGCTTGTTGACGACACCTATCAGCGTAATCTTACAGAAGCTCGTCGTGTAGGATTAAGTGTCGGTAGTTATCATTTCTATCGTCCTAATGTAGAGTGGCAAAGACAATTTGACAACATGACATCGGTTGTAAGAGCCGATGATCAAGACCTTGTGCCAATTATCGATATAGAACATCGTGGCTCTGTGAGCGAAGATGTTTTTATCTCTGATCTTAAAGCATTTATTGAAAAGGTAACAACTTTTTATGGCAAAAAGCCTTTGCTCTATACCTATCATAATTTCTACAATAGATACTTGCAAGGTCAATTCTCAGATTATCATTTTATGATAGCACGTTATCGCAGTGACTCTCCTACACTCGATGATGGAAAAGATTATATTATGTGGCAGTATACATCTTCGGGTTCTATACCTGGTATACGTGGACATGTAGACCGTTCAAAGATAATGGGAAATTTCTCATTAAACCAAGTGATGATGTAGTGTGATAAGAATGTATTAATACGCAATTGTGTTTTTATTCAAAAGATGCAAGAATATGTATGCAAAGCGGCTTTTATTAGCTATAGCGTATATAGTCTTGCATCTTTTTTTGATTATATAAGCCTATGACTTTAGCTAAGAACATATTTGTAAAGTTAAAGCCTATGACATTCAAAAAAGAATTGTTACATTTGCAAGCAAAATAAAAAAAGAAAGCTATGCTTACTATTAAACAAATCACAGATGACAAGGAAGCCGTTATACGCGGTCTCGAAAAGAAACACTTTAAAGGAGCACGCGAAGCTATAGAGCAGGTGCTTGCTTATGATAATAAACGCAAAGAGGCACAGTCTGAATTAGACAGTTTGAATGCCAAAGTTAAAACACTTTCAAAGAGCATTGGTGGCTTGATGAAAGAAGGCAAAAAGGAAGAGGCTGAGGCTGCAAAGCAAGAGGTAACAGACATTAAAACAAAGAGCAAGGAGCTTGAGGAAGTAATGAAACAAGCCGAAGACGATAAGCGCAACTTGCTTTATACCATTCCTAACGTGCCTTACGACATTGTGCCTGAGGGTGTAGGTGCTGAAGACAATTTAGTTGTAAAAACAGGTGGACACGACACAGTCCTGCCTAAAGATGCACTTCCACATTGGGAATTGGCTAAGAAGTACAACCTTATTGACTTTGACCTTGGTGTTAAAATTTCTGGTGCAGGTTTCCCCGTATATATCGGTCAAGGTGCACGTTTGCAACGCGCATTGATAAACTTTTTCCTCGATCAAGCTCGCGAAGCTGGTTATACAGAGATTATGCCTCCAACTGTTGTAAATGCGGCTTCAGGTTTTGGTACAGGACAACTTCCTGACAAAGAAGGACAAATGTATCATTGCGAAGTTGACGATTTATATCTCATCCCTACAGCCGAGGTTCCAGTAACCAATATATATCGTGATGTAATTCTCCGCGAGGACCAATTACCTATCAAGAATTGTGCATATACAGAGTGTTTCCGTCGCGAGGCAGGTAGTTATGGCAAGGATGTTCGTGGCTTAAACCGCTTGCATGAGTTCTCAAAAATCGAAATAGTTCGTATTGATACTCCCGAACATTCAGAACAATCACACCAAGAGATGTTGGCACACGTAGAAGGCTTGTTGCAAAAGCTCGAACTTCCTTATCGTATACTTCGCTTGTGTGGTGGTGATATGAGTTTTACATCATCTATTTGCTACGACTTTGAGGTATATAGCGAAGCACAAAAGCGTTGGTTAGAAGTAAGTTCTGTATCAAATTTCGACACATACCAAGCCAATCGTTTGCAATGTCGCTATCGTGGTGCAGATAAAAAGACTCACCTTTGCCACACATTGAATGGTTCAGCTCTTGCCCTACCACGCATTGTAGCAGCTCTGCTTGAAGATTTCCAAACCCCCGAAGGTATTCGCATTCCTAAGGCATTGCAACCTTATATGGGATGTGATATGATAAAATAATTGAACACTAAAGAACAGAAAAATCGGAAACTAAAGAGCACTCTATGCAATGCTCCCTGTGGTTTCCGATTTCTCTGCTTTTTATCTAAATAGTTAGTAAAGATGCGCATACTATCCATAGACTACGGAAAGAAACGAACGGGCATAGCAGTCACAGATCCTTCGCAGATTATAGCTAATGGGCTAACAACTGTTGATACAACACAGTTGATGAAGTTTCTAAAGGACTATGTAAGCAAAGAGTCTGTTGAACGTTTTGTAATAGGCCTTCCAACGCAACCCAATGGGCAACCTTCTGAAAACCAAAAGCGCGTTTTGATCTTTGCCGAAAAACTCAAGAAGGTTATACCCCATATTCCTATAGATTATTACGATGAAAGATTTACTTCGGTTTTAGCACATCAAACTATATTGGATAGTGGCATAAGTAAAAAGCGTCGGCAAAACGACAAAGGGCTGGTAGACGAAATTAGTGCTTGCATTATCTTACAAAATTATATGGAAGGAAAAAGATTTTAAATCGTCCTTCGCTATTTTAATAATATCCTATTAAATGATTCTTCCTATTTATACTTACGGCATGCCGGTATTGCGCAAGGAGTCAGTTGATATCACACCTGATTATCCTAATTTAAAGCAGTTGATTGCCGATATGTTCGAAACTATGTATCATAGTGATGGTGTGGGACTTGCCGCACCTCAGATTGGCAAAGCAATCCGTGTAGTTGTAATAACACTCGATGTCTTAAAAGACGACTATCCAGAGTATGAAGGCTTTAACAAAGCCTATATTAATCCCCATATCATAGAACTTGACAACACTGAAACAAAGTTGATGGACGAGGGGTGTTTGAGTTTACCAGGCATTAATGAGCCCGTACGTCGTGCCACACGCATACACGTTAAGTATATGGACGAAGATTTTAATGAACACGATGAATGGGTAGAGGGTTATCTTGCGCGCGTTATGCAGCATGAGTTCGACCACCTTGATGCCCACCTCTTTATAGACCGTATTTCTCCGTTAAGAAAGCAAATGATACGCGGCAAGCTTACACAACTTCTTAAGGGAAAGTTCCGTTGTGCATATAAAGTAAAGTGTCCTAAATAAATGCCATATATAAAATGGCTATTTAGACAAAAGATTATATGGAAAGGTAAATAGCTTACTTTATATAGCTACTTATCAGATAAAAGTTTTGTCAAATGGGTAGACAAGCAAAGATAGTCATACGTATAGCTGACATTTTCCGTAATGTCGGTTTACGTATGATTGTTTTTTTATTTCTTTTCATACATATACCCCATGCTGTTCAAGCTCAGATAGATGCCGAGATGGTAACGAACATGGGGCGTAACGCATTGAGTGTAGACGATTATCTCACTGCCATACAGTATTTTAATCAAGCCATAGAGAGCAAGCCTTACTTAGCATCGCCCTATTATTATAGAGCATACGCCAAGTTTACTCTTGAGGATTATGCGGGAGCTGAAGCAGATTGTAACAAGAGTATAGAGCTAAATCCCTTCATCATCGAGGTATACCAATTGCGAGGCTTATGTCGCATACATGCCGATGATTTTAAGGGAGCAATAGCCGACTATACGCATGTATTGCGCGACTTGCCCAACGACCAAGGCTCACGCTACAATCGTGCGCTATGCTATTTACAGATAAAAGATTATCAGCAAGCCGACTCCGATCTAACTGTGATGATGCAAAAATGGCCCAATTATACGCGTGCTTATATGGTAAAGGTGCAGAGCCTTTTAGAGCAAAAAGATACGGTTATGGCCATGGCATGGATTGACAAACTCTTAGTAAAAAATCCCAACGAAAGCAGTGCTTGGAGTTTTAAAGGTCGTTACGAACTGAGTAAAAATCATTATTTGCAAGCAGATAGCTGCCTATCTAAAGCAATAGCACTTGCGCCCAACGACTTTGAACTTTATATAGCTCGTGCCCAAGCTCGCCATGCTATGGGACGTTTTGGGCTTGCTATAGCCGATTACGACGAAACGATTCGGCTACAGCCAACCCACTTTGTGGCTCACTACAATCGAGGACTTTTGCGCTCATTTGTAGGCGACTTAAACCGTGCTATTCAGGACTTTGACTATGTGATACAGGTTGAACCTAACAACACTTTGGCTATTTATAACAGAGCACAACTTCGCGCACAAGTGGGAAACTACAAAGGGGCAATAGCCGACTATACGAAGCTCATCAAGAGCTATCCACACTTTATGTACGGTTATTTGCAGCGTGCTAATCTTCGTCGTAAAATAGGTGATATTCGGGGGGCACAAAACGACGAAACCATCGTAGCGCGTCGCAACCTTGATATTAGTTTTGGTAAGGCTCGACGCTATGCAACCAACAAGGTTAGACTGCGCTCTGAGCATGAACTCGACCAATATCACCAATTAGTACAAGAGGATCCCGATACGGTTAGAAACCTGTTTGGAACCCTCTATGGCAAGGTACAGAACGAAAAGGTAAACGACGACTTTATGCACCCTTATGCTCCAGCCTTTCATTATGTGTATGTGCGTGGTTATCATGCAATAGGCTTTATGGAGGAGATGAACAAGTATAAGCATGCCAACACATCGATACGCATATTTGGCTTAACGGCAGAGATTGAAGATAATCAAGCGCAGAATGCCAAAAGCGATGAGCGAAACCTACAAAGGGTTGATGACAAGTGTTCAAAGCTCGAAAGATCATTGTTAAAATCAGCCATATCGTTAGCCAAGTACGACTACACATCGGCGATCAACGAGGCAAATTGTGCCATTCAAACCGATAGCACTTCGGTGGTAGCCTTAATGATGCGAAGTCTTGTGTCTATGCGTAATGCAACAGTAACTTCGCTCTCCGACCAACAACGTAAAGCGCATTATGCCTTGGCACTATCAGATATTAATAAGGCCATACGCCTTGCACCACACAATGCGTACCTCTATTATAATCAAGGATGCCTATATGCTCAACAACATGCCAATGCTTTAGCTCTCGAAGCCTTTACAAAGGCAATTGCAATTGATGTGCGTTTGCCCGAAGCCTATTATAATCGAGGATTGATTTATAAGCAACAAGGGCAAAAAGATAAAGCTAACGCCGATTTTAGCAAGGCAGGACAATTGGGATTATATAAGGCTTATGCAATGCTAAAAAACAATCAGTAAAAGGTGGTGATATGCAGATTTTTTGCTTATCTTCGTCAAAAATTTTCTCAATACTTTATTATGAACAAAACACTATCATTAGCTATTATAGCAACTGCAGGCTTTATTACCTGTCAGGCACAAAATGCCAAAACACCCTATTGGCTCGACCCTTCGGTTAATAGAGTGAACACTGTTGCGCCCCATTCAGACTTTTTTGCTTTTGAAAATATGCAGGTGGCACAGACGGGCGATAAAGCGCAATCGTCGCGCTATTTGTCGCTCGAAGGAAAGTGGAAATTCTTTTTCACAAAAAACCATAATGATGCCCCCAAAGACTTTTTCTTGCCTACTTTTAACGACAATAAGTGGGAAGAATTTCCTGTTCCGGGATTGTTTGAACTAAATGGTCATGGCGATGCCATTTACAAAAACGTTGGTTATGCATGGGCCACGCAATTTACCCCCAATCCACCATTAGTTGAAGAAAAAAACAATTATACGGGTTCGTATCGTAAAGAGGTATCTATCCCATCAAATTGGAAGGGCGAACAGGTGTTTCTGCATGTAGGTAGTGCCACCTCCAATCTAAGTGTTTGGGTAAATGGCAAATTTGTGGGCTATAGTGAAGACTCGAAATCAGCTACCGAGTTCAACCTCACACCTTATCTCGTTGCTGGAAAAAAGAACTTGATAGCCATGCAAGTAATGCGTTGGTGCGATGGTTCTTACTTTGAGGATCAAGACTTTTGGCGCCTCACAGGTATAGCACGCGAAGTATATCTCTATGCACGTTCAAAGAGTTATATCGAAGATGTTTTCATCACGCCTGATTTGGTTGATAACTATACCAATGGTTTGCTCAATATTCGTTTGAGTGCAGTTCAGTGTAAAGGCAAACAAGCGCAACTTACACTGACAGATGCGCAAGGCAACATCGTAAAGTCAGAAAGTATTGCGCTGAATGCAGCAAATAGCTTACGTTGGTCAGTGCCCAATCCAAAGAAGTGGACTGCCGAAACACCCAATCTTTACAAACTGCGCATCGACCTCTTAGATGCAACAGGTACAATCGAAACCATTGAGCAAAATGTTGGTTTCAGAAAAATTGAGATAAAAGATGCACAGTTCCTTGTTAATGGCCAGCCAGTACTCATCAAGGGCGTAGATCGTCATGAGATGGATCCTGATGGTGGCTATGTGGTATCGACCGATCGCATGCTTCAAGACATTCGCATTATGAAGCAGTATAACATCAATGCTGTTCGCACCAGCCATTATCCCAACGATCCACGATTTTATGACCTTTGCGACAAGTATGGCATCTACGTGGTGGCTGAGGCTAACATCGAAACGCATGGCATGGGATATGGCGATAAAACACTTGCCAAAGTACCCCGTTACGAGCAAACTCACCTTGAACGTAACATCAACAATACGCATACGCTTAAAAATCACCCCTCTATTGTTACATGGAGCTTGGGTAATGAAGGTGGTTATGGACCCAACTTTGAGAAGGCATACGATATGGTTAAAGCATACGACCCCTCTCGCCCAGTGCAGTACGAGCGTGCCTTGTTAGAGCGTGGTACAGATGTGTATGCCGAGATGTATTTGCCTTACGCTCAATGCGAAGCCTACGCTAAGCGCACCGACATAACGCGTCCGCTCATATTGTGCGAATATGCCCATGCTATGGGCAACTCTGAGGGCGGTTTTGCAGAGTACTGGCAGCTCATTCGCAAATATCCAAAGTTCCAAGGTGGTTTTATTTGGGACTTTGTAGACCAAGGCTTGCGTAGTAAAAACAAGCAAGGAAAACAAATTTATGCCTATGGTGGCGACTTTGGTCGTTATCCAGCAAGCGACCACAATTTTAATTGCAATGGCCTCTTCAATCCCGACCGCCAAGCCCATCCACATGCCGACGAAGTGCGCTATTTCTATCAAAACGTTTGGTCTACACTAACCGATTCGGTTAAAGGTGTGTTAGATGTATATAATGAGAACTTTTTTGCCTCGCTCGATAATCTTTCGCTCAATTGGACGCTACTACGCGATGGCGAACAAGTGGCAGCTGGCACTATAGCCGATATTTCTGTAGCGCCACAACAACATGCCAAGATAGCACTTGAGGGCTATCCTCAGACGAATGGAGTAGGCGAGTACGTGTTGCAATTAGACTACCGATTAAAACATGATGAGCCTTTACTTAAAGCTGGCCATGTGGCTGCTCGTCAAGAGTTTATTCTCACTCCATACGTATTTCCAACGGTAAAATCTCTACTTTCGTCACAGCCTAAGCACACACTATCAGTCGGTGGAAAAAAGAAAGCCATTGTACCATCTGTAACAAAGACCGAACAATTGGCATGCCTTACGTTATCAGCTAATCAAGTGGATGTAACGTTTAACAAACAAACTGGACTTATTGACTATATCGATGTAGAAGGACAGCCTATGTTTGAAAAAGGTTATTCGCTTAAACCCGACTTTTGGCGTGCTCCCACCGACAACGATTATGGAGCTTCGCTACAGAAAAAGCTCGAAGTGTGGAAGTCGCCAACACTGAAACTTACCAGCCTTGAAGAGCAACAGCAAGGCTTCTCGCGAAAGGTGACGGCACAATACGATATGCCTAACATTGGAGCTCAACTCACGCTCACTTATACGCTCACGCCACAAGGCAAGTTGATTGTGCAACAGGCTCTTAAAGCGGGCAAGAAGGCGATGCCCGTGTTGCCACGTTTTGGCATGACGCTTGTAATGCCTTCGGCTTATAACGCTATACACTACTATGGTCGTGGTCCTATTGAGAATTATGTAGACCGTCATACATCGACCTTCCTCGGCATTTACAACCAAAAAGTTGCTGACCAATATTCGCCCTATATTCGTCCTCAAGAGAGTGGCAATAAGACCGATGTGCGTTGGTGGAGTGTGTATGCACCCGAAACCATGCACGGACTCACCTTTACTGCTCCCGAACCTCTTGAAATGACCTCGATTAACTATCTCACCTCCGACCTTGATGGAGGCGAAGTCAAGGAGGCTAAACAAATGCACTCGGGCGACCTCATCCCACGTGACTTTACGGTGGTACACATCGCACAAAAGCAGATGGGTTTAGGATGTGTCGATTCGTGGGGCTCATGGCCGTTGTCTAAATATCGCATACCCTATGCCGACCATGATTTTACGTTCGTAATTTCGCCCAGTGTTCGATAAAAAAATGAGTGGGAAAAATGGCGAACTAATCAAAACCAAATGCTCATAAATCAAAAAAAATCGACCGCAGTTCATTGTGGTCGATTTTTTTTGATTTATGGAGTTTTTGTAAAGTTTATTGATAATCAAATAGTTACGAAATGCATGTAGCAAAATTTTATATGTAAATATCCTTATAAACGTGTTCTTATGGCATAAGGATGCGTATCCTTAGCTCATAAGGATGCGTATCCTTGTGCCATAAGCATACGTATTCTTGTGGTATAAGAACACGTATGTTAGCAAAATAGAACGTAAATAGTCAAATTTTATCGTACATAAAGTTGTGAAAATAGCAGTTTTATGTTAAAATCATTAACATTTCGTTTCTATTTCAGCAAAGCCAAATGTCAATAAATGTTCACAAAATAAAAGCGGAGAGCACCCCAAAAACTTGTGTGGAATGCTCTCCGTTTGGCTTTTTAAAAAGAATTTTTTATTTGCTTGTAGCGTTATTAGCAGCGTTAATCATATCCTTACTTGGGAGGATATAAACCTCAACGCGGCGGTTCTCCTTTTGACCAGCAGCAGTGCTATTGTCGGCAACGGGATTTTCCTCGCCATAGCCCTTAACGCTAACCAAACGGCTTGAAGGGTAGCCAGCGCCTATGATTTGGCTCTTAACTGCGTAGGCGCGGCTCTGTGAAAGTTCAACGTTCTTAGCCTTGCTTTGTTCAGCAGTGCAGTTTCTCCAACCTTGGTTGTCGGTGAAACCGCAAATAGCAAGTTCGTAAGTATTGTCTTCGGCTGTGAGTTGTTTTACAAACTTATTGATTGCAGATGCAGCAGAAGCGCTTAGCTTTGATGAACCAGTTGTGAAAAGCAAACCGCTATCGAAAGTAGCCTTAACATATTCAGTGCCATTAGCATCCTTAATGATTTCGGCCTTAGCGTTTGCTGCTTCAGCAGCCTTCTTAGCCTTGTCCATTTTGTTGCCGATGATAACACCTGCACCCGAACCAACGGCTGCACCAACGGCAGCACCAATAGCGGCACCTTTGCCGTGACCAATGAGTTGACCAATTAAGGCACCAACGGCACCACCGCTTGCACCACCAATTAAACCACCTTTTGCAGTGTTTGTCATGCCACCGCAGCTGCTAAGCAGCATAGCCACGCTTACAGCGCAGACAGAAAGTTTCATCTTTTTCATAATAAGCATTTCTTATTTTGTTGTTTTTAGTACGTGCCTTTAGGTAAAATAGAACCAAAATGATTGTATTATATAATTGCATTTGCAATGTAGAATCGTAGTCTATTTTATTGCAAAGATAGTGATTACTAAAAAAATACCAAACAAATGCCGCACTTTTCGGTGCTAATAGCAAAAAGCATTATGCTAATTTTATGAGATTATGTTTTTATTTGTAAATTTGCAACCATACAATAAGAAACAATAAAAAAACTTAGGTGTATTTGTCTGTTACAAGCAACACCTAATGAGCTTAAAACACAATGGCAAAAGAACTAAAAGACCTTACCAAACGTAGTGTAGACTATTCGCGTTGGTATAACGAACTCGTGGTTAAAGCCGATTTGGCAGAACAATCAGATGTTCGTGGATGTATGATTATCAAACCATATGGCTATGCTATTTGGGAAACAATACAGCACGAACTTGATATGCGTTTCAAGGAAACTGGCGTGCAGAATGTATATTTTCCAATGCTTATCCCAAAGAGTTTCTTGTCTAAGGAAGCTGAACACGTAGAGGGATTTGCCAAGGAATGTGCAGTGGTAACACACTATCGCTTAAAGGCTAATCCCGACGGTGATGGTGTGGTGGTAGACCCTGCTGCTAAGCTCGAAGAGGAACTTATTATCCGTCCTACATCCGAAACTACCATTTGGAACACCTATCGCAAATGGATACACTCATGGCGCGACCTGCCTTTGTGCTGCAACCAATGGTGTAACGTAATGCGTTGGGAAATGCGTACCCGTTTGTTCTTGCGTACATCAGAGTTCTTGTGGCAAGAGGGACACACCGCACATGCCACTCGCGAGGAGGCTGAAGCACGTGCCAAGCAGATGCTTCACGTATATGCCGACTTTGCCGAAGAAGTAATGGCTGTGCCTGTAGTACGTGGTGTGAAGAGTGCTACAGAGCGTTTCGCAGGTGCACTTGATACCTATACTATTGAGGCTATGATGCAAGATGGCAAGGCTTTGCAGAGCGGTACGAGCCACTTCTTGGGTCAGAACTTTGGACGTGCATTCAATGTGCAATTTGTTAATAAAGACAATAAAATGGAGTATGCTTGGGCCACTTCATGGGGCGTAAGCACACGTTTGATGGGTGCGCTCATCATGACACACTCTGATGATAATGGCCTTGTGCTTCCTCCACGTCTTGCGCCTATTCAAGTAGTAATTGTGCCTATTTATAAAGGTGATGAGCAGCTTGCCATCTTCAACGAAAAACTGGGCGCATTGGCCAAGAACCTTCGCAAGATGGGCATACGCGTGAAGTATGACAATGCCGACAATAAGCGTCCTGGCTTTAAGTTTGCCGACTATGAGTTGAAGGGCGTGCCTGTACGTCTTGTTATGGGCGGAAACGACTTAAACAATGGCACAATCGAAGTGATGCGTCGCGATACACTCGAAAAAGAAACACGCTCATTCGAGGGCATTGAAGAGTATGTAAGACAATTGCTCGACGAAATCCAAAGCAACATTTTTGACAAAGCCAAGAAGCGTTTAGAAGAAAACACCTTCCCTTGCGACAATTATGAAGAGTTTAAGGAACGCGTTAAGCAAGGCGGTTTCTTCCTTTGCCCATGGGATGGTACCGAAGAAACAGAGGCTAAGATTAAGGCCGATACACAAGCAACAATTCGTTGTGTACCATTTGGTGTAGACCAAAGCAATCCAGGTGTTGACATGGTAAGTGGCAAGCCTGCAACATGCAAGGTGATAGTAGCTCGTAGCTACTAATTAACTGCCATGTGCGAACAAACAATTTCTACTCAGTATCTCTGTTTTTATAAAAAAAAAGGAGATAAACATGGGTATAAGAATTGTTTGTCCGCACATGTTTGCTTTAGGTAGCATTGCCTTAATCATGTGATATATAGTTTATGTAAAACTTTTAGCATAGCTCTCGAAACCCATAACTTCAAGTTTTTATAAATGATTTCAGTTGAACACCTTTCGGTGGAATTTAGCGCACGTCCGTTGTTCACGGATGTGTCGTTTGTTATAAATAAAAAAGACCGCATAGCACTTGTAGGCAAAAATGGTGCAGGCAAATCAACGCTCTTAAAAATACTATCGGGGCACCAAGAACCTACATCTGGAACCGTGGCTGTACAGAACGATATAACCATTGGCTATCTGCCACAGGTAATGGTGTTGAGCGATGAGCACACAGTGATGGAAGAGGCTGAAAAAGCCTTTGAACACATCAGCGATATGCAACAGCGCGTGGAACAACTCAACAACCAATTGGCCAATCGCACAGACTATGAAAGCGAAAGTTATATGCAGTTGGTTGAGACTTTTACGCATGAGAGCGAGCGTTTTCAGCTAATGGGAGGCATGAACTATCATGCCGAATTAGAGCGCACGTTGCAAGGATTGGGTTTTGCTACATCCGATTTTAACCGACCCACTAAGGAGTTTTCGGGCGGTTGGCGCATGCGTATCGAATTGGCCAAATTGCTTTTGCGACGCCCCGATGTGTTGTTGCTCGATGAGCCAACCAACCATTTGGATATTGAAAGTATACGTTGGCTCGAAAAGTTTTTGGCGCGTTCAGCAAGTGCGGTAGTGCTCGTGAGTCACGACCGTGCTTTCATTAACAATGTTACTAATCGTACACTCGAAATATCGTGTGGCAAGATAACTGACTATAAGGTTAAATACGACGACTATGTAAAGTTGCGCGCCGAGCGTCGTGAACAACAATTGCGAGCTTACGAAAACCAACAAAAGGAGATAGCCGACATAAAAGACTTTATTGAGCGATTTAGATATAAGCCTACCAAGGCCGTACAGGTGCAGAGTCGTATCAAACAACTCGAAAAAATTGTGCCTATTGAGGTGGATGAAGTAGACAACTCAAGTCTGCATCTCAAGTTTCCACCTTGCTCTCGTTCGGGCGATTACCCCGTGATATGCGAAGATTTGCGTAAGGATTATGGCGAGCATTGCGTGTTTCATAACGTTAATCTAACCATTAAGCGAGGCGAGAAAGTGGCTTTCGTGGGTAAGAATGGTGAGGGTAAATCAACGCTCGTAAAGTGCATAATGAACGAAATACCTTATACCGGAAAACTAAAGCTGGGACACAATGTAGAGATAGGTTATTATGCACAAAATCAGGCGCAAATGCTTGATGGTGAGCTAACTGTGTTCGACACCATAGACCGTGTGGCAAAAGGCGATATCAGACTGAAAATACGCGACATTTTGGGCGCATTTATGTTTGGTGGCGAAGCATCCGATAAAAAGGTAAAGGTGCTTTCGGGCGGTGAACGCTCGCGCTTAGCTATGATAAAACTATTGCTCGAACCCGTAAACTTCCTTATCCTTGATGAACCTACTAACCACTTGGATATGCGCACTAAAGATGTGCTAAAAGAGGCCATTCTCTCGTTTGATGGTACGGTGATTGTGGTGAGTCACGACCGCGATTTCCTTGATGGACTCGTAAGCAAGGTGTACGAATTTGGCGGAGGCTTAGTGCGTGAGCATATTGGCGGTATCTACGACTTTTTGCAAAAAAAAGAGATGGAATCGCTCGATGAACTACACACTGCTGGCTCACCTTCGGCAACAACACAAAGCACATCTAAGGCACCAGATTCTGCAGAAGTAGCCTCAGAAGGAAAACTCTCTTACGAAGAACAAAAAGAGAAAGCTAAACTGCGCAGGAAGGCCGAAAAATTGGTTGAAAAATGCGAAGAAGATGTTGCAAAACTTGAACAGAAAAAGGCTGATGTAGAGGCTAAACTTGCCACTCCCGAAGGGGCCACAGATGCAACTCTCTTTGAAGCTTATGCAAAAGTGCAACAAGAGCTAAAACAAGCTGAAGATGCGTGGGAGAAAGCTATGGAAGCTATTGAAGATTGATAGTTTCTATAAAAGTAAAAAATATAAAACTAATTAAATAAATGAATATTAAATCATTGTTGCCTATGTTGGCATTTGTATCATCAATCGCTATGGCGCAACAGCAAGGTGAACTTGTGTCGGGGATAGATCGTTCAAACATGGATTTAACCGTAAAACCAGGAACCGACTTTTATCGTTATGCTACGGGTGGATGGACAAAGCAACATCCGCTTACTCCAGAATATTCAAGATATGCGCAATTTGATGCTTTGAGAGAAAATAATAGCAAACAAATTCGCCAACTCATCGATGAACTTGCGGCAAAGTCGTTTAAACAAGGAACACTTGAGCAGAAAATAGGTTCGCTCTATCGCTTGGCAATGGACAGTGTGCGCCGTAACAAAGAGGATTATGCTCCTATTAAATCGCTTATGGACGAGGTGAATGCGCTGCAGACAAAGGCTGATGTGCAACGAGAAATGGGACGCTTGCAATCGATGGGTATTGGCAACTTCTTTAGCATTATGTGTGATGCTGATATGATGGATGCACGCTACAATTTGGTGCAGTTGTATCAAGGTGGCATATCGATGGGCGAACGCGACTATTATCTTTCAGATGATGAGCCAACGGTAAAAATCCGTAATGCTTATCGCAATTATGTGGAGCAACTTTTTGTTATGACTGGCTACGACAAGGCTCAAGCTCAACAAGCCATGCAAGCGGTGCTCAATATCGAAACGCGCATAGCTCGTGCCTCTTATACTCCTACTCAGTTGCGCAATGTTGAGGCCAATTACCACAAAATGTCGTATGCGCAATTGAAAAAAGATTATGCGGGGATAGATTGGGATGTGTTCTTACAACAGATGGGTGTGCCTGCAATTAAGGATATCTCTGTGAGCCAACCCGAACCTATTCATGAGGTAGAGAATATACTAAAAGAGACTTCACTCGATGACCTAAAGGCTTATCTGACATTCAAGGTTATTGATGATGCTTGTAATACTTTGAGCGATCGTTTTTGCGATGCCTCTTTCCAATTCTATGGACATGCTATGCAAGGTGCTGAACAGAACAAGCCTCGTTGGAAACGTGCAGTGAATGTTGTAGGTAGTGCTTTAGGCATGGCTGTTGGACGTATGTATGTTGAAAAATATTTTCCTGAATCGTCTAAACAACGCATGCTCGAATTGGTTAAGAACCTACAAACTGCGCTTGGTGAGAGAATTGATCAACAGCAGTGGATGAGTAAAGAAACCAAGCAAAAGGCGCACGAAAAACTCAACAGTTTCTACGTGAAGATAGGTTATCCCGACAAATGGATGGATTATTCAAAGCTTGATATAGATGAAACTTTGAGCTATCATGACAACATGGTTAGAGTGGCGCAGTTCATGAACCAATACTACATAGACAAACATGTAAACAAGCCAACCGACCGCACAGAATGGCTCATGACTCCACAAACTATCAATGCTTATTACAATCCGACAACCAACGAAATATGCTTCCCTGCTGGCATTTTGCAACCTCCTTTCTTTAATGCTAATGCCGACGATGCGTGCAACTATGGTGCGATAGGCGTGGTAATCGGACACGAAATGACCCACGGATTTGACGACCAAGGTGCACAATATGACAAGGATGGCAACTTTAGCGATTGGTGGACAAAGGCTGATAAAGCTGACTTTGAAAAACGTACTGCTGTAATGAGTGATTTCTTTGACAATATCAAGGTATTGCCAGATTTGAACGCAAATGGTAAACTCACCTTGGGCGAGAATATTGCCGACCATGGAGGCTTGAATATTGCTTTCCAAGCCTTTCAGACTGCTATGAAAAAACATCCTCTAAAGAAGGTTGATGGCTTTACGCCCGAGCAACGATTCTTTTTGAGTTATGGACTTATTTGGGCATGTAATACGCGCGAAGAAATGTTACGCCAATTGGTTAAAACCGACCCTCACTCTCCTGCATTATGGCGTGTGAATGGTGCTTTGCCTCACATCGATGCGTGGTATAAGGCTTTTCATATCACTAAAAAAGACCCTCTATTTGTACCAAAAAACAAACGTGTGGATATATGGTGATACCTACTTTATACTAAATAGATAAACTCATTATTTATTAAGCAAATACATTATCTTTATGGAAGACCCTAAAAAAGAAGTTTCTCTACCAGACAATGCTTTTCGTCCATTGAAAGAGGGCGAAGAGTATGAGCCTCTGATGAAACCCAATCTACAATATCGCGAAGTTACTCCCTGGTCGGTTGTGTGGGGATTGCTCATGGCTATTGTCTTTTCGGCTGCAACGGCATATTTAGGATTGAAGGTGGGACAGGTGTTTGAGGCAGCTATCCCTATAACCATCATTGCTGTAGGCGTAAGTGGTGCAACGCATCGCAAAGACCCTTTGGGCGAGAATGTTATTATCCAAAGCATCGGTGCATGCTCGGGTATGATTGTGGCTGGAGCTATCTTTACTTTGCCTGCTTTATATATATTGCAACACAAATATCCAGAGCTTACTGTTAATTTCTTTCAAGTGTTTTTGTCGTCATTGCTGGGAGGTATATTAGGTATATTGTTCCTCATTCCCTTCCGTAAATATTTTGTAAAAGATATGCACGGCAAATATCCTTTTCCCGAGGCAACGGCTTCTACTCAAGTGCTTATATCGGGCGAACGTAGCGGTTCGCAAGCAAAACCTTTGCTTGTAGCAGGTATTGTAGGCGGATTGTACGATTTTGCTGTAGCTGCATTTGGTGCGTGGAATGAAAACTTTACATCGCGTTGCTGCGAGTGGGGTAGTGTGGTAGCAGACAAAGTCAAATTGGTGTTTAGCGTTAATACAAGTGCGGCATTGTTGGGCATGGGCTATATTGTCGGACTAAAGTATGCAGCCATTATTTGCTTTGGCTCTGTGGCTGTTTGGTGGATTATTGTTCCAGGTATAGCGCTTGTATTTCCCGATATGACTATAGTTGAGGCTACAAAAGATGCCGCAGCGATAACAGCCTCGCAAGCCTCTCCCGAACAACTATTTGGTTATGCCAAAAGCATAGGTATCGGTGGTATTGCTATGGCAGGTATCATCGGTGTAATCAAGAGTTGGGATGTTATTAAAAGTGCATTCTCATTGGTCGGAAAAATCTTTAATGGTAAGAGCAACGATGAACATGTAGAGCGTACACAACGCGATTTGTCAATGAAGATAATAGCTATTGGCTCTTTAATAACAATAGTTGTTACTGCATTATTCTTTTATTTTGATGTAATGGGAGGCAGTTTGCTGTTTACTATTGTGGGCATTTTAATCGTAGCAATAATAGCATTCTTGTTCACAACTGTTGCAGCTAATGCTATTGCTATAGTAGGCTCTAATCCGGTGAGTGGCATGACGTTGATGACACTTATTCTCTCTTCTATTATCATGGTAGTAGTCGGACTAAAGGGTACAGGCGGTATGGTAGCAGCTCTTATTATGGGCGGTGTGGTATGTACGGCTTTATCTTCTGCTGGCGCATTTATTACAGACTTAAAGATTGGTTATTGGCTTGGCGCAACACCAAAGAAACAAGAGACTTTTAAGTTTCTTGGCATACTTGTTTCTGCTGCAACCGTAGGTGGCGTAATCATGATTTTAAACAAGGCGTATGGTTTTACTCCCGACAATTCAGATGTGATGGCTGCACCTCAAGCCCGTGCAATGGCAGCGGTAATCGAACCTTTAATGAGCGGACAAGGTGCTCCTTGGTTGCTCTATGGCATTGGCGCAGTTATCTCTATAATCCTCACATGTTGTGGCGTATCTGCTCTTGCATTTGCCTTGGGTATGTTTATCCCATTGCAACTTAACTTGCCTCTCATTGTGGGTGGACTTGTAAACTGGTACGTAAATAGCCGCTCAACAGAAGTGGCTCTTAATCAACGCCGAAACGAAAAGGCAACGCTCTTAGCTTCGGGATTTATAGCTGGTGGAGCGTTGATGGGAGTTATAAGTGCTGGTATGCAGTTCGGTGGACTAAACTTTGCTAATGCAGCCTATCTTGATGCTCCGATTTCGCAAGTAGTGTCTTTAATTGCTTATATAGCACTCATTATTTATTTGATAAAAGCATCATTAAAGGCATAAAAGAAGAGAAAAACAAGATAAAGAGCGGTATGTTTGCAAATATTGCATTTAAATCATTGTCTATCAAAGAAAAAAGTGTAATTTTGCACCGCTATTACGAGATAATAGCATAATTCAAACCTATTAATAAAATTATTTAGAACAAATGGCAACAAGAATCCGTTTGCAGCGTCATGGCCGTAAGAGCTACGCTTTCTACAGCATTGTAATCGCTGATGTAAGAGCACCACGTGATGGTAAGTTTACTGAAAAGATTGGTACTTATAACCCTAACACCAATCCTGCCACAGTAGATTTGAATTTCGAACGCGCACTTTATTGGGTAGAGAATGGTGCACAACCAACTGATACAGTACGCACAATCCTTTCTAACGAAGGTGTTATGCTTATGAAACACCTTAATGGTGGTGTTCGTAAGGGCGCTTTCGACGAAGCTGCTGCTAAGGCTAAGTTTGAAGCTTGGAAGCAAGCTAAGGACGCTAAAACTACTGCTGCTGCTGACAAAACTGCTGCTGATAAAAAGGCTGCAGCTGAAGCACGTCTCGCCGCAGAGAAGAAGGTAAACGAAAAGATCGCAGAGAAGGTAGCTGAAAAGAAAGCTGCTGAAGCTGCTGCTAAGGCTGAGGCTGAAGCTGCTGCAAATGCTACTGAAGAAGCACCTGCTGAAGAAGCTACTGAAGCTCCTGCTGAAGCTTAATAAGTTAGCTAAAAGATTTAATGCCATGCAATCCCCAAAGGATTGCATGGTTTTTTTATGTTGATAAACTGTGAAAATGTATAGAAATAGTTTATTCGCTATAGGCTATTACATACGTTTAGATTGAAGGCCGTATTCAGCTCGAATAAAAATAAAATTTGCATTTGTGTGTAAAAATATCTAATTATATTTTGTGGGTAAAAAAATATGTAGTACCTTTGCACACGCAAAACAGAAAAAGTACTTGCACTCTTAGCTCAGTTGGTAGAGCAACTGACTCTTAATCAGTGGGTCCAGGGTTCGAACCCCTGAGAGTGTACTCCTTATATTGGTTGGTGTTATAATCTGTTTTAGCATAAGTTGCACTCTTAGCTCAGTTGGTAGAGCAACTGACTCTTAATCAGTGGGTCCAGGGTTCGAACCCCTGAGAGTGTACAAAGGTCTTATTCATATTTCATACACTTGTTATGTAGAGCACTCTTAGCTCAGTTGGTAGAGCAACTGACTCTTAATCAGTGGGTCCAGGGTTCGAACCCCTGAGAGTGTACGTAAAGGAGCTAAACCTGTTTAGGATTGGCTCCTTTTTTGTATGGTACAGAGATATTTTATTGCGGAATATATTATATAATCCAGAACAGAATATTATATGGCAATTATTACAATCGAAAATTTGTCGCATCCAGGGTTGGAGGTTTTTAGCAAACTAACAGAAGCACAGTTGCGTAATAAACTTGAGCCTGAAAAAGGGATTTTTATAGTTGAAAGTCCTAAGGTTATACGTGTGGCACTTGATGCTGGTTATGAACCAATATCCTTGCTTATGGAAGAAAAGCATATAAGTGGTGATGCCGCTGATATTATAGCAAGAATTTCGGATGATGTGCCTGTATATACTGGGGATAGATATTTGTTGGCGCAACTAACGGGGTATAATTTAACAAGAGGTGTGCTATGCGCTATGCACAGGCCAAAGGCATTGTGCTTGGAAAAGGTATTGAAGGGAGCACACCGTATAGCGGTGATAGATGGTGTGGTAGATACTACAAATATAGGGGCTATTTTTCGTTCGGCTGCAGCTTTGAATATAGATGCAGTTATTCTAACTACAAATTCGTGCGACCCTTTTAATCGTCGCGCAGTCAGAGTTTCAATGGGCACAGTATTTCTTGTTCCTTGGGCATGGATGGATGCCACCGAAGGGTATAAGGAATTGCATCAATTGGGCTTTAAAACACTTGCTTTGGCACTAACAGATCGTTCTATATCACTCGAAGATCCCATATTTAAAACAGTTCCGCGTTTAGCTATTGTATTAGGAACAGAAGGGGATGGACTTCCACACAAAACCATTGAAAACGCTGACTTTGTTGTGAAAATACCAATGGCTCATGGCGTAGACTCTTTGAATGTAGCAGCTGCTTCGGCAGTAGCATTTTGGCAACTCAAGGCTCTTTAAATATATAAATGCCTAAATAAATGTTAGAATGTTGATTGATTTTAAATAAGTTATATATTGTTTAATTAATTAAATGTGTATCTTTGCAAAAGATAGGCTTAGGTTCTGCAAAAACTTCAAGTGAACTTGACTTGTTGATTCGTTTTGCATTATCGTTGCATACGACAGGTGACTCAGCAAGGCCAAAGTAAGAGCTTATCTTTAATGTGGTATTCTACATGAGTGAAAAAGCAATCTTTATATATTTCTTATTACCCAATTAAACCTTATGGATACATCAAAACAAAATTCTCAAATGCAGACTTCTTCGTTACAAGAAGATAGCCAAGAGAGTATTAATATAATGGACTTTTGCTTGACTTTATTGTCGCATTGGTATTGGATAGTTCTGACTGTGGTCATAGCTCTCTGTGTTGCTGTGATAAAAATTAAGAGTACTACACCTACTTACACCCGTAGTATGTCATTACTTATCAAAAGCGATGATGGTAAAAACAGTGGCTCGTTGGGCACTTCAATGTCGCAAGAGTTCCAAAATTTGGGTATTATTCCTTCAAATACAAACATCAATAATGAAATACAAACCATCAGTGCTGTTGTAATGATGCAAGAGGTGGTTAAACGATTACACCTTGATGTACAAATGGAAGTAGAAGAAGGGATGCATAAGGTTCCTCTATATGATAATTCTCCTATTACATTGTTGCTTCCTCAAGCATCAGACAAATATATGTGCCGCTTTAAAATGCACCTTCGTAAAAATCAAACGGCAGAACTATGGAACTTTGAGGATGAAAATGGTGTTACTGAAAAACGCATTACTGTAAAGATGGGGCAACTTGCTCGTACACCTATAGGCTATGTAATTATTCAGCCTACGCAATATTGGCAAAGTAATTTTACTGATAGTGAAATCTATGTAAGTAAGAACTCTGCCGATGCTGTGGGCAATATGTATGCAAGCAGACTAAACGTTGCCTTGAGCGACAAAGAGTCTACTATTATAAATCTGTCTATGGCAGATGAGAGCATAAAGCGTGCTGATGACATATTAATGAAATTGGTTGATGTGTATAACGAGCAATGGTTAAAGGATAAAAACCGCGTTGCTGAAAGCACATCAGAGTTTATCGTAGATCGTTTGAACAACTTGTCAAAAGAGTTGAGCGATGTTGATCAAAAGATTTCAGATTATAAGAGCGAGGTAAAAGTACCCGATGTTGATGCAGCTTCAACATTATATATGAACGAAAGTTCAAGAAACAATGACCAAATCTTAACATTGCAAAACCAATTGGGCGTGGCACGCTATATCCGTAAGTATTTAGCAGATCATACCAAGGCTAATCAGTATTTGCCAACAAATACAGGCATTGGTAGCACGGGTATAGAGAAAATGATTGCAGAGTATAATAAGAACCTCAGTGCGCGCAACGACCTTTTGATAAATACAAACGAGAGCAATCCGCTTGTACAAAAATATAATACGGATTTGGCTATGCAACGCCAAACAATTATGCATTCTCTCGATAATTTGTTGGCACAACTCAAATCGCAGGTAGCTTTGTGGGAGAATACAGAATCTCAAACTAATCAAAAACTGGCTACAGCTCCACAACAAGTTAAGAAGTTGCTTTCTGTTGGACGTCAGCAAAAGGTAAAAGAGGCACTATATATATATTTGTTGCAGAAACGCGAAGAAAACGAGCTTTCAAAAACCTATACAGCTTGGAATACGCGCATTATTCAGCCACCAATGGGTTCGAATTCTCCTTCTTCGCCCAGAAGTAACATGATATTGTTGATAGCTATTGCTTTAGGTGCTGCAATTCCAATTGGTATCTTGTTCTTGCGCGAGTCGCTCAACAAAACAGTGCGTGGTCGTGCCGACTTAGATGGTATGCAAGTTCCTATGTTGGCCGAAATACCTGCTCTTGCCAAGAAAGCACCTTGGTTTAAACGTGATAAGAAGGATATGGTAAGAGATATCTATGTGAAGGAAAATAGTAGAGATCTTATCAATGAATCTTTCCGTATCTTGCGTACGAAACTTGATTACTTCATGGCCAACAAAGGTAAGATTGTCATGCTTACAAGTTTCAATCCTGGTTCGGGTAAGAGTTTTATAGCTATGAACTTAGGCAAGGTGCTCTCTCTGAAGAATAAGCGTGTGTTGGTTATAGACTTCGACCTACGTCGTGCATCGCTGAGCGAATATGTAAATTCACCTAAGCAAGGGTTTACGTCTTATGCGTGTGGCATGATAGACAATGTACATGATGTGATTGTGCATGATTGTATTGCAAAAGGGGCAGACATTTTGCCAGTTGGTGTTATTCCACCAAACCCTGCTGAGTTACTTTTGAGCTATAAGTTAAAGGGTATGTTCGACGAACTACGCAATGAGTATGATTATATTATTATAGATTGTCCGCCAGTAGATATCGTAACAGATACAAATATCGTTAAGCAGTTTGCTGATACAACATTGTTTGTTGTACGTGCAGGCTTAATGGATAGAAGAATACTGAAGGATGTAGACGAACTATATATGTCTAACACCTATAAGAATATGGCAATCTTACTAAATGGTGCTCCGTATGTAAGCAGCAAGTATGGTAGTTATCGTTATGGCTACGGTTACGGCTATGGTTACGGACACAACTATTTTGAAAAAGATAAGAGATAAGTAAGAACAACCAAGAGCAGCAAAAACTCGTTGATGAGCAAAGCATCTTGGTATTCCGTAATACAAAGTTTCATAAACAACCCGCATATCATTCTCCAACACGCTTTTGCGAGGAGAATGATATACGGGTTGTTTTTTTATAAATATAAGACAAAATTGTATGTGCATATAGCATTTATGAGTATAATCAATAGTTAAAGTGCTCATTATTACAAAATAAAGTAAGAATATGAATTTCAAATAGAAATAATGTTGTACTTTTGTAGCGAGTTTTGGCAAATACATGTCAAGCGCAGTTCGAATAATTTCTCCACTGAGGGCCGAGTGCCCACCCCATTCCTGCTGTAGCTTGTTTGTATAGAACCAAGGCCGTTATTATTCACTTTATTATTAACTTATTAAATGGAGAATTTAAAAAACATTGCACCCCTTGCGGATTTCGACTGGAACGCATTTGAAAATGGTACAGTAGAATCAACTCAAAGTCACGACGAACAAGAAAAGGCTTATGATAGCACTCTCGGTCGTGTAAACGAAAACGAAGTTGTTGAAGGTACTGTAATCTCAATCAACAAGCGTGAGGTTGTCGTTAACATTGGTTACAAGAGTGATGGTATCATCCCTGTTAGCGAATTCCGTTACAATCCTGAACTCAAGGTAGGCGACAAGGTAGAAGTTTACGTTGAAAACCAGGAAGACAAGCGTGGTCAGCTCGTATTGTCACACAAAAAGGCTCGTGCAAGCAAGTCTTGGGAACGTGTTAATGCAGCTCTCGAGAACAAGGAAATCATCAAGGGTTACATCAAGTGCCGCACTAAGGGTGGTATGATTGTAGATATCTTTGGCATTGAAGCATTCTTGCCAGGTTCACAAATCGACGTTAAGCCTATTCGCGACTACGATGTATTCGTTGGTAAGACAATGGAATTCCAGGTTGTTAAGATCAACCAAGAATACAAGAACGTTGTTGTATCTCACAAGGCTCTTATCGAAGCAGAACTCGAAGCTCAAAAGCAAGAGATTATCTCTAAACTTCAGAAGGGTCAAGTACTCGAAGGTACAGTTAAGAACATTACTTCTTATGGTGTATTCATCGACCTCGGTGGTGTTGACGGCTTGATTCATATCACAGACCTCTCATGGGGTCGCGTAAACGATCCACACGAGATTGTACAACTCGACCAAAAACTCAATGTTGTTATCCTCGACTTCGATGAAGAGAAGAAGCGCATTGCTTTAGGTTTGAAGCAACTTACTCCACATCCATGGGATGCACTTGATCCTAACCTCAAGGTAGGTGACAAGGTTAAGGGTAAGGTAGTGGTTATGGCTGACTATGGTGCATTTGTAGAAATTGCTCCAGGTGTAGAAGGTCTTATCCACGTAAGCGAAATGAGTTGGAGCCAACACCTTCGTTCAGCACAAGATTTCCTTAAGGTAGGCGACGAAGTTGAAGCAGTTATCTTAACTCTCGACCGTCAAGAACGCAAGATGTCTCTTGGTATCAAGCAACTTAAGGACGATCCTTGGAAGGATATTGAGGTTAAGTATCCTGTAGGTTCACGTCATCACGCTAAGGTTCGCAACTTCACTAACTTTGGTGTATTTGTAGAACTCGAAGAAGGTGTAGATGGTCTTATCCACATCTCTGACCTTTCTTGGACTAAGAAGATTAAGCACCCATCAGAGTTTACTCAAATTGGTGCAGACATCGAGGTTGTTGTTCTCGAAATAGACAAGGACAATCGTCGTCTTTCACTTGGTCACAAGCAACTCGAAGAAAATCCTTGGGATGTATTCGAGAACGTATTTACTGAAGGCAGCGTTCACGAGGGTACTATCGTTGAACTCATGGACAAGGGCGCAGTAGTTCAGCTCGAATATGGTGTTGAAGGTTTTGCTACTCCTAAGCACCTTGTTAAGGAAGATGGTTCTCACGCAAAAGAGGGTGAGAAGCTTTCATTCAAGGTTATTGAGTTCAACAAGGACAGCAAACGCATCATCCTTTCTCACAGCCGCACATTCGAAGACGCTAAGCGTGGTGCTGAAGCTGCTCCTGCAGCTCGCAAGCCTCGTGCAAGCAAGAGCAAGTCTAACGAAACTGCAGCTATCCAAAACCAAGCAGCTACAACTTCACTTGGTGAGAACGATGCATTGGCAGCTCTCAAGGCTAAGATGGAGAAGGGTGAGTAATCCTATCGTCTGATGGGAATATTTATCACAAATTCCTAAAACATAAATAGAGAATGTACCTTTAGGTGCATTCTCTATTTTTTTGTACAATAGTTTAGAACTAATAAATATCTACGCATTTTTGTAATACATGCAAGAGTACTAACAATAAGCTGCAATCGAACTTTATAAGTAAGTGGACAAATTTAAATTAGAAAGTCACGGGTTGTTGTCTTTTGGACCTTCAGTCCATACTTTAATCCTTATTTCTTTTAAATTTTAATTTGTCCACTTACTTATCAGCTAAGTTTAGAATTTTGCGTATAAAGATATAGGCATACAGATAGTGGGTGGTTGCCCAATAATCTGTATGCCTATTATTAATTTATGTGCGAGATGTGTAAACAGATGAGAAACCTATCTCTTAGTACTCTCTATCACCAAAAATAGCTGTTCCAATTCTAACCAAGGTTGCGCCTTCTTCCATAGCAATAGGGTAGTCGTGCGACATACCCCATGAGCGTTGGCAAAAGTTGTTGTCGTTAGCAAAAAATTGCTCTTTTACTTTCTTAAAGTACTCGTTTGCGGTGTGAAACTCACGTTTGATTTGTTTTTTATCGGTTGTATTCGACGCCATACACATCAGTCCAGCTATTTGCACATTCTTGAGTTCTCTCCATTCAGAAGTTTCTAACAACGTTGTACATTCGTCGATAGAAAAGCCATATTTAGTAGCCTCTTGTGCAATGTGTAGTTCGAGCAAACAAGGTATTACGCGGTTATTTTTGGCAGCTTGTTTGTTTATTTCAGCCAATAACTTGTAGCTATCAACGGCATGTATAAGCGAGATGTAGGGAGCAATATATTTTACTTTGTTAGGTTGTAAGTGTCCTATAAAGTGCCATTGAATATCCTTGGGGAGCACATCGTGTTTGCCTTGAAGTTCTTGAACTCTACTTTCTCCAAATATGCGTTGTCCCTCGTTGTATGCTTCTGATATGAGGTTTGCAGGATGAAATTTTGATACAGCAACAAGTTCAACACCAGGTTTAATGGTGCTCTTAATTTCTTTAAGATGAATGTTGCATGCAGTAGTTTCTTGTGTCATTTTTTATAGAAAAAATTACTTCAGACATGCCCGTTTGAAGAGTTATTTCATTGTGTAAATTTACTCTCTGAAGAATAAAACCAAAGTATACGTAAAAGATTTATCAACCTATTACATTTTGGGCTATTTTATTCAATGTTATGCCTTAGGCTCTTGCTCGTATTCAGGTTTTTCGTCCTCTTTTTTGTGGTGAACAGCATAGTGGAAGATGTCCATGATAGCCGTTTCGGTAACAGAAGCAATGGTGTAGTCCATCATAGAGCCTTTCATGCCTTCATCCAAACGAACGATAGAGTCGCGTAGGTCGCTTGCTTGTATAAGCACGTTTTGAGAGCTTTTCTTCTCCTTTCCGCTCTTTTCGTCGAGCGTGATAAACACCAATTTGGCACGGAAAAACTTGTCTGCACTATCGTCGGTTGGAGCTTCAAACAATTCGGCGTAGTGTGCACGCTTAATGTCGCTAACCTCAAAGCTACCAGTCATAAAGGGGGTAATTTCTTCGATAATACGGTTTTCAGCTTCAGTAAAGTTAAGTGCATCAACCAAGTATGGCTCGGTAACTTTCTTTACCAAACCATTTTCCATTGTTTTTTCGTATTTAACTTTACATTCAAACCATTCGTTGTTCATTGTTGTGTGTGAGTTATATTTAGTGTAAAAATGAAATATCAAGCATACCTTTGCAGCGGCATACGTGGTGCTTATGCAAGCGGTCGGCAAAATTATAAATTAATTTTCACTTGACCTTTTCCTTTCGTAAAAAATCCGTATTCGATGGCGTGATTAGGACAAATGTGATAGCAGCGGAGGCAGTGTGTGCAATGCCCATTCCATTGTGGCATGCCTTGGTTAAGCGATATGTTGTTAAGCGGACAGGTTCGTTGGCATTTGCCACAATGCGAACAAGCATTTTTGTTCGTGTGAAAATGCTTATCGCTAATCAGTAATTTGTTAAACAAGGGTCTTATGATATAACTTTTAAACCAGGGCATGCTCCCGCGGTTAAGTTCCTTACATTTTGTGTCGAATACCGCTTCAGAGGCCGACATATCGCCTTTAGTCTTTGCTTTGATGTTGATGTAATTTGCAATTGCTTCGGCCTTGGTGGTCGCAGCTTTATGTTTCATGCTTTCCACCTCTTCAGTGTCAAGTTCAAATCCAGGCAGGCAAATGTATGTTTCGCGCATAATAATAGAGAAGATGTCGTCAATTTTCCATTTTCTTTTGCGCATAACGTGCCTAAGCACATGGTCGGCCATGCCAATATCATCGCCACACGTAAAGATAGCGTAGGTGTAGTGAGGCTTGGTTATCGGCGCAAGCTTCATCAAAAAGTTTTCGACCACTTTGGGCAGCCCCCATGCGTAAACGGGAAATATAAAACCGATAGATTCGTTATCGTTCATTTCCTTGGCATTGGCGTTGTTCTCAACCATATTGCACAATCTGTCGTTTGTATATTGTGCAATATGGCGGGCAATGTACAACGAATTACCTGTTCCAGAAAAATAGTAAATCATCGAATAAGCCTTTGCGAAAATACAAAATCCTTGCTAAAAACACTCTTTGCCTCAGGCACAGGTCGATCAAAAATTCCGAATATAGTGCTACCACTGCCGCTCATAGCAGCATAAATAGCTCCCATGTCGTATAAGGTTTGCTTGATGGCTGGTAGTTCTGGATGTAATGGAAAAACCGACTCCTCAAAATCGTTTACCACCGTGTTTCTCCATTGTTCCATAGGTTGCGCAATGGCTTTAATTAGAGGTATGTTGGCTGCATGGGGATGAATATGCGCATAAGCCTCTTTGGTCGAAACAAAAACGTCGGGTTTAACCAAAACGATGAATTTATCCTTTAGTGACAAATCGATAGGTGTTAGCTCATCGCCAATCCCCGTGGCATATGCGGGAGTGTTTTGTATGAAAAAGGCGCAATCGGCCCCAAACTTAGCAATGCGCTTTTCCATTTCGTCTTCAAGCATACCAAGTTCATATTCCTCGTTTAGCCCACGTATCATTGCGGCTGCATCGCTACTGCCACCGCCTAAGCCAGCTCCCATTGGGATGTGTTTATACAAGAAGATGTCGAGCGGTGGAAGTTCAAATTCATCTTTTAGCGAAAGATACACCTTTACCACCAAGTTGTCTTCTGGTTTACCTTCAACCTTTACTCCCTCTTGAGTTAGACAGAAGGCGCAGTTTTCTTCGTCCTTAATCTCCTTAAACTCTAAGTTGTCGCGGAGTGGAATAGGGTAGAATACGGTTTCAAGATTATGATAGCCATCGGCACGTTTCGACACAACGTTGAGTCCGATGTTTATTTTGCAATTAGGCAATAATAGCATAATAGAATGGTTTGTGGCTGTTAATGAATGTGACTTATGTTATGCAAATATAGTGCTTTTTCTTTTAAATGTACGCTCAATGTTTGTGGATATAGTATAACGCTCTGTAGTAAAATAGGCAAATACGCTCTTGTAATATCTGCAGGTGCTTCATTGCATAACGATTCTCTTGTTTTTGCTCTGCTAAATGCGATGTTCAGAAAATCTTATAAGTCTGTGATAATCAACTATAAAACGTGTAGTTCTGTTTCTATCTTACGAAAGGTGTTCGCGTATCACGCCCACGATACGCACGTATCACGCCCATGATACGCACGTATCGCGCCCATGATACGCTCGTATCACGGCCGTGATACGCCAGTAAAAAGCGTGTTTAAGCTTTAGCACAATTGTATTCTTGTTGTATCTGATTGCGTATACAGCGTGTAATACGTTGCAGCCCCCATATTCTATTAATACATGCCCAAAGCAAGTCGAGTTGCACTTGCAGCAAATCTCTAACAAATTGTTGCATAATGTCAAAAAGTATATAAAACCTTTGGCAATTAAAAGGTCATTTGCTACCTTTGCATAAAATAGGTGGCATAACTTCATAACCAAGCGTGTTGCTTTTAAGCACACTGTGCCACGCTGTTTTATTGTTAAATCAAAAAATATGGGATTATTTTCAAAACTATTTAAACATAAGGTTCAAACAAACGAAGCGGGTTGGCGTGTAGGAGGCATGGAAGACTTTATGATGCTTATACGCGTTTATTACCAGGCTGTTATGGCAGCCAATTTGGGTATTAGCAATCTTGCTGCTTTGCCCGATTTACGCGTGTTTAAGCAAACCTTGCATGTACCTACCGTAAACAATAAGTTGGGCTTAGGCGAGAAAAACAAGTGTCGCAAGATGCTGATGGAAATTTATGGTATTGAGGACTACTTCTTTAAAGAGATAGACCAAAGTATCAAGCACCATTGCCGCAATGTAAATGAAGTTAGGACCTATTTGTTCCTCTTCCAAGGTTTCTCGCAAGAGTTGATGATGCTGATGGGCAACATCATGAAATGGAAATTCCGCATCCCGTCGATGTTTCAACAGGCGCTTCGCAATCTTACAGCTAAGGCCGTGAACGATGTTTTGACCAAAAACACTTGGAAAGACGAGGGCGTACGCAAGGCATGCTTATCTGTTCGCCACTACCAGCAACAGTTGGGATATAGTGCAGAATGGATGACAACTTACGTATATAATGTGGTTATTTTGGCAAAAAAAGAGCCCAAACCCAGCGATAAGGATAAAGACGAAAAGTAAGACATACGGAGATTTGCTCTAAAGTAAAATAGTATTCTATTAATCAAGGCGAGAGGAGGTAAGTGTGGCGTGTGCTTTATGGTTTGCTTTAAAAATTCATAAAGCAGAGGTTAAGCTATTTATTGCAGTTCATACAGGTGTGATGTGGTAAGTTGGTAAACTATCAGTACGTTGCATATAAAATATCTCCACCTTATTGATGATTGAAAAGCTCAAGGCAAGTCACTTATTTCAATAATTATAGAATTGACAAACGAACAAGAAATAAATCTGCGTAATTTTGAAGCTCGTGTGCGCCAACTAATGATGGCATACGCCGAAGAGAAGCAAAAAAATGCTACCCTTCAGGAGCAATTAAATTCGTGTCAGCAGCAATTAGCTGATGCGCAGTTGTCTGTTGATCGTTTGAAACAAGAATATAGTACGCTTAAAATGGCGCGAATGATTGAGGTGAGTGGGGACGATATTAAAAATTCGCGTGCGCGTTTGGCACATCTTATCAGAGAGGTGGACAAGTGTATAGCATTGTTAGATGTGTAACGGCAAAACGTAGGAGTGCACTACCCAAAAACATGGTGTGCACACTTGTAACATTGCTACTTTAAGTTGCATAGAAAATGCTATTATGGTTACGCTGATTTTTGCTTTCGACTGAAAAACACGAGAGCTACTTGTGTACGTATGTCTTGGTTCAAACAATACTAAACGTATTCAATGAATAACACTATGGAGGATAAAAAAGATAAACTTGTAATTCAATTACTAATTGGCAAGCAAGTGTTTCCTATAACCATACGGCGTGATCAAGAAGAAATTTATCGAAAGGCCTCAAAGATGATAACCGAAAAGTTGGGACGCTACGAACAATCGTATCCTAACCTAAGCTACGAGCGATACACCTCAGTAGCCTTGCTCGATTTTGCCGTGCAAGTAATACAATTGCAACAGCAAAAAGACCTTTCGCCTTACGAAACAATCGTTACCCGCTTAAGCAAAGAACTCGAAACCTTATTGTCTGATGATAGAGCAAAGAACTGATTATTAACTACTTAAGATATTTATTAAAAAACCAAATATAAATTATAAACATGTTAGCGACATTACTACTTTTGATAGGCTTGATAGTTGGTGGTGGCGTAGGATATAGTTTCTTTCGTTATGTGCTAAAGAAAAAATACTTACGTATGATAGACAACGCCAACCGTGAGGCTGATGTTATAAAAGAGAAGAAACTGCTCGAAGTTAAAGAGAAGTTTTTAAATAAAAAGGCTGAACTCGAAAAAGAGGTACAACAACGCAATCAACGCATCTTGCAAGTTGAAAATAAACTTAAGCAGCGCGAGTTGGGACTAAACCAACGTCAGGAGGATTTGGGACGTAAAAAGCAAGAACTCGACAACGTTCATAACCGCTTAAATAACCAGCAGCAGGCCCTTAATAAGAAAGAAGAAGAGCTTGAAAAACTGCAACTAAAAGAGCGTGAGAAACTTGAAGAACTGAGTGGTTTGTCGGCCGAAGAAGCCAAAAAACGCCTCGTTGATTCGCTAAAAGACGAGGCACGAAGCAATGCACAGAGTTATATCAACGACATTATGGACGATGCTAAACTCACTGCCAACAAAGAGGCTAAGCGCATTGTTATCCAAACCATACAACGTGTGGCTACCGAAACTGCTATCGAGAATAGCGTAACGGTGTTCCATATCGACAACGACGAGGTAAAGGGACGTATTATTGGTCGCGAAGGCCGTAACATACGTGCTCTTGAGGCTGCAACGGGAGTAGAAATCGTGGTAGACGATACGCCCGAGGCTATTGTTATAAGTGCTTTCGACCCCGTTCGTCGCGAAATATGTCGCTTAGCTTTACACCAGTTGATAGCTGACGGACGTATTCATCCAGCACGTATTGAAGAGGTGGTAGCTAAGGTTAAAAAGCAGGTTGAAGACGAGGTTATCGAAACTGGTAAACGTACTGCCATCGACTTAGGTATACATGGCCTACATCCAGAACTTGTGCGTATTATTGGTAAGATGAAATATCGTTCATCGTACGGACAAAACCTCTTGCAACATGCACGCGAAACTGCTAACCTTTGTGCTGTAATGGCGGCTGAGTTGGGACTTAATCCTAAAAAGGCTAAACGTGCAGGTTTGCTCCATGATATAGGTAAGGTGCCCGACGAGGAGAGCGAATTGCCACACGCACTCTATGGCGCAAAACTTGCTGAAAAGTATAAAGAAAAGCCCGAAATAGTGAATGCAATCGGTGCTCACCACGACGAAATGGAAATGACAACTTTGTTGGCACCTATCGTTCAGGTGTGTGATGCCATAAGCGGTGCACGTCCAGGGGCACGTCGCGAAATTGTTGAAGCTTACATCAAGCGTTTGAACGACCTTGAGCAGATTGCCTCAAGCTACGATGGCGTTACCAAAACGTATGCCATACAAGCAGGTCGCGAGTTGCGTGTGATTGTAGGCGCAGACAAGATTGACGACAAGCAAATTGAAACTTTAAGCTCTGACATAGCACGTCGTATTCAAGACGAAATGACTTATCCTGGACAAGTTAAGATAACCGTTATTCGTGAAACTCGTTCGGTAAGTTACGCCAAATAAAACATAGCATTTAACAGAGATAAATAGTGCAACTGCATGATTGTGCATCATCACTCCTTCGTATAGAGAGAAATGGTGTTTACTTATGCTATTGCACTATTTTTCCTTTCATCAAAACATTTGTCATTTATATAGATGAAAACATCTAAACGCAGTCCTTGGACATGGATACCAACGCTATATACAGCCGAGGGTATTCCTTATGTTATCGTAATGTCTGTAGCAACGGTAATGTATGAACGTATGGGACTTACTAATGCTCAGATAGCACTCTACACCTCGTGGCTATATCTGCCATGGGTTATTAAGCCTTTTTGGAGCCCTGTGGTAGATTTGCTTCGAACCAAACGATGGTGGATAGTCATTATGCAATTATTTATAGGCGCATCCTTAGGGGGATTGGCTTTTAGCATGCAATTACCCTCTTTCATGCAATGCTCCTTGTGTATGCTATGGCTGATGGCTTTTAGCAGTGCTACCCACGATATTGCAGCTGATGGTTTTTATATGTTAGCACTAACACCGCAAGAACAAGCTTTCTTTGTAGGCATACGTTCTACATTTTATCGTATAGCCAGCATAGTAGGGCAAGGCTTGCTAATCATGTTTGCTGGTGTGTTAGAGTCGCGCTTCCGTCCCTCACAAGCATGGAGCATAACGTTTGCTATAACGGCAGTAGTATTTTTGCTACTATTTCTGTATCATGCCAAAATGCTACCGCAAACAAAGGCTGACTATGCTCATAAGCAAGTAGATTGGCAAAGCGTGATGATGGAATTTTTAGATACTTTCATAAGTTTCTTCCGTAAACCCCAAATAGTAGTTGCCCTGTCATTTATTCTTTTGTACCGCTTGCCTGAAGCCTTGTTAGTAAAAATAGCTCCACTGTTTATGCTCGACAATCAAACGAAAGGTGGCTTAGCACTAACCACAGGCGAACTTGGCTTAGTACAAGGAACAATTGGCGTTATAGGACTTACATTGGGTGGCATAATAGGAGGTATTGCAGCAGAACATGGAGGCTTAAAGCGTTGGTTGTGGCCAATGGTGTTAAGCATAACATTGCCCGATGCTGTATATATTGTTTTAGCATATTTCCAGCCCGAAACATTGTTTTGGGTTAATGCTTGCGTATTTGTTGAGCAGTTTGGTTACGGCTTTGGTTTTACTGCTTATATGCTCTATCTTATATACTTTTCGCGCGGCGAAGCTTCTACCGCACATTACGCTTTTTGCACGGGATTTATGGCATTAGGCATGATGCTTCCAGGCATGATAGCTGGCTATTTGCAAGAATTGGTGGGCTATCTCAATTTCTTTATTATTGCTATGGTTTTGTGTCTAATCACTTTTGTAGTTGCAAGCCTTATAAAGATTGACAAAGATTTTGACGCCGACGAAACAGTATATGATGATGCAGATGACGAGGTAATTTTATGATAACAAATTAATTTTATGATGGCAAGCAGCACTTAAATTACAAGAATAAATTAAAGAACAAATACATTAATGCGAGTTTTAAAATCAAATTATATTCGTTTTAATGTATTTGTTCTTTTTGTTTCCTTCATTTTCTAAGATAGCCATTGTTTTCATAATCAAAAAAAGCGAGAAAGGCATAAAACCTTTCTCGCTTATACAAAACTTATGATAAGTTTTATTTTGCTTTCTCTACGATAGCTTTGAAAGCTTGTGGGTTGTTAACAGCGAGGTCTGCAAGCACCTTACGATTGATTTCGATACCTGCCTTGTGAAGTCCACCCATCAATTGTGAGTAAGAAAGACCTTCAAGACGAGCTGCTGCATTGATACGTTGAATCCACAATGCGCGGAAGTTGCGCTTCTTGTTACGACGATCGCGGAATGCATAAGTTAGACCCTTTTCCCATGTGTTTTTAGCAACGGTCCAAACGTTTTTGCGAGCACCATAATAACCGCGAGTGAGTTTAAGAATTCTCTTACGCTTTGCTCTTGAAGCTACGTGATTTACTGATCTTGGCATTTTGTTTTTACATTTTGGAAGTTAGCGTCGGCTTGTATTGTTTTATTATAATAGTCGAACTTTGAAGCTAAACATCCGGTTAGACTTTAATGTGAAAGATTAAAATGTTTCTTGCTGTTGTTACAGCTACACTTTTCTACAAAGAAAATGTGATTAACGAAGGCAAAGGAGTTCGCGAACTTGACGAATGTTTGCATTATCAACGATAGCTACGTGGTCAAGGTTACGCTTTTGCTTCTTAGTTTTCTTTGTAAGAATGTGACTGTGGTAAGCGTGACGTCTTTTAACCTTACCTGTTCCAGTGAGAACGAAACGCTTCTTAGCACCAGAATTAGTCTTTACTTTTGGCATTTTCTTTTGTTTTAATTTATTATTAATAATAACTGCGGCTACGTGAGATACCGAACATAGCGCGCAAGTTCTTTTCTGCTTTCTTAGAAATCCTCACCTTCAACAAAGGGACCTGTATATTCCTTTTTCGCTTTAACTTGAGGTGCTTTCTTTACTGGTTTTGGCTCTTCAACTTCGTTTGCAACCGCTTTATGCTCAGCCTTTTTGGGGGCTGCTGTTTTCTTAGGCGCAATAAAGAGTATCATTCTTTTGCCTTCGAGTACAGGCATTTGCTCAACCTTTCCGTATTCTTCAAGGTCGTTAGCAAAACGGAGCAAAAGCACTTCGCCTTGGTCCTTAAACAAAATAGAACGGCCACGGAAGAATACATAGGCTTTAACCTTGTTGCCTTCTTGCAAAAATTCCATAGCATGCTTAAGCTTAAAGTTGTAGTCATGCTCGTCTGTTTGCGGTCCGAAGCGTATTTCTTTTACTTCTATCTTAACCTGCTTTGCCTTTAATTCCTTTTGACGTTTTTTCTGTTGATACAGAAACTTTGAATAGTTAATTAAACGACACACAGGTGGTGCTGCATTTGGCGAAATCTCAACAAGGTCTACTCCCTTTTGTTGAGCAAGTTGTATTGCCTGTCGAGTAGGCATTACCTCTGATTCAATATCATCGCCCACGATGCGTACTTCGCGACAGCGAATTTGCTCGTTTACGCGATACTGTGATTTGTTTTGATCACGACGATTTTTCTGTGGTGCTGGCATTAATTAGCTATTAGTTTATACTTATAATCGCAATGAATAGAGGGACTATACTTGTTCTATCTTATGAGCTAAATCCCAAGTAATTCTTCGCGATATGTGTTCTTTTTCTTTATATTCGGCTGCAAATTTACCTTTTCTTTTTTGATAAACAAAATAGATAAAATAAAAAATAGAGTTCTTTGTATCTTATTGTATTAAAGTGGGGCTTTTTTGCATAAAAAAGGTTGAGGTAAGGGTTGGTTTGTTCCTAAGTTACATGCTTATTTTGTTTGCAAATACTCTTGCAGTAACTTAAAAAAAATAAGAGTGGCTCTAAATAGCAATGCATTCAGAACCACTCTTAGTATTGTTATAATGTCAAGTGATTAATAATCCTTTGTCATTTCTTTTATTTCGTCTGTAACTTTCTTTGCAAAGTCTTCTACCGACATAGTGCCCTGGTCTCCTTCGCTTTGCTTACGTACAGCAACGCTGTTTGAAGCAGCTTCTTTTTCGCCTACAACAAGTAGGTAAGGGATGTGCTTCATCTCGTTGTCGCGTATCTTTCGGCCAATCTTTTCAGAACGATCATCAACAAATGCACGAACGTCTGCAAGTTCTAATTGCTTGCGAACCTCTTGTGCATAGTCGTTGAACTTGTCTGAGATAGGAAGAATTGCTACTTGATCAGGAGTTAGCCACAATGGGAAGTGACCTGCTGTATGTTCGATGAGTACTGCTACGAAACGTTCGAGTGAACCAAATGGTGCTCGGTGAATCATTACAGGACGATGCTTTTGGTTGTCGGCACCTGTATATTCCAATTGGAAACGTTCTGGTAAGTTGTAGTCTACCTGAATAGTTCCTAACTGCCAACGGCGTCCGAGGGCATCTTTCACCATAAAGTCGAGTTTAGGACCATAGAATGCTGCTTCACCATATTCGATGTGAGCCTTCAATCCTTTTTCCTCGCATGCTTCTATAATAGCAGATTCTGCACGTTCCCAATTCTCTTCAGAGCCAATGTATTTTTCGCGGTGAACTTTATCACGAAGTGAAATCTGTGCTTCGAACTTATCGAAGTTCAAGGCGCGGAATATAATCATGATAATGTCCATTACACGTAAGAACTCATCCTTAACTTGGTCGGGAGCACAGAAGATATGTGCATCATCTTGAGTAAAGCCACGAACACGAGTAAGTCCGTGCAACTCACCGCTTTGCTCGTAACGATAAACTGTACCGAACTCTGCAATGCGCAATGGTAGGTCTTTATACGAACGAGGTTTCCATGCGTAGATTGCACAGTGGTGAGGGCAGTTCATAGGCTTAAGCATATACTCTTCGCCTTCTTCGGGGGTATGGATTGGTTGGAATGAATCCTTACCATATTTAGCATAGTGACCAGAAGTTACATAAAGATTCTTAGAACCAATATGTGGAGTCATAACCTGAAGATAGCCATAGCGCTTCTGAATTTTCTTTAAGAACGCTTCGAGTTGAAGACGCAATGTTGTACCTTTTGGCAACCAAATTGGAAGACCCTTACCTACTAAATCAGAGAAGGTAAATAATTCCATTTCTCGACCAATTTTGCGGTGGTCGCGGCGTTTAGCTTCTTCCAACATCTGCAAGTATTCATCAAGCATCTTCTTTTTAGGGAAGCTGATGCCATATACACGTGTCATCATTGGGCGCTTTTCGTCGCCACGCCAATATGCTGAACTTACAGCGGTTACTTTTACTGCCTTGATAGGTGCAGTACTCAACAAGTGAGGACCACGGCAAAGGTCTGTGTAGTTGCCTTGTGTATAGATAGTAATGTTACCATCTTCAAGGTCATTTATCAACTCGTTCTTGTAAGTTTGGCCTTTTTCGGTAAACAATTTCAATGCATCGGCTTTTGAAATGTCTTTACGTACAAGTGCCTCCTTCTTTTGAACGAGTTCTTGCATTTTCTTTTCTATCTTAGAAAAATCTGCATCGCTTATTGTTACACCTTCTGGTGGCATCACATCATAGTAGAAACCATTTTCGATTGCAGGACCGATGCCAAACTGTATGCCTGGCCAAAGTTCTTGCATAGCTTCAGCCATGAGGTGAGCTGATGTATGCCAAAACGCATGTTTACCTTCTTCGTCGTCCCATTTATAGAGAGTAATAGTAGCATCTGTTGTAATGGGGCGATTTAATTCAACTGTTTCGCCATTCACGCCGCATGCAAGCACATCTTGCGCTAAGCGTGAAGAGATGCTTTCGGCTATTTGCAGACCAGTTACGCCTTTTTCGTATTCGCGTACTGAACCATCTGGAAATGTTATTTTTACCATAACAATCTTGTGTTATAATTTTTTAAGTGCCGCAAAGTTACTGCAAACCTTTATAAAAGCAAAACGAAAAGACAAAAGTTTTTCTTACATGCTTGTATTATATATTTTTCTTTGTTATTATTTGATATTGTAAAAATGAATAGATTGTAGAAATTGTACGACATGAGTTTCGTATGCTCTTGGGTTCTTGAAGTAGCTGCGCGCATGCTCTGCATGGGGGACAAGCCATAATGATTTCATGCCTTGCTTGGCTTTGTATAGAGGAAAAACCATGTTTGTTGGAACAAACTTGTCGGCTGTGCCATGGATAAAAAGCATGGGCTTGTTGCATTTTCTTACTTGCTTTATTGCTGAAGCTTCAGCGAAACTCCAACCATAGCGCCATTTGCATAGCTGTGAAGCTAATGGTATTAATGGCCAACTGGGAAGATTGAAACGCTCTTTTAGTTCTTTTTCAAATTGTTCTTCAACATTGGTATATCCGCAATCTTCTATATAAGCCTTGACGTTGGGCGAAACATTTTCATCGCCAGACATCATCATGGTTGTAGCGGCCCCCATAGATATGCCATGTACGACAATCTTAACGGAGTCGCCAAACAGTTTGTTGCATACAGTTGCCCATTGTTTTACATCGTTCCGGTCAAACCAACCCATCTGAAAGTGGTCGCCATCTGATTGTCCTGCATTTTGTAAATCGGGCAATAAAATGTTCATTTTCAAATTGTGATTGTACATTCTGCCCAATGGCATCATACGTATTCCGCAATCGGTATAACCATGTACAAGTAGTGCTGTAGCATTGGTTTTTGATGGTGCTTTTACATACCAAGCGTGTAGTTTTAGCCCTTCTTTATTTATTATTGTTGTATCATGAAGAGCATTGTTTGCAACGAGCGAGTCGTGCCATGCTTTCATGTTGGGGTATGTTTCAAACATATCAGTCCATGCCAATTGTTCCTTGCGTGCTCTGTCTTCAGGTTTCAGCGCATAATTTAATAAGTACCATGCACCGCCTAAAAGTGTGCATATAGTGAATATGATAACGGCCAATAGTATGGCACTTAAACGATGATATATTTTTTTCATTTTGTGTGGAATTTTATATGTTGGATATGTATTGAGTTATGTTGTAACGTTATCTCTTAATTAAGATGCAAGATTGCAAAGAAAGGAAACGGCACGTTGAGAAACGTGCCGTTTAATGTTTTTAATAGGTATTAGTTCTTTAAGATAAAAAGATTGTGTTTAGGATAACACTGCAAAAGTAGTTTGTTCTTTTTACTTTAGCAAGGATTTAGTAAACTTTTTAAACATTTCTTCTATTTCTTTGTAAAATTGTTGTCTTCAGCCTATTGGGTATTGTTGCCGTATAATAAATATTATATATTGCGTAATTGTTGATAATCAATATGAAATATAACGTAAATGTAAACTGATGGTAAATTATTTCATCTAATAACGTAAAAAATATATACCATTTTTGTTTTGTTCGTTTAATCTTAAATGAAAGAATAAAACAGATTTGAATATTGTTTCAGTATAACGCTTATAAGAATAATAATGAGATAGGATAGTAAATATAAAGGAATGCGGATAGGGTGTAAATAGTATAGTGCTTACGTGAAAAACAAAACAAAATATTTTGGTGTGTACAAGATGATATAGTACCTTTGCCAACATAATGATAAACGAACAATATCCATCAAAGTTATTAGAGCATGCAGTGCAAGAACTTTCTCGCTTGCCTGGTGTGGGGCGAAAAACAGCTCTGCGTTTTGCGTTATATCTGCTAAAACAAGATAACCAGATTGTAGAAGAGTTTAGTAAAAGTTTACTAACATTGCGTAATGATGTTAAGCATTGCAAGGTATGTCATAACATATCAGATACTGATATATGTGATATATGTAGTAACCCGCAACGCGACAAAACAACGATTTGTGTTGTAGAAAATATTCATAGTGTTATGTCTATAGAGAATACTAATCAATACCATGGGTTATACCACGTGTTAGGAGGTGTTATATCTCCAATGGATGGGGTTGGACCATCAGATATTGAATTGGAATCTTTGTTTAATCGTGTACAAAATGAAGATATAAAAGAAATAATTTTGGCTCTTAATCCCACGATGGAGGGGGATACAACTAACTTCTATATTTCGAGAAAATTGGCAGACTTAAATGTTAAGATATCGGTGCTTGCACGTGGTGTTAGTGTGGGCGACGATCTTGAGTATACGGATGAAGTAACGTTGGGGCGTTCTATTTTAGGACGTACACCGCTAAAGTAATTTTTATAGCAAACTATTATAATATGGAAAATAACAACGGAAAATCAGAGTGTAGTTTGAAGATTCCTCGTTGCATATATATTGCTTTTTGGGGCTTAATGCTTTTATATGTAATGTTTTCAGAATTAGATGTGTTGCCAGTAGCATATCTTGCCTTAGATGTGCAATCGGCATACGCTATGAATATGTTATGCGTGATACTTACCCTTGCTGGAACTTTTATTTCATTGCGTTTGTTTGCGGTAAATAAAATCAAGCAAGAGATACAAAATGCACCCTGCAGCATTACCAAATGGAATATTATCAGAACGATTATATTGGGGGTATGTGCCTTAATTAATATTATGTCTTATTATGCACTATGTAATGACACAACTTCACTTTATTGTTTTTTGATTACAATAACAGGATTTGTTTTTTGTTGGCCTAAGCAAGAAGAAGTTGCAAGTAAATAGGCATTAAAGTGGCAACGTTTATTTCTTTAGACTTTGTGTAAAATAGTAAGACAATGCATCAAAATCCAATATCGTTAAGAGCTTTAGAGCCAGAGGACTTAACTTTGTTATATACTATAGAGAATGACCCCGATATATGGGATTCTTCAAATGCAAATGGACCATACTCAAAGTATACGCTTAAACAATATATAGCTTCTTCTTCCACAATTTATGAGTCTGGTGAGCAGCGATTTGTTATAGATGTAGCATTGGTAGAAGAAAACAAAAAAATCCCAATAGGATTGATTGATATAACCAACTATGCACCGCTTGATTCGCGAGCAGAAGTAGGTGTGGTTTTGCTAAAAGAATACAGAGGACAAGGTTACGGGTTGCAAGCTTTAACGCTTGTAGAAAATTATGTAACCAGGTGGCTGCGTATGCATTCACTATATGCTCAAGTGCTTGTTAGCAACACATATTCATGTAAACTCTTTGAAAAAGCAGGTTATGTAATTGTTAGCAAATTACCTAAATGGCACTATGTAAATGGTATATATGAGGATGTTTTTATATTTATGAAAACATTTTCTTCTTAAATGTTTGGTAGTTTAAAATAAAGTTGTACCTTTGCAATCGCAATTCGGAACAAGATATAAAATCTTAATGATTTCGAATGGTGTGTTAGTTCAGCTGGTTAGAATACATGCCTGTCACGCATGGGGTCACGGGTTCGAGTCCCGTACACACCGCAGTATTTTATTGGTACCCTGACCGAGTGGCTAGGTAGCGGTCTGCAAAACCGTGTACAGCAGTTCGAATCTGCTGGGTACCTCTTGAATGAGCAGTGAATATGATAAATATTTACTGCTTTTTTTAATTGTTATATTTAAGAGGTTGGGGAAGTAAGAAAGAGCACTACAATATCATGATATTGTAGTGCTCTTTCTTTTATGGTTGATATGTAAAAACAAAAAAATCAAACAATATCTTTCTTGATTGTGACTCCTATAGGATTCAAACCTATAACCTTTTGATCCGTAGTCAAATGCTCTATTCAGTTGAGCTAAGGAGCCTAATAAAAGTTTAAGATATTATCTGATTTTCTTGATTGTGACTCCTATAGGATTCAAACCTATAACCTTTTGATCCGTAGTCAAATGCTCTATTCAGTTGAGCT